>NZ_JBPOGG010000034.1:0-4294 GCF_051251825.1 Nonlabens sp. | reverse complement strand
TGAAAAAAGTCTTTTCATTTTTAGCAATAATATCCATCATACTCGTCAGTAACTGCACACAGATACCCGAAAATGATGATCCGGTAATCGGCATTTGGTCAGATATAGAAGTAGCTCCTGCCAGCCTAACCGCTAAGTCAGAAACAGTTCGCAAGGAGTGGATATTTAATGATGCTTATCTAGGGCGATACCACCGAAAGAGTAACGGTAGCATTACTTTTAAAACCGACTTTAAATGGAGTTATGAAAATGACACCTATACCATATCATATCCCGGAACGGACATGGAGAGCCAAATTGTCTCTATGAGGACTTCTGAGGATGGAAGCACATTAGCAGATTCCGAAGGACATACAATGGCCCTTAGAGAATAACAATTTTACTAGGTTTCAAATACGCTAAAACCCATATTCTTCACTGAATATGGGTTTTTAAATTAGGTAAACCTCTATCTACCCAATGTCCTCAACAGACTTAACTTAAATTTCTTGTTTCTAATCCCTATATATAGCCATTACGGGCGTATTAATATTTCGTATTAAATCTTCAGTAAGACTATAGGTAAACAAGCGTTGGTAAAAATTACGCTTGTGATTGATCAGACAAACCATATCTATTTCATTTTCGATACAATAGTCCAACAACGACTTTTTAATATCTATAGAATCTATGGTCTTGAACGTAACATTGCTAACATCATGATTTTTTAATGAAGCTTTAAAGCGATCCATCATTGGTACAATAGAATCACCATGGGCCAAATCAAAATGGACTACATGTAATTTTGCTTTAAAACTTTTGGATTCCTTTATCAAATCTTCTAATGGTTCTTTCTCATCTTCTTGATAGTCCACCAAGAATAAAATATTATCTAAATCCCCATCAAATCTTGCATTCCCCGGCACCACAACGACCGGTTTATGTATTTCATCTAATATCTTCAAGGTACTGGTTTCCGTAAACAGCTGAAATAGCCCACTTTTACTGATCTGGGTACCCATAACAACAACATCTATCTTATCTTCCCTTTTTTCTATATACTGGGTAAACGTTTCAATGAAATCACCTTCCCGAACTACATATTTCACCTTTAGACTATCTACCTTTGATTTTTTAAGTATTTTTTCGAATGGAGGAAAAGTCTCTTTTTTATTTCTAAAATTCTGTATATCCAGCTTTTCATACAGCTTCTGTTCTTCTTCGGAAGTTTCCGTTTCAAGATTATAGGCATGGAAAACGATAATTTTCTTTTCGGTCTTTTTCGCATACTCTACCGCATACAAAAAGGCGTTCATTGAAACTTCCGAAAAATCTGTAGGAAAAAGTATGCAGTCCATAGTAATTGTTTTTAGAATGATATTTCTAGGTTAAGCTCGTACGTATCTTCTGTATTGTTATCTACGGTAGTATGCTCCGTATTTAAAATAAGACGAATCATTTTATTTACCCTATAGGTAAGTCCTCCAATAATTCTTTGTGTTCGTTCATCTATCTCTTCTACTTTAAATTCATCTAAACGACCCCATAAGGAAAATGGACTTCTACCAAACCTATACTCTCCAAAGAAACTATACCCATGATTTTTTAAAGCACGAGAAGGGTCATTAGAGTCAATATATCTTGCTCTAAAATCACCAACGCCATCATGTAATTGAGCCGTTAATTTATATTGCTTTTCTGTAAATGCCAAAAAACCTAAAACCTGATTGAAGTCTGGAGAAAACTCACTATTACCCTTTCCTCTATTAAAATAGCCACTTACTTGTAATTGCGGCAGAGAGTTAGCAAACGGACGTACCGTTAAACGGCCCGCCACTACTTTATTAGTATTCTTTTCTATACCAGAATAACCGCCACCGTTGTAGATACCTAAAGAGTAACTCGCATACTTTCCTTTCATGACACCATTTACATCCTTTAAAAAACCATCATCCATTTTAGGACCAATATTCCCCGATACCGTAAGTCCAAAATCTGCCGAGTTAAATATTCTATTACGCTCAATAAACATGTTATCCTGAACTCTATATGTGTTCATTTTTTGCTCATAATCTAACCATGGCCTATGCACCATACCCACCTCAATAGCTGTACTGGTAAACAACTTACTATTAAGCTTAGGCTTAGTCATTAAATAAAGATATTTAAGCCGTGTTTCTACGTTACCGGCATCATCACCCTCATTATCAATAGTAAGATCCATGGTATAACGAACAGAAAAAACGTCGTTCAGATCCTTTTTTAGAGTAAAGTAACTTCGTTTTAACACAAAACTACTTGTGTGTTCATTTACCGCGGGCAATGTCTCATCTGCTTGAACCTGTTTTACACCATCACGGTAGGCAATAAACCAATCCCCAGACATTTCAACTAAGTCCGCAATATTAATTCCCTTTTCATCACCATCCGAATTAGATACCTGCGCAATACTGGTTTCACCCAACAAAACAACGAATACAAATAGTGACCTGAGTTTCATTCCTAATTAAAATTAAATAGACGTTGCCAAAAATTTTACAGCGAACACCAAAACGATACTTACCACAAGACCAATAACCACCTTAACGAGATCTATACCCAATGACTTAAACATCTTGGCCCTAGGCTCGTTTTTCCTGAGCATATAGTTCAATGCTATTTCCCTACCCGCCAAAATACCAAGGAACACCCAAGTTGTACTCATTGGCACATTGTTCAATTCCTTAAAGTAAAAGAGAACTATACCGTATACAAAATCTATAATTGTTGCTGACCGAATATCTACCGTATTCGTTTTGGATTTGATTATACTTTGGATAGCACCTCCTTTAGAAGCTATGATATAAGCCAGTAAACCCAAAATAACTACCAATGAAAAAATCAGAGAATAGATATCTAATTCTCTTGGCAGGTAAACATAAATGTTAGCAAAATCCTGAATTAGCCATTGTGACCATAAAAAACCGGTGGAACACCATTGTAATATAGTCCAAATCTTCTCCTCTTTATCCGTAATAGGCCTTTCTATAAACTTCCTCTCCACTAATCGGGATATAGCCAAATAGAGCATAATTGCCGCAACAAATGCCACTCCGTAGCCAGAGAGTGATTTGATGACCATACTATTTAAATTTTTCTCATTGAAAAAAGTAAGAATTAAGAAAGATGTACTTACCGGAATACCGGTACGGGTTAATAGCATTAGAATTACAGGTGGCAACAAATAATACCAAGAAAATGGGTCTGGCATGGGGTATTTGGCCAACCTACCATAAGAGACATCCCCATTGTGTGTCATGTAACCATAAATTAGGGTTCCCGCCAGAATACCTCCGGCAAACAACCAAAGTACCCACCATTTCTTTCTTTCATTGGAACTTAGAAATGTACCTAAGGTTTGTATAGTATCATTTCCTACAACGGAGTATGCGGCCAAAGTGAAGCCCAAATACATTACTACAACTGAAAAATCCAATACTTTCTGGTTTTATATTACACCACAAATAAAGGCCATTCACAAAAAGAACACTGCACATTGCAGATTATCAAATATTTAAATAATTGACAATTTAAAAACCATAAAAAAGGCCGCAATCACAAATGATTGCAGCCTTGTATTCTATACTAGCGGTTAACTATCTAAGAACTCTATTTGCTATCTTCCAAAAGAAACTCAGTGTAATCTAAAATATATACACCTAACAAACTCCACTTAAATTTTTCGCCACCATATTTAGCTTTGAATTTATCATTATCCATGAATAAAGACTCAAAATGCTCATCGAAGTCCTTTTTAGTCAGCCATAATACCTTTTCATCACCTTTCTTAATGTAATAGGACTTAGCTATACCTCCAGCTAATTTCATACCACCAATTCCGATGCTAGCAGTCTGCTTAGCCCATGGATCAGAATATACTTCAATAAACTGACTGTATTTAGGATTGACAACTTGCATTAAGTATTCTTCTTCTTTCTTTTTATTTTTCAAAGAAACCATTTGGTTAGTATACATGGTATACCCTTTGTTCATGTATTTAGAAGCATCCGTTTTACCCCACTTAGTAGCATCATTCATGAAGTTACTTTGGTTGTTGAGCTTCTCTAGCCCAGAAGGTGCCATATACAAATCAACAATTTCTTCCGCTTTAACACGAACCTTTTCGCCATCTGGCTTAATAAACTTGATTTCATTAATCTGACCTTTCTTACGATCTACATCTTTAATGTCGGCTTCCCATTTGGTGCCATCTTTAAGCGTAACATAAGCTGGTTTTTTTCGAGAGTAAGAAGAATAAGCTGGATCGAACGCGGCT
>NZ_JBPOGG010000033.1:0-4897 GCF_051251825.1 Nonlabens sp. | reverse complement strand
CTTACACAACAATATTTACACTAACAATTTATATACAGATATATTTGCCTGGTTAGAAGGTCAATGAATTCTATTGACAAAGAAACTAGGTTATTTGTAGATATATATAATGATGTATAACTCTTTAAAATTCCTTTACATTTTTGTAGCGCTGCTGTTCTCATTTCAGCTGGTTGCACAGGAAACCTATTTGGATACTTTTACAAGCACTTTTTACGGAAGTAATGAAGGAACTCAAAATTTCAGTTCTGATTGGATTGAAAGTGGAGATGACGGTAATGCTTGGGGTGGTCGAATACAAATTACTGGTGGTCAGTTACGTTTTAGAAATATAGATAATAGGTATATCTATAGGTTTGTGCCTTTAGCAGGGGCTTCATCCGCTACCTTAACTTTAGATTATGATGCCAATTCTGCAGGAGGTGAGGCAATAGACGTGTATATATATAATGCAGATACTAATCAATGGGGTTTTGTTCAAAGAATTAATGGTGGAACAGGTTCGTTAACCTATAATTTAACGGCTGCCGAAATCGCTTCTAATCCTGCTATCATATTTTATCGTGGTGATACAACTTGGGAAAATAATGATACCATTTTTATTGATAATGTTCAATTTAGTGCCACTTTTGGGTCAGAAGTACTTGTTGATGACGTTACTGTAAATGAAAATGCTGGTACGGCAACCTTCACCGTAAGACATGGTGGTAGTGCTGCTAGCGGACCTTATAGTGTTAATTATACAACAACTAATATATCTGCAACCTCAGGTCAAGATTATACGGCATCAAGCGGAACCTTAAATTTTGATGGAACCATTTGGGATACGGAAACTATAACTATTTTTATAACCGATGACACCATATTTGAAGGCGATGAAACTTTTAGTTTTTCTTTTACGTCAACCTCAAATCCCAATGTAGATATTACAGATACGGCCATTGGTACAATTTTAGCTAATGATGCCTTAATTATTACAGATGGGGGCTCTGCAACTACTTGTGATGATATATTTTTAGATTCTGGTGGTATAAGTAATTATTCCGATAATGAAGATTTAGTGTATACCATCTGTCCAGATACTGCGGACAATTATACTCAGGTAAATTTTGACCAGTTTGATGTTATATCAGGTGATATTCTTTATGTGTATGATGGTAATAATACCGGAGCCACTTTAATAGGGCAGTATGATAATGATAATGTACCAACACAAATTTTTGCAACCAATGCTAATGGATGTTTAACATTTAGGTTTACGTCTAACAACAACACTACTGGTAACGGTTGGCAAGCAACTGTTAGTTGTTCTCCTCCAGGACCAAAGATTGTGGTAGAAGATGTATACGTAGATGAAGACTCTGGTAGTGCTATATTTACCGTGACTCATGTTCGTGACCGTCATGGTTTTAGTTGGTTTTTTGGCTTTGTTGAAACTCCGTTTACCGTAGAGTATATGGTAAGTGATGGTACTGCAAATAATGGTAGTGATTATATTTCCGTAAACGGTACACTGACTTTTACGGGTGAGGTGGGTAATGTTCAAACTTTTTCAGTACCTATCGTGGATGATGGGGTACCAGAGTTAGTAGAATTTTTTACTGTTGGATTTTCTGATGCAACAGCCCAATACGCTACTGTAGATTATAGTGATACTGCCAATGGTTATATAAATTCTCAAATTTTAGCCAATGATCCATTAACACTATTTCAAGAGTTTGATGGGTATTATGATTATTCTACAACAGGTGGTTCATTAAGAACAAATGATAACAATACGGATGCTTGTTCTATAACAACATCATCATCAAATACATTAATTGCGCCTATACCAAACACAGGTACAATAAAAAAGGCATATTTGTATTGGGCTCATTCAAGTACAGTAGTTGATGGTAGTGTAACTTTTGAAGGACAAACTGTTAACGCTAATTTTCAGTATCAAACAACACTTACCAATAGAAATTTTTATGGCTATGTTAGTGATGTCACGGATATTGTAGCGGGTGTAGCAGATCCGTCAACTAACGTTTTTGATTTTTCTGGTTTATCCGTAGATAACTCAAATACCTATTGTTCATCGGCAACTGTATTAGGAGGTTGGACACTATTTGTTTTTTATGAAGACCCTAATCTTCCTGCAGTAAACATTAACCTATATCAAGGTTTTGATGGTTTAAGCAATGATGGTAACTCATTTACACTGGATAGTTTTTATGCAATTGCCGGTGCAGGAGCAAAAGCTTCATTTTTATCATGGGAAGGAGATTCAACTTTAGACGGTAATAGTTCTGGTACTACTAATCCTAACGGGGAACGATTATCGATAACGAATCAGGCAAATCAAGATTTTACTTTATCCGGAGATGGTGGTCAAACAGGGAATAATGCATACAATTCTACCATGTATGATAATACTACAACACCAGATTATAATATAAATACAACATATGGCGTTGATTTAGATACGTATGATATTTCTACTTATATCTCTCCTGGAGATTCTCAGGTTACTGCAAATGTAGATGTTGGTCAAGATTTCCTGATATCTGCGGCAGTGGTATTAAAGGTGCCTTCTAATCTTATTGCGGGTACCGTTTTTGAAGATGTTAATTATGGTGGTGGTCAAGGTAGAAATATGACCGATGCCAATGGTGTGGGTATATCTAGCGCTATTGTAGAATTATACGAAAGCGATGGGACTTTTGTACGAAGAACAACTTCAAAAGTTAGTGGAGATTACAGTTTTGGAGGTATGGCAGATGGAGATTACTATGTAAAATTGGTAAACTCTACAGTAAGATCGAATAGGGATAATGGTATAAACTGCACAACCTGTGTTCCTGTACAGACTTTTAGGACTTATGGCGAAGTTTCAAATATTATAGAGGTTTTAAATGAAATAGGTGGTGCAGACCCCACGGCTTTTAGTGATTCGGCATTAGGCGTATTTGATGATTCCCAAAGTTTATCTTTAGTTAGTATAGCCAGTAGTGGTGTTGCAAATATTGATTTTGGATATAATTTTAATACAATCGTAAACACGAATGTACTTGGTCAAGGTTCATTAGAACAATTTATTTTGAATAGTAATACTTTAGGAGAAGCAGGTCTGGATATAGAATCTAATTCAATCTTTGACCCGGCCGCAGGAGAAGATGTCTCAATTTTCATGATACCACCCACAGGTGATTCTTTTGGCAGAACCGCAGATGTTAATTTCACAAATGGTTACTTTGATATTGAAATTTCTAAAAATGATCCTCTATCGGTAATAACAGGTAGTACTACCATTATAGATGGTAGAACGCAAACAGCATATTCTGGTGATACAAATACAGGTGTAGTGGGTTCAGGTGGTGATACGGTAGGTATTTCCAATGCTATATTACCAACATATGAAAGACCGGAAATTCAAGTTCATCGAGAAGATGGCGACGTTTTCATTAATGAGGGTGATAATGTGATTATAAGAAATTTAGCGATTTTTTCAGATAAGTCTTCAGCCATAGTTGTAGAAGATGGTTCAATAGAAATTACCCAGAATTTAATTGGCGTGAATGCATTAGGTAATAATTCGGGAGATATAGATGTTGGTGTAGAAAATAAAGATGGGCAAATTAATGTAAATGGAAATTATCTTGCAACAATTTTAGAATCAGCAGTATTAATAGATGGTGGTAGTTCAAGTTTAATTCAAAATAACCATTTTGAAGATAATGGTAGTTCACCATGTGATGACGCTATTTTACTGGAAGATGGTTCAGGTGTAGTTATTCAACAAAATCTAATAGAAGCATCAGCTTCCACTGCAATCGATGTAGAAGATAAAGTAACCGGTGTTGTAATAACAGAAAATTCCTTAACAACTTCAGGGCAAGATGGAGGTGATTGTCAAGGAAATCCACAACAAATGGCAATTAAGATAGAAAGTGATGATTCATCTATTTCTAATAATATTATTTATCAAAATGGTGGCGCAGGTATTGCAATTGTTGACGGTACATCAAATTTAATAAGTCAAAACTCCATTTACGCGAACGGTACCGTTGTTGATGCTTTGGGTATTGATTTAAATGATGATGGTGTAACAATTAATGATTCAGGAGATAGTGACAATGGTCCAAATGGCTTGTTGAACTTCCCCATAATTACTGGGGCGTATGTTTCAGGAACAAACTTGATAGTAGAAGGATGGTCAAGACCAGGAGCAACTATAGAGCTGTTTGCTACAGATATTAATGAAGGTACGGCAACTATTGGTGATAATACACTAGGATTGACATATGACTACGGAGAGGGGCAACGCTACCTTAATACTATGGTAGAAGGCTCTGCTACAGATTTGGAATCAAACAGTACTACCTATACGGACGAAGACAATAACACGGACAATACTAATAAGTTTAAATTTAGTATTCCATTGCCTTCCGGTATATCGTTAGGAAAAACGATAACTACAACGGCAACTTTAGCCAACTCAACATCTGAATTTTCTCCATTAAGTACGGTCAAAGGCTATACCGTAATTACTAATAGAAGAATTACATATAGAGTAAAACCTAACTAGTATTTTCTTTTTGCTTGAGCTCGATTAAAGAGCTGAAATTATCTTCTAGGTCAAGAAAAATTAATGTTACACTTAGTGTCAAAAAGGACGCATTTCAACGATTTTATTTTGAGGTGTATAGTTCGTAAGTCAGTTCTATTATTGAACTTATCGACGAGCGACACAAGAAAAAAAAACACCAAGACCTCAGCTTTCTCTACCTATACAATAGGAATTAACACTTATACAACAATTATTTTCTGTTGCTAACTCTAAGGTTAATTTTGTAAAGTGTAATTGGATCATATTCAATTGAATTGATTCTACACAACCCAAAAACTGAATAAC
>NZ_JBPOGG010000032.1:0-5271 GCF_051251825.1 Nonlabens sp. | reverse complement strand
ACAAAGAATTACAGTCGTTTTTGAAATTTAATAATTGCCAAGGCGTTCGTTTTCACAAGACAATTCCATCAAATTTTCAGCAAGAATTTGAGAGCAGCTATCCACATTTGATTGCCTGATAATGGTTATGGCCTTTCTAAATCTCCTTCTTTCTTTTCATCTTCTATAAACAGGTATATAATTCAAAAAACACCAAGAAAGTACCCATTTAAAGCTTCAGATTTTCAATAGGTATAAAAGGATTCATACTAATATGCTCCAATTAATTATATGATTAATTGGAGCATTTGTTGTTTTATATATTATAGGAACAAAATCATACACACGTTTTTATATTAAACTGACCTAGGTCATCTAAGGGACTTTGTTAGAGGGTTAGTTTTGCCTGTAGATAATCTTTAAAGCAATTAAAAAATATTAAAGATTTTATCACTTCTTACAACAAAAAAATGTCAATCAAATTTAAGGTGTTAATAGTGTTCTGTTTTTCTATGCTTTGTTCTTCTGCTTATGCTCAAAATTACAAGGATACAGTAGCGCTAAAGCAACATAATATTACAAAAGACAATCAGGATCCGATTCCGGTTCGCGATAAAAGAATTAGCTATTCAGATAATAAGAAATCGAAAAAAATATCCCTCGATTTTATCGGCTATATTAAGTTAATAGGTGGATTGGATTTAGGTAATATTCAAAATACTAGCGAGTTTTATCCTAGTAAAATTCCGATTTATCCAACCTTGCGTGAAGAAAAACCTCGTAGTTTTTTAGATGCTAGACAAACACGACTTGCCGTAGATGGTAAGTATGAAGTATCAGATACTGAGAAAATTCACATCTATGTAGAAATGGATTTTTTTAACACAGAAGCTGCAACCAGTTTTGTGCCACATTTGCGTCATGCTTACGGAGAATATAAAGGGTTTTTAATTGGTCAAACGTGGAGTACTATGAAAAACACATCTGCTTTTCCTGTACAAGTAGATTTTGAAGGTCCCAATAGTATTGCAGGACCAAGAAACCCAATGATTAGATATACACAGTCCATAAATAATAAGTATTCTTTTGCAGTAGCTCTAGAAACTCATAATGAAGATTATACACCCTATGATGTTAATATAGATGATAGTATGGCTTTTCAATATGTTCCAGATTTAATAGTATACATACAAAAAAATGGAAACTGGGGAAACCTTAGGTTAACAGGTATCTTGAAAAATATGTCGTATACAAACGCCAGTTCAAACGCTATTAAAAGTAAAACAAGTGGAGGTGCAGAAATTTCAGGTATCGTTAAATTTTTAGATAGAAATGAAATTAATGATGATGTTAGATTTGGATATACCTATGGATTTGGTATTGCACATTATATAAACGATTTAAGAGGTCAAGGGTTAGATGCTGCTCCAGATAACAACGGTGATATGCAACCAATACCAGTTATGGGAGGATTTATAGCCTACAAACATGCGTGGAGTAAAACATCAACGTCTAGTGCTGTTTTTAGCTTTACAAGTATTGATAATTCTGATTATGTAGATGATGACATGTATGATTTCTCTACTTACGGCGCAGTTAATTATATGTGGTCACCCGTGGATCGATTGGATTATGGAGTGGAGTTAATTTATGGTAAAAATCAAAATAAGTTAAATGATAATGGTGTTGGCTATCGTGCTCAATTTATGGCTATTTATCACCTTTAATTATTGATAATAATTATTAAAAGTTAAAAAATATATTATGGATATTATTTACAACACACTCAGAAACTTCCCTTATCTAACCTTATTCTTAGCAATTGCAATAGGGTATTTTGTAGGGAAATTTAAAGTCGGAAAATTTACACTTGGAGGCGTTGCCGGAACATTAATTATGGCTGTCGTTATTGGTCAAGTAGGTGGATTTGAAATTAGCGGAGAAGTGAAAAGTCTTTTCTTTGCCTTATTTATTTTTATGGTTGGATATTTAGGTGGTCCACAATTCTTCGCTTCATTAAAGCTTTCCTCTTTAAAATTTTTATTAGCTGCATTTTCAATGACTGTTTTAGGTCTACTGGTTGTGGTTGGACTTTCTATTTGGATGGGTCTAGACAAAGGTATGGCAGCTGGATTAGCTGCTGGAGGATTAACACAGTCTGCAATAATTGGTACAGCAGGAGAAGCTATTGATAAGTTAGGACTAGCAACAGAAGCTGCTAAAATAATGAAAACAAATGTTGCTGTTGGTTATTCTATAACTTACATTTTTGGTTCTATAGGACCTATATTAATGGTGTCATTTATTCCTATCCTCATGAAATGGGATATCAGAGCAGAAGCCAAAAAATTAGCGGTAAAACTTGGTGGTAGTAAAGAAATGGTAGAAGGGGAATTTGATCCTATTAAGAGAGTAGATACTAGAGTCTTCAAAATTTCAAAAACTTCAAAATATTTAAGCAAAACGATTCAAAATTTTGAAACTGATTTAAATTCTAAATTAACGGTAGAGCTTGTTATTAGTGATGGTAAAAATTTAGAGTCTAAAGTAGATTTACAAATTAAAGAAGGCGATATTTTATTTGTAACAGGATTAATAACTGCCTTTTCTAAAGCTGGTAATATTTTAGGTGAAGAGATTTCAGAATTTGGAGCAAACATTGATTTTACAGAGGAGGAAAGACACATCATTCTTTCAAACAAAAAACTACATGGTAAAACATTAGCTGAAATTCGTGAGAAATTAGGATTAACTAAAACACATGGTGTTTACATAAATAGTATTGTTAGAATGTCTCACGAATTATCAGTTTTAGATAATACTGAAATTCATGCTGGTGATGAAATAACACTAGTTGGTAAGAAAAAAGATTTAGATAGAATTGAAAAAGAAATAGGGTACAAACCAACGTCAATAAATAGCACAGATTTTATAGTCTTTGGTTTAGGTATGGTCGTTGGTTATTTAATAGGCGAAATTAATTTTGACATCAACGGAACAAACGTAGCGTTAGGCTCAGGATTGGGATGTTTAGTTTCTGGTTTAATTATTGGGTTTTTAAGAACAAAACATCCAAAAATGGGAGGTATAAACGTAGGTGCAGCTAGTTTTATCCAAACCTTCGGGCTTGCTGTATTTGTTGGTATTGTTGGACTAAATGCTGGTGCTCCTGCTTTTCAAGCTATTTTAAAAAGTGGTATAACCTTATTTCTTTTAGGAATTCTAGTCACTATGATTCCTATGATTGTTCAGTTTTTTATGAATTTTTATGTATTAAAAATTAAAAATCCTGTAGAAGCTTTAGGAGTTCTTACAGGTAGTAAAAGTGCCAATCCAGCATTTTCTTCTTTATTAGATAAAACACAAAATGCAACACCAACGCCAACATTTACAATGACATACGCGGTTGCAAATATATTTTTAACACTTTGGGGACCAATAATTATTGCATTGATGCCTTAAATTATAAAACACAATAAAATGAAAAAACAAGAAGAAGTCGAACTTAATACATTAAGTCCGTTCGAGGTAAAAGACACGCTAATAAAACTTGCAAAATCAAATCACCAACATTCAATGATTAATGCAGGTAGAGGTAACCCTAACTGGATTGCAACAAAACCTAGAGACGCCTATTTTCAACTTGGTTTATTTAGTTTAGAAGAAAGTAAAAGACAATTTCAGGAACTAGATGGTTTTGGAGGTATTACAGATAAAGATGGTATTACCAAAAGATTTGAAGCATATTTAGCTTTAAACAAAAATGTTATCGGTTTGCGTTATTTGAGGGACTTGTTTCAATTTGCAGTAGCCAATTATGGTATGGATTCTGACGATTTAATGTTTGAATGGGTTAATGGAATTATTGGAAACAATTATCCAGAGCCAGGAAGAATGTTAAAGCACTCTGAAACAATTGCTCATGCTTACTTAATGAAAGAAATGAGTGCAGGAACAACTCCTCCAAATTCTAAATATGATGTATTTGCAACAGAAGGAGGTACATCTGCTATGGTATATATATTCAATTCTTTAAAAGCAAATAAGTTTTTAAAAGCAGGAGATACTATTGCTATCGGAGCACCTATTTTTACACCATATTTTGAAATGCCAGCCTTAAAAGATTATGATTTGAAAATGGTTTTGATTAATGCTGATGAAAATAATAACTGGCAGATTCCAGATTCTGAAATTGATAAATTGAAGGATACTAATGTAAAAGCATTCTTTTTGGTAAACCCTAGCAATCCGCCATCAGTAAAATTAAGTAACGAAACATTAGATAAAATTGCGCAAATAGCTAAAGATAGAGAGGACTTAATTTTATTGACGGATGATGTTTATGGATCCTTTACAGAAAATTTTACGTCGTTAGCTATTAAAGCTCCAGAAAGTACGATTTTGGTGTATTCTTATTCAAAATATTTTGGTGCTACAGGTTGGAGACTTGGGGCAATAGCAGTTAATGAAAATAATATTTTCGATAAAATGCTAGCCAAGCTTCCAGAGGAAGATAAAGTTGAATTACGTGAGCGTTATGGAACAATTTCTTTAAATCCTGATGGTATAAAAATGATAGACCGTTTTGTTGCCGATAGTCGTAGTGTGGCTTTAAATCATACCGCTGGTTTATCTACACCACAACAAATTCAAATGTCGTTATTTTCTTTAGCAACTTTGATTGACAAAGAGAATAAGTACAAAACTGATGTAAAAAAACTAGTTAGAAATAGATATGATAAACTGTATAAAGACTTACCAGGAACCCCGTTAATTTCTGATAAAAATGAAAATGCCGCTTATTATTACACTTTGGTTGATTTCTTGAATTTGGCAAAAGATAAATACAGTGAAGAATTTAGTACATGGGTTGGCGAAAATTACAATGCTTTAGACCCTGTAATACGTTTGGCTGAAGAAGAATCTATTGTAGCTATGCCTGGAGGTGGTTTTGATGGACCAGATTGGACTATTAGGTTCTCGCTTGCTAATTCTTACTCTGAGGATTTTGAAAAAATTAGTATTCTCATAAACGATATCATTGATGAATATTATTACGCTTATCAAAGTAAGTAAAAACGTTTTATTTACCGTTGCACATTGGGTTACTATTCAAAAAACACCCAGAAAATATCCGTTTAAAGCTTCAGATTTTCAATAGAATACTGTAGTGAAATTATAAATTTTACTGTATACTAAGGTCGGTAATCATACGCCTACCCTAGTATACAGTTTTTTTTTGGCTAACTTGCTTGCTAAAATCTCTAATAATAAAATTTAGGATAGAAGTTT
>NZ_JBPOGG010000031.1:0-5807 GCF_051251825.1 Nonlabens sp. | reverse complement strand
ATTCCCATTGATACGTATTTGCATTCTGTACGTTTGCAAAGAATATGGCATCTTGTCCAACTAGTACAATTTCGTTTGTTGGTTGCGTGGTATAATTAACTTCTGCAATGACATTTATTGTGTAATTGCCTAAGTCTACAGGACACGAATTATCTCCCCATCGAGCCCATAAATCGTATGTTCCCGATGATAGTCCGGTATACGTAATACTTCCCATAGCATCTGATATTTGAGACCTATAAGTACTTCCGTTATCTAAACTAAACTCTATCCAAGTTTCTTGAGGGTAGTCTCTAAATACAAATTCTATACTTCCGTTATTCAACCCACAACTAGTATCTGTGGTGTTCACAGCTGCTTGAGGTGACGGATTTACAGTTACCGTCATCGTATCCGTACTCCTACATCCGTTGGGCCGGGTTACGGTTACCGTATAAATAAGGTCTACCGGAGTTGTGATTTTTGGTCCATTATAAGTAAACACAGGACTTGCCGATAGCGTGTTATCTAAATAAGCGGTCTCTACTGGAGATAAGCCTGCCCATTGATAGGTATAAGCAGCTAGTGGATTACCCAAAGTAATACTATTGATTATTTCACAAACTTCTTTGTCCGTCCCTGCTGCTCCATTTAATGATGTAGGTGTCACCATAGTCGTATAGGCATCTGCACAAAAGCATCGGTTTTCACTAGTTCTTACGGCTATAACTACATTACAAACTTGTGAGGCTGGAATAGTAAAACTAAGGGATTCAGATATGGTATTCCCTGCTGTGATGCCTACGGCGAGTGTTTTATCATCTAAAATAATTTCCGAAGCATCATAAACACCATTCTGGTTGGCATCATAAAAAGCTTCGATTATAGTTCCTGCAGCAATATCAAAAGCTGATGTATTTTCAATACTAAAGGCGGTAGCAATTAGTTCATTAGTACCCGATAATTTTGCCTTAGTAGCTGTAGAAGTGATTACCAAACTTGCGCGATCAACATTAAAAATATAATCGTATTCTCCGGTTTGGACAGAAAGTATCGGGCAGAATCCGTCAGACTCCGTAGAACAGGATATATTTTCCGTCTCATCTAAAGAAGTAATAGTTATGGTTTTATTACCGCAACTTATAAAACCAGTTGCGTCTTCTGTAACCTCGTATGTATAGCTAAAGACGTCTCCGTTCACCATTCCAGAAGAAATGGTAAGTTTTATGACTTCATTACCGTTGGTACTTGTTTCCAGACTATCAAAAGAGGCACATAAAGTAGAGGTACACGTATAGGAATTAGGTGTATAGGAATATCCTATTGGCAGTTCAATATCTATAAAACCATTGGCCCCAACCGGTTCAGAGGTAATAATGGTATGTGTATTTTCCAATACTACAGGTGTGCTACAATTATCAAAACTACCGGATACCAAATCTACATCTGTTACTACAGAATAATCTGCGGCTACACCAGATACGTTTGTTGATACGGTTTGCGATTCTAAACTGTTCCCCAATGCGGGTGTTCCACATATATTATTTGCCGATGCCGAAACCTGAAAGTTAGACCCTGCAACAAAATTACAGTTAGAGGTCATTTTAAAGCGTGTGGCCATTAATCTACTATTGGCATCACCTCCATCGTTTAACGTTCCCGGTAGACCCAAAGTAGGAAATATGGTATGCTGGGTTAGATCATAAACATAATTAGAACCTGTATTTGAGCTAACGGCTATAGCCTCCCAATTACCTGAACCTACAGGATATTCCGCTTCAAAACTACCGGAAACCGGATTCATACCTTGTGGCGCAATAATGGTGAACATCACATCCTTAATATTACCGGATTGAACGGAGTTTATATTAAAAGCATAGTCCAATGGGGTACAGATGTCAATAGCACTACTGGGTTCTTCTACTGAGATAATTTCTACCTCGCCACTTGCGGGAGTAAAAATAAGATCTAGTTCTTCTTTACTACAAGTTTCAACATTGGGATCGGTTGGATATTCATTACAGTTCCAACCACCAAAAACCTTTAAGGTAGTCTCCACACAACTGGTATAGGAGAAGTCTACCCTATAATCTTTAAAACTACTAGTGGTAAGTCCTGTGGTTCCTAAAAGATATAAATTCCCCCCAGGATATGGCGTTGGTGCCACCTCAAGACCTGTAGCAATATCCACTACTCTTTCAATTTGTACGTTAGGCACATCATCTATGGAAATCCAATTGTAAGGTGCCGTTTTAGAACCGGTGTTCGCCATTTGAACCACCCAACTTTCAATTGGTTCGGAGGCCTGTATAGCACCCGTTTGGTTTGTTAGCGAAATTTCTGGATGCTCGTAATGGGTAATATTACGAGCATTTGTTTTTATAACTTCCTGTTCCGTGCTGGTGGGATTATCATCTGCATAATGGTAATAGTAATCCTTTATTTTAAAGTTAAACACTATAGGCTCGGTTGTTTCTGTTTCACAAGTGGCCCTTACTTTAAAAGGATAAAGTCTTCCATAGGCATTCGTTACCGTTAAGCCTACGCCAGGCCAATCTCCCGGATTATTAAACGTATACGTATTCCCGGAAACTGCATCGGCGGTTAAAGTGCCTCCGCCACTTATACTGGCTTCTATAAGTTCATATCCTGGCGGAATTACTGCTTCAATAGACTCCACATACATAACCGGTCTATATTCATTTTGGTAATAAAAACCAGCGGTGTCAAACCTTCGTGCTAAGTAGTTGGTGCTTCCTCCTAATTGTACAATATCACATCCGTAGTTAGAATAGGTATTGGTACCAATAACATCTCTGGTACCTACTAAATACATTTCTGGAGTAAAGAAGTTACAATATACTTGGTCTCCGCTTACGGCATCCGTATTATAAAAATACCATTGTCCGCCAGACTGCACATCGTGTTGCGTCATGCTATTAGAGGTCACTTGGTAACGAGAAACAGTTTCTATTTCATCGCCATTTAACAAACCTCCATTGGGAATAAGAGCACTTAAATTCCAATCGATTATTTGGTCTGTAGTAGTGGAATTGGCCATAGAAAAATTGGTAAGTGTTCCACTGGCAACAGCAACACCACTTCGTATGATAGTAACATCTACTTCTAAAGGGGTTATTTTATTGGTTGATGCATTTATTTTATCCAATACCAAACGAGCTCCTAAGGTTGCTGATGCTCCATTTTGGGTAGCGTTACCGTGTATTTCTATTTCATCTAAATACAACGCTTTAGATAAATCATAGGCACTTATATTAGCGGCAACTTGTTTGGTAGACATGGAACTATCTGTCCAACCCAAAGAATTATCCGCACGGCGTACAATAGGTATACCACTGCTTGGACCAATAAGACAGCTACCTGGGCAACTGGCATTGGTGGTCAAACTACCACAAGTAAGCTCCCCTTGACAAGAACACCCTGTAGCCGGATTATTTATTTTTCTAAACGTATAATTCAAAGACAATTCTGAGCCAGAACTACAATCGTACACTAAATCGATTAAGGCATAGCCGATGTTGTTATTTGGTGATGTTATGGTCACTACATTTCCTGTTTGGGTATATCCTACAGAAACGGGATTTCCAGAACCCGGAAATTCACCATACCGCCATTCTACATTTCCTGTTCCCGAAACCGATACACCTGCTGGAAGGGTAAGCTCATATACATAACGGGAGCTCGCGCTATCAAAATCATCTTTCTGTCTATAGTATCCTATACTTAAACGAGTTCTAAAAGGAACATTGTCATCAATATTAGCGGGAATGTAGCCTGTAGTTACAAATGCCGATTGTGTATAGGCCAATGAAGAGCCTTGTGCATAAAGCCGCTGTGAAGACACCTCCGTAGCATCACACATGGTGGTATATTTTACCGATCCAGCAAAATTATCCATCACACTACTTGCGCCACAAGTACTTGCACAATTTATGGCCACATCTACAACAATGGCAACTGTTGAATTTTTTGGTAAATCATCATAAAACCCATCACCATCAATATCATCAAGACCTACTCCCGCTCCATCTGGGTCAGAAGTGAAATAATCTTCAAGGTCTACGGTTAATTTTCTCCCTACATATACCCATGGTACACTTTGTGAGTTTAAGGTTGCATTAGAAATGGAGTAGATGGTACTCATAGCCGTCAATGATTGACTACCTGTTCCCCTACCCTTTAGCAACTTCAGATTATACATGGTAGCAGCATTTGTATCTCCCGTACCCTCATTTACAAATTCTGCTTCTACTTTAAACGGGGTACACATATCTACATACCCTATTCTGGTGTTCCTGTTGGATTTGAAATCAGGATTTCCGGTAGCCATGTTAATTCCACCCGTACCGGTTACCATTGTACACCAATCTACAGGGTCAGAATTACAGCCCCATCCTATTTGATAATCCGTAACTGGGCTGCATGTTTTTATTTCTATAGTTTCCGTAAATGTCAAGGTCTCGCCATTACACAATTGCGAATCGGCAGTAAGGTCCGTACCTGAAATGCTGTAATAGTATACCGACCCCACAACAGAAGTTGGATTTATGGTAACACCACCTAAAGTAAGACTTTGCTGCGCAATACCGGTTCCGTTATAATCTATGGCAAAATGTACCGCATTGGCACAACCGTCCGCTCCATTGGTAATACTGAAGGTTCTGCTCTTAATGTCACCAATTAAGGCATCATTTAAAGTAGCGGGTTGTACAAAACTTAATGAAGGATAGTTAATGGAATATGGTGTAGTTTCCTCATCGGATAAAGATCCATTAATATCACCAATAACTTTATCCACAAAGATACCTCCGGCAAGAACGTTGCTATACGCGTCACAATATGCTTTTCTAAGAATAGTAAATTCAATAAAACTACCAACGGTAAGGTTAGTTGGTCCTAAAGTGAAGATAGGTTGGTTTGGGGTGCCTCCATTTTCTGTTATGGTCAGAGAACTTGTACCGCCTGTTTTTATAATGGAACCTACTTCATACTGCATTCCATCTGCTAAATCAATAGTAATTGTGGCGCCAGTTGTTGAGGCTTCAATTACATTCATTTTTACTTTCAGTAAGGTTGCGTCATTACATACCGTAGCATTTTCTGGTGCTTCTGGAAACGTAATTAAGAAAGACTGGGAGTAACTCAAAAATGAACATAGAAAAGCAACCAGAAGACCTGCCTTTTTAAGGTGTTTTTTGATACTAGAACTCATACTGTGGGTTGTAAACTCCTATTTTATTACTAACGGTTGAGATTTAGCATAGGTAGTCGGCACCAAATTTAACAGTTAAGACTAGGCTGCCATAGTCTATGTTGAGTAGCTAGCTATTTTTGTTGTAAACAGTCAGTTATCGAACATTTGGTACCGTTCATCCGAAATAAAACGGCACCTGTTTTGCGCAATAAAAACTAAACCGCGGAAAACTATAAGCTCATTAGTCTCCAAATATTCTTCCCGGCAAGTCGGTTTACAAATATAAATTGATATTATTTCACCTTAAATAACACCCGAAATCGATTGATTTTCGGACCACTAAAAAAACAATAACTTTGTGTAGTTATACGTATTAAAACAGCACTATTAAAATGTCATCTAAATCTCATATTTTAGTTAATGGTCATTCTCATGTGATCTACCAGGCCAATGCCTTATCTCAAGAAGAATTGGTAAAACAAAGTGAAGCTTTTTACAGCTATTTAAATCAAAGAAGGTCGGTTCGGGAATATGCAGATACCCCTGTACCTAAGGAAGTTATAGAGACTTTAATAAAAACAGCTTCAACAGCTCCTTCTGGTGCCCATAAACA
>NZ_JBPOGG010000030.1:0-5930 GCF_051251825.1 Nonlabens sp. | reverse complement strand
TGCAGCAGAAGAATTAGCAAAATTACCTAAACAAGACGATTAATTATGAGACTATTAAATCTATTTAAAATCGCTTTCAAAGCTATAATTCTTAACAAAACAAGAACTTTGTTGACCATGTTAGGGATTATCATTGGCGTAGCTTCGGTAATTGCCATGTTGGCTATAGGTGAAGGTTCCAAAAAGAGTATAAGAAGTACCATTTCAAGTATGGGATCCAATATGATTACTATACGTCCTGGGGCAGATGATAGAGGGCCTGCAAGGGGTAGTGGGGGTGATGTGCAAACTCTAACACTTGCTAATTATGAAACTATAAAAAATCAATCTACACTTCTAAGTTATATAACACCTATTGTAAATGGCGGCGGACAAGTAATAAACGGTGCAAATAACTGGCCAAGTACAATCTATGGTGTTAACCCAGAATATTTGGAGATTAAAGTGGTAGGGCTTCAAAGTGGGAGTATGTTCACCGATGCCGAGGTAAAATCCGCCTCTAAAGTTGTTGTTCTTGGACAAACCGTTGTAGAGAATGTATTTCCTGATGGTCAAGATCCTGTAGGTCAAATGATTCGTTTTGATAATATTCCGTTTAAAGTTATTGGAGTTTTAGAAGAAAAAGGGGAGAATACATTTGGGCAGGATCAAGATGATGTGGTTATCGCTCCTTATACCACGGTACAAAAACGAATTCTGGCTATTGATTATTTGAACCAGATCATGGCATCTGCCATTAGTGAAGATGATGCAGCCGATGCTGTTATAGAAGTGACGGATATTCTACGCGCAGAACATAAATTAATACATACCGAAGATGATGATTTTACAGTTCGGTCTATGGAAGAGTTAATTTCTACCTTTAGTTCTACCAGCGATATGCTTACTATTCTTTTGGTTGCAGTTTCAAGTATTTCATTATTGATAGGCGGTATAGGTATTATGAATATCATGTACGTATCGGTAAAAGAACGAACAAAAGAAATAGGACTTCGTATGGCGGTAGGCGGCAAAGGCTCAGATATTTTGATGCAATTTCTTATTGAAGCAATATTAATAAGTATTACTGGTGGACTCCTTGGGGTATTCATAGGACTAAGTGCTACCGTTTTTATTGAAAAGTTCTTACATTGGCCTACGAGTGTAACGTTGTATTCAATATTAATATCATTTGCGGTCTGTGCGGTAACAGGTATCTTCTTTGGCTGGTACCCAGCAAGAAAAGCATCGTCTTTAGATCCTATAACTGCTTTACGTTATGAATAAAAATAGCTTAACAATTAAAAAGAACTTCCTGGGAGTATTTATCTTATTTGTATGTTATGGTTTTAGTGTTACACCCCTTCAATCACAGGTAAACTCAAATAGCATCAACGAACAGGAAATACCTATTTATGATTTTGAGTCATTAGAATCTTTATTATATACGAACTCGGAAAAAACCCATGTCGTTAATTTTTGGGCAATGTGGTGTGCACCTTGTGTAAAAGAGTTGCCTATTTTTCAAGCATATGATGAAAACAACCCTAATGTAGAAGTTCTATTAGTAAGTCTTGATTTTCCTGAAGATATTGAAGGCAAGCTTAAACCTTTTCTACAGAAAAAAGGCATCGCCTCTAAAGTAGTATTGCTAGATGATCTTGATTCTAATAGTTGGATAGACAAAATTGACCCCAATTGGTCAGGAGCGATACCCTTTACCATAGTGTTCAATAACAAAAAACGTTCATTTTACGAACACGCTTTTGAGAGCCTGGATGATTTAGAAAATACGATAAACGAAACAATAAAATAGTAAACTCAATACAATGAAAAAGAACAGCATATTTTTAACAGCAATTATTTTACTGGGTAGTTTTCTTATAACTACAAACACCTTCGCACAAGAAAGAAAAGGAACTCCGCAAAATGGCGAACGCAAAGGTCAACCAAGAGGTGGTCACAATCCTGAGCAAACTAAAACCATAGAGGAAATTGGGGGGTATAAAATTGGCGATGTTGCTACAGATTTTAAACTTAAAAACATTGATGACAAGCTCTTTTCATTGTCAGACATTAAAGATGCAAAGGGTTATATAATAGTATTTACTTGCAACGAATGTCCTTTTGCAAAAATGTATGAAGACCGTTTAATTGCATTACACAATAAATATGCTCCAAAAGGATATTCTGTAGTAGCAATTAATCCAAACAGTAGTGCGGAAAACGAAAAAGAAAATTTTGAAGCCATGAAAAAAAGAGCCAACGAAAAGAGATTCCCTTTTGTTTATTTAGTAGATGAGGGGAAGGTTTTCTCAAAATATGGTGCTGTAAGAACGCCGCATGTTTTTTTATTGGACAAAGAACGAAAAGTTCAGTACATCGGTGCTATCGACAACAATTCTAGGGCAGCTGAAAGTGTAACAGAAAAGTATGTTGAAAATGCTATCAAAGCATTGGAAAGTGGTGAGAAACCAAATCCCAACTTAACAAAAGCCATTGGTTGTCCTGTTAAAGGAAATTAGATATTTGTAATGAGTATAGTTAGAACTGCAAACAATGTACAAAAACAAAAAAATAACACTATTTTCTCATCTTCTGGTATGGCTTGTGCTGTTTAGTATGCCATATATATTGTCTTATGGGCAAGAACAAGATTTGAATCGTTTGGTAGCGCATTATTTAATGCCAATGGTATTTTATGCGATAATCTTTTATCTAAACTTTTATATTCTTATAGACAAGTTCTTGTTCCCAAAAAAGACAGTCCAATTTTTTGTTATCAATATTGTGGTCATTGCTTTGTTCATGCTATTCAAAGAACAAATAGAAAATACTTTTTTTGAAGGAATTACAAGAAGACAACCTGGCAGCAGTGGAAAGGGAGGCCCTCCAATTAAATTATTCATTTACATACAGATGATAACTTATGCAGCACCTTTGCTTTTTTCAATAGCTATAAAAACAACAAAGCAGTGGGTTAGAATTGAAGCAGAGCGAAAGGAAGCCGATAATTTTAAATTACAAACGGAATTGCAGCATTTACGTTACCAGCTGCAGCCGCATTTCTTTTTTAATTCGTTGAATAATATCTATTCTCTTGTGGATATTTCCCCAGAAAAGGCAAAATCTACAATTCATAGTTTAGGGAAACTTATGAGGTACCTATTGTATGAAACTAATACGGAGTTTGTACCACTTTCTAAGGAAATAGAATTCATGCGGAAGTATATAGATTTAATGAAGCTGCGCTTGACGGATAAAACAGAAATAGAATCTAGTTTTCCTGTTAGTCAAAATGGAATTCAAATTGCGCCTCTATTGTTTATATCATTGATTGAAAATGCTTTTAAACATGGGGTTTCTGCAAACCAGAATAGTATCATTTCTATAGATATGACCATTAAGGAAAACATAGTGGACTTCACTATTGAAAACCATAATTTCCCTAAACAGGATAATGATAAAAGTGGTTCTGGAATTGGTTTGGCTAATCTAGAAAAGCGCTTACAGTTATTATATCCAAATAAACACACTTTTGAAAAGGAACTCAAAGCTGGTGTCTATAGAGTTAATTTAAAAATAGAAACTTAAAAATTCTACTCACAATTTTAAGTAATAAAACAGTCCTTTTTAAAATGAGAATATGCGCCTTTCAATGGTTAAAACGAATAAGTTGTTATTAATACTTGTGTGAAATATTTAAATATGAAAAATACACTGCTAATCATCATTTTTCTTTTATTAAACACCCCTCTATTTTCGCATGAGGGTGGTCATGGTATTCCTTTAAAACAATGGGAATTAACAACTACAAACGAAATAATCCAGGCTGATTTTATTAAATATGAAAACGGTGAAATTTGGCTTATGGATGGCAATCATACTATTCAATCTTTTCAAATTACAGACTTTGTAGAAGCTGACCAAAAGTATATTAAAACTAAAAGTGAATTCATCCATTCTTTAAATGCTAACACAGGAGTTGAATTTGATTCACAAACCTTATCAATTTTTAATTGGGTCCTTATTGGTTTAGGTATTTTGCTTTTGTCCTTTTCTATTTTTAAACTTATAAAACAAAAAAAAGTAGTGTATTTAACTCACGGCGTACTTGGTTTAGGGGTTATTTTAATTGTATCCTGCAAGAATACTAATAACGCTAAAACAAGTACTGTGCAAGTACCAGCAAATGATGTTCCACTGATGCAAGCTTTTTTTAAAAAATTTGATGGTGTTACAACGCATTCAGATGAAAATTACCTGTATGTTTCATCAAATGGTTTACCAGATCATGACATGATGGTAGGTATAACCAACTGGCAACAACAAGTGCCGATAAAACAAAATTATATAGGAGATAATAGTTGGGCTATTCCCACGCATCCAAAAATGGCAGAAAATCCACTTTCTACAAAAACGAACCTGTTAAAAGGTGCAATTGCTGTTGCCGTTAATGGTATCCCTATTTTTAACCCTCTAAATAATAGAGGTGAAGATGCTAATGCTATAGGAGAATTAGATAATTGGGGTGGACATTGTGGTCGTGCAGACGATTATCATTATCATTTACCTCCTTTACACCTGCAAGATCAAGTTGGTGCTGGCAACCCGGTAGCTTACGCTGTTGACGGTTTTCCTGTGTATGGAAAAACAACCAATAAACTAGATGAGTATTTAGGAAAAATGAACTTAGATGGGTCTTATCAATACCATACTATTGATGAATATCCTTACTTTATTGCTGGTATGCGAGGCGAAGTAAAATTGGACCCAAAAGCGGAGGCACCAGAAAATCAAGTTTCTCCACAACCTAGAACCCAAGAGCTAAGACCTGCTTTAAGACCATTACGAGGTGCTGAAATCATTGATTTTGAATCTTTAGGTGATAATGCATATTCCTTAACGTACAGCTTAGATTCTAAAGAGTATATCGTAAATTATAAATGGGATAGTGATGACAATTATAGCTATGAATTTATAAACCCTGACGGTACATCAACAGTGGAAAGCTATAAACCAAGAGAAAAATGAAATATTCAAAATTTATAGTTCTTATACTTTTTATTGGTTTGATGTCCTGTAAAAACAATAAAAAAGCAACTACAGAGGTGAATCATGATGATTTTAAAACAATTCATTCAGATTTTAAACTAACGAGCATAGCGATAGAGAATGGTGTTTTACTTGATGATTATAAGTGTGAAGAGAAGGTCAATGATGTTGAAAACTCCATACCGCTTTCATGGCAAAATGTACCTTATGGCACTAAATCTTTAGCTGTCGTCATGTATCATTATCCAAAGAAAGATGATAAGACAGAGATTAATTCATATCTATTATTGTGGGATATAAATCCTGAAACCACGGGGATACCTTATAAAATGGCTTCTAAAGGAAATTGGTTTATGGGAGCTAATAAAGATGGTACAGCCATATCTTACACATCTCCCTGCTCTCGTGGAAAAGGCAAACATGAGTATACTATAGCTCTTTATGCCTTATCAGAAACACCTACTACTTTACCAAAAAAACATAGTTTAAATGTAGATTACAATGTATTTATGAATGCATTGGCTACCGTGAAAATTATAGACAGAACAACTTTAACCTTTGTAGACTCAAATTAAAAATTACGATAAGATGATATACTTAAAGAACACATTACTACTCTTTGTTTTCGCTTCTTTAACGATGACAGCTTGTAAAAACGGTCAAAACAATAAAAATACAACACCTGATAATTCAGAAACTTATATAGGAACAGCATCTGTATCTCAAGGCCCCGCAACAGTTGTAACTCAAAATATATTTGAATGCGATAGAGGTAGAGAAGCGCCAATTGGCACGTCTACTGCAACAGACGGCAGTAAATGGACGGTTCCTGCTGAAGTAAATTTTACCGATGATAACTTTCCTTATGCTTCAGATTTGTTTAATCCTTGTACAAA
>NZ_JBPOGG010000029.1:0-6048 GCF_051251825.1 Nonlabens sp. | reverse complement strand
GGTGGAATTGGTAGACACGCTAGACTTAGGATCTAGTGCCGCAAGGTGTGAGAGTTCGAGTCTCTCCGCCTGTACAAGTAAAAACCTCAACATTCTAGTTAATAGATAGTTGAGGTTTTTTGATTATTAAATTTGTACGATTTATGTATGGTAACATTTGTTAACCTTATTTTTCGGACGCTAGGACTTTTTGTTTTTCTGCTTCGTATTCATCCTTATTTAATACTCCATCGTCATAAAGGTCTTTTAGTTTTTTTAGCTTATCATACTTGTCGGACTCGTTTATAACTACAGGAGAAGGGGAGGTTGTTTGAGTGCATGGTGTAACTTCACAGGTTCTTATGGCATTAATTATGTCTATATGAACTAATAGCAATCCTTTTCTTGCAACGAACTTTACACCTGTTCGTCTCTTTCCGTTGTATTTTTCAATTCCAATAATTTTAAAAACTCTATTAGCTAAATGTCTACCTCCACTTTTGCTGTCATCCTGAGCCATTGGTGTGGTTACATAATTAAATGCCCCGTTTGTGTCTGAGCCTACATTTAATTGTATTTCATCTTTGAGGCGATAAGTCACTCCATTATCTGCTTTATAAATACCTATTTGTTTTTTCTGAGCGTTTCCAGAAACTATGAATAATAAGAAAACAAATGCTAAATTCCTCATTGCTAAATGGTTTGGGTTACAAAAGCAATATTACGAATAATTCAAAGTATTAACTTACAGAATTACGTAAATAACTGGAGTATGGTATTTGTTAAAAGGTCAGATTTAATAATTGAAAGTAACAGCGAGGTTTTAACGATGCAATTCAAATTTACAATGTCATTGGTAGACCCTCATACGAATCAAGTAGCATATCGCATTTAAGGAGCTGATTCTTTAAGCTGTCAACTTGCTTTTGTAGTCTAATGTTTTCTTTTTGAATTTCTTTGTTTGTAGAATCTATTTGACAAGATGAAATTAAAAGTAAGGAAAATAGAAGGACGAGTGTTTTCATTCTTACAAGATAAGAAATATGGTAAACCTAAAATTTGCAGTGCTTATTAATTAGTTACACTATTAGAAACTGTTTTGTAGAATACCTAGCCGTAATCTAGCCGTGACCTTACCGTATAACATTTTTCATAGTATTTGACCCGTACGCGCGTATTGTTTTGATTTTCTCTCTAATTTAATATTGTTGACCTTACATAGTGTTCTTGTTAAGAATAATTCACCTCAACTAATTATAATCTAGGTCTTTTTTGATTAATTGAGTCAGGTTCAATTATGGTATGTTTCATATAGTCTTTGAGGGTATTGGATTCCCCTATATTTGAAGTGTAAAGTATTACCTCAGGCGCAATTTCTAAAAGTTGGTAAAAGGTTACCCTATTGTTTTCTAATTGTTCTAGTAACTGTTCCTTCAAATTATCGGAATTATTTCTTATGATATTACTAAGTAGCTTTTTCTTGGTGTCTCTTTTTGAGGGTTTTAATTTTGTCCAATATCTAGGGTTCGAATAATCTTTGATTCTTGCCTTATCTATTTTTGAAAGGTTTGTTTTAATTATACTGTTATCATAGTACAAGACTTTATTCAGAATTTTAAATAGAAATTTAAAAGCTTTGTCTAATGTTTCGGTTGTTATGTCTGCCATGGTGCTTAGACCAATTTCTTTTTTTTGACATTGCATTTTAGTTACTTTAATTTCTAGTCTTAGGGTATTAAATTGCATATTATACTGATTACCTTTATTGTACACCTTTATTATGTATTGACTATGTTTTGATTGAGCATAATAGCCATTGTAGTTGTAATCAAACGCTTTTCCCATGTACATCAGTAAGCCTGTTATAAATGTTTGAGGGTCAAATGATGTGGTTAAATTTTGTCCATATTCTACATTTTGAAGTATCATTTGGTTAGTAGGCACGTTGAAAAGGTTAGCCAAATGATTTCGCGTAAAATCGATTTGTGTATAATTAAATTGATTGCCATTAAACCCTTTATAATTTATCTGTGATTTTTTATTTGGAGCTTCTATGCCTGTTATTGAGTTATGTAGTTTATGTATACTACCTTGAAATATAACTACGTTACAATCATAAATAGTTATTTTGCAATGATGGTATTCGCAAATAGTTTTATTGTCTAAAAGGCCTGTTTTTTCAGAAACGGTTCTTCTAAACTCTAAGTTAGAATTCTCCAAGAGTAATTTGACATCGCAGCTATCAATTTTCAGTTTTATGTAGTCAATCATTATGCTTTAGTGCGCTATTTATTAATGGTAGGCTTTTAGCGGTTGTTACGGCCTCAAATAACTTTTTTTACAGATTGAGACGAGTTGCTAGAAGTTTTGATAAGAGTTTGTTACAAGTCAGCTATGGTGGTCAAAAGACCGCCTTTATGATTCGTTTGTAATAGATTTCCTGAGAAGTCTTTCAGCGTTTTCTTTTCAGATTAAAAAAGAGTTAGCTGATTGGATTTTGGAAATAAATCTTGATTAGTTGTTATTGATTGAACAAGACGATTGGAGCGATGGCATTTTATTTGACCAACAACAGCTGCTCTACCTTCTTTAATCCAATCATAGATAGTTTGCGTTACCATATAGGTCTGGTCTGTATAGCCTAATTTAGTGGCTGCCATTCTTCTGCTACATGGCTCATCAAACAATAAATTGAAAAGTGCTCTTTTAAACTCTTGTTGATTTAGGTTATGACGATTGTTTACCATCGAACTATTAAGACTACTTGTATTATCTCGCATAGCCTTATTTTTTTAGAAGTATTAAACAATCTAATAATTCGCTACGCTTGTAATATCGTCTTGAGCCAATTCCGTAGGCTTTAACTTTCCCTTTATTGCTCCAAGACCATAGGGTGCTAGAGTCAATTTTTAAAAACTTACAGGTTTCATCTCTGGTAAGTAGTTCGTCGTTCGCTTCCTTGGCTTGAAGTTGTTTTTGAAGTTGCTCAAATCGATAGCTTAATTTTTCATCGATGAGGTTGCCTAATTCTTGTGGTGTTAGGTCTTGAAGTAAGATTGAATTTTTCATTTCTCTATTTTAACAGCAATGATTCTTTCAAATGCTGGAAGCAAATAGACGATTCAATCAAGGGTAATAAAAGAGTAGAAAAACGTGTTTTAGGTGTTTTTTGCGTGTTTTATAAATTAATGCAATGAATCTTCAAAATTCATTCGATGTTCGTTTATTGTAGGATATTCTTTTTCATTGTATTTGGTTGGAGCTTTATCAAAATTTTTTATTTTGACTTTATAGTTTACTTCAATAAAAGTTATGTAATCCTTTTTTGTTGATTTTAAAACATATTTGTTTGAGTCATATTCTTTCAGATAAAACCAAATGTTTGTAAGCTCTCTTTTTTTTGATTTGTAATAGTTATCATGTAGGTATTTGAAAAGTTTAAAACAGTCTTCGTTCCATAGATTTGGGTTGTGCGTTGGGTGCGAGCTATCAATTTCTTGTGAATAGTTGTTGAGTTTGTTTTCTTTTTTTTCATGAAACCATTCAATTTCTAACTCCTTTACTAGCTCGTCTATGTTGAAAGTTAATGCACTATAATAACCTAACTGCTCAACACCTTTTAGACTTATACTTTTATATGATACGCTCTTTACAAAACTACACCCCTTGGCATAGGGAGTAGAATCAAAAACATTGTTTAAGTCTCTCAAGTCTTTTTTGAAGTAAATATGTTTTAATCTTTGTAAGTATGTTTGGTCTAAAGTTCTGTTTGCTGGTAGGTAATAATCTTCTTCCCAAGTTTTTTGGCCATTTTTATACCCTTTAAGGTAATATAGTTCGAATGTGTCTGCGTCAATGGAAATGTGATGGTCTGTGAAAAGGGATATTTTTAAATCTTCAACATCAGAATTAAAAGATTGGGTTATTGTATTTCTTATTTTAACATTATTATTTATTTCATTGTTGACTATTTTTGCTGCGGTAAAAAACCATGTTAAATTTGAATTACAGACGTTCATTTTATTTAAGACTATTGCAAAACTTCCTTCATCATTTTTGAATAAACTAGTTAAATAGGGGAATTTTATACTTTGAAAAGCTTCAACATATGTATGGATGTCCAATAATTTGTCTTCATAATCAACATAAATATCTTCCAGACCATTGAAGTTTATTATTAAAGTTTCGTATTCTTTTAATAATACTTTATACTTGGTAGCTTCTTGTTTTTGGTATAGCTGTTCAAGATGGTCAGCTACATCATACTTAAGCTCTGTCTTAAGCTTGTCTTCTATTGTACAGTAGATGTATTTGTAACCCTCAAAATAATTGTAAAGAACTTTGGTAACTCTTGAATAATCTTCTATTAAGAATTTTTTAATATCATCTGTTAGCAAGTACTTTTTTTGCTCAAGATATTTTTTTGCTAATGGCTTTTTTGTAGGTATTATCATTTTAGTAATTAAAATTTATACTAACCGATTGGCCTTCTGTAATAGTTCTGAAATACTCAAGGTTTAATTAAAATAATCGTAAGCGTCTAAAGCCTTGTCTTCAATACTCTTTTGCAAGTAATTTAAAAACATTTTTTCAGAACTATGTCCTGATATTGCGATTAAATATGAAGTTGGTACTTTACTATAGTAATTAGTGCAAAAGCTTCTGCGACCTATATGGCTTGAAACCAGCTGCCACTTTGGATAATTACCCACAACATCTCTATAAATACCTTTTTTCTTGTTGTCTGACTCAATATTAATGCGCTTTTTGCCTTCGCATAGTTCGTTGAATTTAGCTTCCTTGCATACAAGTTTTATGTAATCGTTGTACTTCTGGTCTGAAATAGCTCGTGGAAAATTACCATTTCTTTTTTCTAAAACATTTCTAACTTCTTTCAATAGAGGGATTGTTAAGGGTTTGTCTGTTTTTTTTTGTCGAAATTCCAGCAAATATTTGTCCTCTTTAACACGTATCATAGATTTATTGAATTTCATAAAATCGGAAACTCTTTGACCTGTATAGCAGCTTATTATAAGCCAATCACGTGCATTCGCTAAATGTTCGTGTGATAAATTAAGATTTTTGATTATTTCCAGTTCTTCTGTATTCAGATAAATGTGCTTAATTACCTGACGTTTCATTTTTAGTCCATCCAATTGATAATGTGTTTCAAGACCAGAATGTTTAGCGTGATAGCATATTGTCTTAATTAAAACAAGCTCTCGTTGCTGGGTATTATGTGAGTATTGCTCTTTATTGCTAAACTCTTGAAATTCCTTCTTAAATTGTTCGTTAATATTTTTGATTTGAAACTTAGTCCCAAAATGTTTTTCCATACGCTGTAACTTATGTTTTGTTACTCTTATGCGCCTTATTGCTTTAGGTGTGAAATCATTCTTTTTGAAATCAATGTAGTAATCAATATAGTTTACTAAATCAAGAGGTATCGATACATCGTGGTTTGGGTTGTAGTAATTTCTAATTGTTTCCTGTAACCAGAGCTTGGTTATTTCACTAATATCAGTTTCGTGAAATTTCTCAAGTATATTCTTTTCAATATTGGTTAATTGAGTTTTAACTTCTGAAATTTTATTGATTAATTCAATGTCTGATAACCTTTTAAGATTGTGTTGTTTGTTCCAATAGTCCCTACTTACTCTTAATTGTGTTTTGGCGCCTAAAGTATAATCAGTGTAACCTCCATTCTTACTTTCATCTTGCACTCTGTATAGCAGTCGAACGTTTAAAGAAGCTTCACTCTTGGTAGAACGGTATAGAAAATTAACGGTAGCCATGATTTGAAATTTTTAGATGTACCATGCTAAAATACTATTTTTGTACGATTTTTGTACGGTGTGTTACAATGTGATTCAATCTCATTAGTACAAATCCAAACAGCGTATGGTTCTTTTAAGTGCCTTTTTGATTGGTTTTATGAAGTAACTGTAGCATTTGTAGCGTATGTCTAATTGTTTAGATTTGAGTAGTTGTACTCTCTCCGCCTGTACAACGAGAAGCCTTTCAGGAAACTGAGAGGCTTTTTTTATGGAGTGTTTTTAAATATTAGAC
>NZ_JBPOGG010000028.1:0-6257 GCF_051251825.1 Nonlabens sp. | reverse complement strand
AGAAAATAAGGTTCCATCAATACTTCAAATTATTTACCTAACATAACGGCAGATACCTAGAGACACTCACTATCTTATTCATGATTTTCAGAGAGTATCTTCCATATTTGCACTTATAAAGAGGGCAATGAAAATCCTAAAATGGGTAATTACCTAACAAGTTAACTAAAAATTTATTTGGAGAAAAATGGTTGATATTCAAGCTGACTTCCTACAATTACTCTTACTAAAAAACCTCAACTTTATTATCCCCAAAAAAAGCTGTCTATTTTGATTAAAGATAAATTTTCATTATTGCTTTATATCTCAGGATTTGAGAAAACTTATATAAACTATTTTCTTTGATAGCGCATATAAGATGTTGAAAAAATCATCAAAGAACTGATATTTCCCAAGTTCAGTAACTATCAATTTATGTTAATTTTAGCTAATGAATAAAAGCTATATATTATCTAATTTCGGACGACAAAACCAAATTTCTAAATAGGTATAACCTATTCAAACAAAGGTAGCTACAGAAACTACATCAAAGCACAAAATTAAAGATTTAAAGCTCAAACAAACCACCCTACACCCTACTATTACTAGGTTTTTACAACATTACCTTGTTCCATACCAAACAATGGTTTAAGCTTATGATTTTCTGATGGTGCATCTCAGCAGCACATAATTACCAATTTAGCATATAGGGGTTCTCTAAAATGTCAAGTAGATAATTTACCATACCAAATTTCTGAATAATATTTTTTTTTAACAAAGTATTAAGTTATATTTGGTAAACCAATTTGGTAAACCAGTATGGAAAACCAATTGAAAAAGAGAATTACTGACTAACATTAATTAAAGAAATAGTCTATGAAAGTATAAGTAAACAGATAAAAAAGAACGGGCACACACCCATACTTTTAAATTGAATTACTTCATTCTGAAGGGAAGTAATACAACGAACACGTACATCTTACTATACACGCTCCATTACAAAATTCAGGAACCCTGATGAGTTGAATGCCATAGTAAGTTGAAGATTAAATGAAACTCTCGCACAGTGTCATTTAGGCGTCGGCCTTAAACCGATGAATATTACTAACTTAACTTTAACACAAATGAATTTTAAAAACAAATTAGCACTAATATTTGCGCTGTTTATAAATGCCGCAATATTTGCTCAAGACGCGTCTACTATATCGGGTACGATTGTAGACGACGCTAACGTACCAATTCCCGGTGTGAATGTAGTTATTTCGGGTACCACAACAGGTACTGCAACAGATTTTGACGGACTTTACACAATAAATGCTAATAGTGGAGATGTTCTTCAATTTTCCTATATCGGTTATGTAACTCAAAGTATAACGGTAGGAGACCAAGAGACTATTAATGTTGTAATGACCGAAGATGCTGCATTACTTGATGAAGTAGTAGTAGTTGGGTATGGTACCAGAAAAAAATCACATTTAACAGGTGCTGTTGCCAAAGTAGGTGGTGAAGATATCGCTGCCGTGCAAACAACACGTGTAGATGATGCATTAGCAGGTAAATTACCTGGTGTTTTAATTCAAAATCAAGATGGAGCTCCTGGTGCTGACCCTAAAATTCAGATTAGAGCAGCCTCTTCTATATCTGGAGACTCAAGTCCACTTATTGTTGTAGATGGTTATCCAATCTCAGGAAGCTTAGCAACTGTAAACCCAAATGACATTCAAAGCTTAGAAGTTTTGAAAGATGCCGCTTCTGCTGCAATTTATGGTTCTAGAGGTGCAAATGGTGTTATCTTGGTTACGACCAAAAAAGGTAAATCTGGTAAAGCTACTTTTAGTTATAATGCTTACACTAGTTTCTCAAGTAAGTATAGAGATAATATATTAATGAATGCTTCCGAATGGGCAGACCATGCAAGATCTGAGATTGCCGCTGGCAACTGGGCCAGTACTGTTGACACAGTAGACCCTGAGTTTTTAGAATATAGGTTAAGTGCCTATGAGGATTCTCCTGGTGCTATTAGCCCTGAGGATTGGCTTTTTCAAACTGGTACTACTACAAGTCATGATTTTAGCATGAGTGGCGGAACGGATGATGTAAATTATTTTGCATCTATTGGTTATCAAAATGCAGAAGGTGTTGTAAGAACTCAAGGGTATGAAAGATTAAATGCACGTTTGAACGTTGATGCCAAATTAGGCGACAAGTTTAACACAGGTGTAAGTTTCAATGGGTTTACATCGCATAGAGATATTTTGGCTCATGACATGAGAGACCTTTTGAGAGCATATCCTATTAGCCCTATTTATCATACTGATGCATCTATTGCTTTTGTTCAATCATTAGATGGAAAGGCACAGGCATTAGGATTAGATCCATTTGATGATGGCTATAGAGGCTCGGGTTACGAAGCTAACAGTATTTATGCATTAGAACCGGGTATGGCAGCACAAGACTGGCATTATGGTAGAAATCAAAATGGTATTGGCGGTTCTGGTGATGCCGGTCCTGCAGCAAAGCTTGACAATACGGAAAGTTGGGAAAAAACCTTCTTTGGTAACGTAAGCGGCTATCTACAATACAATATTTTGGAGGGATTAAATATAAAGACTGTACTTGGTGGTGACCTTAAGGATACCCAATTCTATGAGCACAGATTACTTGGTTTTGATTCTAGAGCTCGGGATTCTCAAACCTATATGGATCAAACGGATTTAAAAGTATTTTCAGTGTTGAGCGAAACTACTTTAAACTATGCCAAAGTTATTGGCAAGCATGATATATCTGCCGTAGGTGGTATAGAATTTCAAACTACACAATTTAAGGGTACTGCTTTAGACGGAGTAAACGTACCTGATGCGGTAATTCAAAATTACAACTTGTTCGACCCTGCAGACATTACAGTAACGGAACGAGATGAGACCAGAACAAGAAAGAGTGTTTTTGGAAGAGTAAACTATGCATATGATGATCGTTATTTGATATCAGCATCAGTTAGAAGAGATGGTGACTCCCGTTTTGGAGCCAACAAACAATTCGCAACATTCCCAGCTCTTTCATTAGGATGGAACGTGCATAATGAATCTTTCTTAGAAGGTAGCAAGGCGTTGAGTCAATTAAAATTAAGATTTAGTACCGGATCTTTAGGAACTACATCGTTTTTAGGATCTTATGATGCCTTGAGTCTTTTGGACCCACAAGCAACAGTAAACGGTACTTCATTTTTAATTTCTGATAATTTCGAAAACACCGAATTAACTTGGCAAACCAATACGGAGACTAACTATGGTATTGATTTAGGCTTCTTAAACAACCGTATTAGATTGGGCGTAGATTACTACACTTCTGATATTGAAGATATATTAATCAACCAAAGTGTTTCGGAAGTATTGGGTACGACATCAGTAGTTCTTAATTCAGGTGATGTAAGAAGTTCTGGTTTGGAACTTGACCTAAATGTAAGAGCAATACAAACAGATAATTTTTCTTGGAGTTTTGCTGCTAACTTATCTACTGTAGAAACAGAAATTAAAGACTTAGGTGGTTTGGATGAATTACCTCAAACAATCTACGGACAAAGTGGTAGAGGTGCTGTATTTAGAAATTATGTAGGTGGCGGTATTGGCGAAATGTGGGGATTGGAAACCATTGGAGATGTTGAAATGACATACTTGGCAGATGGTTCAAGACACCCTAACAGTCAGACTGGTGAATCTTACGTAGTAGATCAAAACGGTGATGGCGTTATTGACAGAACAAGATCAGTAGAAGACGGTGGAGATTTAGTAAAAATAGGTCAAAATACTCCAGATTTTTATTGGGGTATGTCTCATAACTTTAACTACAAATCTTTTGACATGGCTTTCCAATTACAAGGTTCTCATGGAGCTGAAGTGTACAATGTAGACCCACTTTATTATGGTTCTCAGTGGGGAGGGAGATTGGATTATGCCAGTTTAGATGCTAATGATGATGGTATTGCAGATCATAATGGTCAGTATTATGAAAGAAACAGAAATCAAACAGATGCTATGATTCAAGATGCTTCTTTTGTAGCATTAAGAAACCTTACTATTGGCTATACTTTTGACCAAGATTTGATGGATAAAATTGGCTTAAACTCTGTTAGATTATATGCTGCAGCAACCAATTTATTGTACTTATGGTCAGATGACTACACCTCTTATAATCCAGAAGGTGTAAAGACTTCAGGTAGTGATTATTTAGGACCAACAACATATGGAGCACAAGTAGGCGCCAGTCCGGTTGTAAGAAGCTTTACTATCGGTTTAAATGTTAACTTTTAAATAAACAAAATGAAAAAGATATATATATTATTAGGGCTACTCGTGTCAACCATAGCATGTAATAGTGATTTGGATCAAGTGCCACCAAACATTGCTAAATCAGATTCTTTATCGGATTATGAAGGTGTTTTGAATGCCGCATATTATTACCAGCTTGGCGGTGTTACACCAATGGCTATAATGGGCGAGTTTAGAGCAGACAATGCTATAATGGATGAAGCTCCTTATACTGAATTTGATGAATATGACAACAATCTAACCGATATGGAGGACCAATTCTTTGGACCTTTCTATACGGCTATGTACAAGTCCATATTAAGTGCGAATAACGTAATAGCAAATTCTACAAATAGTTCGGATATACTTGAGGCTAGTTTTTTAAGAGGAATGTCTTACTTTAAACTAGTACAAGTGTTTGGAGATGTTAGTGTAATTTTAACGCCTCAGCCATCAATAGAGGAGATTTCCAATGTAGATCTTACTAGACAGACAGTTGCTGATATATACAATAATATTATTATCCCAGATTTGCAAAATGCAATGAGCTCCTCCAATGTAGGGGTTGCTGCTGAAGCATTATTGGGTAAAGTATATATGTATAAAGGTGATTATGCAGATGCAGTACCACACTTGGAAGCTGTTATAGCAAATGGCAACTATGAACTTCAAGAAAACTTTAATGAGATTTTTGGAGCTGACAATGAATCAAATTCTGAAATCATATATGCTGCTGAAATAGCAAGCTCTATAGTTGATGAATATTCTTTCGCATCCCGTTTTTGGAACTGGTATGTTGGGGATGATTCAAAAGCCGATGAGCCAGTTGATCCGGATTTAATTGCTGCTTTCGATGCTAGTGATGCAAATGGTGGAGGTACAGATTTAAGAAGAGCTGTAACTCTTAACGAGGATGGAACAACAGCTATTAAATTTCCAAAAGAAGGTGGAAATGGCTCCGATCATGACTGGATAGAAATAAGGTTAGCAGATATTATTCTATTATATGCAGAAGCATTAAATGAGACTGGTTCTCCAGCTACTACAGTTCTTCCTTTGTTGGACGATATAAGATCAAGAGCAGGTTTAACTAGTTTAACAGGAACGGCAACTACTCAAGCCGAAGTAAGACAAGCAATTCTTGACGAAAGAAGGTTAGAATTAGCCTTTGAAGGACACAGATGGTTTGACTTAGTTAGAACAGGTTCTGTTAATGCAGAAATGGGACAAACAATTAATAGCGATTATTATTTGTTTCCTATTCCAGTTTCAGAAGTACTAGCTAGCTTCGGAGTAATTGAGCAAAACCCAGGTTACTAAAATTAGAGTAACAACAAATATGTTTAAACATTTGGTTGTGACTTATTAGCAACCTTACGAGAGTTATTTAATATTAGATTTTGTTTCTACCCAAAACTGCCAAGACAAGAATACTTGGCAGTTCAGGTAGAACATTTCTAAAAATTCTTATGTAATTTCTACTTAAAACACTCCAGCAAACCTGGATACCAGAAATACAACACAGAACTAAATATTTTGAAAGATTGTCCCTAACCCCAAGAATAAAAAATTTAAGGTTACTGATTATGTCAGAATTTAATTAATGGATCTTTTGTCAGAATTATTTTAAAGTTGCATCCTATTTTCAATAGAAAAGATGAAGATAGTTTTAAAAAGCAATGTTTTATAATCTAGAATCTACATACTAGATAGTTTTTATCAAATAGGCGGTAATACAATACGGGGCAAAGAATAGAAATTGAGTTGTTTTGAGTTAGTTGAGAGTAATTTTTCCGGCCTGCTCACCACGGGTCGGTAAAATTTCAAAAACACCAAAAACTCTTCAAAAGCCAAACTCGGATAGTTTATTCTATATAATTCTATTCGACCTAATAATTTTTTTGAACTGCACACGCGATATGAAGTTAGAAATACTAACAAAACAAGAAAATAGGGAAATCCAAAATGGGATCA
>NZ_JBPOGG010000027.1:0-6613 GCF_051251825.1 Nonlabens sp. | reverse complement strand
GATTTTAAATGAATGTTGACAATTATGTGAAGATTCAAAGTTGATTACGATTTTATTTGTTGATTTTTAATTTTTTTCGATTAGTAAATTTTAATAATATACAATCAACTATTGTTTATTTAATTGCTAATCTAGCAAAAATGTGAAGTGAGGTTTAGATTTTAAATGAATGTTGACAATTATGTGAAGATTCAAAGTTGATTACGATTTTATTTGTTGATTTTTAATTTTTTTGGATTAGTAAATTTTAATAATATACAATAACTTCTCGCTATTTTATATAACGTCGGATTATAGAGCATTTCTGCTCTATAATGTCTTGCGTTATGACACTTTGCTTTGGTAAAGCAAAGTATTTGGTACTTCACTTCTCATAAATTTTCTTCTAAATAGTTCTTCTTCAGGGGTAATGGAACACTTATTAACTGACCGACAGTAGGAGGGAGGGCAATGTGTGTGGAATGGGTTTATTCGCACTAAATTTCATTGAATTCGGAAATTTATTAAATATCAACTTATCTTAGATTCTATATATTTAGCTATGGAAGAATACGAGGATTTTATAAACTATATATCAAATAAAAACACATCTGAATTATTGAAGCTGTTTTCAATTTTACAATTATGTCCTGAAAATCATGGTAATAATTTAAGAATAGAAATCTTAATTAGCCTAGTAGCTAAAAATATGAACAATATAGAAGAGGAACTAAATTATGATGGAGTTGTAAATGCAGTTCAAGAAATGTTTCCAAGTGACCATCGGGAAGATCCCGTTGAGACATCATTCACAGAAAATTTTCTTTTTCCAAATGGTAATAATATAGTTTTTCCAGGAATCGTATTAAATAGTTCAGAAATTGTTCATGGACTTACATCTAGCATATTGCATACAGAAAACAATTTAAGAGATGAATTCAAAAAAGATATGTTTGAATCCATCATTTTCTTTCTTTCAATTCATTCAAATATTGCATCTGAACTTGGTTTGAAAAGATATATATGTTTAGATAGTAATGACAAGGAATTGTACTTTCCAGATGAAGATTATTTTAAAAAGAATAAAGATTTAATTTGCTTTAGCAAAGAAGAAATTCAAACTATTTATAATAAATATAAAATTAAAAATGATGTAATAAGTGATTTCATTTTTGATATTGAAAATGATGAAGTAGATCTTGTTAATATTGAAAAGAATCCAATTCTTTTAAAGCCATTTACCATAATCAACAACAAATACTACCTGATATTGCCAAGTTCCCAAATGTATTCTCTTAATGAGTTAATAGTTAACAAATTAGAAAGTAACAATTATTTAGAAGAGTTATTAAAAATCTATGACCTAAATATAGAGAATGATTCCTTTAAAGAATTAAGCAAAATGAATTGGTCTAGAACTGATTTAGATGTCCAGATTAAGAACAAAATAGAATTAAACAAAGGTGAATCAATATGGCAATTCGATGAAAACAAAATAGCTTATGTTAATGTATTATTGAATACGCGTGAAAATAATGATTATGAAGCAAGAGCTAATGCAGTAATTTCTATTGTTAAAAATATGGTTGACAAAAATCATCAGTTCTTAACATTATTGATAATTTCCTCTTACTCCACTACGGATGACCAGTTTTTTGCGTTAAAAGATATCGATGTTTCAGATAATGTTTTAATGATAAGCATTTATGATTTAAAAAGATTAAATAGTTATTGGGATTTAAATAAGCTTTCCTTGTGGAAATATTGTAAGGCATATGATAGAGCGATAAAAAAGGGTGTAGAAATCGCTCCTTTCTATTCCGTTCTAACTTACTACAAGTATTTCACAAAGAATCACGATTCCTTTTTGCATAGTGATGAAGCTTATAATGGTTTATTCTTTGATTTTGAAATGCAAGGAAAGGTGATAACTGATTGCAACATTAGAAATGATGAACATGGTGTTAAGTATATTAAATCAAAAAGAGGTATTGGTTTTTTACCCGTTTATAAAACAGCAAAACATGCTCCAATTTATTTATCTCAAGAATATTTTATTGGAGTTTATAAAACTGTAATAGAATTATTTGATTATCCAATTTGGATTACGTGTCCTAAAAAAAGAGACACTATGACAATTCATTTTATTGATGCAATTGCCCATTGGTTAAATGAACTTTTTCCATCTCTCAAAATACACTTTAATCATCCCGTACCATACCCAATTGAAATCATTCTAGCTTTGGATGAAAAGTTGTATGATTTTAATCCCCAAGAATTACATGATTTTGATAAAGAAGGTTTTAGCCTTAGTTATAAAATTATTGCTGAAGAAGGAAAAATTAAAATACAAATCCCTTTTGAATTTTATGCTATACTCCATAAAAAAGATAATCATGGAGAAAGACAACTTATGTCTGTAGTTATAGAAAGTATTAGTAAATTATTTAATGTAATTGGCTACGATGATTTAGATGAGGAAGACATACAGTCAATGATTGATAAACATATCCCTTTTGGCTCTGCAAAAATGATTTTAACTGTTGATTCAAGTTACAATTTAAAAATAGATCCAAGATATATTCCAAAAATAAGATTCGTTCAAAAATATGACAACTCTTATATTTTGGAGGAGATTGTTACGTGGCTCAATTATGATGAAAAAATTCCTGTAGATATAATTGACAAAAAGAAGAAAATTAAATTACTTGTTGATTGCGTAAATGCTATAATTCAAGAGTTAAGAAATAAATTAGCTGAATATAATACACCTGAACTAATAAAATTCTTAATGTATCATCACGAGGCAATTATACAAGCCAATGAATATAGAAAGCTATATATACCTGCAAGATTAGAATGTTTTTCAAAATATACAGATGTATTTAATGAATTTCAAGAATCAGAATCAAATCATGTAAATGCATCACTTTCAATGAGATGTCTTATTGAGTTTGTAAACGCTGAACCATACTTTGCAAAAAAACTTCCAAATAATGATGATGTTGATTATTTGTTATCATTAATGAATGAAATGATTTATTTTGGATATGTTCAGGATTTAATAAGATTTGATATTGACAATCCTAAAATGGGGCTATTAGAATCCGGTAGAATAGGTATAAGTAAAGGTTTTTTTGATGATGTTTTGAACCTATATAATATATCAAATAAGGAAGATGAAATAGTTGACTACAGAGAAAATTTTCATTCTAATTTCAATAAACATGAAAAAACAGAGTTGGATAAAAAAATAGGCGATGATTATTTAGCAAAAATTGATGAGGGTTTTCTAAATGATTGGGGTATTTCATTTCTAGAAATAAATACAATTTCATTGTTTTTAGCAGAATATTGCTTTTTAAATGAAAGCTCATATACTGAAATTGAAGAAAATGATTTCATTAAACTAATTCTAAAAGAAACCAATTTCAATAAGGGGAAAATTAATTCATACTTAAATATACTTACCCTTAAAAGTAGAGGAAAGATGGATGTGCCTCCTGAAGGTTATATTATACCTGAAATATTTCCTTGGAGGTATAATAGAAAGCTAGCTTATCTAAGAAAACCGATAATCAAAATTATAGATAAGGATAAAAAAATTTGGTACATATGGAGTGCAAGGTTTTTAATCAAGGCTTCAGATAATTTAATAGATCAATTTTCAAATGCAAGCCTTAGAGTGGAAGATGAGCATGTCAGAATCAGAAATTTAATTGCGAAGCGTCTTAACTTAAAAGGTAAAAATTTTAGAAATGAGGTACGAGATTGGCTAATTGATAACTCACATCTAAGAGTAATAGATTTTGAAGTTAAAATAGATTTAAAAGGAGTATTAATAGCTGATAAGAATTATGGAGACATTGATATTTTAGCTTTTGATGATAGGAGAAAATTAATATATTCTATTGAGTGCAAAAACACAAAACAAGCTAAAATAATGTATGATTTCCAAAGAGATATAAGAAATTACACAGAGAAACAACTACCTAAACATATAGAACGAAATGATTGGTTAGTTGATAATATTAAACAGTTGTCAGATAAATTTAAAAAGAGTGTTGACAATTATGAAGTAAAATCTTTAGTTATTTCGTCATATCAATTACCAATTAAATTCTTAGAAAAAACAAAAATTCCAATATATTCATTTAATGAAATTAAAAGGTCTCAAATATTCTAATCACAAGGTTATCGAATATTGCGGTTTTACCCTGATGAAGCGTTGGCAAAACGGCCTAAGAGAATTTTGGCAAAACAATAGAGGAGGGGAGCGGCCATATTCTAGAGGGCTGGTAATATAGTTTGTTGACCAATATAATGTTTCAATAAGTTCAGAGCAGTCTTAAGAGTTAGAATGCTTTCTAGAATACAGCGACTGACCCGTACATTGTTTCCAAAATTATCTGTAAGCCTTGATTTTTTTGTTTCTTTTTTTATCAAGAAAAAAAGAAAAAGGTTTAGTCTAAAACATAAGGTATTTGTTTTTAAAATTGCATCTTATTTCCTACATATTATTATTTTTACTATATTGTATATCTCTAGTTTTTAAATACTTTCCCCCAATTATTTCCATTCAGTAGTTTTTATTAAAGAGGAAAGAAGATTGGCTATGAAAAATGTTTTACTACTTATAATATTCATATCCTATTCCGTTAATTCATCTAAATTAAAAACTTCTATTGTCAACCCAAGAACTAACTCGTCCAGTATTGGATTGAAATGTACGTCTTTTGATAAGGCTGGTGTACAAAGATGTGTTGCTGGCATTGAATCATCAATTTTAGATATTGTTGCAAGTGACACTCAGAATGAAAGTCAATGGTGTTGGGCAGCAAGTATACAAGGTATTTTTCAGTATTATGGCTATTATCTAACACAAGAAGATATTGTATTACAAACTTGGGGTAAGTTGATTAACATGCCAAGTCAGGCAAATGAAATGCTATCTGTTTTGAATAGAAGTTATATTGACAGGAATGGAAATGTTTTTAGTGTTACGGCAACGGCCTATAATGTAAGTCATGCAAATGCAGCAAGTGATTTATCAACGGACAATCCTCTGATTATTGGAACAATGGGTCATGCGATGGTCTTAACCGCTGTTGAATACCTTCGAGATTTAAATGGTAATGGAGAAATAGTAAACGCCACGGTAAGAGACCCATGGCCCGAAAACAGCCGCCGCCGTAATTTGACACCTCAAGAATGGTACTCTACAAATCTTCTAATTAGAATCAGAATTAACTAAAAACATAAATTATAACTGTTACTATGAAAACAATATTATTTAGCATAATCTTTTTAACTCTTAACGGATTAATTCAAGCACAGGAAAAATTAGATTTTGATATTTCAAAATCCTGTAGTTTTTATGGAAAAGAAATTACAGGAAATATTTATAGCTTTGATTCGACCGAAGAGGCTATCGAGATTATTGACAAAATAGTTTCTAAAGTTGGGTTAGAGCGTAACTTTAGAATAATGTCTGGTAACGTACCTAATGCAGTTGCCGTAATAAAACCAACTTCTGAGGGCCATGAGAGATTTATTATCTACAGCCAAAGTTTTATTTCAAACCTAAAGGAAAGCTCTAAATCATATTGGTCTTCAATAGGCGTACTTGCCCACGAAATGGCTCATCATTTTAATGGTCATACTCTCCTAGTTGGTGGAAGCCGGCCTTCAATCGAGCTTGAGGCAGATAAATTTGCAGGCTTCGTACTAGCTAAGATGGATGCAAATATTTCTCAAGCACAATCGATGTTTAACAACGATTTAATGTATCAAGAACATGAAAACGAAACTCATCCGGCAACTAGTGCGAGATTAGAAGCAATAGCCGTAGGATGGGAAAATGGAAGAGATAAACAAAAGAGAAAAATTGATATATCTAATACTGATGAAAGAGAAAACAGCAAAACAAATAATAGCACAGAAGATTTATGCGATTTAGCAGTCAAAATTCTTGATGGAAAAGTTAACAAAAACTTTGAGGGTTCTTTAAAAGTTTTAGAAGATGCTTTAAATTTAAGCAATTGTTATTCAAGGTCGCATGAATTAATTGAAAGTGAGTTAGCATTTTGGTATTTTAATGGACAAAATGGAGCATCACGAGATGATAATATAGCATACTCGTGGGCAAAAAAAGCTGCTAATAAAGGGGATCGCAGGGGAATGTTTTTTATAGGGGCGTTATCATTGACACCAAACGATAAATGGCAAAGTAGAGGAGAAAGAATTATTTCTTATAATAAAAAAAGAGGAATTACTTACTTAACAAAGAGTTCGGACCTTGGCTTTGGCCCAGCAGAACAATTTCTAATTGATTTAGGTGAATATTGAGATAGTAAGAAACTAATGAGTATTTTCTCTTTGTCTAAGACATCTTGAACATTATGTAAAATAGAAATTAAAGTAAGGTTGTTAGGAACACGGAGAGTAGCAAGTGCTCAGAAATTTTATTTTCGAAATTTTGAGCTGTTGCGGCAAGCTGACGAGAAGTCTGTGAAAAATTTATTGACTGAGAGTTTCTCATAAATCGCATATTTAAAGAGAATCTAAAAGTTTTGCTTTTTTTGGCGTTGGCAAGCGCTGGCAAATTGTGTTTAAATTTAAAATGCGTTTTTCA
>NZ_JBPOGG010000026.1:0-8456 GCF_051251825.1 Nonlabens sp. | reverse complement strand
GTAGTAATAACGGTAGACAGCATAACACCATATACGAACATCCAAAAATATGCTACAGATTTAGCACAAACCTGGGGCGTTGGTACTGCCGAAAAAAATAATGGATTAGCCTTAGTTCTTTGTAAACCTTGTAGACGGATAAGCATTGCAACGGGCACTGGAACAGAACTAATTTTAACGGACGAAATTTGTACCAAAGTAATTGAAGAAAAAATAATACCCAAACTTAAAAACGGTGAATTTTATACCGGAATTAAAAATGGGGTGACCGAATTAATTGAGAAGTGGGACTAAGTATTGTGGGCTGCTTTCATAACAATTAGCTAGCCTAGGTACTAAACCTCTAATTTTGTAGTTGACTTCTTGAATAGAGAAATTAAAATGTAAAAATTCGCATTTTTGTTAACCTGAAAGCTACTGTCTTTTTAAACGCTATGTTTTATAGACGAAAACTTAAGCAAAATATTTAAAAAATTGAAATTAAAATATTCTGAATCTCACCCTTTAAAATCTTATCTCTTAAATGAGCAATTATTGACAAAAGCTGAATTTATGGTCAAGTTTGAGAATTTTCAATGGTTGGATTTACTAAAACTTCAGCTTAGTGCTAACAAGAATCAAGTGCATTGTTCGCCTTCATTAGATATAGAAGATGCTAATGGCAATGGAGTATCTGTGTCTATTGTTGGAGAATTAAACAAATATGAATTCTATGTCTGTTATAAAAGACCTATCACAAGAAAAAAGAAAAAATGGTTTGGATTTGTAGAATACGACTATTACGATAAGGATTTTTATAGTATAATTCCAGAACAAACAAAACTAGATGGCCTTAACGCATTTATGTTGTTTTATGACAAAAACTTTGAGGAACTGGAAAAAAAATGGGGATAAAACCTTTGCTAACGGCACCCATAGTTAATACTAACTTAGCCCCTTATTTAATGAAACAAATGAATTTAATTGAAGATAGTAAACGAAAAGAAGTATTACTTCAATTTGGTATACCTAGAGTATTCTTAGATGCAATTGACAACATAAAAACTATTGATTCTAAACTTACCAGCTGTATAAATTATCCAAAAGGAGCTTATTATTATTTACCTAAGATTGCCAATTACTCTATTTATAAAGGATACAATGTGGTTCCTATTTGCGATTCTGGGCAAGGGGATTCCTTTTATTTATTATTATATAATAATACTGAGCAAAAGATAATCTATAATGAAATTGAACAGGATGAAATCTATGCTAATTTCGGACTAAATATCAATGCTGTAATTACTACTATACTCATAGAATTCTATGCATTAATGGATGACGAGGAAGTTGAAGATAGAAACAAAGTACTTAAAAAAATTGCCGATCTTGGTTATGAATTATGTGTTGAAAGGAAGTATTCTATCAAAACTATGGAAAGAATTTTTCAAGCTGAAGATAATGATGAGGATAGATATAACAACTCTCGAAAATGGTTTGACAAGAATATTCTGCCATTATTAAAATAAAAGTAGACAGAAAATAATGAAAAGCACCATTACCTATTTAAAACCTGTTTCGCTTTTAACGAAACTTTTTGGAGGCATTGTATTTTTATTCGCCTTTGTAGTCATTATATTTTTCAATTATTTGTTTGGTTTTTTCATGCTTTCTTTCGGCATATATTTAGCATCTTCAGAAGGGTCACAAATAAATTTTGACACGAATAAGTTCAGAAATATATGGTCTATTTTTGGTATTCATTTTGGCAAATGGGTTACCAACCCCAAGTATGAATATATTTCTGTTTTTAAGGGAAAACAAAAGCAGCGCGTTAACTCGCTAGGCGCATCTACCTCTTTTTCAGACGAAGTATATTTAGTCAATTTGTTTCACGATAGAAACCAGCACAAAACGTTTTATAGAACTTTTGACAAAGAAGATGCTTTCAAAGTGGCGCACCATTTTAAACTAGCCATGGACCTTAATATCCTTGACGCCACAGAACCAAAACAAAAGTGGTTGGATTGAAAAGATTATCTAATAAATCTGATGAAAGCGAGCTGAAAGACAACAAGCAAATTCGCATAAAAGGACAGCTCGTTGATAAAGGAAATAATGTTGCTTTAATGATGATCGATACAAACTGGTGAGGATATTTAATATCTTATTAAGTTTACTCAAAGTAATGCTAGCAGAGAACACCGCATAAAAATAATAGCGCTTTAGTCGCTAAAACTGAAGTAGGCAAATATAAATACCGTGATTGACATTGAAATTTTAGTAAAGGAAAAGATAAACGAATTATGGAAGGAATTCAGAATTGAGGAATACTGTGAATTTTCGCCTCTTTCAACTTCTGAAATCCCAAGTAATGGTCTTGTATTTGTTGGAATTAACCCCTCAATGAGCGAAGAAGTAAAAAATAGATTAAACAAAAAAGGCGATATAAATTGTGAGTTTTACAAGCTAACTTATGATAAAAACACGGAACATCGTTACTTTAAAAAATTCTTTGATATATCTGAAAAAACCGGACTAAATTGGGGTCATTTAGATTTACTTTATAACAGAGAAACAAGCCAAAAAAAGGTTTCGGCATTATTAAAAACAGAGCGAGGAAAAGAGTTTATTTATAAGCAATGTATGATTTCTAAAATTGTAATAGATAAACTCATTGATGAAAGAAATCCAAGAATATTTATCGTCAACAATACTCTGGCACGAGATTTACTAGGTAATTATCATACCACATCGCCACTTCATAAAAGCACCCATTGGATTGGATATGACTTTGTTTGGAATGAAGATTACGGGACTTATGTTTATAAAAATAATCCCTTCTTTTTTACGAGCATGCTAACTGGGCAACGAGCATTGGACAATGGTTCTTATCAAAGACTAATTTGGCACATTAATTACGTAAAGAATAAACAAAACAATATAAGTTAGGTTTCGTTAGAAAGATAACGCTTCGCTTAAGAAACTAGATTACGGCGTAATTTTTGAGAGTCTCATTATAATGAAAAAAGCCCTACTTCTTTCTTTACTTTTTATTTGTACTGGTTGGTTCGCCAATTCGCAAGATGCTCCTATTTCAGAATTTGATTTGTACGGCACTTGGGTGTTTGAATGGAATGACCGCGAAGACCCGCCAGAACGTTTGTATTACTCCAAAAGAATTGATTCCGACTCCATTTTGAGTGAAAATTGGATGAGCATATCACTTTTGGCCCATAATGCATGTAAAACTGGAGAAAGCTACAGTGGTAATGGATGGTGCGCAACCGGAACAATCGCTACCTCAGCACCCGCTCAGTATTGGCTTTATTCTCCCAAAAATGCAACCGTACTCATTTTTTCTAACGATGAACCTATAAAGAAAATGAGTAAAACGGAGCTTGAGAAAAATGCCATTTCCAACCCAGAGCTGTGGACGGAATACCAAATTGTAAGACTACCCAATAATCAATTAGGTTTGGAGTAAACTAAGCAGTGGGAAACTATATCCAAATTGAAATACCCTAAAACGTATGATAACTGAATTAGTCTTAAAAGATTACAAAGTCCAACAGACTGGAGCTGATGGTGGTCATCATTACATTTCAACAGAAATTGAGCATAAAGGAGAAATAAGAAAGTTGGTTGTTTTATTCGCTAATAAATATGACGAAAGTGAGCTGAAAGACAATATGCAAATTCGCATAAAAGGACAGCTCGTTGATGAAGGAAATAATGTTGATTTAATGATGATTGGTACAACTCTAGAAAAGTAAAAACTTAAAACAAAAATTCTCTTTGTTCACCTAAAAATATACAATCCTTTTTTTCGTTCTATTCTAATCAAAATCAACTACTAGTAATTAAAAAACAACCGTATGGGATTAGACATGCGTCCTATGGGCAAGCCCCAAAAAGGATTCGAAAAAAGGTTTAAAGAAATTTTTGAAATGGTGAGTTCCGATGCTATCCCTAAACCTAGTTTTATGGATAAACTCCGGGGAATTAAACAACCGACAAAAGAAGAATTAATTCAAGAATGGTTTGACAACCAAATATCTACCTACGAAACCATAAAAGCGCCCATGGTTGGAAAAGACCAAGAAGCTGAAGTTTGGATAAAACAACGGTATGAAGAAATGGAGCAAAAACCACCTTTGGAAGATTTCCTAAAAGAACACCACGGCTATTATGTTATTCCGCTTGCCAAAGAGCAAGATGGCGTTCCTTGTTATAGAGCTATAGGCCAGGATGAGAATGTTTTTAGAGGGCAGTTTTTGAAAGATTGCGTTGACCTGATTGGAGAAGATTTGGTAAGTGAGGCTTGGAGTACAAAACAAGCAGATGAAACGTTAGATTATGGAAATCGGTTAATGAGCGCTGCCAATACCATTGCAAAAGAGAATAACCTAGAGCACTTAAAAGACCAACGTACCGCTCCCGACACGGATGAAAACCAAATAGAATCTAAACTACACATTGTATATTCCGCTGCCAAATGGCTCACTTTCTACGGGAAGAACGGGCATGGGTATGAGGCGGATTATTAGGATAGACTTATTCTTTAATTATTCAACCAATTATATACCTATTTTCTTAATTATGGAAAATTATAACCGAGCATCAACCATCAAAAAATATTTCAATGAAATAACTTCTGGAAAACTAGAATTTTCAGAGTTAAGACAAAAACTTGAAAACCTAGGCATAGAACAAGAAGAAATTACTGTAGTCATAAGGCAGGTTGACAAAAAAGTGCAAAGAAATATAGAAATGAAAGCGATAAATGCAACTGGCAAAAATTTATTTTATGGAGGTTTGATTGTAGCCCTTTTCGGATTGGTTTTAACTATTGGAACTCTAACAGGCTTAGTAAACTTAAAAGGAATTGGAATTATAGCATATGGCCCTATTGCAGGAGGACTTATAACAGCCATGACCGGAAAATCTCAAATGAGCCGCAGTTGAATAAAATTCCATCCTCGGTTAACCCAACCCCTAAGTACTATTTGGATACATCTAATTGACCTTGCTATTCTTGAAGCCTAGGAACCAGAACAAAAATGGTTGGATTGAAAATGAAGATATAGATGGGATTTGAAAAATTCTCTATCTCTTAAAAAATATAATGTATTTTGCAAGCTAAATCATTACTAATTAGTCTAGATTATTAATACGAGGATGAAATTTTTAAAACCAATTGCATTAATCATTTTTGTTTTTCTAATAACCGTCAGCTGTTCTAAAAATGAGACCACTACAGTGGAGCCTCCTGTAAACAAGGGAGAACAAGAAGAGCCAGCTGAACCAGTTTCAGTAATTTATTTTACGCTGACCGTGGATGCATCGACCAATACCAAAGAAACTGAAGATTGGATTATCATTCACAATGATACCGGAGAAATATTAGACTTCAAATCCTACGAAGCTGGAGATGTACTTACTTTTGAATCTTTGGAAACAGAAGTAACGAATAAGATTACAGTTAGCCATTTAAGAAGGACATTAAATTTAACAGAGGATGGTTATTTCGTACAGACTTATACCGATATTGATAACGGCAGTAATTGGAAATTTACCAAAGGTACTGCTATTAATGTAACGCCTAGTATTGGCACCTTTGATATAAACATAACTAATATCCCAAGTAGATCAACTAAAATACCGCATGCAGTTTCCAGCTTAGAACATATTCCATACCAATTTGTTCATGCTGGGTCATTTATAAATTCTAGCTATGTAAATTTTCGCATAAATAATATTGACTTAAGAACTGAAACAGACATTATTGTATCTATTATGGACGATAATTTTGATATGAAATATCGTTTTGTAAATGATGTCAAAGTAGGTGATGCGTACAACTTTGATTATTCTGAATTTATGGCTTTTGACAGTAGTTTAATTATAGACTTACCGGCAACTACAAAAACACTAGTCTATGACGTATTCACAATTAATGAAAACACACTACGAAAAGGATATCATTTAAACTCATACGGTTATTGGTCGTACGGTATACCTAATAAAATAAAACTAGGCTATCTAAATAAGTTTAATAATTATCTATCAGATATTATACTTTCGTTTGATAAAACACAATACCGAAACATATCAATCGGTCCAAAACCCGAAAGTATAATTATTAGAGAGGACTTATTCTTTACCCCTGAAAATTCATCTATTTTCGAATTTACATTTACTACCAACTTAGATACCATAATTAGAAAAAATAACAGTTGGTATACCTCTACAGGTAAACAAAACGTAGATCTTGCATATTTACGATGGATAATTACTTCTCCTGGACACGATTATCCTGTAATTGGAGAGATACCTGATGAGTTAAAAAAAATGTATCCCGCTATGAATATTAATGATCTCAAATATGATTATTCAACTATACAGATTAAATCAATTCCATATCAGGAGTGGATTACCAAATGGTATGTTGATTATGATTCATCGTTTACAAAAATTGAAAGGGAAGAATATGTATTCCTTGAATAAATGACTTAAGCACGTACTTATGGCACGCCAAAAAAGCAACATTTCGCTCAAACGAAATGTTGCTTTTTGCATTTATAAAATAAACATAAGATTTTAGTGAGTGGGTGAAATTAAAAAAATAAACTTTCAATTATTTCTGAAAGTTTAAAAATATTTATATATTTGACCATGGAATTTGAAGAAGCTAGAAGAAAATATATTCAAACATGGGGTGCATTAGGTTCGCAATGGGGCATTAATAAAACCATGGCTCAGATTCATGCGCTATTAATGATTTCTACAGAAGTATTATCTATTGAAGAAATTATGGAAGAGCTTCAAATTTCTCGCGGAAACGCCTCAATGAATATTAGAGCGCTTATAGACTGGGGTATTGTTTTTAAAGAATCAAAAGCAGGAGAACGAAAAGAGTTTTTCTCAGCTGAAAAAGACTTAGACAAACTGGCGGTTACTATTGCCAGAGAACGCAGCAAAAGAGAAATAAAACCGGCACTCAGGATTTTAAAAGAAGTTTCTTCTATTAAAACAAGTTCATCTAAAGCTGAAAAGCAATTTGCTGAACAAACTAAAAACCTATATGACTTTGTATTAAAAGCCGACAATGTATTGGATAAGGTTACACAATACAATGAAAACTGGCTAAGTAAATTAGTGGTACGACTCATTAAATAAAAAAATTTAAAACATAGTTTCAGTTATTTCTGAAACTTCAAACATTACAATGATGAATTTAAACATAATAGGGTACCTAATTTACTTTCTCCTTTCCTCCATTATCATCTATCATGTTGGCAATGTATGTTATACCAATGGCAATGTGTTCATCAAAAATTTGCTAAAGAAGGAGGTGGCATTTTCTATTCAAATAAACAAAATGTTACTTATTGGATATTACCTTTTGAACATTGGTTACTGCGCAATTACAATTATCAACTGGGATACCATTGATTCTTTTGCAATGCTAATAGAAATTATTTCAAAAAAAATGTCAGTCATTATTCTAACCATAGCAGTATTACACTATTCAAACATCTATCTCATTAAAAAATTCATCCACAAACTTTTATAAACTTAAAATTGAAAATTATGATCACGACAAAAATTTTAATCGGTTATGCCATCTATTTACCAATAGTACTATTTCTAACCCTTTTTGTTTCTAAAACATTATTTAAAAATGGTAGAATATACATGCTGGATATTTTTAACGGAAGGGAAGAAATTGCTCTTGCAACAAACAAACTATTTGAAACCGGATTTTATTTATTGAACATTGGGTATGCACTCCTTATTCTAGAGTTACACGTAACCTCTAATAGCTACCAAGTACTCATTGAAAAACTAAGTTCTAAAATTGGAGGGTTCGCTATCTATCTAGGTATTATGTTATTCATAAATTTATTTCTGTTTCTTAAAGGCAAAAAGAAATCTGCCCAGAACAGAAGACAAGCTATAGCTAATAGCAAATAGCATTCTCTACTAAAATCACCCTTTTTAAGGAGACAAGAACTTTAAAGAATATACGCTAGATATTGTACATTCCGTTGCCAAATAATTCACTTTCTACGGAAAAAAATGGACGTGTATAAAGCTGTTTTTTTAGGAGGGGCTAGTTATACAGAAAGGAACATTTCGCTTAAACGGAATGTTCCTTTTTCAGTTTATAAATGAAAATACAAAGGTTTACTAAAGGCTCTATTAGAAAGTTCCTTACTTTTATCTTCCGCACAAACCAAACTCAAAAGAGTTAGCCAATTACATTCTTTTGGGTCAGGACGTGTTTTTTCTGGTATGATAACACAAGAAACACATCACTTTAAAAACTGAAGAACAGCTACACATGAAACACATTAAAACCCTCCTATTTGTATTCCTCTTAACGCTAAGCACAACTATAAAGGCACAGGAGACTCCGTTTTCCGATTTATTACAGAACATAGATTCTAGAGAGAAAACCAGTTTAAATG
>NZ_JBPOGG010000025.1:0-10011 GCF_051251825.1 Nonlabens sp. | reverse complement strand
GTGTTGTCGCTGGAGTGGTCACAAGTGAATCTAGAATTGCGCCATGCTTGGGTAAAAGCAACGCACTCAAAGAATCGCCGACCGATAGCAGTTCCCCTAAATGACACAGCAATGAAAGTATTGCAGCGTCAAGTAGATAAACATGAAACCCATGTGTTTACTTACTTAGGAAAACCGCTTAAAGCAGCAAATACGCGCGCATGGGGTAATGCATTAAAACGTGCTGGCATTACAGATTTCCGCTGGCATGATTTAAGACATACTTGGGCAACGTGGCAACGGCAAGCAGGTACACCAACGCATGAGTTACAACGCTTAGGTGGCTGGAGAACAGGGGCAATGGTGGAAAGATATGCACACCTAGCACCTGATCACTTGGCAATTGCTGCTAAACGACTTGATTCTGTGTTAATTGGTTACGATTCGGCTACGGTAAGCTAGATATGAAAAAAGCCCACATCGCTGTGAGCCTTATTCTATTTGGTGGCCCGAACTGGAATTGAACCAGTGACACGCGGATTTTCAATTGTAGAAACAGCTATTTTATTAAGTGTTAAGGCCCGCCCACACCCGCTGAGACTCGCCAGAGCGTGACAATTCTGTCACGTTAATCTATTTTGTATTAACTGAAGATGGTTTTTTGATTGCTACTAACCAACCAATTAATGTGAGCGCTGCTGCCCACATTACAAATGCTGGGTATAGCTCAAGCAAGATTAATATAATACCTGGCAGTAAGCATATAAGCCATGCCAAACTCTGATAGCGGTTTTTAACTATCAGCTTTCGCTTATACGTTCGTCTTCGTTTTGGATCAGTTTTACACAAATAAATTAAGCTAAGAAGACTTACTAATAAAGCAATTAATGTAATGAGTTCAATATACATGTTAAATCAATGCTGGTTTGCAAGCAGTGCGTCTGAGTCGCTAAAAAACCTGTTTGGGGTGTTAGGTAAAATACCCAATGATGATAAAGCCATTAAACAACCCAATGATATAAAGGCAATATCTAACCAAAGTACGATAGCATTGATTGCCCCTGGCTCTTGAAGCCAGTATTGACCAGAAAACTGCATTCTAAATAAAGGCATCAGAATCAAACTCACACCTAGCAGCCCTTGTAACGCCTTAGATAAGTGTATGTTAGAGCGGATCAAAAAAGCTAGAGTGATCGATAGACCTCCGCCAATTAGAAACCCATTTACTGTAAAGTCATTTACATTAGTTGTTTGATGGTTGGCAAAAGAAAAAAGAAATCCAAAGCTAGAGCCGGCCATTGCAATTGGAAGCCCATAACCGACTGTAGGAATTGCAAGCGATAATTTCTTCCAGCTATTGCTACCCTCTCGTCGCTTAAACCATAATTGCAAACCAGTTAATGTCACATAGCAAGTTGCAAGACCTAATGATAGCCAGATAATGCGGGATAAAATTCCAGAGAAAGTACCAAAATGTAATGCACCAATTAAATTAATTAAGCTGCTGCTAATTGAGCTAACTTTACCTATAGCAGGCTTCTCACCAATGTATTCCCCACTAACCCCTTTAAACTGATGATTTTCTCCAAATAGCTTGCCTTCTGCGGGTTCGTGCGTAGCCAAGACATCCGCATCAGCACGGCCCCAGTTTCTTACTACGATTACGCTAGGATTACTGCCCCCTAAACTTGAGCTGCTAGATTGATTGATGATAGTGTCAACCCCAACAAATGGTTGCGGAGATGCGTCCACAATTGCTGGTTCACCAATTATTGTTTCAATCGCTTTTTGTTGATCACCACCAAAGGCAGTCATTGCAATTACAGGTAAGCCTAGTGTCAGGGCAAAGCTAAAGAAGGCACCTGTAAAAGCTAGAATTATCGAGAATGGTATGCTCCAAGTTCCAGCCAAGTTATGTCTATCACGCGCATTTAACAATGGGTTAGAGCGTCTAGGTGACAAAAACATATCTAAAATAATATGCCGATGCAAAATAACACCCGAAACAGCAGATGCTAACAGCACAAGTCCAAGAATACCTGTTAGATATAAACCTATTGGGTCTGGAGCGTGAAGGGTAATATGTAGATCAACAAAAAATTGCTCTAATAAGCTGCTTGTTATTGGAGGCATACTTTCCTGAAAACCTTCATGCTTGCTAACCACTTTGAGCTGTTTAGGTTCTAATACAAAGCGTACACCTTTGTCACGTAACTGACCTTGCTCATTTTGAGCGTGCTGATGAAAGAATACAATAAGATGATCAGCAGCGTTCTTTTGAATGACTACTTCCTCAAGATATTCATCAAGAACCTGCGAAGATAACTCCGCTAAGCGTTTGTCTAAACCTTGGCTTATTCCATTGTTAGAAGTATTACCACTAATTGACCAAACACCAATTTCGTGTGCAAATACTACGATTGACCCTGTCAACACAACTGCATAAAGTGCAAGGCCTAGTATAATGCCTGACCAACCATGCACATCTAGTAATCGGCGTGTTATATCTTTTGTAACTTTTATCATTATTAAAGTAAACCTAATATTGATGTAATAACAGGAAGTGCATTCAATAAGAACAAAAACGTCATTACAAGAGTAGCTCTTTTAATGTTCTTTTCCAACAATGCATAGAAAAAAACACCTGCCCAGATTAATGGAAACAATATTAAAGGTAGGACAAGATGGTTAATCCCTGCAATGCCGATGGGAAACCACAAAGACATTGCTGCCATTACAAAAATTGAAATGATAATAGCAAATGGACCCGCGAGCCAAAATCTAGTGTTTAACATTTTTTTTTAGCATTCTGTCAGCTTTACTGTATTCTCTGAATTTAGAATTTAATATCACCTATTATGCCAACTTTGCGTGGGTTTGTTAATAGACCTAATGACTGTCCTTCAACAATTAATGCACTCCGAGTTTGCTCGACGTCATCAAACACATTGTTGGCATATAATTTTATATTCAGTGCTTTATACTGGTACGCCGCAGATAGATTGATTGTTGTTAGCGCATCAACTTCGAATGTGTTTGTTACATCATCAAAAAACTTGTCGCGATGTGATGCTTCTATACCGAAACGTGCATTGCCTATATTATGATAAGCACCAGCTGAAATAGTGAAGCGCGGGGCATTTGCAAACTCATTGCCAGAAAAATCAGAGCTTCCACCACTTAGTATGTATTCATCAAATTTTGTTTTTGAATACCCGGCATTAAAGAATAATTCCGTAGCATTTGTAATATAAAGAGTAGTCTCAAATTCGCCACCATAAACTGTAGACTTACCAGCATTAAACGTGCCACTTCTAATTTGTGCGCTACCTGAAGTTTGCATGTCTTCCCAATCGATATAAAAGAGGTTTGCATTTACAGATAAACGCTTGTTTAAAAACTTACCTTTGTAACTAAGCTCGTAGTTATCAGTAAATTCAGGATCGTATTCCGTAGAACCTCCCCCTCCAAAAATATCTAAATCCACACCTCCAGCTCTATAACCTTCAGAGTAAGTAAAGCCTATTCTTTGGTTTGGGGTAACAGCATAGTTTACCGCTAATTTAGGTAAAAATACGTCTTGGTCTTTATTGCCAGTTAAGGTTAAATCTTGGAATACAAAGCCACCAGCTCCGGGAAGTGTAATTAAACCATCTGTAAGTAAATCGAATTTTAATTTTTCGTAACGAAAGCCAGCCGTTAACGTAAGTTTTTCTGTTGCCTTATAATCCATTTCACCAAAGATAGCTTTTGTTTCAATTTTGGTAGGGTTGAAAAATACAATATCCAGATCCTGGGGGCCAAAAGGTGTAGCTAAGCCCACAAGCCCAATGCCGTCTCGTGTATTTATTTCTTCATTATCAGAATAGTAAAAGCCCATTGTTCCATCGATGAGGTCTGACTTGTAATTAGCTCGAAATTCTTGAATAGTCTCCTCTTGATCAATTCCTGCACGCCAAAGTTGGTCATCAGTAGGTACAGTTACAGCATAATTACTTAATAAATCTTCGGACTTAAAGTCATTATAGGTAGTTATTGATTGTAAGCTCCAAGAGTCATTGATATCCCAAACCATATCTAAGGTAAATAAGTCTTGATCAGTATCCATACCTCCTTTAAATGGTTGCCTCGAAATGAATTTTTTTTCTGATACGTCATAAGCTTGAATGTCATTATTGGAGTCACTAGTAAAGTTTGTATAACTAAATAAAGCTCTTACAGGTAAGTCAATAGGCTCATAAAGTAACTTTAGGCGTGCAGTAGTTGACCTGTCTTTTGCAAAGTCATCTTCGTTTCGCAGTTTGTTATTTAGGAAGCCATCAGTAGATTGACGGTCGTATACGATTCTATAAGCTAAATCATCTGTAATTTTATCTGAGTGTGCAGCAGCAGTTTGATAAGTATTAAATTCTGCATAGCCTGCACGAATATGAGTTTCTCTTTCGAAAGTTGGGTCTTTAGTTTTAATGATAACAGCACCAGCTAGTGAATTTTTACCTTGATTGGTTGATTGTGGCCCGCGTAATATTTCAACTCTCTCTAAATCAAATAAGCTACGTATTCCGCGAGCATTTTGCGCACGTGTTGTATTTGCCCCGTCGATAATAATTAAACTTAAACCTTCCTGTCCAGCGCCGCCAACACCATCTGTACTTATGCCGCGTATTGAAAAGTCAAAGCTTTGAATACCTGCTCCTGTAGAGGTCACGTTAGCTGCTCTACGAAATACATCTTGAATTGACTGATCAGCAGTACGTTCAAGCTGTTTTTCTGTTTGCACATTAACAGAAGTATTTGTTTCAAAAATATCTTTGACGATATTTTCACCAATCACTTCAACAACGTCTAGCTCAATTAGTTTTTCTTCAGCTTTTGCATGATGTACGCTAAATATAATAAAAATTGCGCTTAATACCACTCCCTTATTTTTCATTCTTAACTTTCAAGTAACTTTAGTTTGTGTTTTAATTAAGTTTGTGTTTTTATTAATATAAATGATAATTATTATCATTAAGATTAATATAATAATATATTTTAGGAAATATTCAAAATGCCTTTGGAAATAAATATGCTTAAACCATTACCTTTAATACTCGGAGTTTTATTTAGCACCAATGTCTTTTCAGACGAAGTTGAAGCTTTACCTGAACCAGAAACGATTATTGAACTTGAAGAGGTTTCTGTTGTAGGTACAAAGCGTGCTCAAAAATATCAGGAAGTAGTCCAAAGTGTAGTAGTTTTAGAAGAAAAAGATTTTATTGGACTCGAACGTGTTTCTGACGCGCTTAAATTTATCCCAAACATAACATATGAAACAGGTAGCTTTTTACCAACAATTAGAGGCTTAAATGGAAATGGCATTGCTACGGGAGGGGGGGGAGCAGTTTCTGGTGCAAGACCACGTATGAGCTTTTACGTAGACGGCGTAGCACGCAGTTATAGTGCTATACCAGACGGTGATAGTAGTTTTTGGGATGTAGAACAAGTAGAAGTTTATCGGGGTTCACAATCTACTCAATTAGGCAGAAATGCACTAGCAGGCGCAATTGTACAGACAACTAAAGATCCAAAATTTAAAGATGAGTATGCAGCTCAAGTTGGTATTAGAGATCAAGAAACTACATATAATACCGCATTTATGGCTAATAAAAAAATAAGTGATCAAGTCGCAATACGTTTAACTGGAGAGGCTATAAGAGGTAATGGTTTTATGGATTTTTCTGGTTTTCAAGGAACAGGAATTTCGTCATCAAATGAGGGCGATTTAGATGATATTAGCTTCACAAGATTCAGATTTAAAGCGTTAGTTGCTCCTACAGAAGTACCAGACTTGAAAGTGAAACTTACATTAGACCGCGAAAGATCAGGAAGAACCTTTACTGAGAATCAAGTCAACTTCCAACGAGACAGAAGAGTAGTAAGCCCTGGAAACTATAGCTATGTCCGAAACTTTAATTCAGTAGCATCATTATCTGCAAACTATTTTCTGACTGATGAGTGGGAGCTAGATGGAATTTTATCTTATCAAAGTGTAAATAGTAATTTTGGGCCTCCAATTGTTGGAAGCCCAGACCCAAGCCAGTATTTAGATTTCAATTTCAAAATATATGAAACAACATTTGAAACTAAAATAAACTATTTTTCTGAAGATACAAGAACAAGTGCGGTAGCAGGTCTTTTTTACTTAACTCGGTCAAGAACAGATTTAGGTGCACCGGGATCAGCTTTTGTATTAGAGGCGGAAGACAAATCAAAAACAAGGTCATTATTTGCAGATGCTGCGTTTCAAATATCGCCTAAATGGGATTTACTACTCGGTGGCAGGTTAGAAAGAGACCAACAGAAGCGTAGCTTTTCTGGGTTTGGAGGCTTTTTAACATTAGACGTTGATGAGGAAAATAACGTGTTTTTACCGAAAATTGGTGCAACTTATCATGTAACTCCAGAAGCTAACATTAGCCTACTCGCTTACAAAGGTTACACTGCAAGCGGGGGAGGTGTTAGTTTCACTACATTTACACCATATTTATTCGATAAAGAATCTGCAATCACAACCGAACTTAGTACGCGAACACAATGGTTAAATAAAAAATTAACTGCTAATGCAAATATTTTTTATACAAGCCTTAAAGATACGCAAGTAAGTGGAATAGGTCCTGGTGGTCCTGCCGATTTGATTTTTTTGAACGTTGACGAAGCTAAAACTTATGGAGCGGAATTAGAATTAAGTTATCAGCCCAATAAAGCATCCCGTGCATTTTTCTCTCTAGGTTTGTTAAAGACTGAGATTGAAAATTTTGGTACTGCAGTGAATGATGTCAATAATGGGAATGAATTCGAACTATCGCCTGACGTTACGGCAAGAGTTGGAGGCTATACAGAAGTTTATCCTAATTTAACTATTGGTGGTGACGTGGCCTTCACTGCTGAACGTTTTTCAGACTATCAAAATGTAGATCAAAATAAGGTAGATAATTATATGGTAACAAATATTAATACAAGGTATGTATTTGAAAATCTCACTTTTACAGCTTTTGCGAATAATTTATTTAATAAAAATGCAATCTTATCTGATTCAAGAGGAACAGGCGGTGTTATTCTTAATGTAAATGCACCTAGAACAGTTGGCGTTAACGTAAGAATAGATTTATGAGTAAGAAGTTAATAATTATTACGGTAAAAGAGAATACATTTAATAATACCTGAGAAGTAGATAATCTTTTAATAATAGCCTTACAGAAATGTGAGGCTTTTTGAGTTGGTGGCCCGAACTGGAATCGAACCAGTGACACGCGGATTTTCAACTGTAAAAATCGCTATTTTATTAAGTGTTAAGGCCCGCCATCACTCGTTAAGACTCGTCAGAGCGTGACAATTCTGTCACGTTTTTTCGAGTGCATTTCTCACTTTAGATGTTTCAATTAGCTAAATATTGTATTCTTTAACTTCTCATCAACATAACAACAACGAGTTGGTAATAAATACATCTCATATAAAAATGATAATAAGTCCTGATTTCATAACGTGGTTAATTACTGGTAGCACAATAGATGATAAAACTATTCTCAAGCTAGCAAAACTTCAAGGTTTCGAAATTTCTGAATCTCTTAGAAAGAACCTTAGTAATTGCTTTCATCAGAAGCATAATCCAAGTCAAAAAACAGTTAGTAATATTAAATACTTTTTTAAAGAACTCATCACAATTGATAGTTTTCAAAACGAAATTGATCAACTAGATATTTCATTACCAATAAAAATTTCAACTACAGAAGAAACCCTATCTTACCTAGAGTCTAGTTATGCTTTGTTTTTTGAAGCCGCGAAGTTGGAAAACGGTTTTTTAAATATTGAAGTAAAAAATATATTTAGGTTTCTGCTTTATTTTTCAGAGCAAGAGGCTAAAGGTGTTGCTCCATTTGAGCTTGAATCTATCTTATTGAAGGATGAGCTATTTCAGAATTTCGATCCAAAAAATGATCGTTATATTAAACATAGCGTTAAAGGAGTTATTCGTGGACAATTCAGTTTGAACTTGCTTTTATATTTGTGCGCATGTATGGAATTGGAGTTGGACAAAGAATGGAAGGATCATTCCATTTTCCAATCAATTTTCGATAAATTAATACCTGATATTAAGAATATGAAATCTCCATTTTATTATTTAGTTTCACTTATTAAAGATTTCGCAGCTATTAATGGAAATAAACTTAGCAATGAAAAAATTTCTGAAATATTAGATATTGAGCCAAAATCTTTCACCAGATATATTCAAGGTACTAGAAAAGTTCATGTAAAGCATATGAGAGTAATAATTCACTCAGTGAGACTTGCCTATTTCTATATTATATTTTGGCGGAATCTTTTAGAAATAATATCCAAAGATAACGAACTATTATTTATAGACTGTCTAAATAAATATCAAAAATATCGCGATATTGCATTGAAAAATTATGAAAAATTTGAAGTAACATTAAATAAGAACGAAGCACAATAATGAGATTACCCTGCTCCGTTTCTTTATTGGTTAGTTAATTACAAAATCATTTTTTTGGAGGGTTGTTGTCTCTACCACCACCAGAAGGTTCACCAGTTTTGCTTGGCCAATTTGGAGAGGTGCAGTTAGCTAAAGTTTTCATGAATATATTTCCTTAATTATTAAATAAACTTTGCAGCAAAGTTGCTACAGAAATCAGTATCTCAAAAGAAAAAAGAAAAGATAAGGTCCGTTTTGGAAAAGTTACAAAATGGAAACGATGAAATCGTCTATGATAATCTAGGAAGTCCAAACATAAGCTTTTTAACGCGGTTTACTATCAAATTCAATTAGATCAAAATTATGCTTTTCTTTCATTTCGTTAACTAACTCTTCAAAATAGTAAGCTTTTAAGTACTTTTTGTTTATTGGGTCTACAAGGTCAGAAAAGTGACACTCATTAACATTGCATTTGAATTTTGATATAGCTTCCTTTTTTCCATGAAAATTAGCGGCTGTGACTTTTGCAATTATGACAAATTCTTTATCTAAGTACGGATCAAGAATGATTGTGCATTTATACTCCCAAACCTGTTCATGCCTAAAGTCTTCACATTCCGCTGTAAAATTATTTGATATATCAGAATCTTCAACTTTGAATTCGTGCCTGTTAATTTTTTCATCTCGTTCAAACCTGTGATTGAATATTGGAGGTTCATATAATAGAGGGTTTTCGACTACTGGCGCACTGGGATAAAATGCACTAAATATCGGTTTACGATTAAATTTTCCACCCACAATATCGACCTCAACCTTTGCGTGTTCGGCTCTGATTTTTCCCAAGTTTTTTATTGATATAGAAAAGGGAATTTGGTTGAAATGTTGTTCAATTTTACTATGATAATTCTTAATGTAATCTGGTAAAGTTTTATTCTTGTACTTTAAGTAACGGTCATCAAGTGTTGAGTCATAAAGCATCTGAAAGTAAACATTTTTCTGTTGGGTTGGCTTTGGGTTGCTGATAAGTATTGAATTTATTAACTCTTCTTTTTCTTCTTCACTTAGCTTTTTTACTTTATAGAGTTCAGTGTTTTCATGTTTGGTTTGAATGATAATTTCAAACTCTGGCTCTGTTTTTTTAAAGTCTGCAATTTCTCTTTTCAACCTTTCATTTTCTCTTTGATTTGGGCTATTATCAGTTGCAGGAAGCCAGCTGTCTGGAACATGTTTTGTTTTAATATTATTGCGTTTTGCGATTAGAATTGGATTGATATCCTGACTCACAACAATTTTTTTACTGTGCTGAAGATTCTTTGTATTTAGTATTTCAGCAATGATTTTTTGATCGTTATCATAGCGATCTAGTTCTACGTATTTTTCCCAATCAATAGGATTGCATGTTGCAATGCCTATTTCTACATTAGGTTCTTCGGATATGATAGATATTGTTTCGACATCTGAAGTGGCAAAAGCTGAAATTAAACGATTAAACTCTCTTGCCCGTTGTCCCAAGCGACCATCTTTCTTTTTAGAATCAACTTCCTGTATGACTGTGGGAG
>NZ_JBPOGG010000003.1:0-283689 GCF_051251825.1 Nonlabens sp. | reverse complement strand
CCAAACTTATTTCAATAAAAAATAGAAAAAAAATAGAAAAAAATCGCAACAACCATATTAACAATTACTTACACCCTAAAAAAAATCTGGATTATTTGGAAATTTTATTTACTAAGTAACGATATCGCATGTACATTAATAATGAAGACACACTTAAACCAACTAATAGTCCTACCCATATACCTTTCCCACCATAATTATTTATGATACCTAGATAATACGATATAGGAAAACCAACCAACCAATAGGCTATAAAACAAATAACACTAGGTATCCATACATCTTGCAATCCTCTCAACGCTCCTAAGAAAACTACTTGAAGCCCGTCACTAATTTGAAAAAAGGCTGCAACAATTAATAAACCTGAAGCTAATCGAACTACTTCATAATCTTGTATATAAATCCAAGGTAATCGGTCTTTCAGTAAATAAAACATTAATGCAAATGCAATATCAAAGAGTATCGTTAATAAAAAAATCGACTTGGCAATTCTCCTTAGTTCGCTAATATTGTTATTACCTAATTGATTACCAACTCTAATCGTTGCCGTAACACTCAGTCCTACTCCAACCATAAAGGTTAAAGCTGAAAGATTAAGCGCGATCTGATTTGCGGCTTGGCTCTTTGTCCCTAAAACTCCGCTCATTATAATAGCTGCAGTGAATAAGCTTACCTCAAAAAACATTTGCAAAGCAGTCGGGAAACCAAGATTCAACAACTTTTTAAATATCTCAATTGAAAAGGATTCCATAGAATCAAAGTACTTTTTCATTTCTACTTTTCGCGAAAGCAAAAATATCAGTACAGGAACCATTATTACACGCGCCGCTAATGTACCGTATGCAGCACCTTCAACTTCTAATCTTGGAAAACCAAATTCGCCATAAATCAGCAGATAATTTAATATGACATTAATAATATTTGCAATTATGGTTGCTTGCATTGCAAAAACGGTTCGAGACAGACCGTCTGAGAATTGCTTTATGGCTTGAAACAGCATTAAAGGTATCATAGATAAAGCCACAATTCTCATATAAGGAATTGCCAGTACGATTACCTCATCTGGTTGATCAAGAGCATATAAAATAGGCTCAGCGAGAAACAGCAAAATGCATAGCAAGACACCGTTAGCTGTAGAAACGAGTACTCCGTTATGGAATAGTTGTTTTACCCTTTTATAATTCCCTTGTGCATCAGCCTCAGCGACAAGAGGTGTGATAGCAAACGAAAACCCGATTCCAATACTTAATGCAATAAAAATGAGTGTGTTTCCTAAAGAAACAGCAGCAAGCGACGCATCTCCTAACTTACCGACCATAACATTATCTGCAAATGCTACAAGAAGATGTGCAATTTGCCCTGCCATGATAGGATAAGCAATGCTTAAATTCTTACCAAATTCTCTAGTATAATCTTGTAACGCCATGCTATTTTAAAAGTGGCCAAAGATAACTACAAAGACATCAGATATTTTTAATCTAGTTTTTGAACTAATACTCCGTATTTATCATACAGATACAGTAAACTAGTCATAGTAGCTGCTCCTAATTCTAGTTCGCGCTTATTTACTGCATCAAAAGTGTCATTTGCAGCATGATGATGGTCAAAATATCTTTGAGAGTCTGGTCTAAGACCAATGAGAACGGTATTGTTTCCTTTTAAAGGGCCTACATCTGCTCCACTGCCTCCTTTTTCTAAGTAATGGATTAAATATGGTTTGAACAACTGTCGCCAGTTATTTACTTGGACCATTTGCGCGTCACTTGCATCAAAGCTAAATCCTCGAGGAGAGAAACCACCAGCATCGCTTTCTAGTGCTACAATATGATTATCCTTATCCTTCATGTCGCGAGCATAAGCTCTTGCACCACGTAACCCGTTTTCCTCATTCATAAATAGAACTACTCTAATAGTGCGTTTAGGCTTATAGTTCATAGATTTAAATGATTCTAGCACCTGCATAGATTGCACAACTCCTGCTCCATCATCATGACTACCATCTCCTAAATCCCAGGAATCCAAATGACCACCTACAACGATTACCTCATCTGGGTAGGTACTTCCTTTAATTTGAGCAATAACATTATAAGAAGTCACTTCTCCCCAATTCTTACAATTTTGTTCAAAGAAGAATTCCAAACTGCTATCTTTATTTAAAGCGCTATGTAGTTTATCTGCATCATTAGTGCTTATAGCCGCAGCTGGAATATAATCTGTTATTGATAAATCACCGTAACTCATAGCTCCTGTATGTGGCAAATCATCCATTCTTAAATTCATGGATCTTACAATCACGGCGACAGCACCATATTTTGCAGCCTCGGCAGCTCCACTGTATCGCTGGTCCACACATCCTCCATAAGCCTCAAATGTTTGGATGTTTGTAGGCTCCATGGGTCTATTATAAAAAACTATGTTCCCTTTAATTTTAGATTCTCCAAGTTCTTTTAATTCTGCTAAACCTTGAACTTCAATCACTTTTGCCTTCAAACCAGTTTCAGGTGTAGCTATAGATCCACCAAGCGCACATATATTAACTTTCACCTTTGTATCATCGGCTAACTGGAAATAAGCATATTCTGGAGTACCTCGAGTCCACTTAGGAACTTGTACTGGTTGTAACCATGCTGTATCGGCTACTTTTTTTAACTCGTCTAGTGTGAAATCTACGGCTTGTTGAGCCTGCACACTTCCTGATAGTCTTCCACCTATTTGATTTGAAAGATGGTCTAACCAATCATAACTTTTGGACTGTGTTAAATTATAATCGTAGATACTACGCAACATCAAGGAATCAGACTCGGTAGATTGTTGTAATTGCGCTTTCGCGAAAGCGAAACCTAAAAAAATAAATACTAAAAGAACTCTATTTCTCATTTACTAACATGCTTTTATACTCTTCTAATTTACCTGCAGTGTCATCATCGAGCTGAGGCATAACAATGTGTTTTTTAGTTTCTAATTCTTGTAACAAGATATCACAAACTATTTTGCGAGCCATGGGCTTATCATCTGCTGGAACGATGTACCACGGTGCAAAATCAGTTGTGGTTCTAGAAATTGCTTCTTCATAACATTCTTGATACCTATCCCAAAGAGCGCGTTCTTTTAAATCTGAACTAGAGAATTTCCAGTTTTTCTCTGGTAAACGCAGCCTGCGCAATAATCTGTTTTTCTGTTCTTCTTTGGAAAGATTCAAGAAAAACTTGAATACGTATGTACCATTCTGCACCAGTTCCTTTTCAAAATTATTAATTTGTTCAAATCGCATGTCCCAAAACTCTTGGGTTACATCATCTACACTATTGATATCTGGTAAATGCTCACTCAATAAATATTCTGGATGCACTCTTGTCACCAATACGTTCTCATAATGTGTGCGATTAAAAATCCCAAAATGACCTTTACTGGGTAACGCTATATAATGTCTCCATAAATATCCATGTGATAATTCTAACTCTGTAGGAACCTTGAAACTATGCTGGATTACTCCTCTAACATTAAAATCCTTAAAGACTTCTCTTACCAGACTGTCTTTACCTGACGTATCCATTCCCTGAAAACAAACTAGAACTGCATGCTTATCGTGAGCAAAGAGTTTAGTTTGAAATTCTGCAAGTTTCCTGCGTGATTTTGCAAGAGCGGCTTTTGCCTCTTTCTTAGTCAGTCGTTCTTTAGGTACTGTTTCTAGAACGGATAGTTTAGTTGATTTTGAAGCTTTGTAGTCAGTAGGATTAGTTTTCATTGTATGTTATTTACTTGCAAATGCGTTTACATCACCTTCACTTATTTTATCACCGCCTAATATAATGAGACGCTCTACAACATTACGCAGTTCTCTTATATTACCAGTCCAGTCATAGTTTTGCAATTTAGCCACCGCCTTATCTGCAAATTCTTTGGAAGTTCCGCCGTGTTCTTTAGCAATTTTTGCAGCAAAATGATTGATCAGTAATGGAATGTCTTCTCTCCTATCATTCAATGATGGTACGTTTACCAGGATTACTGCAAGTCTGTGGTAGAGATCTTCTCTAAATCTGTTTTCGGCGATTTCTGTTTTTAAATCTTTGTTAGTTGCGGCAAGAATGCGCACATCTACCTTTATATCCTTATCACTTCCTACACGCTGAATTTTATTCTCTTGCAAGGCGCGCAACACTTTTGCCTGAGCGTTTAAACTCATATCTCCTATTTCATCTAGAAATATCGTTCCACCGTTTGCGGCTTCAAATTTTCCAGCTCTATCTTTATTTGCACCTGTAAAACTTCCTTTTACATGACCAAAAAGTTCACTTTCAATCAACTCTCCTGGAATAGCAGCACAATTCACTTCTATAAATGGAGCTGCAGAACGATGACTTTTTTCATGCAGCCAGTGAGCAACTAGTTCTTTTCCTGTACCATTTCCTCCTGTGATAAGTACTCGTGCATCAGTAGGTGCGACTTTTTCTATGATGTTTTTAATGATAACGATTAGCTCACTATCACCTATCATTTCATAATTCTTACTTACTTTCTTTTTAAGTCGTTTATTTTCTACCACAAGACTTTTACGGTCCAGCGCATTGCGCACTGTATTTAACAAACGATTTAAATCTGGCGGCTTAGATATATAATCAAATGCTCCTAGACGCATGGTATTTACAGCCGTGTCAAGATCACCGTGCCCAGAAATCATTACTACAGGAATCTCAGGTTTGATTTTCTTCATTGCTTCAAGTACCTCAACTCCATCCATCTTGGGCATTTTAATATCACACAACACAAGATCGTAATCATTATCTTTTATGAGTTCTATTCCCTCGAGTCCATCTGTAGCTTCTGTGACCTTGTAGTTACTATTTTCCTCTGAAAGGATTTTGCTTAGCACACGTCTTATCGCAGCCTCATCTTCTATTATTAATATTTTTGAAGTCATTAGAATTTGAATTTTAAACCAGTTCTCATATAAAAACTAGGGTCATCATTAATAGTATATATATCGTTTCTATCGTTATCTCTTAGTCTGAAATCATTACTTATGGTATAAGCTCCATAAGCATAGAATAAAAAATGATCTGTAAAACAATGCTCGTATCCTAAACCACCCAATACTAGAGTCATTGAAATATTTTGTGCTGTATCACCATCGACTACAATATCTTGTTGAATATTACCAAAAAAATTGTCTAGCGTCACAAATGCTTGAACTGCATCTTTACGTTCCTCATTAAAATAGCGACGCACATTTGTTTTAGGAACTCCTAGCGTGTACGTCCAGTTAGGCGCAAACTCTTTATAAAAATTAATGATAGGAAGCGGGAAATCACGACCTGGTGTGGTAGTATATTGTAACCCTAGAATTAATCGATGTGGTTTTTCAACGTCTTCATCTGTTCTATCATAAATCCCATAGACGGCTGCACCAAATATGTAATCATCACTTCCTAACTTTCCATTAAAATTTGAAGCAATTCTAGCAATACCTCGAGCACCAAATCTCCAATTTTGCATAGATTGAGGTTTCACCACATACCCTACGCTTAGTTCCATCAATTGTGTAGAAGAGATTATTGCAGGATTAAAAGGAACTGCATCTTTTAAATTTATATCTACATATCTATAGTCCAGTCCTACTACTATAATTTTATTAAAGTCTTTATCTAAAGGAATAGGTGCTTGAAGAAAAGCTCTGTATCGTTTTATAGAATTATCAGATTTTGAAAATGGAATTTCCATATATTCAATTCTAGCCAGGTCAGTAGTTTGCGCATTTGCAAACAAATTCCCTGTTAATACTAGCAATACAATTCTAAATATGTTTTTCATAAAAACTATAGGTTCCTCAATGTTTATTTAATGATAGTGTTAATTTTAATACGCTTTCGCGAAAGCTTAAAAACACCGACTACTGTGCTCAAGTCTAATCATTCTTATTAGAGGCTTGAAAAATGTGTACATCGCGCTGCGGAAATGGTATTGTAATGTTTTGAGCTCTAAATGCTTTATCAATGGCAAATCTCAATTCACTCTTAATCCTAGGATCTACAAAACTATCTCTTACAAAGAAATACAACCCAAATTCCAAAGCACTATCTCCAAAGTTGTTAAACAGAACAAATGGCTGTGGACTTTTGAGCAAACCGCTCTGCTTTGCTGCACATTCCAATAATGTAGCTTTTACCAGCTCTGTATCACTTCCATAAGCTACACCTACGTTAATGTTTTCTCGAGTTTTGGGATGGTTTTGAGTATAATTATAAATTGTTTGAGTGAGAAACAAGTGATTAGGAACCACAAGAACTTTATCATCGCGTGTTAATGCTCTTGTAGTGCGTAATTTTATTTCAAACACACGTCCTACCTTTCCTTCCATCTCTATAATATCATTTACGAGTAGTGACTTATCTACTAGAATAGTAATTCCCGCAATGATGTCTTTAAAAAAGTCTTGCAATGCAAATCCTATACCGATGAATAAAGCGGCACTTGCTGTCAATATTGCTGTTAAGTCAACTCCTGAGCTGTTGAGTACAATTATGATTACAATGATGTACACTAGGTAATTGAAAAACTTAAAAACACTGTCAAACTTGAGTTTATCAGTCTCGTCCATTTTACGAGTAAGGATCTTTTTTACACCTCTAAGAATTAATGATGCAACAACAATAGCTGTAATAGCAAGTATAAAATGCCATGTATCCAGATGAAAATCTCCATCTTTATCTGCCTCTATTATTTGAAAGGTAAGGAACTCCTTAATCTTACTCCACGATAAATCCATTAGTATCTAAGCCATTTATACAATTCTTTCCAATTTGTCTTTTTGCCATACATTAAAATACCTACTCGATAAATTTTTGCAGCAAACCATGCTACACCAAATATACTGACATATAAAAGTAACATACTCAATCCTATTTCCCAATATGCAATATCTCCAAAAGGAATACGCATCAACATGACTATAGGTGATGTTAATGGAATGTATGAGAAAATAACTGCAACCGTTCCATGTGGATTATCCATTACAGAAAAGAATCCAACGTAGATCGATAAAATCAAAGGTAGAATTACCGGTAACATGAATTGTTGTGTGTCTGTCTCATTATCTACTGCAGCTCCTATCGCTGTATAAATAGCAGCGTATAAGAAATAACCACCTATAAAGTAAATGAAGAAACAAATAACTAGTTTTAATAACGGTAACTGGAGTATGTCATTAATTATCAACTGCATTTTATCCATGTTCTCAAGTTGTGACATGGCCATATCGTTACCTGGACTTTGCATAGCTTCGGGACCTAGTAATGTAGTTACTACCGTAAATAATATTCCTCCTATAACTACCCATATCAAGAATTGTGTTATTCCTGCCAGTGAAGTTCCTGTTATCTTTCCTATCATTAAATAAATAGGTTTTACAGAGCTTATGATTATCTCAATGATGCGATTGGTCTTTTCTTCTATCACAGATCTCATCACCATATTACCGTAGATAATGATAAACATCATTAATAAATATCCTGCGCCTCCACCAAAAGCCATCTTCACCCAGCCGTTTGCCTTACTGGTTTGCACACCTGTGTAACTTTGCAATTGCAGTTCGGCCTCAACTTTTGATTCTTGAATGGTTTTTAAATTGATTCCTTTAAGAACCAGTCGATCTTCAGTAGCTTTTTTACTTATCTTCTCTTCTATACTTTCTATAAATCCTAAGGAAGGTGAATCGTCAGAATAGAAAGTAGCATTTTCAAGATCATCACTATCTCGATTTATATAGATAAGTCCATAATAACCAGCTGTATCGCTAGCCGTTATTGCCGCTTGCAGATCATTATTTTCTATTAAGATATAGTCTGTTTGATCTGTGTCTTCAAATAACGGTGCATATACTCCAGTTTCATCTAGTATGGCAATTTTTCTAACCGTATCATTATTGAGGTTAGTTAAAAAGCCTATCAATACCGCAACACCTACAAATATCAACGGACTCACAAAAGTCATGATGATGAATGTTCTATTCCTTACCTTATTCAGGTATTCTCTCTTTATAATGAGCCACAACTTATCCATCTTGCTTCACGGTTTTAATAAAGATATCATTTACACTAGGTATAATTTCACTAAAATGGGTCAACTCTCCTAGACTTGTTAAATCACTAAGCGATTGTGCAATGGTAACATCTTCTGGCAAAGTGATTTTAAAATCAAGCGTATTATCTAAACCAGATAGCTGGATAGATTGTGCTTTATAAAAAGCTGGAATAGCTGCGATCACCTTATCATTATCTGGCGTGATGAGAGAAACGGTATATTCCCTATTACGGAATTGCTGTTTCACTTCATTGAGTTTTCCACTCAACACCACATTAGATTTATTTATTAATGCGATGTGATCACACATTTCTTCCACACTTTCCATACGGTGTGTAGAGAAAATGATTGTAGCGCCATCATCTCTCAACTTTAAAATTTCATCTTTTATAAGATTTGCATTTACTGGATCAAAACCAGAAAATGGCTCATCAAAAATCAGCAAATCTGGCTCATGCATCACGGTTACGATAAACTGTACCTTTTGCGCCATTCCTTTAGAAAGTTCTTGTAATTTTTTATTCCACCAGCCTTGCATTCCTAAACGATCGAACCAGTATTCAAGCTTCGTTTTTGCCTCAGACTTAGATAGTCCTTTTAACATGGCTAGGTAGATGCACTGCTCACCTACTTTCATGGATTTATATAATCCACGTTCCTCAGGCATGTAACCTATCTGCGCAATGTGTTTTTGTTCAAGCGGTTCACCATTTAGTAAAATACTACCAGAGTCTGGCATAGTGATTTGATTGATTATTCTTATTAAAGAAGTTTTACCAGCACCGTTAGGTCCTAACAAACCATAAACGCTTCCCTTAGGAACTGCTATGTTCACATCATTGAGCGCCGTAAAGTCTCCATAACGTTTAACAATGTGTCTAGCTTCAAGCGTGTTTTCCATATTTGTTCTAAAGCTTGCTAATTTAAAAATATCTCACCGCAACTTATTACTATTTACATTTATTTAGGTATTAAATGAAAAAACCCACCTTCCTAAAAATAGAAAGGTGGGAAAAATTGCTATGAAAAAGAAAAATAACTTTTGGTTGGTTAACCAATAGTTATCTCAAATATATAAAAATAATTTAATTCATTAAGATTATTTTAAGAAAACATGTCTTTCACCTTCTCAAAAAATGATTTATCTCCTTTTTCTGGAGCTGGTTCAAAATGAGAATCGGTCATCATGGATTCAAAAAACTCTTTTTGATCTCTTGATAAATTACGTGGAGTCCATACATTAACATGAACAAGTAAATCTCCAGTTGCATAACCGTTAACGTTAGGCATTCCTTTACCGCGCAATCTAAGTATTTTACCACTTTGAATTCCTGCGTCTATAGGAATACGTACTTTTCCAGTAACGGTTTGTATTTCTTTAGTCGTTCCTAGCACTGCTTCTGGAACGCTTACATATAAATCATAATGAAGATTATTTCCTTCACGCTGTAACTCTGCATGTTCTTTTACTTCTATATCTACAAGTAAATCACCAGAAATTCCATTTCCAGGAGCTTCGTTTCCTTTTCCTCCTACTTTCAAGCGCATGTCGCTTTCTACTCCAGCAGGTATTTTAATAGAAACTGTTTCCTCATCTATAACCAGTCCTTGCGCGTCTGCACCAGCTGGTTTTTTATCCATAGTCTGTCCTGCTCCACCACACACATTACATGGTGCGCTAGTTTGCATTCTTCCTAGAATAGTATTTTGAATACGCGTCACCTGACCAGACCCATTACAGGTAGGACATGTTTTATAAGTAACGCCAGCGGCTTGCTTTTTACGCTTCACTTTCACTTTCTTCTCTACTCCTGTAGCAGCTTCTTCTAGTGTTAATGAAACTCTTATACGCAAATCTTTTCCTTTAACTCTACGACGACCACCGCCACCGCCAAAGCCTCCAAAACCGCCACCAGAGAATCCTCCACCGCCAAAAATGTCTCCGAACTGGCTGAAAATGTCATCCATATCCATCCCGCCGAATCCACCGCCGCCGCCGCCAAAACCACCAGCTCCACCTGAAGTGTATGCCTGGTGACCTAACTGGTCGTAACGTGCTTTCTTTTGAGGATCGCTTAATGTTTCATAAGCCTCTGCAGCTTTTTTAAAGTTCTCTTCGGCCGTATCATCTCCCGGATTTTTATCTGGGTGAAATTCAATGGCTTTCTTGCGATATCCTTTCTTAATCTCTGCAGCTGTGGCACCTTTTGAAATGCCTAAAATGTCATAAAAATCTGCCATATTATTGTCCTATCACTACTTTAGGGTAACGTATGATCTTGTCGCCCAGTTTGTAACCTTTTTCAATTACGTCTATTATTTTTCCTTTCATCTCATCACTAGGCGCTGGAATTTGTGTAATTGCCTCATGATAGTCTGCATTAAAAGTATCTCCAGCTCTCACTTCCATTTGCTCAAGACCTTTATTTGTTAAGGTATTGCGCAATTTATTTGCGATAAGATTCACTCCTTCTGTTAAAGTGGTATCCTCAGACTTGTTGATTTCAATCATTCCTCTGTCAAAATCGTCCAGTACTGGCAACATGTCTTTTAAAACTCCTTCACCAGCAGTTTTGAAAAGCTCTATACGTTCTTTAGCAGTACGTTTTTTAAAGTTTTCAAACTCTGCAAATATCCTCAAGAACTTGTCTTTTTCAACTTGTAATTGTTCTTGTAAATCTTCTATAGGATCTTTTTGCTCTTGCACTTCTTGCTCCATCGTCTCATTTACATCATCTTGTTTTTCAACAGTTTGTGCTTCTTGATCTTTCACTTCTTGTTCTTCTTTTTTATTCTTTGCCATAACTGGTCTCCTATTTATGTTAGGAATTAATGGTTATTTATAATGTGATGAGGCTGTTGTTTTACGCTTTCGCGAAAGCGTGATAACACCATCTTTATTACTTATTCTCAATCCAATAGTCAAAAAGACTGCCATTTCAATTTCAATGTCAAAATGTCACTGGAATATTTAATATAGTTTTAACTTAGATATTTGTAGGTACATGTAATTTTACAATTCAAATAAATAAAACACAAACCATGAACACAAAATCAATAAAATTAATGGGAATGGCTGCGATAGTAGCATTCACTATGTCTTGTAAAGACGCACAAAACGAAGTAGAGGCTACAGCAGCCGCTGCCGAAGCTGAAGCAACAATGGAAGCAGTTACTTATAAAGTAGATACTGCAGCTTCTAGTATTGCATGGGTAGGTTCTAAACCTACAGCAGACCACACAGGAACTCTTGCTCTATCTAGCGGTATGGTAATGGTAAATGGTGAAGCTCTAGAAAGTGGAGAATTCACTATAGACATGAATTCAATGGAAGTTACTGATCTAGAAGGTGAAAAAGCGATGAAATTAAAAAATCACTTATCAGGAATTGTAGAAGGAACTGAAACTGATTTCTTTAATGTAAATAAGTATCCTACTGCTAAGTTTGTAGTTACTGGATTAAACGGTAAAATGTTATCTGGAAACTTAACAATGAAGGATGTGACTAAGAACGTATCTTTTCCTGTAACTGTTTCTTATGATGGTGATAAAATGATGTTGAATAGTGAAGAATTTACTATCAACCGTACAGATTGGGGAATCAAATATGGTTCTCAGGCGTTTAGTGATAAAGTTCTAGACAGCGCAATTGCAGACGATATTAAACTTACTGTAAGTCTTGTTGCTACTAAGTAATTAAGATTTGAGTGTAGATTTTAAGAGGGAAATCCTTGAGCTGTTGCTCAGGGATTTTTTTATTTGGGTATTTTTGAGGTTTAATTCTATCTATGTTGCGTTTACTTTTAATCCTCATTACTTTATTTAGTACAATTTCAATCTCTGCCCAACCTCGTAAAACGATAGAATTAGATTCTAATTTTTCATTTCAGATAAGAGGTGATGTTGAAGATTTATTTGAAATAGAATATGAAGTAAAAGGATTACCTGCTACCGGATACAGATATAGCAGTGAGGCTGGTGTTGTAGTAGTCGTTAAAGTTGCTAATCGTGATCTTGAAAATGCTGCTCAGGAGGACATGTGCATCAATAACCTATTTACTCTCAAAAGTTTTTACAAGGGTAACTTCATAGGTTTTAAAAAATCACTTGATAAAGATGCCACAATTACTTTTAAGGAGATCTCTAACCAACGTGATACTTGGGTTGCCGATATAGAATATGATGGAATCATAGAAGGATTAAACTCTATAGGTAGATGCCGTTTCTATTTCACACCAGATTATACCTATCAAGTTCTAGTCATTAACTTAAAGGAAAGTAACTTTATGGATCCTATGCTTTCCTATGATATTTTTCAGTTTGCTCACTTAAATGAAAAGTATCAAGGTAAAAACCAATTCATGCGCTGTAATGGCAAAGACTTAAATTATGACAATGTAGAACAATCGCCTGCATTTAATAGTGGCTATGAAATAGGACGAATGATTGCTCCATTTCTTTGTATGGGATTTGTTATTTTAATGATAGGCGGAGTTGTACTTATAATTATCAATATTCAAAAACGCAAAAGAAAAAAAGAACAAGACGAGTTTGATCGTTATAATAATTAGCCCTTAACCTTTAAATATATTTTTCAAGCGCTTGATCTAACTGTGGATATTGAAACTCATAACCAGCTTCTTCTATACGAGAACTGCTCACATGCTGACTAGACAATACGACAGCTGCCATTTCACCCAGCATTAATTTCATGACAAACTTGGGAACATTAGGTAAAAACACCGGTTTTCCCATCGCTTTTCCTATTGCTTCCATCATAGGTCTGTTTCTTACAGGATGAGGAGCTACACCATTATAAACGCCTTCTAATCTGTTCTCAGAAACGTGATAAAATATTCCAGCGAGATCATCTACGGCAATCCAACTTTGCCACATTTTACCGTTTCCAAAACCTGCTCCAGCATAAAACTTCACCGGTTGTGCCATTTGTTCTAGTGCGCCACCATTTGTAGCAAGGACAATTCCTATTCTTACAATTGCTAGTTTTACACCTGTTTCTTTAAATTGTTGAGCAATACTTTCCCACGCGATACATACCTCAGCAAGAAAATTATCTGCATAGGGCGGAATTTCATTTTCTTTAAAAGCCTCGGCATCTTGATCGTCGGGATAGATTCCTATGGCGCTAGCAGTAATGACTTGCTTCACATTATGCTCATTATCTTTAAGTAAGTTCACCAGCAATTGTGTGCTGTCTATACGGCTGGACATGATGGCTTCTTTAGCCTCATCAGTCCATCGTTGAAAGACTGATGCTCCTGCGAGATGAATTACTGTATCTATTCCATCGATACATGCTGCGTCGATAGTCATATCTTTTACGTTCCATAAAAAACCTTTATAGTTGGCTTCATTCTTTATAGCGCTAGAACGCGTGGTAAGATAATGAACGCTGTGTCCTTTTGATATGTATAAATCGGCTATTTGAGAGCCTACTAAACCTGTTGCACCTGTGATTAATACTTTCATAGTAGTAAAGTTAGTTGCTGGAATGTTGTGATTGAAGAGGTTTTGTATAGAATTAACTATTTTATCTAGATGTGAGGTATTAGGAATGTGGTATGAGGAATGAGGAATGAGGAATGAGGTAAAATTACATATAGAATATAATAATGCTCATTACATTTTAAAACTATAACATTCTCGTCCTTATTTCTTTACTAACAAGCAGATCACGCTCAAACTAAAACTTGGTATTTAAGCTAAAAATCAGTTTTGAGTTCGAGTTCAAGTTCGGGTTCGAGTTCGAGTTCGATTTCGATTTCGATTTCAAAAAGATTCCGCATCAAGTGCGGAAATTCAAGACAATCACAATATTTCTTTTTTCAGTTGAGTTGAAATTCAGTTTTTCAACAGCCAAACCCTTTTGGTGGCTCACTCAGCGTTGCTGAGCTCGTCGTCCACCTGTTTTCCCTTTGCAAAGGGAAATGCTTTTTTTATTGTGACGAAAGTACGTAGTGTGACTTTTTATTTTAACCTTCTTGAGTTACCGTTCCCCAGTCACTTCGACAAGCTCAGTAGAACGCCTAAACGGAGCGGAAGTTGATGACATTTCACAATAGCATTGACTTTTCTAGACCTGCTTGTTGGAATACTGATTCAAATTTAGATTCAATTTCAAGTTCGAGTTCGAGTTCAAACTGGAATTCATAAAAAAACTCATTACCGACTAGATGTCAATAATGAGTTTAGAAAAAGTGAGTTTGTATTACAGTCTGATACTCATTTCCATATCTTCTTTTAAAGTAAACTTAGAATCTCCAAAATTTGGTGGACCATAGCTTATTTGTCCACCGCTCACGCTATAGTTTTCAGTAGGCATACCGTTTTCAAAATCCATTCTTTGATTACCATTCAGATCGTGAAGCACTATTACCGAGTATTCTCCAGCTGGTACGTTTTCAAAAGTTACCGTTGCTACTCCATCTACTATTTTGATAGCTGCACTTTGAATAGGTTCTGTTTTCATGAATGTTGCCTCTGTATTGAGTGCAAATACCATTTCGCCTTTGTCGCTGGTTGCGTTAGGCACAGTTACTTTTAAGGTGTGTGTTGCTTCTTGTGCAAAGCTTAATAAAGAAATAAATAATGCGATGGTTGTGATTACAGTTTTCATAATAGTAAGGTTTTTGTTGTTTGATGATACAAATATGCATCACGCTTTCGCGAAAGCGAATTCAAAACTACCCAACTGTCATAAATTGATACTGAAGTGTAAAATGGCCGTAATAATAAGGATTTAAGCCTAGCAGAATAAATTATCTTAGGGTTTACATGGATGTTCTTCACTCAAGCGCCACACCCATTGTCCTGCGGACATTTCCCTCAAGGGAAAGCCTAACCTATAACATTAATCGATTAATTCATGTATTCCAAAATTACCGTCTTCCCTACGAGGCCTGCCTACCGATAGGTATGGGAAGATAAGAGTTGGGTGTTTACAGTGTTTGTAAAAAAAGATCAATTGAATTAATCACTACGCCTCCTGCGGCTCATACTCTTTTAAAATGCCCATCAACTTATCGACATCTTCTTGACGTAAATGATTTAGAGGAAAAGAATCTACTCTATTAATACGGCGTATGTGGAGTTGATTATCTTCTATCCAGGCTTCACTTAGAAATTTTAAATCAAAATCTAATTTCTTTCCATTGATTTTTATACTGTAATGATCTGCATGTTTGTAAAAAACTGCGTTTTTACAGGTCCACTGAAATATAAAATAACCATAAAAAGAAAGCCAAAACACGGCTCCTATAATATCGTCTACTATAGTATCTTCCGCTAGAAACCTCAGTGAAATATATGTAAAACATATAATGATTGTGAATACTATGATTAACCAAGTAGGATAATTGCGCCAGGAAATACTAAAAAAGTACAATTTCTTCTTTTTCATAAAATTGAATTACAATAATCCTCTCGCTTTAATCTCTAGATATTTATTAATCGTATTTACCGTAAGATGCTGTGGTTCTGTAAGTATGGTTTGAATACCGTACTTATTCAACTCGTTCACGATGAGTTTTTTCTCATAGATGAACTTCTCAGCAATGGTCTTGTCAAAAATCTCTCGTGTAGTATCTACTTCTTCAGTAAGCATCTTTTTGAGCTCTGTGTTTTCAAAGAAGATCACGACAAGTAAGTGATTTTTGGCAATGGCTTGTAGATAAGGTAATTGTCTATGAAGCGCATCGAGCGTTTCAAAATTAGTATACAGCAATAGTAAACTACGGTTAGTAATCTTGCGTTTGACGTCTATATACAATCTTGAGAAATCGCTTTCTTTAAAATCGGTATCAACGTTATAGAGCGTTTCTAGAATCAAATTCATTTGTGAAGCTCTTTTTTGAGCGACGACTTGATTTGAAATGCGGTCCGAGAAACCAAACATTCCTGCTTTATCTCCTTTTTTCAAAGCAATGTTACTTATAACCAGTGTCGCATTAATTGCGTAGTCTATAAGTTTCATTCCTTCAAACGGCATTTTCATCACACGACCTTTATCTATAACAGAATAAACTGGTTGTGATTTCTCATCTTGATACTGGTTGAGCATGAGTTCGCCACGCTTAGCACTAGCTTTCCAGTTAATATTGCGTACATCATCACCTGGAACATAATCTTTAATTTGTTCAAATTCCATGGTGTGCCCTATCCTACGTATTTTTTTAAGTCCGTAGTCTTTAAGTTTATTAGTAAATGCCATAAGCTCATACTTGCGCATTTGTAAAAACGACGGATAGGTTGGCGCCATCGCATCGGCATCAAAAAGGTAGCGGCGTTCTATAAAACCAAGAAAACTGGATACATAAACATTTAAAGAACCAAAATGATATTCTCCTCTTTCCACAGGTCGCACCGTATAATTATACTCCTGCGTCATTCCAGATGCAATCGTTGCTTCAATCTTAAAATCTCGTTTTTGAAACTGAACAGGTAATTCATCTATGAGCTTTACAGCAATTTTATAAGGATTTTGATTTGCTACTGCGATATTCACAGGATTATCATCACCGTTAGAGAGCTTATCCGGCAAGTTGCGTTTTGCTTTTATTCCTTCTTTAAGTCTGTAAACAAGAAATATATCTAAAACTGTTAGTGCTATCAATATGTAGAACCCAAACTTTAAATAACTAAAAAGCCAAGGAAATAAAAAAGCAACTATTAATAACAGCGCAAGCGCAATAAGCACTTGAAAAAAGCGCTTAGAGAAATAGATACTCTTATAAAATTTATGGAGCTTTTTCTTCACTATCTAGGTATCTCTATCGTTTCTAGAATTTGTGCCACGGCTCTATCTGCAGTGAAACCTTCCATCTCACGTTCTGGTGTAAGGATGATTCTATGTCTCATCACAGATTTTGCGATATACTTGATATCATCTGGTGTAACAAAATCACGTCCCATGATAGCTGCATAAGCCTTTGATCCATTCATAATAGCAATAGATGCACGAGGTGATGCTCCTAAATATAGGTTGGCATTATTACGCGTATTTAATACAATCTGCGCGATGTATTTAATCAAGTTATCTTCTATGATGATATCCTTAATCGTCGTTTGATACTTCTTTATTTGTGCTGCAGACAGTACTCCTTCTATTAAAGACTCTGGATCTGCATTTTTTCTAGCGTGATTTCCTTCTAGAATTTTAATTTCTTCTTCTAGATTAGGATAATCTACATTGATTTTAAACAAGAAACGGTCTAACTGTGCCTCAGGCAATCTATAAGTTCCTTCTTGTTCCACCGGATTTTGAGTAGCAAATACTAAAAACGGAGCTTCAAGATTGTACTCATGTCCATCGATGGTTACTTGACGCTCTGCCATTGCTTCAAAAAGTGCTGCTTGCGTTTTTGCAGGCGCACGGTTGATCTCATCAATAAGAATAATATTTGAAAATATAGGACCAGCCTTAAATTCAAAATCATTATTCTTCATACTGAAAACGCTAGTTCCTAGAATATCACTAGGCATTAAGTCTGGTGTAAACTGGATACGTGAAAAACCTATTTGCATAGTTTTGGCGAGCAGTTTTGCAGTAACTGTTTTTGCTACACCAGGAACTCCTTCTATTAATGAATGTCCATTTGCAAGAATAGATACGATCAATAAATCAATCATTTCTTCTTGACCTATAATTACTTTACTGAGTTGCTCTTTGATTTGTGCCACCGCTGCAGATAACTCGGTTAAATCAATACGATTCTTAAAAGCTAAACCATCGGGTTGTGGTGGTTGTACTACTTGCGGTTGATCTGGAACAAATGCAGACGCACCAGAATCTGAATCTGGAGTGTGAACAAATTGTTCCTGTGCAGGTTCTTGAACTGGTTGAGAGTTATTCTCATTACCAGTTTGCGGCTGGTTGTCTTGTGGCTGGAGCTGATCTTTATTTTCTTCCATATCTATTCCTTTAAAAAGGCTTCTATCCTTTTATTGAGTTGTTTTAATTCATATTCATTGTGTACAGATTTTGCACGCAATTTATTCACGTAAAGAATGACATCCTCAGTGAAATTTTGTGACTTTCCAGATTTAACGGCCAGTCGTTTAATAAATCTATCGTCTAGTTTTTGTGTATCCACAAAGTATTGCGATCGTAATCTTTCTAAGAAGTAACTAATTTTCTTATCTATTATACTACTGTAATCACCAGTTTGATAATATAAACTACCTATGGTTTTAGTAAATTCTACACTACTATTTGCCAGTGGTTTTACAATAGGAATGATACGCTGGCGTCTTTTACTGGCAAATATCATATATAAAACCACCGCTAGTAAGGCAATGTAATAAGCCCATTTTAACGCTGGCTGCGATAATACAAATCGCATAGGAGAAGTTATAACTTTACGACCACGCTTTCCATAATCATCAAAGAAAACAGGCCCATCATTCATATAAGCCAGAGACTCTACTACGTACTGATGTTTTCCATCCTTGAGCATGTAATAATTAGTAAACGCTATAGGATTCAAATTGTAATAAAAAGCACCATCACCTACTTTCACTTCTATGAAATTAACTTGAGGTGTTTCACGAGTTAATCTTTTTTCCTCTTTAGTAGGTTCCTCAAAGTCTTCTATTTGTTCATAATATTCATCATCAGTTTCCTCGATATCAACATCATTATTTTGAGAAGCTTCTTCTACCTCATCATCACCGAGTGTTTCGTTGAGATAATCTGCGATGTAGCCTTTAGATGGTTCAAAGGCAAGAATTTCTCCTAGCACTTTAGTACGCAGTGTATCGTATTCTTCAAAGTATTTATAATCGCCGCCTATGTCATAAACATAACTGCGATCTTTAAATTTCTTATTTACTAATCGGGTTCTTATAGTATCTCTTTTAGAATAGGTGTAATATCCCGTAGAGTTAGACTCCAGTCCTAAGGTGTCTGCCAGTTCACCATAAGCTCCTGCGCTAGCAATAAAGACCTTATTACCACGAGCAACAAACTCCATTAAGTAATCGGTCTCAACACTGTCAAAACTGAGATAGTCATTAATAAAAATGTAGTTTGCGTCTGTGATAGAATCATTTTCTAATAAAAAATCTACAGGAACTTGATCCACAGATTGCACCTTATTTCCTTGAAACATCTCATCCAGCTGGTCATACAATACATAAGAACCAAAAGGGATTTTATCACCACTAGTAAAACTCATTTCCCAGTTTAAGGGTCGTGGTCTGCTGCTTTCAAATGCAAACAGTAATACGATTACTCCTAGCAATATGTATAGAATCGTTTTTGCTCTCTTATCTATCATGACGCGTGATTTTTAAGAGATTCAAACTGGTTTCTAGCATCTTGAAAACTGTTTTCTTGCAGCTCAAACTCGCCGTACCAGACATAGTCATATAAATAGGAGATCTTTTTAAAGTGTTCCTTTAAACCTGGTTCTTTAAGTTCACGATAGTAATCGGAATTTGTTTTTTGAAAATCCCAATCTATTTTATCATTTGTACTGAGCCATTTTAAGGAATCGAGATATAGATAACGCACCGCATTTCTATAATTTCCAGTAGCGATACTATCCTTAATCAATTGTCCTAGATCTATTTGCTCGATATGGGTTTCTTCCATGTTTACAGATGCTGCCATGCGAGAATTGCGACTCAGTAATGCCTGCGGACTTTCATTAGAAAGCAATCGTACTAAAAAGTAAATACCAACTGCTGCCATTAATATAAAGACTAAGATTTTCAATACTTGAGCCCAGAATGGACTTACTTCTATCCCAAATACATCACCGATCCAGTTAAATATTCCATTTAAGAAACGAGTGAAAAAATTCTCTCCATCATCATTTACTTGGTAATAATAGTAGTCATTTCCTGTATAAGTCTCTCTTAAATCCTCGCCCAGATCTGGCACAGTAAGACTGCGATCGTCATAATCCCTATTAAGAGTGTCTGTGATTTCTCGAGGACGTTCTTCTATTTTGGGAATGAGATCTTGTATGGATTGCGCTTTCGCGAAAGCGGAACCAAGAACAACTAATAATATTATTAATTTTCTCATGCGGTATCACCTAATTTCTCAATACGGGAACGCAAGAAGGTATTATTTTTAAACTCGTGTAGATTGAAATATACAAATGCATTAATGGTTTGTGATAGCAGTTGTATAAACATAATGATTAATGAAAAAAGTGTAATGAGTACTACGATAAGAATCTGGCCAAAAACGCTCTCATCCAATCCAGTTCCAGTGTCTATGGTATGGAAAATATAAACTCCTACTAGTATAGATGGTACAATGTTAATAGCAAATAAGCATACCTGAATAATCAATCCTAGTACAAAATTCACGCCTATAGCTTTCCAGAAAGAGCTGAAGAGTAATTCCCAAGCTTCTCCAAAAGCTGCAAAAACCGTAGAATCTTCATTATGCACATAACTGAATATGGTCAAACTGATCCACGCATTAAATCCTAGTCCTATAAAAATACTCGCTATAGATCCTAATAATGGGATAAATGCTAGAACGAGCTGCACGATGACATATATAAAATACAATCCTACTGCAGTAAGCGCCACAAGAAACAAACCACCTAAATGACGTTTTGCTTTATGCCACGCGTCTTTACGTGGGATATTATTCATCTTGCGCTGCTCATATAGACTTACATAAGCACTCGATAAACTATAATTGAGTAAGGTCGCAATTAAAATAATAATGATCCAGAATATAAATCCTAGTCCAGTTAAAACAGCTGCCGATTCCTCTGGATTTGAAGATCCAAAACTCGTATTATTCTGTGCAACGGTTAAAGCTACTGCTCCAGTAACAACCATGTAAGTACTTATCAATAGGAAAATGACAAAAACACCATTGTACCCTATGAACATATTCACGATTTCCTTGACATTTCCTTTCAGAAAATCAAAGTAAGCAGATATGATCCCACCAAAATCCCTACGCAGTCTGGGTTCTATGTATTTCTTCATTCTTTCTTTTTAAATGGATAGGATAAATAACGTAATATCCTATGATAATCGCAGCACTCACTAACACGATGCTGTACTTTAAAATAGCTGGCATGAACGCATATCGCGTTACAAAACCTTCTATAAAACCAGCTACAATAAACAAAGGTATGGTGCTGATTAAAACTTTGAGACCTTTTTTTGCGCCTTTAACAAAAGAAACTCGCCTGGAATAAGTGCCTGGAAATAAAATAGAATTTCCCATAATCATTCCTGCCGCTCCACAAATTACAATAACAGAAAGCTCAATCGTTCCATGAAGCATAATCACGCTCCAGGATTCTAAGGCCACGTCTTCATTTGAGAACATAGCAAAAAAGGTTCCCACCATTACTCCATTATTAAATAAGATATATCCCGATCCTACAGAGGTAAGCAATCCTGCGGCAAAGCAAATCATTCCTACTCTTATGTTATTAATGGTAATCCATAAAGACATTCCCAGTGCACCTTCAGACTGATAAATTCCTGCTGGATTTCCTTCTCTTATATTTTGAAGTGTTTTATTTACATAAGCATCTCCTAAAATCAATCGTGTAAATGAATCATCATAAATGGTACTTATAGCTCCTATTGCGACAGCGATCATAAATATGGAAAATGCATAAAACATAGTACGTTGATGATCTGCAAAAAAGAGCGGAAAATCCTTTCTCCAAAATTCAAGAATCGTGTTCCCACTTTCTTTTTTATTGATATAAATTTTTTGATGCGCTTGACTTGCCAAAGAATTTAAATACAACAGAGTTTTGCTTTTTTTGTAATAAGTTTGGGCAAACGATAAATCGTTAGTTAATTGTATGTAAAGTTCTGCGAGATAATCTGGATCTATTTTTGAATTTGAGTCAAGAGCCTTCTCAAAAGCCATCCATTTTTCTTTATTTTGCTTCACAAAAGCTGCTTCACGCATAGCACGATTTTTGGCTAAGATAAAAACTAAATTCAGCATGTCCAACACAAATGTAAATACTGCTCAAAATGTTAATATCAACTATAATGTATCCAGTCTGGGACATCGCATAGTTGCGTTATTGATAGACCTAGTAATCATGGGTTTATATCAAACCATTATCAATTATATAGGCTTAGGATTTGAATCTATGGTAAATGATAATACGTTTTTTGGAGTGTCACAATTTCTATTATTACCTATAGCTTTCTATAGTTTGTTCTTTAATATCGTTTTTGGTGGTCGTACACCAGGTAAGTTTATCATGAAAATGAAAGTGGTAAAAATAGACGGTTCTCCAGCGCGCTGGTCCGATTATTTAGTTTCTTGGTTGTTAAGACCTATTGATATATGGTTTACCTCAGGTAGTGTAGGAATCATGTCTATTATTTTTACAGAGAAAAAACAGCGTTTGGGCGACTCAGCATCAGACACTATAGTGATTGATGCTCGCAAGAAAACTAAAATAAGCCATACCATTCTTGAAGATGTAGATGAACATTATGAACCTACTTTTTTAATGGTTAACAATTTAAGTGATAACGACGTGAATGAGATTAAAGAAATCTACAGACTTGCTGCAGAGAGTCGTGATTTTAAAGCGCTCAATCAATTGCGTGATAAGGTAGAAGAATTACTTCATATAAAATCAGAGCTACGCGATGGTATTTTTATACGTACAGTTTTAAAAGACTACACTTATCTTACTCAAGGACACTAGATGGATTTTATACAAGTAGTTGATTTTCTTGGAACTATAGCCTTTGCTATTTCTGGAGCGCTAGCGGGAATTAATAAAAAGTTAGACGCATTTGGTGTTGCCATTATAGCATTTGTCACCGCTGCTGGCGGTGGTACATTAAGAGACATACTTCTAGGAGTAAGTCCCGTTTCCTGGATGACAAATATGAATTTAGTTTATACGATTCTAGTTTGTGTATTGGTCACCTTTATATTCAGTAAAAGACTACTCAAATTACGTAAAACGTTATTCCTTTTTGACACCATAGGAATAGGTCTTTATACTGTAGTAGGTCTAGAAATGGGACTTGTGGCAGGATTACATCCATTAGTTTGCATCACACTAGGTTGTATTACAGCATGTTTCGGTGGTGTGATAAGAGATATTCTAGTCAACGAGATTCCAGTAATATTCCGCAAGAATATTTATGCCACAGCATGTATTGCTGGTGGATCTGTTTATTTTATATTAATGGAATTTCAAATTCTTGAGAACTTAATTTTTGTTATCGCAGGATCTTGCGTTATAGCTATAAGATTACTCGCTGTAAGGTTTAAATGGCAATTACCACGACCATACTTGCCAGAGGATGATGAGAAGACTACTTTTTAATACGCTTTCGCGAAAGCGTCATTAACAATGATAATCTAGTCCTTTCCAGCCTTAAATAAGAAATCTTTCTCTGCTTTCGTAAGACTCTCATAACCACTTGCCGAAATCTTATCGAGAATACTATCTATTTTAACTTGCTGCTCAGATTTATTTGAAGGTGTGCTTTTCTTTGTGTTCTTGTTGCGATAAACGGTTTTCATTTTGGCCTTTTTCTCCTTCTTAGGAGAAGACTTGAACAAGCCCATAAAAGAATCACCCATGGAAGCTAAACCTTTAAGAATATCGATTCCTTCTTTCATTTTAATCGCTGCATAGTATCCTATAGCTGCTCCACCTAGATGAGCAAGGTTTCCACCTACATTCAATCTTCCAAAAATTCCTGCAAGTGAAATAACGATTAAAGCATAACCTATATACTTAAGTTTTAAATTGAAAAAAATCAATCTCACTTCAGTTTCTGGCTGGTAAGCGCACATAAAAATCACAACGGCATAGACTCCAGCACTAGCACCTATTAATGATGCTAGACCTACAAAACTTGGAAATAAACTTACACCAAGTAGAAAAAACGCAGCACCACTTAAAATACCAGCAAAGAATAAAGTAAAGAGCTGTCGAGTGTTGAAAAAATTAAGCATCATACCACCAAAACTCCACAGAATCAACATATTAAAAAACAAATGAATAATATCTGAATGCAGGAATCCATAAGTTAAAATAGACCATGGTTGCAGCAATGTTGCCCATAATCCTGCAGGTAATGAAAACCATTTATAAGCCGCAGGAACAATCCAGCCTAGCAACCAAGTTCCCAAAGTTACCGCAACTATAATTACAATCAATTGCCCTAAAGCAGATTGAGTAGCGTACTTTCTTTTTAAATCATCTATAAAGTTCATTAATCCCAGCGGTATTGATCCATGCTATTTCTTTTCCAGTACCATGTTATTATAAATCCTATGATGGCGCCACCTACGTGAGCAGCATGACCTATATTATCTTGAACTCCTGTAAGGCCAAGTGTTGCTATAGTTTCATAAAGGAAGTAAGCACCTATTAACCATTTTGCGGCGATAGGAAATGGTATAAATAAGATTTGTAATTTAATATTAGGATATAAGTAAGCAAAACCAGCAAGTACACCAAAGGTACAACCACTGGCTCCTACCATCACACCCCAAAAATTAGGATCTATAGCCGTTCCATATAAACGTTCAGACACCATTTCTTGAGACATTCCTGCTTCTATCCATTCTTGCGACATGGATATATAATGATAATAATCTATTCCCGTGGTTAACAAGTAAGCTCCTATTCCAGAACTTAAATAAAAGAAAATGAATTTATTATTTCCCATCCATTTTTCTAACGGTGGACCAAAAATCATCAACACATACATATTCATAATTAAGTGCAGCAAATTACTATCATCATGCATGAACATGTGCGTGATAGGTTGCCAAAAATGAAATCTAGGATCATTGAAGAAGTGAAGTGCAAACGTATCGTATAAATCAGGAGCTATAAAAACAGTTCCTATATAGAATACTACGTTAAGTATGATAATGCCTTTTACTACAGGCGTGATGTTATTAAACATTTTTAATTAAACTTTAAATTGAGGCTGTCGCCTGTAATATTTATAAAAACCTTTTTTCCCTGAGCCGTAAGCTCACATTCCTTACAAGCAAACAACTCATCTACGAGATGCTCCATCGCCTCTTGACTCATAGACTCTCCTGATTTAATTGCCATTCCTCGCGCCATGGTAGCTGCAAGTCTATCGGACTGGGAAAAACTTTCTTCTGGTAAATCCAGCTCACTATCTCTTATCACTGCTTCCAGGACTTGAGGAACATCTTTTTCTTTTAGTTGGATAGGCAATCCGTCGATTTCAACGAGATTGTTTTCCAAAGTTTTAAAGATAAAACCAGTCTGCTCCAGCTGTTCTTGTAATTGTGTTAAAATAGCAACCTCATCTACTGGTAAATTTAATCGTAATGGAAAAAGCAATTGCTGACTCGTTCCTCGTTGAACCGTGATGTGTTTTAATAATTGCTCATAAAGAATACGCTCGTGAGCACGATTTTGATGAATGACGAGCATACCACTTTTTAAGGTGCTTATAATGAACTTGCGTTGCAATTGAAAAATATTGCGTGACGCATGATCATCTTCAAATAAAGAAGGTGACATAGAAGTTTCCTCGGTCTCATCTATAAGCTCAGATGAATCTTCTAAACCTGCATAAAGTGATTCCCAGGCTTGTGGAGCTGGCTTAGAATAAGATGGTGTTTCCTTTCTAGAACTACTGTTATTACTAGAAAACGGATTGAAATCAGGATTGACTTCAATCTTTGGTGAGCTCGAGTTCTTCTTAGTATATTCATAAGGAACCTCATATTGTGGTTCTTTATCAAAGTCTATGGCATTAATACTAAACTGTCCAAGCGCGTGCTTCACGCTTGCTCTTACTATGGCGTACAGACTGTGCTCATCGTCAAACTTGACTTCCGTTTTAGTAGGGTGAATATTGATATCTACACTATCCTTAGGAACGTCTAGAAATAAAAAATAGGTTGGATTATTTTTATCCTTAAGTAAACCATCAAACGCACTCGTTACCGCATGATGCAAATAATTGTGCTTGATAAAGCGATCGTTCACAAAAAAGTATTGTAATCCTTTAGTTTTACGGGCAAACTCTGGCTTGCCTACAAATCCTGTAATAGTTACTAATTCCGTTTCTTCTTCAACAGGAACAAGCTTCTCGTTAGTCTTTGCGCCCATTATGTTAACGATACGCTGTCGATAATTTGAAATAGGTAAATTGAAAAGCTCTGTATCATTACTTGTAAATTTCAATCCTACCTGAGGATGCGCCATGGCAACTCTATGAAACTCGTCAGTGATGTTACGTAGTTCCACATTATCTGACTTTAAGAATTTGCGACGTGCCGGAACATTAAAGAATAAGTTGCGCACGCTTATCATGGTTCCTTTAGGCGTGACCACAGGTTCTTGATTAGTAACTTTACTTCCTTCTATTTCCAGTATGGTACCTAAATCGTCTTCTTCCCTACACGTTTTCAAAGTAACATGAGCAATCGCCGCTACTGAGGCAAGTGCTTCTCCACGGAAACCTTTAGTGTGTAGATTAAAAAGATCGTTTGCGTTTGTAATCTTGGAAGTAGCGTGTCTTTCAAACGCCATGCGAGCATCAGTCATGCTCATTCCTTTACCATTATCTATGACTTGGATTACCGTTTTACCAGCGTCTTTAATAATGAGCGTAATCTGGCTAGCTCCTGCGTCGATCGCATTTTCTAGTAATTCTTTTACTACACTAGCTGGTCGTTGTACTACTTCTCCAGCAGCAATCTGATTTGCCACATGGTCGGGCAGTAATCTTATAATGTCAGACATGCAGTCAATCTAGATTTTAAAAATGGATAAATCAAAGTCAATCAACCATAAGAATACCAGCAATAAAATCGCAATTATTATATATAGACGCATTTTAACAGCAGCATCGATACCTTGTTTATAATCATTCATTGCCGTATGAAATCTATTTTTAATGCCACCAGCATCAATAGTAGTGCGGTGTTCATCAAATTTATTTTTCATCTCAAACGGTCGTCTTCCTTCCTCTTGCTTAAAATAGCGAGGCTCGTAACTGTACTTTTTGTTTTTGCGACGTGATAGAATTCCCATAATTATGGTTTAATACAAAGTTAATAAATATGCTCAAGTACTTATCGCAAACACTATACCGACTATTAACAATGTGATTAAAATTTAAAAAGCCAGTTTGAACTCTTGTTTTGTTTAATGAAAACGCTTTCGCGAAAGCGTGATCTTAAACCATAAATAGATTCTATAGAACTGTTATCTAATTGTGAAGTTTAGGGCCTATATTTAAAGCCTATTATTTATTATAAATAAAACAAGATGAATTCTAAGTTACAAATTTTAAGTAAAATTAAACTACTAATAGCTGTTAATGTGCTACTTATAAGTTTAATGAGTAATGCACAAGACGCCTACCCAATCGACTTTCAAGGTGATGTCATTGCAATGAATTCAAACATTGATAATTTTCAGTGGAGCGAATATCCGTCAAATAGCGTTCTTAATAATCGCTATACAGGCTGGATGCAATTTGCTCAAACTCCTACTCTAGCGATTCAAGAAGAATTAAAAGCTGCTGGAATCACGCTCGATGCATATATTCCACATAGAACCTATGCGTTTACTGCGCCACAAGGAATAAGCCCAACGTTTTTAAAACAAAAAGGTGTTATTACGATTGCTCCATATGACACAAGCATGAAAATGTCGCATGAATTAAAAAATGAAACTATAGGTGACTGGGCATCACGAGGAAATAAAACACTCGTTCAGATACGTTACTTTGACATGCTTACTCCTGAGAATATCCATCTTATTCTTAAAAATAATAATGTAGAAGTGATAGAAATTTTTTCTACCGGACAGCTTGCGATAGCAGCCATAGAAAATGACCGCATTCAACATATAGCTTCTCAAAATTTTGTACAATACATGGAAGTAATCACGCCACCATCTGTTAAGGAAGATACTGATGGTAGAGGTTTACACAGATCTAGCAATCTAGATACGCAGCAAGTAGGTGGAAGAAATTATACTGGCGCTGGAATAGGTGTTCTGGTTAGAGATGATGGTATTGTAGGTCCGCACATAGATTTTGAAGGTAGAATAGATAACTCTCAAGCAAATGGAACTGGTCAAACTCACGGTGATGGAGTTGCTGGAATACTTGCTGGAGCTGGAAATTTAAATCCAGAGAATCGAGGAATGGCGGCTGGATCAAATGTATTTGTATCAAATTATGCATCGTCGTTTCTGGATTTACCAACTACTTCACTCATAGCAAACGGAAGTGTTCAAATTACAAACTCTTCCTATGGAAATGGCTGTAACGGTGGTTATACAACAACAGCACAAACCGTCGATTCCCAAATTAACTCTAACACGAGTTTATTACATGTATTCTCTGCAGGTAACTCAGGTACTGCTGATTGTGGTTATGGAGTTAGTGGATGGGGAAATATTACGGGTGGTCATAAACAAGGTAAAAATGTTATTGCAACAGCAAACGTGAACGAAGATGGAACACTTGCAACAAGCAGCAGTAAAGGTCCTGCTACTGATGGAAGGATAAAACCAGATATTACGGCACACGGGCAAGGTCATATCTCGACTGATGAGGATAATGATTATCTATCATTTGGAGGTACATCAGGTGCTGCTCCAGGAATTGCTGGTGTAGCTGCACAATTATATAGCGCTTACATAAGTTTAGGTGGGCAGTTTGCTGTCGCTCCAGAGTCTGCTTTAATAAAGGCTATAATGTTGAACACTGCAAATGATGCAGGTAATATAGGTCCCGATTTTAGATATGGCTGGGGAATAGTAAATGGTCTAAGAGCAGTTAAGTTGCTTGAAGATGGAAGGTTTTTTAATAGATCGATAAGTCAAGGTGTTACTCAAAATAGAATGATTGCTATTCCAGCAAATACGACTCAATTAAAAGTAATGTTATACTGGAATGATCCAGCAGCTACTGCAGGAGCTACTACTGCCTTAGTTAATGATCTAGATTTAACAGTCACTCAGCCTGATGGAACAACAAATAATCCATGGGTTCTTAACAGTAATGCCAGTACCATTACCTTAAATCAACCAGCAACAACAGGTGTAGATCGACTTAACAACATGGAACAAGTCCTTATTAATAATCCTGCGGCTGGAAATTATAACATTAACGTAAATGGTTTTAATATTCCTATGGGTGCTCAAAATTATTTTATAGTATATGAAGTAATTCAAGATAACTTAACAATCACCTTTCCAGATGGAGGCGAGTCATTTACTCCTGGTAGTACAGAATTTATACAATGGGATGCGGTGAACACTGTTGGAAATCACACCTTAGAATACAGTTCAAATGATGGTGCATCGTGGAATACGATTGCAATTGTAGGTAGCAATGATCGTCTATATGAATGGACAGTTCCTAATGATGTTTCTGGAAAATGTTTAGTTAGAATATCAAATAGCAGTGGAATGAGTGACACTAGTGACGCTCTTTTTTCTATTGCCGAAAGAGTTAATGGAATAACCATATCACAAGTTTGTCCTACTTACATAACGATATCCTGGAACCCAGTGGCTGGAGCAACCTCTTATGATATTTATACTTTGGGGCAAAAATTCATGGAAGTTGTGGGGACAAGTAATACTTTGAGCTATAGCATTCCTATTACAAATCCTAGCGATGTACAATGGATTGCCGTGCAAGCAAAAGGAGGAAGTGGCTGGACCAGTTTACGCTCAAATGCTATTGAATATGATGGTAGTGGATTGCTCAACTGTTCTCTAAGTGACGACCTTTCAGTTTCGAGTATTCTAAATACTGCATCTGATTTTCAAACGATTTGTAATTCAGGTCCCATAGTTATATCAGCAAATATTGAAAATTTAGGTTCTCAAGCACAATCTAATTTTATGGTATCTTATCAAATAGGAAATAATGCTGTTGTTCAAGAAACTTATAATGGAACTCTTAATTCTGGAGGCTCCATCATCTACAATTTTTCAACGCCTGTCACAGTCACTACAAACGGAGCTGATACTCTCAAAGTTTGGGTAAGTATAAATGGTGATGAACAAATTGTGAATGATGAAAAAGAACTTGATTTCTATGCGGCTGTAAGTGCAGTAGTTTTGGATGTTGCTGAGCCATTTGACATTAATGGGTTTGTACCAGAAGGATGGAATGTCAGCAATCCAGATGGTGCTCGAACTTGGGTAGAACAAACAAATATCATCGGGATTAATGGCTCACCTACTACAGTGGTGTTCCTTGATGGTGTTGCGTACAGTGCACGTGGACAAGTGGATAGTTTTACGACAAATTATTATGATTTAAATTTTAATGGCACTGCTGTATTAACCTTTGATCTTTCAAAAGCTCAGTGGTCTGCTTCTTATAATGACGGATTGAGTGTAGATATTTCTACAGACTGTGGTGCTACGTTTACTGAAATTTATTTTAAAGATGGACTTACGCTTGCTACTGTAGGATACACGGCTTCTACATTTGTACCTAGTTCTGCTGCAGACTGGAGAACAGAGACTATCGATTTAACTGCCTACGTAGGAAACGATATTCTATTAAAATTTAATAATCAGAATGATTATAGCAACAGTACTTTTATAGATAATATAGCATTAACTAGCACATTATCGAGTAAAGAAAACAAACTAGCTCAAGCAATTTCTTTATATCCTAATCCAGCGAGTGATATGGTATACTTAGAAATAGATAATTCTAACCTTCAGGAGGATTTAAATATTCAAATAATGAATAGCCTAGGTCAAGTAATCCATAATCTTGAGGCTAGAAAGAACGATAATCTTATCAAAGTTGATGTGAATGATTATAGCACCGGTTTATACTTTGTATCTATCCAATCAGGAAATTTACAAACAACAAAAAAGCTGATTATTAAATAATCAGCTTTTAGTAAGTTCTTAAAATATAGGAATATATCTAGTGGTCGCTATTTTTAATAGCGGCCATTTTTATTGCTGCTATTGCCGCCTCAGCTCCTTTATTACCATGGATTCCTCCACTACGAGCTACAGACTGTGCATGAGTATCATCTGTTAAGACACAAAAGATTACAGGTATGCGAGTCTTGTTAATGTTAAGATCTTTTATTCCTTGAGTTACTCCTTGACATACAAAGTCAAAATGAGCTGTCTCACCACGTATTACATTACCTATAGCAATAATAGCATCAAGTGGTTTTTTAGTTCTTCTACTTGCCACTGGATAGTTTCTCAATTGCATAGTTCTACATCCATAGATCAATTCAAATGATCCAGGAACGTTCATTCTATGAATATTTGCAGTTGCTACACCACAATCTTTTAAAGTGTCTAGAGCACCTTTAAAAAGGTTTTCTGTAATATCATCATTCCATTCAGAAACAACAATCCCGATGCGCATCGCTGCAGCATCGGGAATATCGTTTTTATCGTAATGTGATAAGTCTTTTCCTTGTGTCGCCATAGAATTAGTTTCCTGCAGCCTGTGCTTGACCTAAAAGAACCATCGCAGTTTTAGCTTCATCAGCATCTGCATATTTAGATTCGATAGTTTCTAGAGCTTTTACAGCTGTAGATTTATCTCCACTTGCAAGAGCAGCGTTTGCCGCTTTTAATAAATACTTAGGAGAAGTAAAATCGTTAGGATTAGTTTCAGCAGCTTGCATGTAATAAGAAACTGCATCACCAGTTTGATTTACTTGAACAAGAGCATCACCTATTCCAGCAAGTGAAATAGACTCAAGTACAGAGTCACCACCTTTATAAGCTGTTAAGTGATCGATTGCTTTCTGGTAATTTGTTCCACCTAGATTTAGGTAAGCCATTCCAGCTTGATAGTTTGCAAGGTTTGCAGCATCAGTTCCAGAATATTCATCTATGATTTTTAATAAACCAAATTTTCCTTCTCCACCTTCAAGTGCAAGAGTGTATAATGAATCTTGCGCTTCACCTGTTGCAGTGATTGCCTCGTTATAATAAATGTTTGATTGTGTCATCTCTGCCACAGCCTCTTCAGACTTAGGACCTAAGATAAATTGAGTGTAAGCCCACCACAGTAAAGCGATAACAGCAAGTCCACCTATGATATATAGAATGGTGTTTTGATTTCTACTTACCCATTCCTCTGTTTTATTTGCTCCTTCATCTAGTGAGCTAAACACCTCAGCGGTAGTTGATTCAGAATCTAGAATCTCTTCTACTTCTTCTTTCTCTTTTTTCGTTTTAGGTTTGTATCCTCGTTTATTATAGGTTGCCATAGTTTCTTTATTGAACGCGCAAAAATATAATATTTATCCATAATTAAAAATGTGTTTAAAGCTTTATTCTTCTTAGTTTCAAACCATACCTTTGTGAAGAGTGAAAAAGAGGTGTCTTTATCTCGCTTTCGCGAAAGCGAAATAACCACAACTAACTGCTATACAAAACATTAAAGTAAATCTATGCACCTGAATTTTTTGAGCTTAGTAAATTATAAAAGTTTCTCTACAGCGGAATTTGAGCTGGATGAGAAGATAAATTGCTTTGTCGGGAACAATGGTGTAGGAAAAACCAATGTTCTGGATGCGATTTATCACCTTGCCTTTGCAAAAAGTTACTTTAATCCTATCACGGTGCAAAATATCAAGCACGATGAAGACTTTTTTGTAATAAATGGAAATTTTACCAAAAATGAAAATAGCGAGAAAGTAGTCGTAAGTGCAAAACGTGGTAATAAACGCGTCATTAAACGTAATGGTAAAGCTTATGAAAAACTAAGTGAACATATAGGGCTCATACCGCTGGTAATAATTTCTCCTGCAGATCGTGATTTAATTATTGAAGGTAGTGATACTCGTCGGCGTTTTATGGACAGCGTTATATCGCTAGATAACCAGCAATATCTCAACAAACTAGTCACATATAATAAGCTGATTCAACAGCGCAATGCGTTGTTAAAATACTTCCAGGCAAATCGTACTTTTGATAGAGCTGGACTTGAAGTGTATGATGAGCAACTCGTGATACTCGCAACCTTTATTCATAAAACTCGTGTAGATTTTCTTAAAGTCTTCACTCCTATTTTTAAAAAATATTATGCTTACATATCTCAAAGTGAAGAAGATGTAAACATTTATTATAAGTCTGATTTAAACGATACGCCTGCTAAAGAAGTGTTTGAAAATGCTCTACAAAAAGATATGCAATTGCAGTATAGCAGTGCTGGAACTCATAAAGACGATCTGTACTTTTTACTGGACGATCATGCGATTAAAAAATATGGAAGTCAAGGGCAACAAAAAAGCTATCTCACCGCTCTTAAATTAGCGCAGTTTGAATTTATAAAGGAACAAAGCGGTACGGTTCCTATTTTATTGCTCGATGATATATTTGATAAGCTAGACGAAAATCGAGTTTCTCAAATCATTAATATGGTAAATGATGAGCAATTTGGTCAGTTATTTATAAGTGATACGCATCCCGATCGTACCGAGCAAGTTGTTAAAGAGATACATCAATCGTATAAAATATTTAAGTTATGAGAAAACTCATTCTATTAATAGCATTTATCACCATCACTTCATGCAGCAATAATGCTACTGAAATGGTGAATTCCATGGAAGGTTACTGGAATATAGAAACGGTTACGTTACCCGATGGGACTGAACGAGAATTTCCGTTTTCTAATCACATGGATCATTTTGAAATAGAAGGTTCTATGGGTGTGAAAAATAGAGTAAGCCCTACTTATGATGGTCAGTTTGTTAATTATGGTAGTCCAGTTCCATTTACATGGGAAACAGTAGATGGTAAGGTCGTTTTAACATTTAAAGATGGTGAAGGTAGACACCAGCAAACCTTAAAAAAATGTAATGAAAGCACACTAGTTTTATTACATGAAAACGGAACAGAATACATTTATAAAGCTCACGAGAATGCGCAAGAATAAAAAGGACGATTTCCTAAACATGAGCGAGGCTTTAAATGATTTTAAAGCTCAAAACAAACTGCAAAAAGGTTTTGCTCGTGTGGATGTAGATAACGCATGGAAAGAAGTTATGGGCGCTGGAATTATGGCTTATACTACTCAAGTAAAATATAGTGGTACCACACTTTTTATAAGTCTTTCTTCTTCTGTATTGAGAGAAGAATTGCTTTATGGGAGAACTAAAATTTTAAAGAACCTTAACGATTATCTAGGTAGTGAGATGATTGAGAAATTAGTATTGAGATAATTGTAGTAGATTTTTATAAGTAGGAATTAAAAACTCTTATTATTTATATTAACGAAATTACCTAAAAGCTTACTGGTCCTTTATTGAGTTCTTCAGTTTCGGCTTTTTTCTCCACCTTAGTTTCTATCTCCATTTTTTTCTTGAAAACCTTTTGATATAATTCTTTAATAGTATCAAAGTCAACAGACCAAGAAAGTCCTACTCCTTGAGCATATCCTTCTTGCCCTATTTGCTGTAAATTATCTTCACGATTAAATATCTTAAGCCTTAGCGAGCCATCTTCATTAAGTAAAAACTCTATTTGAACATTACCTATAACTGCTCGTTCTGTTGCGCTGGTGCTTCCCACAGGAACTCCTAGTTTCCCATTGATTAAAACACGATCTGTAATTTGGGTACTTACTGTAACACCAAATCGGTCTGAGCGTTGTAAATCACTATTAGGATTACGTTCAGAAGCATCATAGTCTATTCCAAATTGAATATCACCATCACTGTTTCCTACGATATCATTTACTAGACCAGAAAGACTCTCTACTAGATTTCCTGTCACAGCATTTTGACCTATACTGTTAGGATTATAAAAGGTTCCAGTAGTTATCAGTGACATGGCTTGCAAATAACGCTGCGCTTTATCCTCTAATCGATATTGTAACTCTGAGGTTACTACAGAGTTTGCATTAGGGAAATTAATCTCAAATTCAGGATCAAAATAAGACAGTTTACCTTGTAGTGAAGTAACAACTTCAACAGGTATTTGGGAATTAATATTAGGGTTATCTAACAATATTGCCGGATTTGCTTGTGTTTGATAAGTTGCTCCTACATCTATGCTTGCCTCAGTCGGGCTACCATTCCAGTCCACGGTTCCTCCTGGTTGAATGGTAAATTCCTTATTTACTATTCCTGCATATTTAAAGTTATAAATTCCTTCATAAGCGATGAAATCTCCATACATGTTGAACTTACCCAAGGTATTTATTTCAAGTAACAAATTACCAGCTCCACGACCTCTTAAATAACTTCCGTTTTCTTGATCAACGGTAATTTCTACCTCAGCGGCTGGAGTAACTTTTAAGTTAAATCGTAACTCAAGTCCTGAGATATTCTCAATTTCAATATTCTCTCCAGATAAACGTGCAGCTTTCTCTTCAGGACTTAAAAAGTAAATCACTGAATTGTCTCCTATACTTTCTGCATCATTAAGTGGTACTTTAAATATTGTATCCTCACCAGTGGTTGCGTTAACATCTATGAACAACTCATCTGTAGGTCCAGAAATTCTTGCTTTACCATCTATGAAAGCCGTTCCATAGTACAAGGACTCATTTGTCAACTCTGTATCCAAAACGAGTAATCGATTTGAATCTAGATTAAGATCCAGTTCCCAAAATCCAAAGTTCTTATGTTTAATGACTCCAGAAAGGTTTCCTTTAGTGCCATATTTAGTATCTGTGAGTTCAATGGTATTGAAATCAAATAGATCTGTGGCAATGGTAATCTCGCTATTTTGTTCAAAGTCAAAATCAGTATTCAGATATGGAATGTTTAAACCACCATCTTTCAATCGTAATCCACCACTCAAGTTGGGTTCTACAAGTAATCCTGTTAAACCTATTTCACCTGTCGCAAATCCTCTTATATTATCTATGACTTCTCCACCCAGCGGACTCAAAGCAACAAGATTGAAATCATTGAAATTCACATCAACATTTATTCTCGACTGCTCTCCAGAGGTGTTAACAGTTCCGTTTGCCCATAAGGTTCTTTTAATGTCGTCCTTTAATTGAGCATTTACTTTATACTTAGTGAGGTTCTCATTACCAGCAATGATCATTTCAAAATCTCCAAGCGGTGTATCATTTACTTCAAAATCTGATACGGTGAAATCACTGGTAGGTGCATAATTCCCGTCTTTTTGACTCAATTCAAGGGAACCATTAATGAGTCCTCGCATTTTAAGACTATCTATGGGCGATGTTAAACTAGAAATACGAACATCTTTAAAATCCAGGTGTAAATCTTTATTATCCTTACCGCTTATATCTCCTGCAAGAGTTATGGATTCTTGAGCATGCTTAATTACTAAGGTGTCTAAACTGAATTTCTTGAAATCATGATTAAAAGTGAGTTGTACTTTTTTATCATCATTATTTAAAAACCATTTTTTTCCTTGAAATCTTACATCACTTTTTCTTATTCCCACCACAGACTGACTGCTGTCATTTACCGTATGGTAAAAACTCAAGTTATATTTATCACTTTCTCGTTGTTCACTTTTAAACTCAGTCCTGAAAAATAAAGTATCCCTATTTGTTATATTAATAAGTTTAAAATCATTCACATCATACACACCATTCTTTACATTATCAATTTTAATAAAAGTGTTGAATAATGGGTTTTGATTATCTATTTGAACATTTACTTTATCTAACTTAATATCATCAAATAATTTAATTTCTGGTGTCCTAAAGGTCATTTTAAATTGAGCTTCGTTTGAAGCAACCTGGCCTTTAAGAGTTGTGTTTTCGCCTAGAGCGATATCAGGAAAAACAAGATCTACAATCTTATCATAGATTTGAAATTCATAATCTAAATATTGATCTTTTGTAACCGTATTTGAGCGATAATTAGTGTAAACATTCCCAATTGCGTTTTTAAACAGCTCAGGTATTTCTTCTACTTTAAAAACACCTGACAACTCACCTTCTATGATGTCTTTACTGTTAATGGTGATTTTGCGAACCTCATTATCAGAAGAAGAAACGACTTTAAAATCTTCAAAGACGTATTCATTATTATCATTCTTATAGCTAGCGTCTTTAAACTCTATAAAACCATAAGCATCATTTATGTTAGTTCCTTGCATGGCCATTTGCACATCACCCTTAAGAATAGCCGTAGAATCTCTTTTAAAAATATTGATTGCATTTAAATCTGCATATTCTATACTTGCTTTAAAGTCGTATTTATTGATTTGCTTAGATAAGTCTGCTAGTCCATTAAAGGTCAGTTTAATGTTAGGGTCATTAATAGATAATTTACCGTCAAACAAAGGCTTTTTAAGTGTTCCGTCGATTTTTATATTGCGATAAGTATAACCGTTGAACTCTATATTGATTACGCCACCGTTAATGTTTGTATTTAAATCTTCAGGATTAAAACCTCGACCGTTGACATTTAAATTGAGTGTTGTTTTTCCTAATGAGGCAACACCTAGAAGCGAACCTATATCAAGATTTTCTACAATGATTTTACCTTTATAACCAGGTCGAGCGCTTTGAATTTCAGTAAGTACTAGGTTAGTGTCAAATGCTCCTTTACGAGTTGTACCTTTCAATCTAGAGACCACTGTATTTGCATTTACTGATGCATAACCACTGGCATTTATGGTTCCTAACGCATTTATCTCTCCTGGTAAAGCATTAAGCACATTAGGTAAAAAGGTCTTGAGGTCTTTATTACTTACTCGCAGTTTATTAAATGTTCCTTCTATAAAGAAGTCATCAAGATTATCTACCACATTTACAAAATGCATATCACCATCAATAGCGATATCACTTAAAGCTGTGGCATTCATATTTTCAACCCTGAAATCATTGAGATTCCCAGTCATGTGACCGCTTAAATCTACGGTTTCATTTTTCACGAGTTCATTGTAAAACAATCTTAACTCGTTAGTCGCGATGGAAGATTCATCGATTTGAAAATCCCAATTTACTTTATTAGTAAAATCAGCAAAATCCTTAATCTCATAATTCAATTTTAAATCTCCATTTAACATAGAACCAGCAGTTTCTATTTCCAGATTTGCCGCATGAATTTGAGTAGGTGAATATTTAAATTGAGTCGATAAATTTTTGACGATTAAATCCACCACTCCATTTTCCTCTTTCATAACACCAGTATGCATTAAGAAGTCAGATTTTTCAATATCTGCTGTAATGACTGATCCATCAATCTTAAAATCACTAGCAACCATATTAAGATTCCTAGCATTGAAGGATTCAGGATACTTTAACGTCTCATCATAAACCATGATGCGAGAATTAGTCACATCTAGCTCGTCAGCTTCAAGTATAAACGGCGCAGAACTGCTAGAATCACTACTACCAAATTTATCAATGAACAAACTCAAGTTATCTCTAGCATCTTCTTTGTATCTATGTATATTCAGGTATAATCCATCTAGAGCAACATCACCTAAATCGGGTTGACCATCAATTAAATCTCCAAAACTAAGGATAGAAGTTTCAAGATTTTTGACATAAATAACAGTGTCTTTCCTATGGTCTAGTGCAAGAGCATTTTCTAGTACCACATTTCCTGAATAGCTTACATGAATTTTTTCAATGGAGATATCAGTATCATAGGTATCGTTAAGATAAGATGTGGTCCACTGTGCTGCTTTAGTTTGTACAGAAGGAAAACTAAATGCGATTACTAGAATGACAAATAGTACTAGCAGTACTAGCAGTATCCTGAGTAATATTTTTAAAATCCTTTTAATAGCGGTAGATAATTTACTTTTGCAAATGTCACCAATTTTTATGCCTTAGTATCATAATGAGTCCACAAAATACTTACATTCTTGCAATTGAGTCCTCCTGCGATGATACCGCATGTGCCGTATTAGAAAATGATCGTGTACTATCTAACTTTATCGCAAATCAAAAAATCCACGAAAAATACGGTGGTGTTGTTCCAGAACTAGCTTCTAGAGCTCATCAGTCTAATATTATTCCGGTTGTTCATGAAGCACTTGCCCAGGCAAATATCACCAAAAATCAATTAAGTGCCATTGCCTTTACTAAAGGTCCTGGACTTATGGGAAGTTTATTAGTAGGTTCCAGTTTTGCAAAATCACTGGCGCTTTCTTTAAACATTCCTTTAATAGACGTACATCACATGCACGGCCATATTCTCGCTCATTTTATAGATGATGGCCAGGCGAAACCTACATTTCCTTTTCTTGCGCTCACTATAAGTGGTGGACATACTCAAATTGTTCAATTAAACAGCGCGAGTGATATGAAAGTGTTAGGTACTACTCAAGATGATGCCGTAGGTGAGGCTTTTGATAAAACAGGAAAACTGCTAGGATTAGGCTATCCTGCAGGACCTCAATTGGACAAACTGGCTCAACAGGGAAATCCACGAGCCTTTGAATTTCCCGTACCTAAAGCTCCAGATCTCAACTACAGTTTCAGCGGATTTAAAACTGCCGTGCTTTATTTCCTGCAACGAGAAACTAAAAAAGATGAAAATTTCATAGAAAACAATCTAAAAGACATTTGCGCTAGTGTACAATACACACTTATTAAAATACTATTTAAAAAACTTGAGAAAGCAGTCAAACAAACTGGTATAAAACAAGTGGCGATAGGTGGTGGCGTGAGTGCAAACTCTGGAATAAGAGCACATCTTAAATCCATGGAAGCAAAAGGTTGGAAAACATTTATTCCACCATTTGAGTACACTACAGATAATGCAGCGATGATAGGAATCGCAGGATATTTCAAGTATTTAGAAAAGGATTTTGCTGGTCTAGAAGTAACAGCTGCACCTAGAATTCACATGTAATGCAATTATTTTACAATTCTCAACTTACACAAGACTCATCGAGTTTCACACTTGATCGTGAGGAAAGCAAGCACGTCTTTAAAGTGCTACGCAAGAACATAGGAGATACCATCTCACTAACTGACGGTCGTGGAAATCTTTATACAGGAACTATCAATCATGTGACGAGTAATAGATGTGATTTAGATATCGCTTTCGCGAAAGCGTATCCACCACTACCCTACCAACTTCACATAGCCATAGCGCCCACAAAGATGAATGATCGCATGGAGCTATTTCTTGAAAAAGCTACTGAAATGGGAATCACACGCATCACTCCTATTATATGCGATCACAGCGAGCGTAAAAAAATAAATTTGGAACGATTTGACAGAATAATAGTGAGCGCCATGAAACAATCTTTACAGTTTCACAAACCGCAACTAGATGATTTGATGACTTTTAATGACTTTATAGGACTGGATATAGCAGCAACTAAATGCATCGCTCACTGCGAGGAATTAGATAAAAGACATCTTAAAGATGTAGTAAATCCTCAAGAATCAGCAGTGATTCTTATAGGGCCAGAAGGTGATTTTTCAAATAAAGAAATAAATCTAGCTATTGAAAATAATTTCACTCCAGTAAGCTTAGGAAATACTAGATTGCGTACAGAAACCGCTGGGATTTACACCGTGGCAGTTTTAAATATGTTGAATAGTTAGAAGAGATAAAAACCGATTGCGTTTATCTCTATGACTTTTTTAGATCTATAACTTGATGATCACTCTTGACTTTTTGAATTTCAATTTTTTCAGTTTCCTGCTCTTTCTCTTTCTTAGAAGAATACTCTGAAGTTTGAAAGGCAACTGTTCCTAGGGCTAGTAACATGGAACATATAGGAATGACCTTTCTTAGAGTGTTGTTGATTTGCATGATTATTGATTTAAGGGGACTGAAATATATATAATTTAACGTAACTTTTTAATATTTATTTAAACATTAAGTAACAATTAATTGTTAATAGTAGAACTAGACTTACTAAGTTTGTGTGATATTTGATTTTATGAAGCAGCTTCTTTTTATATTTTTTTGTTTTGGATACCTGATGACCGCACAAGAAATCGCCGTTTTAAAATATAATGGCGGTGGCGACTGGTATTCAAATCCCACTGCATTACCTAATCTGGTCACTTACTGCAATGAAGAAATAGGAACCACGCTTAATGAAGACATCGCAACTGTAGAGGCAAATAGTGTTGATATATTTCAATATCCTTTTGTACACATGACTGGCCATGGAAACGTAGTTTTCAGTGAAGATGATATGGAAAACCTCAAGAACTATATGCTTAGTGGTGGTTTTCTACATATAGATGATAATTATGGTATGCGTCCATATCTAGAAAAGGAATTAATCAAACTATTTCCAGATAAAGAACTCATAGAATTACCTGCAAATCATGAGATATTCAACAATTTTGCTCAATTCCCGCAAGGATTGCCTAAAATACATGAGCACGATGGAGAAAGACCTCAAGCACTTGGTATTTTTCATGAAGGAAGACTGGTCTTATTATTTACCTTTGAAGCAGATTTAGGTGACGGCTGGGAAAGTCCAGAAGTACATAATGATCCACCAGCAGTGCGCAAGAAAGCACTTGACATGGGAGCAAATATTATCAAATACGTTTTTACGAACTAATTAATGACTAATTCAGAACTAAATTCTAAGTCCATCGCATATGGAATATTAAGAGCCCTACTTATTATAGGTGGTGTTTTTGTGTTGCTCTGGTTTTTATGGCAAATTCAATCTGTAATCCTTTACGTAGGCATTGCAGCTGTTATCTCATTAATAGGAAGACCTATAGTTCTTTTCTTGAGAGATCGATTAAAATTTCACAACACACTCGCAGTAATTATTACAATAGTATTGTTGTTGATAGTACTCACTGGTGTTACTTATATGATCATTCCTATTGTACTTGAGCAAAGTGAGAATCTAGGTAAAATAGAGATTGAAGAGGTAAAAGGAAATATTGAAGTTTTAAATACGCAAATCAGTGAATTTTTAGGCATAGAGAGAATCAATCTTTATGAACGTGTTCAAGAACTTGAATATGTACAGAATTTCAGTATGGAGTTGATCCCTCAATTTGTGAATGGGATTTTTGGAACTTTAGGTAATATATTAATTGGAGTATTTTCAATAGTATTCATAGCCTTCTTTCTCCTCAAGGACAGTAGATTACTCGTAGAAGGCGTTCTCGTCTTCTCTAAAAAAGGTACTGAAGGTCAGTTTCTTAGAGCATTTAATAAAATTAAAAAATTACTTTCTCGTTATTTCATCGGTTTAGTATTTCAAGTTTTTATTTTATTTGTTCTTTATAGTATTATCCTTTTAATAGTAGGTGTTGAAAACGCTATACTCATTGCTTTTTTCTGTGCATTATTGAACCTCGTACCTTATTTAGGACCAGCAATAGGTGCCTTTTTAATGATGGGTTTTGTAATAAGCGATAACCTTCAAGCAGATTTTACAGATATCATTTTACCTAAATTGATCATAGTTGCCATAGGTTATTCTATCGTTCAACTCATTGATAATTTTGTGAATCAACCGCTCATTTTTGGAGCTAGTGTAAAATCGCATCCGTTAGAGATTTTTATTATTATTTTAATTGCAGGATTGCTGTTTGGAATATTTGGGCTGGTGCTTGCCATTCCTACTTACACGGCAATTAAAGTAATTTCCAAAGAGTTTTTAAGCGAGTATAAAATCGTCCAGAAACTCACACGCAATTTATAGATGAATTTACTGCTGTTACAGCAAGCTGTGCGCGATTACCTCATGGAGCATATTCATGAAAATGCGGCCTCATTTTTAATGAAATCGCATCCTTTTCAAGATATCACTGCGCAAGAATTAACACAACAACTTATAGGCTTTCAAAAATCGCGTTTAAAATTTCCTGAGCTTTTTGAAAACAAAAACATCGTTTTCCCGCCCAAAATCAATTTAGAGCAAACCAGTTCTTGGATTACTGCTCAACATAAAGCTAGTATGTATCCTGGTAAAAACATGGTGGATTTGACTGGTGGATTCGGTATTGATGTATCCGCTTTCGCGAAAGCGTACTCAACAACCACACACATAGAATTAAATCCCGATTTACAACAGCTCGCTGCTCAATCTTTTAAAGCTCAAGAACTATCCACAATAAGTTATTGTGGCGACGGCATGGAATTCTTGAATAGCACAGACCAGCATTTTGACCTTATCTACCTAGATCCCAGTCGTAAAACGGCAGCCAGTAATAAAGCGGTACTGCTGGAAGATTATGAGCCTAATGTGATTAAAAATCTCGATGTATTACTAGAAAAGTCCCATCGTGTGATGATAAAAACATCGCCCATGCTGGATATTACTGCAGGATTAAAACAGCTTACAAATGTGAGCGCCATTCATGTAGTTGCTGTAAAAAACGAAGTAAAAGAACTATTGTGGATTCTAGAAAAAGAAGCTAGCAAAGTCACTATTAATTGTATCAATCTAGAAACCGAGCAACCAGAACTTGCATTTAAATGGAATAAGTCAAGTGATGTAAAGCTCAGTGAACCACTCACCTATCTCTATGAACCTAACGCTGCTGTAATGAAATCACAAGGTTTTGGATTTATATGTGAGCAATATGGTATTTCAAAAATAGACCATGACGCACATCTTTTCACGAGCGATGAACGCATCGATTTTCCGGGAAGAATATTTCGTATCGAAGACATTAAAGCCTACAAGCCCAAAGATATTAAACGTTCCTACGGCAAGAGTCATCGAGGTGTTGTGACGAGAAACTTTCGCGAAAGCGTACACCAACTAAGACAGAAATACCAACTCAAAGAACACGAGACTGATTACTTATTCTTCACTAGTTCTATGGGGAAATCTATTGTGATAGAAGCTAAAAAGCTTTAAATTTCTAACATGAAAAACTTAGTAGTATTAACTGGCGCTGGAGTAAGTGCAGAAAGCGGTATTTCAACTTTCAGAGATTCTGGTGGTTTATGGGAAGGACATGATGTGATGGAAGTTGCTTCACCACAAGGTTTTGCCGCAAATCCAGAGTTAGTGCTCAACTTTTATAACTTGCGTAGAGCACAATTAAAAGAAGTTGAACCTAACGCTGCTCATCACTGTATCGCTGGTCTAGAACGCAATTTTAACGTTCATGTCATCACTCAAAATGTAGATGATTTACACGAGCGCGCTGGCTCATCAAACGTGATACATCTACACGGTGAGTTGCGCAAAGTACGTAGTAGTAAAAACTATAACGACCAGAAACACTGGGAAGATGATATCCATTTAGGCGATTTATGTGATGCCGGTTCACAGTTGCGACCACATATTGTATGGTTTGGCGAGGAAGTTCCAGCGATGGATCAAGCCATAGAAATCACCGCAAAAGCAGACGTGTTACTCATAGTAGGAACATCACTTCAAGTTTATCCAGCAGCTGGTTTAAAAGACTATGCACCACAGCACTGCCCTATTTACTTTGTAGATCCACATCCATCGCTAGAAAGTCATGGAAGATTAAAAGTATATGCAGAGAACGCGAGTACTGGTGTTCAAAAGGTGGCGGATTTGTTGGGATTTGAATAAATTTTATTTCTTAGCTTTATAAAAATCATAAAACATGAAACCTCTTATCATTTTTATAGTAATATTAAGTTTCATTTCTTGCAAACCAAAAAGTGAGATATCAGAAAAAACGATAACCACAGAACCATACATGTGGACGGTAGTTATATCAAATGGCATACAAGAAAATGCCAGTGATATGACACAAACTAGATACATATTTTTAACTAACAGTGATGATAAAGATTCACTATGCAATGGATCTAGTTTAATTAGTGAAACAGCATACAAAGAATTCTCACGCAACGACCACACTATTGAAAAACCCGTATGGTCTACTAGAGATAAAGATGTTACAACTATAAAGGCTAGACAAATCCTAGACATCGCCTGTGGTAATGAAGATGCGATTTATGGAATATCGTCATTAACTAAATTCCCACATCACTTAACAGAATATCCTATTTTTAAAGAAGCCATAAAGTAGTTTGAACTTAACCCAACTCAAATCAGACCTTAAAAACCTCAAAGCTTATAAAGCCGAAAGAGTACGACTAGGCGTTGCTACCGTTGAGTATCAATTACTACCTGAGCTTATCGAGTTATGCCGCCCAGAAAGTGGTGTTTCTCATCAAGCTTGCTGGAGTCTCGAGCAATCCTTTCTACTGCACGAGGAATCTTGTTATCCTTTTCTGGAAGAAATTTGCGCGTTGCATGAACTGAATATCAATTCATCTGGAATGCGTTCCTTATTAAAAATGTCATCCATACTCTCTAAAAAATATTACAGCAAAAAACCATCTACTGTTCAAAAACTCCTCACCACTTCTATGAGAGAAAGCATGGTAGAAGGCTGTTTTGAAGAATTTATTTCTACTGATAAAACAGCAAACATGGCTTATGCCGTGTATTCCCTTTTTGAATTTGGAAAAGAATTTGACTGGATTTATCCAGAGCTGCAACCTATACTTTCCCAAAAACTAGATGAAGATTACGGAAACGGTTTTAAGTCTAGCGCTCGTCGCATCATTGCTAAATTAGACAGCAAATTTTAAGCTAATCAGCTTTTAAAATCGTAATTTAGCGCGCTTTAAAGACATAATTATGCCTAGTGCTTTACAAGCTATTTCTCCTATAGACGGTCGTTACCGTTCAAAAGTCGATACACTCGCTCCATTCTTCTCAGAATCTGCATTGATACGTTATCGTGTACTGGTTGAGATTGAGTATTTTATCGCTTTAAGCGAAAGCGGAATCAAACAACTCCAACCTTTTCCTGAAGAAACTCAAGAACAATTAAGAAGCCTTTACCGCAACTTTAATGATGAGCACGCTCAGAAGATTAAAGACATCGAGAAAGTTACAAATCACGACGTAAAAGCTGTAGAATATTTTATTAAAGAAGAATTTGATAAACTAGGTTTGCAAGCACATAAAGAATTCATCCACTTTGGACTGACTTCTCAAGATATCAATAACACGGCAATACCATTATCTATTAAAGACGCTGTAGAAGAAATCTACCGTCCAGAGATTGAATCACTTAAGGAAAACCTTGAAAAACTATCTGCAGACTGGGCAAATATCCCTATGCTGGCGCGTACTCATGGACAACCAGCATCTCCTACTCGTTTAGGAAAAGAGTTTTATGTGTTTGCGGTGCGTATCGATGAGCAATTAAACATGCTGGATCAAGTGCAGCACGCAGCAAAATTTGGTGGAGCAACGGGTAATTATAATGCACATCACGTGGCGTTTCCTCAAATAGACTGGAGAAACTTCGGTGAAGATTTTGTGGAAAGCAGACTAGGTTTAACGCACAGTTTCCCGACGACGCAAATCGAGCACTATGATCACATGGCATCATTATTTGATGTGTTAAAACGTATCAATACCATTCTTATAGATCTAGATAGAGATATATGGACGTACATTTCCATGGATTATTTCAAGCAAAAAATTAAAAAAGGAGAAATAGGATCTAGTGCTATGCCACACAAAGTAAATCCTATAGACTTTGAAAACAGTGAAGGAAACTTAGGGATTGCAAACGCAATTTTTGAACACCTATCTGCAAAGTTGCCTATCTCTAGATTGCAACGTGACTTAACAGATTCTACTGTTCTAAGAAATGTAGGAGTTCCATTTGCACATACGATCATTGCGATTAAAGCAACTATGAAAGGATTGAGTAAGCTTTTATTAAATGAGGCAAAAATTGCTCAAGACCTTGAAAACAATTGGGCTGTTGTGGCCGAGGCTATTCAGACTATCTTAAGACGTGAAGCATATCCTAATCCTTATGAAGCACTGAAAGAACTTACTAGAACAAATGAGAAAATCACAGGCGACAGTATTTCAAGATTTATCGATGGACTTGATGTAAGCGATGCTCTTAAAACAGAAATGAAAGCCATCACGCCAGCTACTTTTACTGGAATTTAAATCTTTCATTTTATTCTAAAATAAGCACTTCTATTTGAGGTGCTTTTTTGTTTATAAAAGCTTTGAATTGTTCCATTTGAGAATCTGTCCAATCATAACCAAAAAGTCGATCTACTTTTCCTGTAGTGGATTTCATACTGATCATTTCATTACTGATTCTTATCTCTTGAAAACGATCGATACGTTCATAAAAAGTAATCGATTGATGTGTGAATTTTAAAAATCCACCTTGAAAATATATTAATCTAATAGGTCTTGAAGGAGCAAGCAAACTTATTATGAAAACGATAACAGGAATAATATATATCCATATTTCATAACTGCCTATCTCATCATTTAACCATCGCTCATAGGTCAAATAATAAAAATAAACCGCCATAAATAAGATAATAGCAGGTGATGTAAACCTCATTAAAATTTGCCACCATTTATATTTTTCATTCTCATCATCAATTTGAACTATAAATTCCTCGATATTATATGGCTCCTCATAAGTCATTTTATCATAAATGGTGAATAACGCGTTTATACCTACATAAACAAGTACCATCTTAGTTATATCCATGTCGTGCCAAAAGTAGAATACAACTACAATTGCCATTAATGCAGTTAGTAATGGAGATCCAATAACAGGTTTACTTCTTTTGTCCTTCAGTAGAAAATACCTTTTGTCGTTCCATATATCCCATTTTTTAATGTTTGCTACTAACGACATATATATAATTTACTTTTATTTTTTTTAGAATAACTCAACGAATCCATCTAAATATTGATTTTTCTGCATATTTGAAGGGATAATTCTTCTTACCAAAGTTAAACAATTCCACAAAAAACTGTTATTGAACCAATAAATACAACGCATTAACTAATTGACTTATTATTTGTAAAATATTAACATAAGTTAAGATAAAGCATCTCTAAATTTGTAGGAAAAAGAAATAAACAGCCATGAAGACATCTACAATTTTATTAAACATATTTGCGCCACCAGTTGCTATTCTTATGAGAAGAGGAATAGGAAACGATTTTGCTATTAACCTTTTATGTTGTTTGGCATTTTATATACCGGGAGTACTTCATGCGTTTTATATAACCGCTCAAAGGAATCAAGCTTATTAGATTATTATTATAAGACTCAGTTATCATACAAATCAAAAAAAATGCACTTCTTAACGAAGTGCATTTTTTTTATCTCAAATAGTTCAGAATTACAACAAATGTTAAAATTATAACGATACACAGATAATTTGGAAGAATTTTAAGAAAATCACTTGACGATTCTGTTATTTTTGTATGAATTTAAAAACCTAACCAAATGTCAATTCTTACCATTATACTCAATATTTTTCTTCCACCAGTAGGTGTAGCTATGAACAAAGGAATCGGTAAAGATTTTATTATCAATTTAATCTTAACCCTATTATTTTTTGTTCCTGGAGTCATTCACGCATTTTACGTGACTTCAAAATAATATTAGAGTTACAAATTAGAAAAAGGCCTCACTTTAAAGTGAGGCTTTTTTTGCTTCATCCCAATATACATCCATCTCTGCCAGTGTCATATCGCTGAGCTGTTTGCCTATTTCTTTGGCTTTGGATTCTAGGTATTGAAATCTTTTGATGAATTTTTTATTAGTTCTTTCTAGGGCATCTTCTGGATTTACACCTAGGTGTTTTCCATAATTGACTAATGAAAATAAAACATCGCCAAACTCTGCTTCCATTGCGTCTTTATCGCCTTTATCTACCTCAACTTGCAGTTCTGCTAGTTCTTCTTCAAGTTTTTCTTTTACCTGTTCTGGTTTTTCCCAGTCAAAACCTACTCCAGCCACTTTATCCTGAATACGTGAACTTTTCACGAGTGCTGGCAATGATTTAGGAACTCCTTCAAGAACACTCTTTTTTCCTTCTTTAAGTTTGAGTGCTTCCCAGTTTTGCTTGACTTCTTCCTCGTTTGCTACCTCAACGTCCCCATAAATATGCGGATGCCTAGAAACGAGCTTATCACAAATCCCGTTTGCAACCGTGCCTATATCCCATTCCTCAGTTTCAGATCCTATTTTAGAATAAAAAACGATGTGTAATAATAAATCTCCTATCTCTTTAGGGATTTCTTCGCGATCATTATCGAGAATTGCATCGCCTAACTCGTAGGTTTCTTCAATAGTCAAATGACGCAATGACTCAAGTGTTTGCTTGCGATCCCACGGGCAACCTTCACGCAATTCATCCATAATGGTCAGTAAACGATCCAGTGACGCAAGTTGTTCTTTTCTATTATTCATCGATTGTAGGTCTATAACGTGATTTATTTGTGAAGGGTAGAGATTATATTTGTATCGCTTTCGCGAAAGCGTAATAACACCTCATCACTCACACAATAATTGTGCTATAAAATTAGTTCCTATTCTTACAAAGAACCAGATATGCGACAGATACTTTTAAGCTTTTTTGCACTTGTTATAACCATTCCTGCAATGGCTCAAATTTGGGTCACTGATGAAACCATGGAAGACACTGTAATGCTGGAAGATGACCAAATTAAAGTGCTTTACTTCACAGCGTCCTGGTGTGGTCCATGCCGTTACATGAAACCAATCATGCAGGATATAGATAAAGATGAAAGTCTAGATGTGACTGTATATTTTATGGATACTGACCTTAATGTTGCTGATGATATTCTTAAAGTAAATTCTATTCCAGCTTATTTTTTCCTTAAAAACGGTCGCTTATTAGGTCGTACAGGTAGCACCATGCGCCGTGACGAAATGGTTAAAATGATTGAGCGACATGATAAAATGACCATAAAAAGTGATTTGCTAGCTTATCGTGGTAAACCTTCAAAGTTTGAAATCGTTGCAGGAGCTCACAATAAATTAAGCGTTAAAAACCTAGAAAGCGCATGGTATGACGCACATATATTAAATGCGATATCCTGGAAAGTGTACCAGCAATTAAATGATCCTAAGGACATAGAATGTGCTTTAATTTTAATCCAGCGTTCCATAGAGCTAGAAGAATTTACCTCAAATCTAGAGACTTATGCTCATTTACTTGCAAAAAATGGTGACCATAAAAAAGCTCTCAAAATTGCCAAAAAAGCAAAAAGGAGAGCTGAGAAAAATAATGAGTTTACTGGGATTATCGAGGAATTAATCACTCTGTTAAATGCCGATTAAATCCCTTTTATAAAACTACTATATAAATCATTAAATTGATAACCTTCAGTAAATCGTTTTTTACTCAGTTTATCAAATTCTACGAGTGACCATAGGATAAATTCTTTTAGGAAATAACGATCTTCCATAGGGAACTCCGGTTGATACTTTTCAACGAGATCTGTTAATGGTGTTACTTGATCAATCAGTGCTTTATAATCTACGTCATTGAGCTCGTCTAGTAGTTCCAGCCCATCATTATTAAAGAACCACTCTACAAGTATATCATAAGGTGTTTCTTCGTCTGGTTTGACCAGTTTCTTAATCTCTGGAAAATATTCTGGGAACAACTTTTTAGTCGCATCACCTAATAGCTCGTTTGCTACAAATGCTGCTCCTTCTTGCTCACCTTCATAAACCAATTCTATCTTACCTGTAATGGCAGGAATAACTCCTGTAAAATCAGAAAAACGCAATGTGGTTTTCTCATCTCCATTCATTAAAGCGCGACGCTCAGCGGTACTCAATAGATTTTCATAAGCCGTAATACTCATACGTGCACTCACTCCACTTTTCTCATCTACATATTCACTATCACGAGCGCAGAAGCTGATTTGTTCTAACAAGTCTTTGGCAAGTTCTGGAACAGCAACTGTGTTTGCTGTACGTTCATCTTTAAGTGCTTCTTGCTGGGTAATAGTTTTGGCAATTTCTATAGTCTCAGGATAGTGCGTTAAGATTTGTGAACCTATACGATCTTTTAATGGTGTCACGATACTACCACGATTGGTATAATCTTCAGGATTTGCAGTGAATAAAAACTGCATATCAAGTTCCAACCTCAACTTAAAGCCACGTATTTGAATATCGCCTTCTTGTAAAATATTAAATAAGGCAACTTGAATACGTGCTTGTAAATCGGGCAATTCATTGATTACAAATATGCAACGATTAGCACGTGGTATCATTCCATAATGAATCACTCGATCGTCTGCATAGCTAAGTTTAAGATTTGCGGCTTTTATAGGATCGATGTCTCCTATTAAATCTGCGACGGTAACATCTGGTGTGGCGAGTTTTTCATAAAATCGATCATCTCTATGTAACCATGAGATAGGTGTTTTATCTCCATGTGCTGAGATAAGTTCGCGAGCTGTTCTTGATAGTGGTGCCAGTGGATCATCATGGATTTCACTTTCTGTCACATAAGGAATGTATTCATCTAGTAATCCAGTCATTAATCTCGCAAGTCGGGTTTTTGCCTGACCACGCAATCCTAGAAGGTTGATGTTATGTCTGGATAAAATGGCTCTTTCTAGCTCTGGTATCACCGTATTTTCATAACCATGAATTCCTGTGAAAGAGTCGACTCCGTTTTTAATATTTTCAATTAGGTTATCTCTCAATTCATCTTTAATAGATTTGGATTTCCATCCTGCTTTTTTGAGTTGGCCTAAAGTGTTTATTTTTTCTATGTTCATGTTATTAGTTTGTGAGTCTGTGAGCTGTGAGTTTGTGAGTCATTGAGTTGTTTTTGTATCAAAAAAATCTGAATTCACATTTAAAAGCTTGTTTTTGTTTTTGTTTTTGTTTTTGAAAGATTTTCTTCCATATTATACATGTTCAATTTCGAGTTCAAGTTCGAGTTCGAGTTCAAGTTCATCATTTCAACCGTTTCTTCCTATTTGCTTCATAATCTGTAAAAATCATTTCACCTAGACCTTGCAGTCCTGTGAAAAATGCTTTTCCCTGATTAGCCTCGGTAAACTCATCTACAAATCGTTGCAAATACGGATCGTTTGCAATCATAAATGTCGTAATAGGAATATGTAATCTTCTTGCTTGTGATGCCATGGTGTAGCATTTCTCTACAATATGCTCATCGAGTCCATTACTGTTTTTATAATATCGTCCATCTTTTAATCTTAAACAGCTCGGTTTTCCGTCTGTGATCATAAAGATTTGCTTGTTTGTATTACGCTTGCGACGCAAAATATCCATCGCAAGTTGCAATCCTGCCACTGTATTAGTATGATATGGACCTACTTTGAGATAAGGCAAATCGGCTATTTTTATGGGCCATGCATCATTCCCGAAGACGATAATATCCAGTGTATCCTTAGGGTAACGCGTAGTGATTAATTCTGCCAGCGCCATGGCTACTTTTTTGGCAGGTGTGATACGATCTTCTCCATATAAAATCATGGAATGCGAAATATCTATCATTAATACCGTGGACATTTGTGCTTTAAACTGCGTGTCCTCGACAACTAAATCATCTTCAGTCAGGTTAAAATTATCCATCCCATGATTGATATGGGCATTACGCAAACTCTCAGTCATAGAAATGCGATCTAGTCCATCGCCAAAACGATACGGTCTGTAATCTCCACTATGCTCGTCTCCTTGACCTAGTTTGCCGGTTTTATGATTCCCAGAATTTCCCTTACGCATGTTCCCGAAGATTTGTTCCAGGGCGTGTTTACGGAGTAATTGCTCCGTTTTGGCAGTGATGGAAAAGCTCGATGGATTTTCATCATCTCCTGTTCCGTCGCCACCAGCATCTGGATCTATTTCTTGTTTGATAAAACCGCGCTCCAGCAAGTCATTGATAAAATCTTCAATGGTATAGTCTGGCGTGGTCAGTTTATATTCCTTATCTAACTCACGCAACCAGTCAATCGCTTCATCAAAATCTCCCGATGTGTGTGTAATCAGTTCCTTAAAAATCCCAAATAGTTTATCAAATGGATCTACGTCCTCAGGATTGAAAAATTCAAATTTATAACCAGCTCTTTCTTGCATCATAGGTTAAAGATAGTCGTGAAGAATCGCATTTCCTTCCTTAAAAGTGCTATTTAACATCGCTTTAATGCATTAAAACATTTAAATGAGTGACTGAAAACGATATAGTAGGGAATTTAGCAATAAGTTAATAGGTTTTTGCTTTCGCGAAAGCGTAAACCACACTATTTTTGCAGCCCTGTAAAAAAAGGAATTATGAGACAACATCCATGGCATGATGTAAGTTATGGCGACGATGCGCCGGAGAAAGTAATGGGAATTATAGAAATCCCAAAAAACACAAGAGCAAAGTATGAGCTGGACAAAGAGTCTGGAATGTTATTACTTGATCGTGTGATCTATTCATCAATGTACTACCCTACTAATTATGGATTTATACCACAAACCTATTGTGATGATAATGATCCACTAGATATACTGGTATTATCTCAAATCGAGATTGTCCCTATGTGTCTGGTAGAGTGTAAAGTGATAGGTGTGATGCAAATGCTGGATGGTGGAGAGATGGATGATAAAATTATCGCTGTTGCTGCAAACGATATGTCTGTAGCTCACGTTAACGATGTAAGCGAGTTACCAGAATACTGGAAAAAAGAGATGCGTAATTTCTTCCAAGATTATAAAAAACTAGAAAAGAAAACGGTAGAAGTTGAAGAATTCCAAGGTCGTAAAAAAGCTATGGAAATCGTTCAACAAGCTATTGAGGATTATAAGAAGAAGTTCCCTAAGAACTAGTAGGCAGTAGGCAGGTTCGTTTTATGCGCTTCGCTTAAAAACGATAGTAGGCAGTCTGGTTTTAGTAATCAGTCTTTTAGTCCACAGTCTGCAGTCCATATTTAAAAAATCCAGCTCTTTGTAGAGCTGGATTTTTTGGTTTAAACTATTTTATTCTTAGGTGCGGACTTAAGTCCGCACCTGTGAATGTGAGTTTAGAATCGTGAATTACTATTGAAATGAAATCTTTTCCCAATCCTTAAAGGGTAAGAGTTCTAGTAAAAAGGCAACCTTACTTAGGCATGCTCAACTTAAAAACTGAGGACTAAAAGACTGCCTACTTGATATAAATCGCATTTCGAGAGCCTCAATGCTCGGTACCGTTAGATCAATAAATTCGTATGAGAAGAACTACTTGCCGCTTCCTTTAAACTGTTGGTCTTTACTTGCAAAAAGTACATTAAAAGTAGTCAGGCTTCCATAAATTCTGGTGATGTACTGCTGTAAGTCAACCTTAGTCTGGTCATCAAGGTCTGAGCTATTAATTTTTTGTTCCATGACACGCAGTCGATCACGAAGCATGACTATTTTATGCCAAAAGGTATTGATAGGAATTTCTTTTTCAGACAGATTAGGGTCTGCTGGTTTTAAAACTAAGGTTCCATTCTTATACTTCTCTGCAATGGGAACGATTTGCGTAACGTCTGAGTAGCGCTGTAGAATTTCCTTGAGGCTTTTTTCTACTTCATAAAAACTTATGGTATCCACGTCATCTTCGCACGCTTCTATAACTTCCATTTCTTCGTCTATATCTATAGTTTCTAAACCATCTTTTTGAAAAGTGACCCAATAATGTTTTGCAGTAACGTTAGTCACTACGCCAAAACCATAGTTTGCATGATTAATTCTTGAACCTATTCCTAATAATTTCATTTGTGTAAAATTTGCTTGATTATCTTTGAGCCTAATTTCTATAAAAACATCCAGCTTTGAAAAAAATATTTAAGATTTTACTGAAAATCGTCCTCGGGCTTCTTGCACTGCTATTGGTCGGTTTTATAGTTTTAAAAATAGTTTTTAGTGAAGACATACCTCAAGGACAAAAAGGCGCTCCATCCGATGCGCTAGGATACGAAATTTTAGAAGCCATCAATCATAAACAATTTACCGAGGTAAAAGAAATCCACTGGACTTTTGCAGGTATCAACCGCTATGTGTGGAAACCACAGCAAAATGCGGTTGATGTTTTTTGGGATGACTATAAAGTCGCTTATGTGACCACTTATCCGCAAATCAGCTTTGCCTGGGAAAATGGAGTAAAGTTAGAAGGTGAAGAGCTTCAAGAAGCTATAGATCATGCTAGAAAGAGCTTTAACAATGATAGCTTTTGGTTAATTGCGCCGCACAAGATTATGGACATAGGAACAGAGCGCGAACTCATCGAAGAAGACGGAAAAAAGAAACTACTCGTGCGCTACAAATCTGGTGGAACAACTCCAGGAGATGTTTATGTCTGGGAAGTAGATGAAAACAACAGACCTACATCTTTTAAAATGTGGGTAAGTATTATTCCATTAGACGGCATAAAAGCCGAATGGAACGACTGGAAAATGACCGCTGGTGGTTTCCCTATGGCTACATCACGTAGTATGTATGGGATTGAGATTCCGGTGAGTGATGTTAAGGTGGTGAAGTAGTTCCTAGTTCAAAGCTTTTAGTTCAAAGTTTAAAGCTTTAGGTTTGAGGTTCTTAGTTAAGTGGTTGTTATAAGTCTTGATTCTCTACGAACACCCATCTCTTATCTTCCCTCAAAGGAAGACGGTTCTTGAGTATTGCATTATGTTATTGCTGTAGCTGGATATCTCGAGAGTAATTCAATAGTACTCAAGTTTAAAAGTCTTTTGTTCTATGTCGCGAGAGTTCACGCCTTACTCATCACTCGCTTCTAACTCAAAAATATCTTCTACAGGAACTTTAAAAAGTCTTGCGATTTTCAAGGCCAACACTGTAGACGGAACGTATCGATTTTTCTCAATGGAGCTTATAGTTTGCCTAGAAACGCCTATAGCATCGGCCAGTTCAGACTGATTCATGTTATGAATGGCACGCTGTACATGGACGGTGTTTTTCATTATAGTTCTTTTTTAAACTTATAGAAATACATTAGTTGAGCGATTATTACTAAGGCTATAAATATGTGATTTGAAAAACCGCTATAGTAGCCTTCTTCGTGATTTAAATCTGTGAAGGCAAAATCAGACAATAATTCAATTAGTGGTTGGAACACAAATAATAGCACCATCAATCCAAAAGCAAAACTAAAAGACCTAAATCGCAAATTAGTAATTCGCTCGTCTTCATCTTTATCTTTTGAAAAAGAAATAAAAGTTAAACCTACCAAAACGAGACTGTATAGAATTTCATTGAGGAGTTCAATTCTTTGAAATTTATGATCTAAATTATTCAATAAAACCACAGTAAGTATTGAAATGACGGCTAGTGCTATTCCCGCTAATTTGAAATAAGACGGAAGCAAAAAAAAGAAACTTTTATCATTTTTTAGTTTCCACCATATTGATTGATTAGAATCTTTCATATCGTAAAGTTTATTTATAATAATGACAAATATACTTTACATTATGGAAAACAAACTAAGTATTTTAATTTATTTTGAAATTAAATTCAAAATATTAAGAATTACATTTTTATTAATCACGAGAGTATGCGAAGCAAACGCAAGCGTCTTTTATTTTGACTCTTGTTTCTTGACCAATATCTCTTATTCCACAAACTCTGCAAACACCCATCTCTTATCTTCCCATACCTTTCGGTAGGCAGGCCTCAAAGGAAGACAGTACTTCAGGTATTGCATCATCTTATTGTTGTAACTCTATAATTAGCAACTAAATGACCGGATTTAAATTATAAAAGTCTTATATCTTTTGTCATTAGAATTCACTAAGTGAACACAAGCGTCGTTTGTCTTAAGTCACGAGAGTTTGCCAAGCAAACGCGAGCGTCTTTCGTCTTTTGTCTTAACTCTTGTAACTTGTTTCTTGATTCTCTTATCTTGAGACTCCATAAACAACCCAAACCTTCCTCACAATTTTAAGCTCACTTTAATTCTATTTTAGATGTCCTTTAAGTAACTTCGCAAGATTGCAAAAAACTATGTCGAGACCCCAAGAATTTATTGAAGTAAAAGGAGCTAGAGTCCATAATCTTAAGAATATAGATATTGATATACCGCGTGAGAAACTCGTGGTGATCACTGGGCTTTCTGGTTCTGGGAAATCGTCGCTGGCTTTTGACACCATATATGCCGAAGGGCAACGTCGTTACATAGAAACCTTTAGCGCTTATGCTAGACAATTTCTCGGTGGACTTGAGCGACCAGATGTAGATAAAATCGATGGCCTTTCTCCTGTAATTGCCATTGAGCAAAAAACGACGAGTAAAAGTCCGCGTAGTACGGTTGGGACAATTACAGAGATTTATGACTTTTTGAGATTACTATTTGCTCGTGCCAGTGATGCTTACTCGTACAATACTGGTAAGAAAATGGTGAGCTACAGTGATGAGCAAATACGTGACCTGATCATAGAAGAATATAAAGGAGAACGCATCAACATACTTGCACCAGTTATTAATTCCCGTAAAGGACATTATCGCGAGCTATTTGAATCTATTGCAAAGCAAGGTTTTGTAAAAGTGCGTGTGGACGGCGTTATTCTAGACATTCAAAAAGGAATGAAACTGGACCGTTATAAAACGCACGATATAGAAATAGTCATAGACCGTATTGTTCCAGGAGATAGCGAAGAAGATATCAAGCGACTTGATGCGTCTATTAACACCGCTATGTATCATGGTAATGACATCTTAATGCTTGTAAAAGCTGGTGAAAAGGAAGGACGTTATTTCTCGCGAACTTTAATGTGTCCCGAGACTGGTATTTCTTATCCTGAACCTGAGCCTAATAATTTCTCTTTCAATTCGCCTAAAGGTGCCTGTCCAAAATGTAACGGAATAGGCAAACTATATCAGGTGAATCCAGATAAGATCATGCCTAATAAAAGCCTGTCCATTTCAAAAGGTGGACTTGCTCCTTATCCTACCATGAAAAAGGATTGGATTTTTAAGCAACTCGATTTAATCGCTCAAAAATTTGACTTTAAACTTACAGATCCTCTAGATAAAATCCCTGCCGAAGCTATTAAGATGATTCTCTATGGTGGCAGTGAATCGCTAGAAGTAGATTCCAAAGATCTAGGCGTTAAGCGTAAGTATAAAATTGATTTTGAAGGAATTGCAAACTTCATAGATCAAACTTTTACAAATAATGATAGTACATCATTACAGCGCTGGGCAAAGGAATTTATGGATCATATCGACTGTCCATCTTGTGAAGGCGCTCGATTACGTAAAGAATCATTGTACTTCAAGGTGAACGAGATGAACATAGCGCAGTTAGCAAATATGGACATTGCAGAACTTGTGGAGTGGTTTGATGGTTTGGGGAACACGCTTTCGCGAAAGCAAGAACAAATAGCAACTGAACTACTTAAAGAAATACGCGTACGATTACAGTTCCTGCTCGATGTAGGGCTGGATTATTTATCCTTAAATAGAAGTGCAAAATCACTTTCTGGTGGAGAAGCACAACGCATAAGACTGGCCACGCAAATAGGTTCGCAACTTGTAGGTGTGCTTTATATCCTCGATGAACCTAGTATAGGATTGCATCAACGTGATAATGAGAAGTTGATCAACTCTTTAGAATCTTTGCGCGATACTGGAAATAGTGTCATAGTTGTGGAGCATGATAAGGACATGATTGAACGTGCTGACCACGTGATAGATATAGGTCCGCGAGCCGGGAAATATGGTGGTGAAATTATCTCTCAAGGAACACCTCAAGAGATTTTAAAACACGACACGCTTACTGCTCAGTACATGAATGGTAAAATGGAAATAGCTGTTCCTAAAAAACGTCGTAAAGGAAATGGCGAGAAGATATCTTTAAAAGGCTGTACTGGAAATAATTTGAAGAACGTTTCTATCGACTTACCACTAGGCCAAATGATTGTGGTGACTGGTGTTTCTGGTAGTGGAAAGTCTACCATGATTAATGAGACGCTCTACCCTATTATGAATGCTCATTTCTTTAATGGCGTTAAAAAACCCATGCCTTATAAAAGCATTAAAAATATAGATGCGGTTGATAAAGTAATTGACATTAATCAAAGTCCTATAGGTAGAACACCACGCTCAAATCCAGCAACTTACACCAAGACTTTTGACGAAGTAAGAAGCTTGTTTGCAAAAACTCCCGAAGCATTAATACGTGGTTATAAACCAGGAAGATTCAGCTTCAACGTAGTCGGTGGTCGTTGTGAAACCTGTAAAGGTGGCGGATTGCGCGTTATAGAAATGAACTTTTTACCAGATGTTTATGTAACCTGTGAGACCTGTCAAGGAAAACGTTTCAATAGAGAAACGCTGGAAATACGTTATAAAGGAAAGTCAATTAGCGACGTGCTTAACATGACCATTAATGAAGCGACCGATTTCTTTGAACCTATTCCAAAAATATATCGCAAGTTAAAAACGATTAAGGATGTAGGTTTAGGCTACATAACATTGGGACAACAATCCACTACCCTATCTGGTGGAGAAGCGCAACGTATCAAGCTTGCGAGCGAATTATCGAAACGTGATACCGGTAACACATTTTATATCCTTGATGAACCTACGACAGGATTGCACTTTGAAGATATTAGAGTATTATTGTTAGTTCTTAATAAATTAGTAGATAAAGGAAATACCGTATTAATTATTGAGCATAATATGGACGTGATTAAAATTGCCGACCATATTATAGATGTAGGTCCTGAAGGTGGACGCGGTGGTGGCGAGATTCTAGCAGTAGGATCACCTGAGAAAGTTGCAAAACATAAAACAAGTCATACAGCACGATTCTTGAAGAAAGAGTTAGGGATGAAGTAGTTAGGAGTTAAGAGTTAAGAGTTAAGAGTTAAGAGTTAAGAGAAATTTAATTTATAAAATGTAATATCGAGCGAAAGTCGAGATATGGTTTTAATTTTATATGTAAAAAGCCGACTTCAGTCGGCGTAAATAAAAAGAACGCCGCAGGCGACACTTTAAATTCACAGAGGCAGACTTTAGTCTGCTGGTATGAATAGTAACAATTTTAAATAAGTTATGAGAAAAGAAGCAAGAGAAAAAGGATGGAATGAGAAGAAGACTAACGACAGTTGGGCAACTTTTAAAATATTATCTGAATTTGTAATGGGATTTGAGCGCATGAGTCGTATCGGTCCATGTGTGTCTATTTTTGGGAGCGCACGTTTAAAGCCAGACAATGAGTATTATAAACTAGCTACTGAGATTGCAGGTAAAATAGTTGATAACGGTTATGGAGTCATCACTGGTGGTGGACCTGGAATTATGGAAGCTGGTAATAAAGGAGCACATTTAAATGGTGGTACATCAGTAGGTTTGAATATTGCTTTACCTTTTGAGCAACACGATAATCCTTATATCGATCACGATAAAAGTTTAGACTTTGACTATTTCTTTGCTCGTAAAGTAATGTTTGTAAAGTATTCTCAAGGATTTGTAGTAATGCCAGGTGGTTTTGGAACACTAGATGAATTATTTGAGGCGATTACTTTAATACAGACTAATAAAATTGGTAAATTCCCTATCATACTTGTAGGAACTGAATTCTGGAGTGGTTTGATGGACTGGATTAAAAGCACACTAGATAAAAAATTCTTTACCATAAGTCCTGAAGATATCGACTTACTGCACGTGGTAGATACCGCAGATGAAGCTGTAGATATCATCAATGAATTCTACAAGAAATATGACTTAAGTCCTAATTTCTAGACTTAAGCAAACCAAAGCATATATTTATTCGTTAATCATTGTATCACCACTAACCTACCAAAGCAAAACACATAACGATTTGAAAAAACTTGCGTTTATTTTGCTTTTAATGATAAGTGCTCTGTCATATGGACAGCACTCTCATAACATCATTGCTCATTTAAAACCAGAGTCTGACATTTTACAGGTTAGAGATTCTATGGTTGTGAGGAATACAAGTGATCATTCATGGGATAAAATTATCATGTTGGATTGGGCACATGCTTTTAGCTCAAAAGATACACCACTTGCAAATCGCTTTGCTGAAGATTTCAAGAATAAATTTCAGTTTGCACCTGATGATCACCGTGGTAAAACCGTTTTTAAGTCAGGAACTGATAACTTGGATTTTTCCATAAAACGATTAGCTGGACACCAGGATATTGTTGAGCTTGTATTACAAACTCCTTTATTACCAGGAGATTCTAAAACTATCGTTTGGGAATATGAGGTCATTATTCCCGAAGACGATTTCACAGGATATGGTAAAAGTAGCACTGGTAATTATGCTTTGAGATACTGGTATTTAACTCCAGCTGTTTATGATGCTGGTGAATGGCAGTACTTCTCCCATAAAAACCTCAACGATTATTACCCAGCACTGGCAGATTATTCCATTTCACTGCACTTACCTACTTCTCACAAGGTAGTCTCAAACTTGCCGATTTCTACTGCCGCACTCACTAGTACTAGAAATAGTTATTTGCTTAAAGGAACCCAACAAGCTGGAATAGAACTCTATATTAAAAAAGATTTAAGCACCTTTAAGAATTATGGTGTTCCACAACTTGATGTAGTAACAGACCTTGAGGACACGGATTTACCACCAGAGATGAAGGCGTTATTTGTCGACCGCATCGCAGGTTTTCTGAATAAAAAACTAGGACCTTATGCTTATCCTAATATGCTGGTGACAGAACGCTATTATAGGGAAGATCCAGTCTATGGCTTGAGCTCACTACCTAGTTTTATGAATCCTTTTCCTGCTGGTTTCACTTATGAGATAAAAGTGGTTAAAACAATGACGCGCAAGTGGTTAGAAAGTGGCGCACGACTGCATCCACGAGATGAGAACTGGTTACAAGATGGTATGATGGTGTATTTATTACAGCAATATCACGACACTTATTATCCTGACTTGAAAATCGCTGGAAAATTAAGTGACGTTTGGGGAATAAGAAGTTTTAATTTAACACAGCTGGATTTTAATGACCAGTATAGTTTTCTATATCTCAATAGTGTGCGCTTGAATCTCGACCAGAGTATCACTACTCCATCTGACTCACTGGTAAAATTTAACCAGCAATTAGGAATCATCAACAAAGCTGCTGTAGGTTTAAAATATTTACAAAATTATGTTGAGAACGACGCCGTTGACTTGAGCATTAAAGATCTTTACAATGATAAAAAACTCCAAACAGCACATGTCAAAGACTTTAAAGAACTTATAGAAGAAAAAAGCTCTAAATCTACGGACTGGTTCTTTGATGATTATATATCAAAACGTACTCGCATGGATTGGAAAATCAAGCGAGTTAAAAATGTGGGCGATTCGGTAAAAGTGTATCTTAAGAACAAATCAGATCGTGATATACCAGTGCCACTTTATAGCTTGAACAACGATAGCATAGTTGAAAAAACATGGATTAATCATGTTGTGAATGATACTGTAATTACGCTTTCGCGAAAGCATGCTAACAGAATCTCATTAAACTATGAAAAGCTCATTCCTGAGTTTACCATGCATGACAACTATAAAACCTTAAAGTCTTTTGCTCAGAATCGCCCTATAGAATTTAGATTATTAAAAGATATAGAAGATCCTGAACGAGCTCAAGTATTTTTAATGCCCGATGTGGGCTTTAATGTATATGATGGTCTTACTATAGGTGGTCGATTTTCTAATGGAACATTGCTGCCTAAACCGTTCAGGTATACTATTAAACCTACCTATGGATTAAATTCAAAAAAAGTTGTAGGCTCTATAGGTTTATCTTACACGCACAACCTGGAACAGCATGATGAAAATATATACTTTGTGAGGTATGGAATATCTGCAAATAGATTCTCTTATGCTCCAGACTTGTTGTATAATAGAGCTAGTACATGGCTTAACCTAGGTTTCAGGCCAAAGAACTTGCGTAGTAATAAGCGTGATTTCTTGACGTTTAGAAACGTGCTCGTAAATCGCGATAGAGATCCATCTAATCCAGTTGCAGAGCCAGATTACAACGTTTTTGCCATCAACTACAGCAGTCAGGACCGTAATTTTAAGCGTTATTTTAGTTATGATGTCGGGACAGAAATTTCTGCCCGTTTCAGTAAAGCAACTTTCAGAACGCAATGGCGCAAGCTATTTAAAGATAACAGGCAGTTAAACATCAGGTTTTTTACTGGTGCATTTTTACATAATGAAACTCAAAATGATGGGAACTTCTTCTCGTTTGCACTTGATCGACCTACTGATTATCTATTTGATTACAACTACTATGGTCGTTCAGATGAAAGTGGTTTCTTCTCACAACAACTTATCATTGCCGAAGGTGGATTTAAATCCCAACTAGAAACACCTTATGCCAACCAATTTATAAGCACTATTAATACTTCATACAGCATTTGGAAATATGTATTTGCTTATGCAGACGTAGGTCTTGTGAAGAATAAAAACACACCACTTGCAGGCGTTTATGACTCTGGATTGCGATTGAATTTACTGCAAGATTATTTTGAGGTCTATTTACCTGTTTACAGCAGCAATGGCTGGGAAGTAGGTCAAGGCGATTATGATGAACGTATTAGATTTATAATTACGCTCGACTTAAACACACTTACTGGTCTGTTTACTAGAAGATGGTATTAGATTAGTAAACAGTAGGCAGTGATTGAGTAGGCAGTCTTGTTTAGTGAATTAAAAAATCTGTCAACTAGTTAAGCTCAATAACAATTCTTTAATCATTCCGGCAAGTTAACTATCTTAACTTAATTATAGTACAGCATTGCCGTTACACCTGTTGCATCTACAACACGTAATCCTTACCTTTGCAGTAATAGAAAAGACCTATGCACACAGAAGAAATCCAAGATCAAAAACTAGCTAAATCTGACTTTAAAGATGAAGTTATAAAAGACTATAAAATTGCGGTTACTAGCCGTGAATGTAGCCTTTTAGGACGTCGTGAAGTTCTTACGGGTAAAGCAAAGTTTGGAATCTTTGGTGATGGTAAAGAAGTGCCACAACTGGCTTGGGCACGTGCATTTGAGAATGGTGATTTCCGTAGTGGATATTATCGTGATCAAACCTTTATGATGGCCATAGGAGAACTAACTATTGAGCAGTTTTTTGCAGGTCTTTATGCAAACACTGATATTAAAGAAGAACCTATGAGCGCTGGTCGCCAGATGGGTGGACACTTTGCTACACATAGTTTAAATGAAAATGGAAGTTGGAAGCGACTCATAGATCAGAAAAACTCTAGTGCTGACATCTCTCCTACCGCTGGACAAATGCCGCGTTTACTAGGTCTTGCTCAAGCTTCAAAAGTTTATAGACATAACGATTTAATCCCTGAGGATAACGGCTTCTCTAATAAAGGAAATGAAGTAGCTTGGGGAACGATAGGTAATGCGAGTACGAGTGAAGGACATTTTTGGGAAACATTTAATGCTGCTGGAGTTCTTCAAGTCCCCATGGTTATAAGTGTGTGGGATGATGAATATGGAATCTCTGTTCACGCAAGACATCAAACTACTAAAGAAAGTATATCAAAAATTCAAGCAGGTTTCCAGCGTGATAATGATGATAAAGGTTACGAAATCATGACTGTAAAAGGTTGGGATTATGTTGCTCTTGTGGAGACTTATGAAAATGCTAGCAAAATAGCTCGAGAAGAACATGTACCTATAATGATTCATGTTCAAGAATTAACACAACCACAAGGTCATAGTACCAGTGGTTCTCATGAGCGTTATAAGAATGAAGATCGATTAGAATGGGAACGCACTTATGATTGTAATGTTCAGTTCCGCAAGTGGTTGATTGATAATGACTTTGCGACAGACGATGAACTTTCTGAGATAGAAAATGATATAAAGAAGCAAGTGCGTGATGGAAAGAAAGCAGCTTGGTCTTCTTTTGTTCAACCTATGGTTCAGGAACGTGACGCAGTTTTACCATTATTAGATGCTGTTGCAAATCAATCTGCTGATGGTGTTTTTATTAAACCTATGGTAGAGAAGTTAAGATCTACTAAAGAACCTATACGCAAAGAAATACTGGAAACGGTGCGTAAAACATTACGTTATACGCTTAAAGAAAAAAGTGATTCCATAACTGCTCTCAATAACTGGTTAGACCGTTACAGCAAAGAAATACAAAGAAAATACAGTAGTTATTTATATAGTGAATCTGATCAAGCGGCAACTAAAATTGATGCTGTTGCACCTAGTTATAACGATGATTCTGAGGAAGTTGATGCACGTGTAATTATGCGTGATAATTTTGATGCGATTTTTGCTTCTCGCCCAAATACGATGATCTTTGGTGAAGATGCTGGTGAGATAGGCGATGTAAATCAAGGTCTGGAAGGAATGCAGGAGAAGTATGGTGAATTGCGCGTTTCTGATACAGGAATACGTGAAGCAACGATACTAGGTCAAGGAATAGGTCTCGCTTTGCGTGGATTAAGACCTATTGCAGAGATTCAATACTTAGACTACCTACTCTACTGTTTACAAATCATGAGTGATGATCTTGCAACCGTTCAATATAGAACCGCAGGAAGACAAAAAGCTCCATTAATCATAAGAACTCGTGGTCATAGATTAGAAGGAATATGGCATAGTGGTTCACCTATGGGTGGAATCATCAATAACGTACGCGGTATCCACGTTCTAGTTCCACGTAATATGACTCAAGCGGCTGGTTTTTACAACACCATGTTAGAAAGTGATGATCCAGCATTAATTATAGAATGCTTGAACGGTTATCGATTAAAAGAAAAACTACCGACCAACCTAGGATCATTCAGAACTCCTATAGGAAAGATTGAGGTTCTTAAGGAAGGAAAAGACATTACGGTACTTTCTTATGGTTCAACTTTACGTATCATTGAAGATGCTGCAGTAGAACTAGAAAGAGCTGGAATAGATATAGAATTAATAGATGTTCAATCTTTATTACCATTTGACATCAGTCATGAAATCAGTTCTAGTATTGCAAAAACAAACAGATTACTTGTAGTAGATGAAGATGTTCCTGGTGGAGCAAGCGCTTTTATTTTACAGCAAGTTGTAGATATTCAAAATGCATGGAGGCATTTAGATAGTAAGCCACAAACTCTTACTGCACAAGCACACAGACCAGCATATGGAACAGATGGTGATTACTTCTCTAAACCTAGTGTAGATGATGTGTTTGATAAAGTTTATGAAATTATGAACGAGGCAAATCCTGTTAAGTATCCTAAAAACGCATAATGTCACCTATCAAAACTGCACCAGCCTGGAAACGTAAACTTCATGAAGTTATCTATGAAGCAGACACTCCTGCAGGAAAGTTATTTGATGTTGTTTTATTAGTAATCATCATAATCAGTCTTATACTTGTGATGCTGGAAAGTGTTCCAGGATTAGGAGCTAAATATGCAGATGAGTTCATTACAGCTGAGTGGATTGTCACGATATTCTTTACCATTGAATACATTCTTAGAATAATTTCTATAAATAAACCTACCAAGTATATTTTCAGCTTTTATGGAATCATAGATTTCCTATCTACAGTTCCATTATATCTCACGTTCTTCTTTGGTGGCCTTAACGCATTATTAGCTGTACGTTCTTTAAGACTATTAAGAGTTTTCAGGATTTTAAAAATTACGAGATATATAGGCGCCGCAGATAAGTTGAGTAAGGCGATTAAAGCCAGCGGACCTAAAATTGCGGTATTCTTATTTGCAGTAATGATAGTTTCTATCATTTTTGGAACGCTCATGTACCTCGTTGAAGGTCCTGAGCATGGATTTGACAGTATTCCTAAATCCATTTACTGGTGTATCGTTACATTAACCACAGTAGGTTTTGGTGATATCGCACCGCAAACTCCTCTTGGTCAGTTTCTAGCTACCATTATCATGATTATGGGTTATGGAATTATCGCAGTTCCTACCGGAATAGTAAGCGCAGAGTATTCCCAAGATTTACTAAAAGGAAAGGAAAGGACTCCTGAAAATGACCCTAATTATAGACATGTAAATACTCAAGTGTGCCAAAATTGCATGGCCAGAAAACATCAAGACACTGCTAAATATTGTCATAAATGTGGATACTCTCTAGATGTCTAGTAAAACACTTATCGTAATAGTAGGTCCTACTGCGGTGGGAAAAACTTCTTTAAGTATCGCTTTCGCGAAAGCGTATCAAACAGAAATCATTTCCTGCGACTCTAGACAATTCTTCAAAGAAATGACCTTAGGAACTGCAGTTCCAGACATGGAAGAACTTGCTGCGGCACCACATCATTTTATTCAAAACCTAAGTATCCACGATTCATACTCAGTAGGAGACTTTGAAAGAGATGCGGTTTCTATATTAGAAAAATTATTTGCAGAAAAAGATGTAGTTATTATGGTAGGCGGCAGCGCCTTATATGAAAAAGCGGTTACTCATGGACTTGATGATTTACCTGAAATTCCAGATTCTATAAATGAAGCTGTAGAGCAATTATATGAACAAGAAGGAATAGAAGCGTTGCAGAGTGAATTAAAACTACTAGATAAGTCCTACTATGATATCGTGGATCTCCAAAACCCGAGAAGATTAACAAGAGCAATTGCTATATGTAGAGCGACCGGTAAAACATTTACTGAATTGCGTTCAGGAAGTAGAAAACAACGTGATTTCAATATTATAAAAGTAGGTCTGGATGCACCTAGAGAGGAATTGTATGATCGCATTAACTCGAGAGTAAATGTCATGCTGGAAAGTGGACTCTTAAACGAAGTAGAACAGTTAAAATCGTACAAAAATTTAGTGAGTCTCAAAACAGTAGGCTATCAAGAATTCATGCCTTATTTTGAAAACGAGTATGACTTAGAGGAAGCCATAAGGTTAGTGAAACGCAACTCTCGCAGGTTTGCAAAACGCCAGATGACCTGGTATCGCAAAGATGACAGCGTGACGTGGTTCCACTATAAAACTCGCCACACTGATATTGTGCAGCGAGTTAGTGAAAAACTTATGGAGTTTTAAGGTTTAAAAATCTACTTGATCTTTTACAAGCAAACGGAAACCTTCACCATGAATATTAACGATTTCTACGTTTTCGTCAGCTTTTAAGTACTTACGTAGTTTTGCAATATACACGTCCATACTACGAGATGTAAAGTAGTTATCATCTCTCCATATTTTAGTAAGCGCTAGTTCACGAGGCATTAAATCATTAAGGTGTAATGCTAGCAATCTCAACAATTCATTTTCCTTAGGTGATAATTTGATAGGATCTTGATTTGCAAGAGTTAAGAATCTTAACTTTGAATTCAAGTGGAAATTCCCTATTTGGAATTCAAATTCCTTAGAGTCTGCAACACTATCAGCACCTTTACGCTGAATGATAGCTCTTATTTTCATAAGTAGCACCTCACTGTCAAATGGCTTATTCAAGTAGTCGTCTGCTCCTACTTTGTAACCTCTTAAAACATCTTCCTTCATTGCTTTGGCAGTTAGGAAAATAATAGGCACTTCTTCATTTTTTTCTCTGATCTCTTTAGCTAGAGTAAAACCATCTTTATATGGCATCATCACGTCTAGGATACAAAGATCATAGTTGTCTTTTTTGAATTTCTCAAAACCTTCCATTCCATTCTTGGCATGAACTACATCAAAGTCGTTCATCATCAAGTAATCTTTTAATACAGTTCCGAAATTCGGGTCATCTTCTACTAGAAGAATTTTTTTGTTTATAGTTTCCATAAGTTTAAGTTATTATAGGTAATTTAATTATAAATGTGCTTCCCTGGCCTTTTACACTCTCCACGTAAATTTCTCCACCATGATCTTCAATTATGCGTGATGCATAAGCGAGTCCTAATCCGTGTCCTTTTACATTGTGAATGTCACCAGTGTGTTCTCTAAAAAATTTCTGGAATATTTTACGTTGAGCTGCTTTACTCATTCCTATTCCTTGATCTCTTACTTTAATGACAATTTTGTCTTTTATATTTTCAGTATATACATCTATCACTGGAGCTTCCATCTCATCTGTATACTTAATCGCATTTTCAAGAACGTTAACAAACACATTGCTTAGATGACTCTCATTTGCATTTACTAAAGTTCTCAAGGCTCCAAAATGAGTATGCAATTCACCACCACGTTGTTCTAGTATGAGCATGATATGAGAAATACTATCTTCAAGTACGTCATTAAGGTCGTGAGGTTCCTTTTCAATATCTAAATCATTTTTCTCTAACTTAGAGATACGCAATACATTTTCAACTTGTGCATGCATTCTTTTATTCTCTTCTCTAATCATTCGCAAGTAGTTAGCTACTTTGTCTGGATCAGAGTTTATTTTAGGATGTTTTAACGAGTCTAGCGCTAGGTTAATAGTTGCAATAGGTGTTTTAAACTCATGCGTCATATTATTAATAAAGTCTGTCTTAATTTGAGAAATTTGACGTTGTCTAAATAGTTGGGTAATAGCACTAGAATATGCGATAACAATTATTAATGTAAAAACTAGGGATAGACCAGCCATTCCCATAATGGATGAGATGATAAATTTTTGACGACCAGGTAAGTTTAAATAAAGTTTATAGGATTGTTCATCGTTATTCTCTGTTTCAAATAGAGGCTCGCCCCAACTTTTATCTGTGCTAAAATCAAAATTTGAAGATTGAATACGAGTTGGGAAATTATCTTGATAGATGGCAAATTCAAATGTTGAATTAATTTGTCGTTGTTTTAATTCTCTTGTAATTAACGCTTTCACTTGTTCATTTGTGACTCGCTGAGTAATAGGCAAACTAGACGATATTCCAGCGATAGATTCCATTAGGAATTTGCGCTCCAAAACATCCCATTTATTAATCTGCTCAAATGATTCTTCACTGTTGATAGAATTCCCATCTAAGGATTGAGACTGCTTGATTGTTTTAACCTTACGATTGAGAAGTTTAGTAAATAGCAGGCTGTCCATCTCAATGTCTAGTAATTGAGGATTAAGTTTATAATTCTGACCTAAAACACTACTGGAGTACGTTATGGACTCATCGAGATTTGCGTCTCTTAATCTTAATAAAAGTGAGCTCATGTTTACAGATTCAGGTGCCACACCTAAACTATCTACAGCACGATTGACTTCTTTATAATAGTATTCAACCTCTTGGTTCTCTATTTCATCTGCAACATTTACAAGTGATTGACGCACAGCAAAATCAAATTGATCCTGTCTACCATTGATACTATCTACAATCCAATAAATTTGAACCGCAATAATTCCTGCTAGAGAAATACTCATTATCCCAATAAGAAAGTAAAGTAAGCGTTGCTGCATGAACAAATTTAACACTATCGCAAAGTGTTAAAAAGCGTTTAACCAAATGTTAACAAGAATAGCTGAATTATCAATTAATCATTAATTAACAAAAACTGATAAACATTATTAACCTTACAAGGGATTGATTCTAGATTATCATTAATAATTACAAAATTAGAGCCTTGTAGTTTTTTAATTTCATCCCATTGGTGATTCATACGGGCAATTACTTCTTCTCGCTTTACACCATCTCGAGCCATTACTCTTTTAATGCGTTCTTCAATTGGCGCGGTCACAAGAATGACTTCATCACAATTTAAATAACCACCTGATTCAAAAAGTATCGCTGCTTCATAGATAATAAAAGGCGCATTACTCTGTGTCTTACAGAATTGTTTAAAATCTAATCGTACTGCTGGGTGTAAAATAGCGTTCAATCCTTCTAGCAAGGATTTATCGTTAAATACCTTAGATGCAATAAAAGGTCGATTAGCAACTTCTCGATCTCCTTCAGTAATATAAGAATCTGGTCCTAATAGATTTTTTACTGCCTTTTTAACTTCATTATCACAAGAAAGTAATTCCTTAGATCGATCATCTGCGATATAAAGTGGAATCCCTAGTTTTTCAAATTCCCTAGCAACTGTGGTTTTACCACTACCTATTCCTCCTGTTAGTCCTATGATTCTCATTGTATAGAAAGTAATTGAATTTGTTTAGGAGCATGTCTTACTGCACTTATAATACCTTCTTTATAAATAACTTGAGGCACTACAGTGTTAAAATCATTTTCCAGTTCTAAATAATCGATCTCCACTTTAAAATCTGCTGCAGAGATCTTATCATAATCCTTAAGTTGACAATTAAAAACCACGTCCACCTCAGACGGAATGATCTTAAGAGTCACATTTGATGGTACATTGAGTACGTTTACTGGAATTTGAAAATTTCCTTCAGTCATTACAGCGGCATTCACCACATAATCTATAGTTTGAGGTGCTGTTTTAAATTCTGTGAAAATAGTACTGAGATTTATTTGTTTTACAGTTACTGTATCTATAATATTTACCGTCGGGATTTTTATTTTAAGTTCTTTGACTTCACTTATCAGTTTGTCATTGCCTGTGATTAAAACAGAGTCTGGATTAAAATAAGGCGTAGAAATAGATTGTAAATTCTCTTCATATTTAATTTCAAAATCTGCAATTAATGGAACTTGCTTTGCGCTAAATTCGACTACTTGAATTTCCATTTTAGAAGTTGTAACATAGTCAACTTTAAAATCATTACTTAAATACTCCTTAATACTACCCGTTGCTATAGAAGGTATAAAATAATACCGCCCATTTTCTTGAGTTACATAATCTTGAAAATCAAGAACTACTGAAGGAGAAAAGAATGTTGCATTCAGCAATTTAAAACCATTTCCAGTAAGTTCAACATCTATGTGGATATCCTGTGATTCTTTTACTTGAATACGCGCAGGAATATTACTCCACTCCACTTCTACCGGAATATGTTGTGAGTAGGTTTGATTGTATTTAAAAACAAACCACAATAATGCCGCTGCAATCAAAAAAAACAAAAATGTCAACCACTTTCTATATTCCATCATCGAGATTAGTTAAAAAATAAATAAGGAAATTGTTTTTGCTCTTTTTTCCTCAAAACTTTTAAATGAAAAAAAGATTTTAAAAATCCATGGCCATAACCTGTAAACTGAATGAATACCGCAAAGACGGACATGAAACCAATCTTAATTCCGTTGAGAATGGAGCTATGAATAAATATCATTAAAAAGTATAACCCAAATATTGAGAATAACCACGGAAAACCTACTAACAATAGGATTATAGAAACGCAGAAAGTTGTTATAAATAAACTAGGCAATAGGTAAATCAGCTTTTTAGTTTGAGGATGCCATTTATTCAAAATAACTCTCACCATACCAAATTTTTTCACTTGCTTATAAAACAGCTTCCAGGATATACGTCTTTCATGATATACATAAGCCTCTTTAATCAAACGTGTTTTAAAACCGGCTTGCCATAATCTTATGCTTAAATCGGGATCTTCTCCTGGATGTATCTTACCAAATCCACCAGTCATTTCAAATGCTTTTTTACTCAATCCCATATTAAAACTACGCGGTTGAAATTTATCTAGTTTCTCTCCACCACCACGTATTCCACCTGTAGTAAAAAATGAAGTCATGGAATAGTTGATAGCTTTTTGTAAAGAGCTAAAACTTTCATGTGCAGCATCAGGTCCTCCATAACAATCTACATAATTAGCTTTTAATGCCGCTTGAGCAGATTTCAGATAGGATTGTGGCAGGATACAGTCACTATCTAAAATGATATAATAGTTTCCTTGTGCACGCTGCATCCCATAATTACGAGAATCTCCTGGTCCAGAATTAGGCTTGAAAAAGTAGGATATATTTACGCTTTCGCGAAAGCGAGAACAAACAGACTTACAGTCTCTAGTAGAACCGTCTTCAATGATGACAACTTCAAAATCATCTTGAAAATCTAATTTTGAGATACTCAATAGCAGCTTCTCCACCTCTTCAGGGCGATTAAAAACGGGAACTATAAATGAAAACATCAAACCATCCATTAGGTAAAAATAGGCAATAAAAAAAAGGCTGTTCTATTAAGAACAGCCTTTTTGAAAAAGTTATTTAAACTAATCTACTCTTTAATAACTCTGATCGTAGAAGTACGACCGTCTGTAGTTACTTGAACTAGATAAACTCCAGTTCTAAGAGTGGACATGTCAATTTGAGCATTTGCAACTGTAGGATTAACAGTTAACACTTGCTGACCTAGCATGTTTAATACAGTAGCAGTTTCAATGTTTTGAACACCATTAATGTTCAATACATCTTTTACTGGATTAGGATAGAAACTGAATCCTAATGATTCTATTGAATTGATACTAGCTGTTGTATCAATTGTAAAGTTATCTACAAAGAACTCAGTGTCTGGTGTAGCACCAGTAGTACCGTTTGTTCCCCAGAATGCTAACTGTACAATTCCAGAATAAGCACTTAAATCAACTACAACATTTTGTCCCGTATTAGAGATTGTTGTTGTAGAATCCCAAGTCTGTAGTGCTGTCCACGTTACACCTGCATCATCAGTGATAAGTAACTGTACTTGTTGATCACCGGCAAAGGCTGTAGCGTTAGAGTTAGCAAAACCTGTATGAGCAATATCAAATATCGCTTCAAAAGTAGTAGTACCTAAATCAAATTCTGGAGTTACTAACCAGTCATTAATAGCTGCTGTATTCCAAATATTAATTTTGGCAGATTGCCCATTTGCACTTGCTACATCATTTCCAAAGTTATCAGTTACCCAAGCACCATCAGCTCCGTTAGGACCTGCAGCTACTAAAGTATCATCACCTTCTGACCAACATACTCCTGGATAAGCAGCAAAATCATTTCCTGGTGCTCCTGCAACTGCTCCACCATAAGGCGCTAGAATAGGCGCACAATCTGTAGAGAAGTTTAATGGACCAACCCATGAACTAAAGTTACCCATACCACAATCTGCTCTTACATATAATTCAAAACTTGAAGAAGAAGCAAGACCACTTACAGACTCTGCTGTATTCATAGTAGAAGTTCCCGCACCACTTGGTGCTCCTGATCCTGAAGGAAGTACTGCGTATTCCCATACTGTTTCAGATCCACCAGCTACCCATGAAATATCAACCGAAGTTGCCGTAATATTTGCAGCAGCAAGATTTGTAGGAGGCAAACAACCATTAAAGTCATCTACAATTACATCATCTAGAGAAATATCACCTCCAAATGAAGCACCACGAGTACCTCTAAATCGGATTTGAATTGTACTACCGTTAAATGCACTTAAACCTACAATGGTAGTTTGCCATGCGTCAGCCTGATTAGCTTGTTGTTGTCCTACTAATGTAAATACATCTGCAGTCCAACCAGTTCCATCATTTACATCTACATGTAATGTATCAAAATCAGGACCCCACATGTGATAAGAGAACGTCAACGCTGGATTAGTTAATGCTGACATATCAATTAATGGAGAAAGTAATTCTGCTTCATCACCTAAAGCTCCACTAGAAGCCTCAGTAAAGAAGTAATTAGCTCCTGAAGCCGCAGCTGTAGGACCTGTATTAGTAGAACCTGTTCCACCAGTACTCACATCCCAAGTATAACCAGTTGTTTGAGGTGTACTCCAACAGTTTTGGTCAGTAAATGCAGTTGTAACTGTAAACGTTTCAAAACCTTCATTATAAGGAGCTACAATCGCAGAACATTCAGTTGTGAATGTTGCTGGACCTGCTGTGCTACTTAAAGTACCCATTCCACAATCTGCTGTGATATAGAAATCATAACATGTTTCACCTGTTAAACCAGTGATTTGGAAACCACTATTAGTAGTAGCTACAACTGTAGTACCTGCTCCTGGTGTAAATCCACATGGTCCATATTCTACATTCCATGAAGTAGCCATTCCGTTTTCATTCCATGATAAATCAGCAGTTGTATCAGTAACGTTTGCTGATGAAAGTATAGAAGGTTGTGCACAAGCAGGTAACTCATCAAATACTACGTTATCAATTGAAGTATCACCAAGTGTGTTAGTTCCTACCTTTTCAGCTCTAAATCTTACTTGTACCGTAGTACCAGTGAAAGCAGATAAGTCTATTACACTTAGTTCCCATGGCGCACTACCACTTGCTTGTTGTTGACCTTGTATTAAAACAACATCATTAACATATCCTGATCCGTCATTTACATCTACATGTAAATTACCTATTCCAGCACCAAACATGTGATAATTAAACTGAACAGAAGGATTAGTAAGAGCTGAAACATCAACTAAAGGTGATGTAAGGACAGCTTCACTACCTGCTACTCCACCATTTGCTTCAACATAGAAATAGTTAGTACCATTGAATGCCGCGTCAGGTCCTGTATTTGCAGATGGAGTGCTACCTGCATTATCAAGGTTCCAGTCATATGGTGTGAAACTGGTACTATTGAAAGTAGCTTTCCAACAATTTTCTTCTGTAACGTCTAAACTAGCTGTAAACGTTTCAAAGTCTTCTAGATAAGGAGCCGTAAGTGGTAAACATTCCGTTTTAAACGTGAATGGACCTATCGTGTTACTAAACGCACCACCACCACAATCTGAAGTCACATAGAAATCATAAAGTGTATCTGGCATTAAACCAGTAGCAGTTTCAGGATTAGTAGCTGCAGCATTAGAATATGCTGCTGGCATAGTTCCTTGAGCAACACCTTGAGGCTGTACTTCTACAGACCAAACTGTTGATGCACCATTCTCAGTCCAAGCTAAATCAGCTGTAGAGTCTGTAATGTTAGTCGCGGTTAAGAAATTAGGATTAGGACAAGCTGGTAGCTCATCTACTCTAAAGTCATCTAAACTAATATCACCTTCAAAAGATCCGTTTGCTGTTGCAATAAATCTGAATTGAACAGTAGCTCCTGCATAAGCAGTTAAGTCATTAATCTGTGCAATAAAAGGATCAGCTTGTGCTGTTTGAATTGCTCCAGGTCCTAATGTAACTACATTAACCCAACCTGTACCATCATTAATCTCAAGATCTAAAGAACCTATTTGAGCACCAAACATGTGGTAGAAAAATTCTACTGAAGGTGTAGTTAATGGAGATAAGTCAATTAAAGGACTAACTAAAGTTGCTGTCGCTCCTGCTGCAGCACCTGATGCCTCAGTATAGAAGTAATTAACACCACTATTTGCACCTGCAGGACCTGTTCCTGTTGATGGTGTGCTAGCTGCACCATCCACATTCCAATCAAAACCTGAAGTAGCACTTGCCGTCCAACATAATTCTTCTACAAAGGTAGTAGATGGAGCAAAAGTTTCATAGTCTTCAAAGTAAGGTGCTGATATTGCATCACATAATGTTTGGAAAGTCACTGGACCAACCCAAACAGAAGTATCACTAGCACCACAAATAGCTCTTACATAAAAGTCATATTGAGTACTACCTTGTAATCCAGTTACAGTGTAAGGCTTAGTCACTGCCGATGCTGTTCCACCAAGTGGAGCTGCAGGAGGCGTTCCTTGCGTATAACCTACTGGTCCCCATTCTACATCATAAGTTGTAGCTGTACCATTTTCAGTCCAATCAAAAGTTGCATCTGTAATTGTAATAGATGTATCATCAACTGCAACCATAGTAGGTGCCGGACATGTAGGAATCTCATCTACTCTAAAGTCGTCAATAGAAATATCACCTTCCCAAGATCCAGCAGCTTTTTCAGCTCTTAATCTTGTTTGAATAACAGTTCCTGTTAACGTTACCGTAGATAAGTCAATTATTCTTGGCAACCAATCATCTGCTTGCGCAGTTTGTTGTTGACCTACGATCATATCTACGTCATTGATCCATCCTGTTCCATCGTTTACATCTACGTGCAAAGTTCCCATATCTCCACCAAACATGTGGTACATAAATTGGATAGAAGGAGTAGTAAGTCCTGCAATGTCAATTAAAGGCGACACTAATAATGCTTCATCACCAGCTGTACCAGAAGAAGCTTCAACATAGAAATAGTTTGTTCCACTGAAAGCCCCAGTCGGACCAGTACCAGAAGATGGAGTAGATGCGTTATTATCTACATTCCAATCATATGCTCCAACAGCTGTTGCTGCCCAACAATTTTCTTCAACAAATAATAAAGTAGCTGTAAACGCTTCAAAATTATCTACATAAGGCGCAGTAAATGTTGCACATTCTGTTGTAAAGGTAGCAGGACCTGTAGCGGCACTCAACGTACCCATTCCACAGTCTGCAGTTATATAGTATTCATAACATGTAAATGCTGTAAGACCAGTAATTGTGAATGGATTCATCGTAGCAGCTACTGTTGTTCCACTTCCTGGAGTAAATCCACATGGACCATATTCTATATTCCAAGCTGTTGCTGAGCCATTTTCATTCCAAAGAATCTCAGCAGTAGTATCTGTAAGAGTACCAGCAGTTAAAGCTGAAGGCTGAGGACAAGCTGGAATTTCATCAAATACGACATCATCTATTGCTATATCAGAAAGACCTGTGAAAGCCGTTTCTGTTCTTTCTGCTCTAAATCTTACTTGAACAGTTCCTGAAGTATTAAATGGTAATAAATCTACCACTTGAACATCCCATGGTGCATTACCACTAGTTTGCTGTTCACCAGTAAGAACTAATACATCGTTAGTAAAACCAGAACCATCATTTACATCTACATGTAATATTCCTGTTGCTGCTCCAAACATATGTGAAGAGAACTGCATTGCAGGTGCTGTTAAAGCAGATATATCAACGATAGGCGCTAATAAAATAGCTTCATTACCAGCAACTCCTCCATTTCCTTCTACATAGAAGTAATTAGAACCACTACTTGCCGAGTCAGGACCAGTGTTTGCTGTAGGAGTACTTCCTGCACCATCCACATTCCAATTCCATTCTGTACCAGTCGTTGAATTCCATGATCCTTCCCAACAGTCTCCTGATGTAAAATCAACTGCTGCTGTAAACATTTCAAAGTCTTCAGTAATTGGTGCTGCTAGTGGAGCACACTTTGTAGTAAATGTGAAAGGACCAGCCCATCCACTAAATCCATCTGTTCCACAATCAGAACGTACATAAAAATCATAAGTAGTCTCTGGCATTAATCCAGTTGCTGTTTCAGGATTTGAAGCTGTAAGGTTTTCATATGCTGCACCAGCAGTTCCTTGAGCAACTCCTGTAGGCTGTACTTCTACTTCCCATGATGTTGCAAGTCCATTTTCAGACCAGCTCAGTATAGCACTTGTATCAAGAATAGCATCTGTAGCTAATAAATTAGGATCTGGACATGGAGGTAATTCACCTACTATCACATCATCAATAGCGATATCTCCTTCAAAAGTACCACCTGAAACGGCTCTGAATCTAATTTGTACCGTTTGACCAGCATAAGCTGCCATGTTTACTATTTGTAATAAAAATGCGTCAGCTTGTGCTGTTTGTTGAGCGCCAGAAATGGTATTAACAGCAACCCAACCTGCACCACTTAAATCATTCACTTCAAGAATTAAATCTCCTATTTGATTACCAAACATGTGGTAATAGAATTGAACAGAAGGATTTGTTAAACCTGAAAGATCAAACTGAGGTCCATTTAGTGTCGCAACACTTGTACCTGCAGAACCTGAACTTGCTTCAGTATAGAAATAATTAGTTCCTGAAAATGCAGAAAGTGGACCAGTTCCTGTAGAAGGAGTACCAGCTCCACTTACATTCCAGTCATAAGCATCAACTGCAGTTCCAGACCAACATAATTCTTCTATAAAAGTTGTAGTAGTTGCAAAATTTTCAAAATCCTCTATATATGGAGCTGCACTAGTAGGCGCAAAGGCTGTACATAAAGTCGTCGCTTCTATTTGAGTCGCAGAACTATAGTCTGGTAATGCAGGATCACATAAACCTCTTACATATATATCATACTTTGTTGCCGCAGTCAATCCTGATAAAGACACAGATGGTGTAGTCATAACATTCACAACTGTACCTTGAGGCGTAGCAGCAAATGGAGTGGTAATTGTTCCTACTGGAGCATATTCAAGTTCCCATTGAGTTTCTGTACTACCAGCTGCCCAATCTACATCCATACTATCAAATGAAATATTTGTAGCTTGTAATGCAGTAATCACCGGACATGAAATCGCAGTTTGTGCAGTATAAGGACCAACCCAAAGACTGAAGTCTCCCATTCCACAATCTATTCTAATAAAGAAATCATAACTCGTGTCTGACGCTAAACCTGTAACATCAGCAAAAGGAGCTGTAAATTGTTGAACTACCGTTCCACCACTACCTTGTGTATATGGCGTAGGTCCATATTCAACTTCAAATGTTGGATTTGGGTTACCATTTGCATCCCACGTAAATTGAACACTATTTGCTGTTTGAGTTACAGGAGTAAAAACTCCAGGTGAAGGACAAGACTCTGTAGTTGTAAAACTAACAGGACCTTGAGATGCACTGATATCAGTAGCACTACACTTAGCTCTAACGAATACGTCATAAGTAGTAACTGATGATAATCCCGTAATTGTTTCTGGATTATTCATAGTCGTTACAACCGTTCCTCCAGAGCCTACAGTATATGGACTAACTCCATATTCTATTTCCCATTCAGTTTCAGATCCACCAACAGTCCAAGCAATATCTGCTGAGTTTGCAAGTACGTTGTTTGTCGTAATTGCCGAAACCGTAGGACATGTAGGACATGTAACCGCACTGTTGTAATAATTACCTGTCGCTGGAGAGAATCCAGAGTTGACAACGATTATCCCTTCAGAGTCAAATAATGTAAACTCATTATCTCCTGGAGTCACAGAATCTGCGATGTAGTCCAGAGAAACAACGTCTCCATCATTTACAGCGATACTAACTGTGTTAATGTTTCCTGGTGGATTAGGAACCGTATAAACTGTAGGTGTCCCACTGTTTATAGTAACAGAAATCTGAGATCCGTTACCCCATCCATCCATAAAATTATCTACCATTTCTAATGAATAGTTACACTGGGCAGCCATCAAAGAAACCGTAAATAATGCTAGAATTGTAGCATAAAAATGTTTCATAATTTTATTTTAAGTTTTTATTAAGTTTTTGAAGATACGCATTAAGGAAGCATTAACAACAGAAGGATTATAATAATCGACGAAAACCATAAAATTTAGACAAAAAAAAGACTGCCCGTAGGCAGCCTTTAATCAAATGTATAAACAATATTACTTCATGATTACTCGCTCTGTAATTTTGTTTCCGTTTGAATCGATTTCAAGTAAATAAATACCAGTAGCAAATTCAGTCATATCCACGACTACATTGTTACTACTTACTTCTATAGTCTTCAATTGTTGACCTAAAAGGTTTGTAATCGTCACGTTATCTATGGTGATAGAGCTTTTAACATTTACTAAACCGTTTGAAGGGTTAGGATAAATTTGTAAATCCGCTTTCGCGAAAGCGTCTCCATTACTAGCCGTAGTGTCGATAGTGAAGTTATCGACAAAGAAGTCGTTATCTGCAGCATCTGTAACGGCACCATTAGTTCCCCAGAACGCCATTCTCACTACACCAGAATATGCAGCTAGATCAACAACCACATCATCTCCAGTCGGTGAAACTACTGTAGTAGCGTCCCAAGTTTCAATTGCGGTCCATGTTACACCACTATCAGTCGAGATTAAGAATAGTATTTGATCATCTGACCCTAGTGTAGCCTGGACACCAGTGCTATCACCGAATTCAGTTAAAGCAATATCAAATAATGCACTCATTCCATGTCCAGCAGCACCTAAATCAAAGTCAGGCGTCACTAACCAGTCTGCATCTCCTCCATTTGACCAGATGTTGATTTTTGCAGCTTGTCCATTTGTACTTGCTGTATCGTTTGCAAAATCATCTGTTTGCCAGTCACCGTTGTTACCGTTAGGACCAGTTGCCACATCTGTACTATTTCCTTCTTCCCAACATGTTCCAGGGAAAGTTGTAAAGTCATTTCCAGGTGTTGTGGCATTTCCATAAGGTGCTGGTATTACATCACAAAGTGTTGTAAAGTTTAGTGGCCCAACCCAATCGCTAAAGTTACTCATTCCACAATCTGCTCTTACATAAACTTCATAAGCTGTAACCGCAGTTAATCCAGACTCCATAACATTAGTTGCAGTAGCCGCAGTACCTGCAGCAGTAGGAACACCTGTTCCAGCAGCCTGAATTACATATTCCCAAGCTGTTTCAGTTCCACCAGCATTCCATGAGAAATCTGCAGTAGTTGCTGTTAAAGAATTAAGAACTAAGGTGTTAGGAGCAAGACATCCTGTAAATTCTTCAATAATGAAATTATCGATAGCTATATCAGACTCAAATCCGTTTCCACGTTCACCTCTAAATCTTATTTGAACTGTACCACCAGCATAAGGAGTTAATCCTAAAGTTGAAGTTGCATATGCATCACCTTCAGTAGCTTGCTGTTGTCCAGAAATCACAAGAACATCATTAACAAACCCAGTACCATCATTTACATCTACATGTAAATTACCCATATTCACACCAAACATGTGATAAGAGAAAGTTAAGGCAGGATTAGTCAATGCTGATATGTCTACAATAGGAGCATAAAGCTCAGCAATATCACCTAGTACACCACTTGAAGATTCTAGATACATATAGTTTCCTGTATTAATAGCCGGTGCTGGACCTGTTCCAGTAGAAGCTGTTAAAGTTGCAGGTGCAGCAACCCAACCAAGGTTAGATGTATTAACAGCAGACCAACAATTTTCAATGGTGAAGAAATCTGCAGCTCCAGGGAAAGTATTGGTAGTAGTAGTAAACGTTTCAAAATCCTCATTATAAGGAGCTGTCAACGGATTACATACGGTAGTAAACGTCAATACATCAGATGGCACACTTGCTGTTCCTGAACAGTCAAAGGTTACATAAACATCGTAACAAGTATTATCTGTTAATCCTGTGATAGTAAAAGGATTGCTAGTTGCAACAACGGTAGTACCTGATCCTGGAGTAAATCCACATGGTCCATACTCTACATTAACCGCTGTCGCTAATGGTTCAGTAGTCCAAGAAACAACAGCTGAATCATTTGCAAATGAGTCTATTGCCGTCATTAATGGATCTGGACACGCAGGCTGATCTTCTACAACCACGTCATCTATATACATTCTCCATCCATCAGTTGTTGATGGTGGAATTCTAAATGCGATATATACAGGACCTGTATAAGCAGATAAATCTATGATTTGCTCAGCATAAGTCGTATTACTCAACAATGTTACTGGCAATAAAGAATTAGTAAAATCAGCAGCATTTGAACCTGTGGTAGAAAGTAGAACTTCTAAATTATTAGGTTCTCCAGCACTTTGAACTCTATACTGATACTTTAATCTTTGTGCACCTGTTAAGTTTAATTGTGGTGATATTAAATAATCATCATCAGCTCCTCCATTGAAATCTGTAGTAATAGCAGCTACTTGATCTCCTTCAAAAGGATTAGTAGAATAATCAATATTCCACTGAACTCCATCACTATTTGCATCCAGTACAGACCAACATTGCTCAGTTGTACTTGCAGAGTTAAAGCCTTCTTGGAAAGGAACATCAAAAGCTACACACGCAGTACAAAATTCTCCTTTTACAGACCAAGGGCTAAATCCTCCAGTTCCACAATCAGATCTTACATAGTAATCATAACATTGATTTGCTATCAGACCTGTTAAGGTGAAAGGATTAGTTGCAGCAGTTACAACTGTTCCAGCTCCAGTACTAGGTAAGAAACCTACAGGTCCATATTCAATTTCCCAAGATGTAGAAGTACCTTGTTCCGTCCATGAAATATCGGCAGATGTGGTTGTAATGTTAGACGTCATTAACATTAAAGGCTCATCACAATCAGGAATTGCTTCAAATCTTACATTATCAATATACATTCTCCATCCATCAACTGTTCCAGGTGGAATTCTCCATGCAACATAAACATCACCTGTATAAGCTGATAAATCGATAGTTTCAGTCACATAAGCGACATTAGAATAACTTGTTACTGGCAATAACTGAGTTGTAAAGTCTGCAGCACTATTAGTGGTTGTAGAGATTAAAACTTCCATTTCATTAGGCTCACCAGCACTTTGCACTCTATAATCATAACGCACTCGATCATTACCTGTTAAAGTAATTGCTGGAGATATTAAATAGTCATCATCTGCTCCACCATTAAAATCGGTATTGATAGCCGCTACTTGATCTCCTTCACTTGTGTTAAAAGCATAATTTAAATCCCATGCATCTCCATCTCCGTTTTCATCCAGCACAGTCCAACAATCTTGTGTGGAACTCGTAGAATTAAATCCTTCACTAAATGGAACTGTAAAAGCAAGACAAGTTGTTCTTCCCACTAGTGGTCCTACTTGAGAACTAACACTTGTTGCACTACAGTTTGCAGTGATATAAAAATCAAACTCAGTATTATCAGTTAATCCAGAAAGTGAATAAGGATTAGTAGTAACTGTAATAACAGTTCCCGTTCCTGGCACGAAACCAACTGGACCATATTCAATATCCCATTCTGTTTCAGTAGAACCTGCAGTCCATGATAAATTAATTGTATCACTTGTACTAGAATCTACCGCAAATGCACTAGGAACTGGACAAGCTGGTGGTGGACCACATGTAACTGCAGCTTCCCAACCATCTTCTTGAACAGATCCGTCAGAAGTAAACACAAATGTGATACAACCTGAAGGCAAACTTCCTATCAACATCATCGTAGTTAAATCACCAGTACCTTGGAAAGCATTTGTACTTGCTGGATCCCAGCACCAAACATCACCTGTACCATTAGGAGGACTTATAATCGGGAAAGTAGTATCTGAACCTGCGTAGATCGTTAAACCATCATAACAGTTCATTGAAAAACTATTCTCTTCAGCATCAAATGCTGTAAAATCTACATAAACTACATCACCAGCATTATCTGGACAAATTGTATAAGTAGTGTTCTCACTTGCGCTATATCCAGCAGCAGTTCCTCCTGAATCTGTAAACACATCACCTGCACAATAATCTTTAGTAGTAGAAGCGGTTAATGAAACTGGGATAGATTCATCACCAGGAGCACAAACAGCTGTAATATATATTTCATATTCTGTATCACTCGTTAATCCTGGGATAGAAACATTAGTTACTGTAGGATTAGGAGCAACAACTGTCCCAGTACCTATTGTAAATCCAGGAGCACCGTATTCTACTCTCCATTCTGGCTCAGTTCCACCAGCAGTCCATGAAATATCTAAAGAAGTAGCAGATGTTAAATCAACCATTTCATCATAAATAACTGGACAAGTTGGTGGAGCGGCACATGTTACTGCAGCCTCAAAACCAGCTCTTTGCCCACCACCGTCAGATTCAAACACAAATGTGAAACATCCTGAAGGTAATTTTGCTATTAACAACTCTTGAACTAAATCTCCAGTTCCTGCTCCATTATCCCAACACCATTCAGTTCCACCACCTGGAGGATTAATAGTAGGTGAAGATGTATCTGGACCATCATAAACCGTTAAACTATCCCAACATCCCGCAAAAGAAGTTTCTAAAGCAAAAGCTGTGAAATCCACATAGACCACATCACCTGCGTTATCTGGACATACTGTATAAGTAAAATTCTCATTTGCGCCATAATCTCCTGATACTCCACCTGAATCCACTAACGGATCTCCATTACAATAATCTGCAGGTGTTAGAACACTTGCACATACTGGAGTCGATAAATCCATAGGACCACAAACTGCAGTTACACAAACGTCATAATTTACACCAGACATTAAACCAGTCAATGTATATGGATTGTTTGTAGTAATGTTTGCTACTGTTGTTCCAGTCCCTGCAGCAAATCCAGCAGGTCCGTATTCTATACTCCATTCTGTTTCTGTACTTCCTGCTGCCCATGAAACATCTACTGATGTCATACTTACGTTAGCAAATGAAATTCCTGAAATATCTGGACAAGATTGAGAAGTCGTTGCAGTATAAGGTCCAGCCCAAAGACTGAAATCTCCCATTCCACAATCGATTCTAATAAAAAAGTCATAAGTCGTATTTGCCGCTAGACCAGTCACATCAGCAAAAGGTGCTGTAAATTGCTGCACTACTGTTCCACCACCACCTTGAGTATATGGTGAAATTCCATATTCAACCTCAAATGTTGGATTAGGATTTCCATTTGCATCCCAAGTAAACTGTGCACTTGTTGCAGTTTGAGTTACAGGTACAAAATTTGAAGGCGTAGGACAAGATTCAGTTGTTGTAATACTGATTGGTCCTTGAGAATTACTAATGTCAGTTGCAGAACATTTTGCTCTTACATATACATCATAAGTAGTAATTGCACTTAAACCCATTACATTTCCTGGATTAGTAGTTACTGTAGTTACCTGACCAGTTCCAATTGTAAATCCAGTAGGACCTACTTCTATCTCCCATTCTGTTTCAGTACCTACGCTAGTCCAACCTATATCAGCAGAGTTTGCGGTAATGTTGTTTGAAGTAATATTTGTTACAGCAGGACATGTAGGACATGAAGCTGTACCGTTGAAGTAATTCCCTGTTGAAGGTGAGAAACCAGAATCAACAACCACGATTCCTTCAGAATCAAATAAGGTAAACTCATTATCTCCAGGCGTCACTGCATCGGCAATGTAATCAAGGAGTAATGTATCACCATCATTAACGGTTAAAGTAACCGTATTGATGTTTCCTGGCGGATTAGGAACTGTGTACACTGATGCGTTACCGTTAATGGTAACCGTCATTTGCGCTCCATTTCCCCATCCATCCATAAATGCGTCTCTCAATTCTAGAGAGTAATTACATTGAGCTGCCGCAATAGTGGCAGCAAACAACAATGCAATTGAAAGTAGTTTTTTTAACATAGGAATATTTGGTTTATTTTATAGGAGACAAGGTAATAATTTTAATGAAATATTAACTGTTAAAAATACAGTTGTTAAAAAGTCTTTATAAGTAGATTATTAATCTCGCTTTCGCGAAAGCGAGAACAAAAAAAGCCACTGCTATATACAGTGGCTTTATAAAATAATGAGATGATTTATTCCTAGAACTTCTCGATAACTTCCTGACTTACTCCAGTATTTGAAAATCCTCCATCATGGAAAAGATTTTGCATAGTTACCTTTTTAGTATAGTCAGAGAATAATGTGATAGAATACTCTGCACATTCTTGAGCCGTTGCATTTCCTAAAGGACTCATTTTTTCTGCATAACTTATAAATCCATCAAATCCTTTTACACCTTGACCAGCAGTCGTAGGCGTAGGAGATTGCGAAATTGTATTTACACGCACCTTTTTATCTTTTCCAAAGAAGTATCCAAAACTTCTCGCGATAGATTCTAGATATGCTTTATTATCTGCCATATCATTATAGTCTGGAAAAGTTCTTTGTGCAGCCATGTATGTAAGAGCAAGTATGCTTCCCCATTCACTCATTGCGTCTTGCTTGTATAGAGTTTGCATTACTTTATGAAAAGAAACAGCACTTACGTCCCAACCTTTATGAGTCCAGTCGTAATTTTGATCTGTATAAGCTTTTCCTTTTCTCACGTTCACAGACATACCTATCGAGTGAAGTACAAAGTCTATTTTTCCTCCTAGAATTTCAACAGATTGTGAAACCAGATTCTCTAAATCTTCAAGACTCGTAGCATCGGCAGGAATTATTTGACTTCCTGTTTTTTCTGCTAGCTCGTTGATGGTTCCCATACGCATAGCGATAGGAGCATTAGTGAGCACAAAGGTTGCACCTTCTGCATGTGCAAGTTCTGCGGTTTTCCAAGCGATAGATTTTTCATCTAGTGCGCCAAATATAATTCCTCTTTTTCCTTTTAGTAAGTTGTGTGACATATCTTATTTATAAGTGACAAATATAAAATTCTTAATTGAGTAATACACGTGCATTTTCTCTTGCAGCGTCAGAAACTTTTCCACCACTCAACATTTGAGCGATTTCCTCTACTCTTTCTTGAGCGTTTAATCTATGAATATTAGAAATAGTTTGATCATCTTTCACCGCTTTTCTCACCATTAAATGATCATTTCCTGCACTGGCGATCTGTGGTAGATGTGTGATAGTTATTACTTGTAAACTAGCACTCATCTTTTTCATAATAAGCGCCATCTTCTCTGCAATAGCACCACTTACACCTGTATCTATTTCATCAAAAATTATCGTAGGTAGATTTTTATAACTCGACAGCAACGCTTTAATCGCTAGCATTAATCGCGATAATTCTCCACCAGATGCAGCTTTATTTAAAGGTAGCAATGCCGAGCCTTTATTTGCAGTGAACCTAAACTCTACGTCATCCATCCCATAAGAGTTGAAATTTGAAGATTTATCGATATGAACTTTAAATGACGCGTCTGGCATTCCTAACAAATGAATGGTGGATAGCATCTCTTTTTCTAACAAAGAAGCTTGAGCAATACGTTGTTCATGAATCTTTATGCCCAGTGATTGTATTTTTTTATTTAAATCATCTAGCTGTTGCTGCGCTTGTTTAATTTTCCTAGAAATGTTTTGTGTCGCAAATACCTTATCTGCGAGCTCATCTCTAAAGATTATCAATTCAGCAACATCTTCTTTATGATGTTTCTTAAATAATTGTTCCACTAAACTCAAGCGTTCATTAATAAGCTCTAGTCTTTCTGGATTTGCTTCTACATTCTCACTATTGCGAGACACTTCTATACTTAAGTCCTCTAATTCTAATAAAGTCGCATTTAACCTATCTTTTGCACCATCATATTCCTTATTATAACTTGAGATTTGAGAAAACTTATTCTTCAATAATCTTAGTTGATCTAGCAGCCCATTATCATCTTCATCCATTATAGATTGAAACTCTTGAAGAACTTGCTGGATCTCTTCTACATTGCTGAGCTGCTCATTCTCTTGTTCTAATGCCGCTATATCAAGTTGATCAAGGCCTGCAGCATCTAGTTCTTCAAGAAGAAAATTATTATAATCGGCTTCTTTTTCTAGAGCAATCTCTTCTTCTTTCCACTTTTTTAATTGTGATTGAACAGCCTTATAAGTACTCCACTCTTTGCGGAATGACTCTAACAAATCAGCAGCAGGCTCCTTATCATTTTCTGTAACCTTATTAACAAAAGCCTGAAGTACATCTATTTGAAAATCGTCAGACGCTAGTTGTAAAGTCTGGTGTTGCGAATGAATATCAATAAGTTGATATCCTATTTCACTCATAGTCGCGAGAGTTACAGGAGTATCATTTATAAAAGCTCGGCTTTTTCCAGATGGCAGGATTTCACGTCTTAAAAAACAGACTGGCTCTACATCAAGGTTATGCTGTTCTAAGAGTTGATCTAGTGATAGATTAGACATATCAACTTGAGCCTCAACCACACATTTACGTGAAGTATCTCGTACAGCACTTAAATCTGCTCTTTTACCTTGAACTAATCCTAGTGCACCCAGTAAAATCGATTTACCAGCACCAGTCTCACCAGTTATCATGGTTAGACCATTGTTCAACTCTAAATCGAGACTATCGATAAGAGCAAAATTTTCAATGTGAATATGTTTAAGCAATTGATTTTAAGGCATTAACAAGCATAATAACTATACTGTAAATTAAAACTTAAATCTAGATAATTTCAAGGTCTTACCAAAGTTCTAGACCTTAATATTGCGCCATTTTGAAGACTGATTAGGCGCCAGTTGCTGTAGTGCAGTTTTAAGTTCTCTAATATCCACGGCAGGTCCACCCGTAAAAATACTTACTATTTCGTCTGCTTTGGCATCAAAGAATAATCGCTGTATCAAACTGTTAGGTCTGCGACTGTTAAGGACTTTAAGCTTAACTATTTCATTACTAAGAAAGGTTTTGGCTTTTTTCTGATCTTCGGCAAAAATGTCCATCCCATTTCTGTGATAGTTATACATCACCTCTCTATACTCTTTAAAGGTTTGTGATAACATATCATCATTGAGCTGGAAACGAGTTCCCTGCCCATCAGTTGCTTTCCATCCTATAGAATTACTTTGCTGCGCTAGACTTACTATGCGTTGAGCCTCGATATGATGCTCTTGTCCACCGTTCAGTTCAAACGTATCTCCATCTATTCCCAGCATCGTGTACATGTAAAAGGAAATGAGCGAAGTCAAATTATTTTCAAATTGGTTTGCGTTATAAAAGAATGGTGCATATTCAACGTACTCAAACTCTACGTTTGTATCCTTATAATTGAAAATAGGTGTTGTATAAGAAGAATTATAAACTGGTCTAGAAAGTGAAATTTGAATATTTCCTTTAAATCGATCATTATTATAATCTGTCACCACAAAAACGATGGAACAATTTATTTTTTCCTCATCTCTGTAATCCTGGTCGGTCCACTCAGTATTATTGATAAACTCCTGCATAGAAGTTTCTAAGGTTCTAAATATAGTTTGGTTAGGTTGCGCAACATTTTGCGCATTTACCTGAACCACAGCGTCAAATTCTTGAGCGCTTGCAGCGCTAACAATTAAGAAAGCTACTAGTGGAACGACTTTAAATAGTCCTATTAATAATTTCATTTATAATATCTTTTGCTACTTCAGATTTAGGTTTTACTTCAAATTCTGTCGTGTTCCTATCTCTATCGATGAGCGTTATTTTATTTGTATCAACTCCAAAACCTGCTCCTTTGTCTCTCGTAGAGTTCAATACGAGCAAGTCTGTGTTTTTCTTTTTTGCTTTCGCGAAAGCGTATTCCAATTCATTCTCTGTTTCTAGAGCAAATCCTACTAGAAACGGTCTTTTATCCATTGCACCTACACTCGCCAGAATGTCTGGATTTTTAGTAAGCTCAATAGTTAACGTATCTGACTTCTTTTTTATTTTCTGGTCAGCAGCATTAATGGGTTTGTAGTCTGCAACAGCTGCACTAAATATAGCATAATCTGCTTTATGAATGTGCTCGTGAACCGTATCATACATTTCTTGTGCAGTTTCTACATTAACCCTATCTATTAAATGATGGTCTGAACTTACATGACTAGGACCCATAACTAGAATTACTTGCGCACCATTTGTAGCCATTTCTAGAGCTAGAGCTGCACCCATTTTTCCACTACTTCGATTCCCTATAAAACGCACTGGATCAATAGGTTCATAAGTAGGACCTGCTGTAATAAGGCATATTTTTCCCTTCAACGGTAATTGAGAAGCGATATCTTTTTCAATAAAATCAACGATCTCTTCAGGCTCTGCCATGCGTCCTTCACCACTCAATCCACTGGCTAGCTCACCAGTTCCTGCAGGAATCATCTTATTACCATAGCTTGCTAACTGCTCAAAATTATGTTGTGTGGACGGATGTTTAAACATGTCCAAATCCATCGCTGGAGCAAAGTAAACAGGACATTTTGCACTGCAGTACACAGCTAGTAGAAAGTTATCGATATTTCCTGCTACCATTTTGCTCATGGTATTTGCAGTTGCAGGAGCTATAATCATATAATCTGCCCACAGGCCTAGATCTACATGATTGTTCCATGTGTCATTTTCATCATCTTCATTTGTAAAAGAAGATAACACAGGATTTTTAGAAAGTGTGGAAAGTGTTAATGGCGTGACAAACTCTCTAGAAGCTGGAGTCATCACTACCTTAACAGTGGCGCCTGCTTTAATAAGCAGGCGCACAAGGTAAGTTGTTTTATAAGCAGCAATACCACCAGTAACACCTAGCAATACATTTTTACCACTTAAAACGGACATCATTTAATTATATTTCTTCTGATTTAGAAGTATCTCTAAAGTAGATTTTACCATCTAACCATTCTTGCACTGCAATCTGGTGAGGCTTAGGTAAACGCTCATAGAATTTAGAAACTTCAATTTGCTCCTTATTCTCAAAAATCTCTTCAAGAGAATCATTGAATGTAGCAAACTCTTCAAGCTTTTCAATAAGCTCTTCTTTAACGTCTGTATTAATTTGCTCAGCACGTTTTGCGATAATAGAAATCGCCTCATACATGTTACCAGTAGGGTTAGTTAAATTGTCCCTATTATAAGTAATAGTAGTAGATGGTGCTTTTATATTCTTAGTATCCATAACTTTAATTAGATATTATTATCTGATTTATATTCTGTAATCTTTTCCATTATCTCGTCTGCTTCTTCACGGTACTCACTAGTCGGAAAACGAGATACAAAGGTATTATAATATTTTGTAGCAGACTCTAGTCGCTCTGGTATCAATTCATCTCTACTCTTCATTGCATACAAGAACTGAGAATCTAGTAAGTAAAACTGAGCGTCATCCATAAATTCTGAACCTGGATGCTGTATGATAAAGTTTTCAAAACTCTTTACAGCAGGAATAAATCTATTACGGTGGTGATAATTTTTTGCGATTTCATAAGCCTTTCTATCTAACTTATATCTCAGCTCGCTTACTAATCCATTTGCCTCATCAGCATGCTTTCCATTAGGAAAAGTGTTGATATAATCCTGTAATTTTGCTAGAGCACGATCTGTATTCACTTGACTTTTGGAATAAATAGATGACATTTTGTAATGACTCTTTGCTCCCATATATGCTGCATATTCTCTGTCTTCACTTGCTGGGTGAGATTGTACAAAACGCTCGTATTGATAAGAACTATTCAAGTAATCACCAGATTCATAGAGTGCTTTTGCATACTTGATAGAAAGTTCTTCGGCTTTATCAGTACCTCTATACTGAGGAATGATTTGGTCAAAAAGGTTCACCGCTTTCCCATACTTCTCTTTTTTAAGAAGTGTATCAATCATAGCTAGTTTAACCTCATTATCTGTGGACTTTAACGCACTTTGATAAGGTCCACAACTTACTGCCATAATAGCTAGAAGAAGTAAAACAAAATAATTTTTCATACTCAATTTTAAATGGTTTGCAAAAGTACAATTTTTAAACATAATTTCTGTGCTCCTTTTGCAACTAACGTTTGTAAAACAATTGTGGTATAAACTGATCTTAATTTAACCTTATTTAAGAATCATATTGCTCCATAAATGCAGCAATCCTAGATCTTAAATCACTATCCACAGGAACTAAAGGTAATCTTAAAACATCTTCTATGAGACCTAAATAGTTCAACATTGCTTTTATTCCACCAGGATTACCTTGTTCAAAAATTAAATCTATACTTGCTGCAAGTTTGTAATGTAACTCATAAGCCTCTTCCACATCTCCATTAAGCCCATAACGCACCATATCACTAAAATCCTGCGGTAATCCTTGACCTATCACAGAGATTACACCAGCGCCACCGGCAAGAACCATAGGTAACGTAATCATATCATCTCCAGAGATGACCAAGAATTCTTTAGGTGAATATTGTATCAATTTCATTGCTTGAACTAGATCACCAGCAGCTTCCTTAATACCTATAATATTCTCACATTCATGAGCTAATCGCACCACTGTTTCTACAGCCATGTTTGAAGCCGTTCTTCCTGGTACATTATATAACAAAATAGGTTTTGTAGTCGCAGCAGCAACAGCTTTAAAATGCTGATAAATCCCTTCTTGAGTAGGTTTATTATATGCAGGAGACACTGATAGAACAGCTATATAATCACTTAAATCTGTAGATTCAATTTCTTCTACAACGGCAGCAGTATTACTACCACCTATTCCTAACACCATAGGCAATCTACCATCATTTACCTTTGTGATAGTTGCTTTTACAGCAGCTTTTTCTTCTAGAGTAAGTGTAGTACTTTCTCCAGTAGTACCTAACACAACGAGGTAGTCAATTCCATTTTCAATTTGAAAATTCACCACTTTTTCAAGTGCAGTATGATCTACTTCTCCGGTAGTTTTAAAAGGTGTAATTAAAGCGACACCTGTTCCTATTAATTCTTGCATCTTATTGAGTTAATATTTTTAAATACTTTTTTAATTCCTGTATAAAACCGTTATAATCATTAAGTTTCACTCCTATCGCGAGATCAAACGAAGTCTGTTCACCATTCCCATAAGCTGCTTTTAAACTAGAAGGTAAAGCTAGACTAAGGTATTCCAGCAAATCGTTTTGAGTTTTAAAATGATTTACCTGAAGATCAAATGATTGTTCTATGAGTTTTTTAGTCTCTAGATCTGTAATACCACCGGACCATTTAATGAGTTTACGATCTATCAAGTGTGCACCCTTAATCGTCGACTTCTTTTTATCATTTACATAGGCGATTAAAGTTACAGACTCTTTTTTAATACCTATCTCTTGTGCCCATTTATAAAAAGGTTCAAAATTTTTAGTCTCCTGTGCGTCAAATAAAACCACGAGCGATTGAGGCCATTTTATAGATGGCCGTTGTTGCTCATTTTGCAACTTTACAAGTTCTTTGCGCAGCCAGCGGCGCTTAATTCCATTAAAAATCATGTACTTTTACTATCTATACAAATGTAGTACAATAGGACATGAAAACATCTATTTTTAGGCAAGTGGGAAAGGCTTTTTGCTATCTCGCTTTCGCGAAAGCGTTATTAATAACAACCTCTTGCAAATCAAGTACTTTACAACTAGAAAAAATTACTGCTGGCCAGACTGTTGTAGATAGTACCATTCAAGGAGTCACTGAGATTGAAGATTATATTGCGCCCTATAAAGAGTCTGTAGATCAACAAATGGATGAAAAACTGAGCTACAATCCAGTTTCTATGCATAAAAATGATTTCAAATACAATACACCTATCGGGAACATGATGGCAGCCATAGTAAGAACCCAAGGCGCTCCAGTTTATAAATCACGTACAGGAAAAGAAATAGACATCGTTCTACTCAATCATGGTGGAATACGATCAGACATGCCAGCTGGTGCAGTAACGATGAGACGCGCCTATGAAATCATGCCGTTTGATAATGAAATCACGGTTGCTGAACTTACTGGAGAACAAATGAACCAACTCATATCTTACTTAGTAGAAAAAAAACGAGCGCATCCCATAGATGGAATGAAAATCCTACTCGATAAAGACGGCAGCCTTAAGTCAGTTTCTATTCAAAACCAACCGCTAGACATGAATAAAACCTATACTGTAGCGACTAACGATTATCTTTATAATGGAGGCGATAATATGAGTTTCTTTAAAGATACTCCGCAGACTAAAACAGACTATAAAATACGTAACGCGATGATTGATTTTTTCAAGAAAGTAGATACTTTGAAATTTGAAAGAGACGATAGATTTGATATAATCAACTAATGAGTGAGATGATGAGAAGAAGAAAATTTATACGCAATTCAAGTGCAGGAATAGTAGCTGGAGCAGCTTTATGGTCTAATTATGCGCTAGCAAATGGTATTTTCACTGGTCCAGAACTTGAACCTGGAACAAAAAAAATTACCATACTCCATACTAATGATACGCACTCACATATAGAACCCATTTCTGGCGGTCGTAATGATGGTCGTGGTGGTGTGGCTCGCAGAGCAGCAATAATTAATAAAGTGCGTTCTGAAAATCCAAATACCTTACTGCTCGATTGTGGTGATATTTTTCAAGGAACACCTTACTTTAATTTTTATGGTGGTGAGTTAGAGATCAAACTTATGACCATGATGGGTTATGATGCAGCTACCATAGGTAATCACGATTTTGACAACAGTATAGAAGGTCTTTACAAACAATTACCGCATGCTGATTTTGACTTCGTCATTTCAAATTATGACTTCTCAAACACGATTATGGACGGACATACTAAGTCTCATAAGGTAATGGTAAAAGATGGTGTACGCATTGGTTTGTTCGGCGTGGGAATCAAACTAGAAGGGCTCGTAGATCCTAAAATGTTTAAAGAAACCGTTTATAATGATCCTATTGAAGTAGCAAAAGATCAAGTCAAGATTTTACGTGAAAAAGAAAAATGTGATATTGTGATTTGTATGTCTCATTTGGGATATAAATATGATGGAGATAAAGTTTCTGATTTATCACTCGCGGCCGCTACGTCAGGAATAGACCTCATCATAGGTGGTCACACGCATACTTTTCTTGATGCTCCAGAAATTGTGAAAAACGCAGCTGGAAAAGATGTAATGGTGAACCAAGTAGGTTGCTATGGAATCAATCTAGGCCGTATTGACTTTTATCTTAAAGAAGGTAAAATTGATAGAGGTGTAGATGTGGTTTATGAAGTATAGAACAATTCAATTAAAATAATATTCATGACTAAATCTACTATCACAAAAGGTTTCATAGCTGCAGGCTTAATGAATACCATTGGAATATTATTTTTTACTAAGTGTTTCACAAATGATGTGATTCCAGAAACCGATCCAGTAGTCATGTCTTACTTTGGTCTATTAATGATTATGGTTTGGGGCGCAGCATTTATAGCGGTTGCAAGAACATATGATCAAGTAAAATGGCTCGTTGGTGTTTTTATAATTGAAAAGCTTTGCTATGTGATCGCTTACGTATATTGGTTCTCTAATAACAGCTTGCAAGAAGTTTATGACAAAGATCTTGTGGCAGGCATATTCTATTCTCTATATGGGCTAAATGATTTTCTTTTCATGCTCTTTTTTAGTTACGTTTTTATAAAACTATCAAAGATTAAATATAAGTTGAAAACAAAATAGTATACACTATTTACAATTCAACCCTATCAATTTTACACAATACACACAAAATTTAATTGATTTTCATAATCATACCCTATTTTTTATAGGGGTGAATAAAAAAAATTAGTTTTTAAACTTACATACCCTATATTTGAATCGTTAATCAATGTTTTCAAAATGGGAAGAAAAGTCAACTTTATAGCCTTAGCCTTATTAGTAATTATTAGCCTAGTTTTTAACACATCTTATACAGAAAATGGAGACATGAGCGCCATCGATAGTGGCGATACGGCATGGATGTTAATCGCTTCAGCTTTTGTATTATTAATGACTCCAGGACTTGCTTTTTTCTACGGTGGAATGGTCAATAAAAAATCTATGATTTCAACCATGTTGCAGAGTTTTGTAGCATTAGGAGTAGTAAGTATACTATGGGTTATTGTTGGTTTTTCATTAGCCTTTGGTGAGAGCTGGCATGGGATTATAGGTAATCCTATGACTTATTTTAATTTCAAAAACGTAGGTCTTGCTCCTAATCCAGACTTTGCTGGAACCGTTCCTTTTTTAGTTTTTGCTTTATTTCAATTAAAATTTGCCATCATCACGCCTGCATTAATTACAGGAAGTTTCGCCGAGCGTGTACGATTTAGAAGTTATATTCTATTTATGGTCTTGTTTACGCTATTCATTTACACACCACTAGCTCACATGACGTGGCATCCTGACGGATTATTACGCAATTTAGGAGTATTAGACTTTGCAGGCGGAACTGTAGTTCATATGAGCGCTGGATTTGCAGCCCTTGCCGGAGCTGTATATTTAGGTAAACGTAAAAAAATCACACATGATCCAGCAAATGTTCCCTATATTATTCTTGGAACAGGTCTTCTTTGGTTTGGATGGTTTGGATTCAACGCTGGTAGTGCTCTAGCTGCAAATGCTGATGCTGCTATAGCGTTTGCAAACACAAATATTGCCAGTGCCACCGCGATGATAACTTGGGTATTTTACGAAAGATTCAGCAATCGTAAAATGAGCGCTGTAGGAGCTTGCATAGGAGCAATAGTAGGTCTTGTTGCCATCACACCAGCAGCAGGTTTTGTCACTATTTCAGAAAGTATTTTTATAGGATTCACAGCTGCAATAACAAGTAATATAGCAATTTCATTATTTTCTAAAACAGGTATCGATGACACATTAGACGTTTTTCCTAGTCATGGAGTTGGTGGAATAGTTGGAATGATACTTACAGCCGTTTTTGCAAAAGACGTAGGTCTAACTAGTGGCGAGACAGAAACCTTTATGTGGCATATTATAGCGCTTATAGGAGTTTCTGTGTTTACCTTCGGTGGTAGTTTGTTATTCTACAAACTGGTTGATATTTTGATTCCTATAAGAGTAAGAGACGATCAGGAAGAGCGCGGACTCGATGCTAGCCAGCATGGAGAAGAAGTGAGTTAATTCAATCGAGTAAAACCTTTTTCTGGAAATGCAATGTCGTACTCTACAGGTGATTCCTCTAAGTACTGAAAGCAACTTTGTTCCTTTTCTGTATCGCTATATATTAGTTTAAACTGGTCGTCTAGTTGCAAGTATAAGATGTAAATCTCATCTCCTGCGCCGCACATACCGCGACCAGCACTACCTGGTTTTGAAGGTTCTATTATATTAAGCAACAAATGCTCAACTCCATCAACTGTTTTGTGACCTAGGAGATCAATTTCATAAGCGTATTCATATCCTAATGCGCCTATATCTAAGACTACATTATCGTCATAGGTTAGATACACATTTTGATCGCCTAGACTCCACAACATCTGTTGCGGATTACCATTAAATTTGACATCGAGCGTTTTTGTAGAACCTGCCTTTTGCCAAGTAAGGTCTACAAAAAGCCCTGTATCGGTTTTTGACTCAAAAACTTCATCATAGCTCAACACTTGACAGACATATTCATCATCAACTTCTGTTTCAAAATCACCATCATATTTGGCATATATTTTAAAAGACTCTTCTTCAGGATAGACAGAATAATAGAAAAGTATAGGAATAGACTCTGTGCTTTTGTCATATTTATACCAACCTGTAAATTCTTGTTCGTACTCACAAAAGCCGACACTTTCCACATACATAGTTATGGGATATTTACCTACATATCCTTTTAATAACATGGTGTTATTAGGGATGATTTTTGAAGAATAGGTTTGCGCTTTCGCGAAAGCGAAATTCAACAAGATCACAATTACCAATAGCTTTTTCATATTTTATATCATTGCTAGAAATTCCTGCTCGCTAATCATCGTTATACCTAATTTCTCTGCTTTAGCAAGTTTAGATGGCCCCATGTTTTCTCCTCGCACTAAATAATCTGTTTTACTAGAAAGTGAACTACTCACCTTACCACCATTATCTTCAATAAGCTTTTTTAAATCAGGACGAGACATTTCAAAAACTCCAGATATCACAAAGCTTTTACCAACTAACTTGTCTGTTTGACCTTCTAATTGTTCTTCAGACAGTGCAAGTTGGAGACCGGACGCTTTCAATCGCTCAATGATTTCCATTTGCTGTTCATTCTGGATAAATTCTACAATAGATTGCGCTATGCTGATTCCTATTTCTGGGACTGCCGTTAACTCTTCTATCTTCTTGTTTGCAGCACTGGAAACATCGGCAAAAAGATCTAAATTTTCTTTTACTGGTTCATCTGGCATGGCGAGTAAGGCATCAATATTTTTATAATGCTTGGCTAGTTTTTTAGCTACTGTTTCTCCTACATAGCGTATTCCTAGACCAAACAACACACGCTCAAAAGGAACGCTTTTACTTGCCTCTATTCCATTTACCATATTCTCGGCACTTTTTTGTGCCATTCGTTCTAGAGGCAATACTTGCTCTACGGTGAGGTCGTATAAATCAGCATAGTTATGAATTAATCCAGCTTCTACGAGTTGACCTACGGTTTCTGCTCCTATCCCATCGATATCCATGGCTTTACGGGATATAAAATGCTCAATCCTACCTTTCACCTGTGGCGGACATGCCATTTCATTAGGGCAATAATGTTTTGCATCTCCTTCGTTACGGATTAATTCTTTATCACATTCTGGACAGTGCGTTGCATAGACTGTAGGTACCGAATTTTCTGGTCGTTTTGATAAATCGACTGCGATTATTTTAGGAATAATCTCGCCACCTTTTTCTACATAAACTTCATCGCCTACTCTTATGTCTAGCTTTTCTATTTGGTCGGCATTATGTAAACTCGCACGGCGCACGGTTGTTCCCGATATCTCTACAGGTTCAAGGTTAGCAACTGGTGTTATAGAGCCTGTTCTTCCTACTTGATAAGTGATTTCTTCTAATCGTGTTGAAACTTGCTCGGCCGCAAACTTGTATGCCATTGCCCATTTAGGAGCTTTGGCAGTGAAGCCTAATTCTTCTTGTTGTCTTAATGAGTTGACCTTTACTACTACTCCATCAGTTTCATAAGGCAAGTTTTTTCTGGCGATGTCCCATTGATTAATAAACTCAAATACTTCTTCTATAGAGTTAGCCAGTTTAGATTCTTTAGGAGCTTTAAAACCCCATTTTCTCGCAAGCGTTAAACTATCAAACTGTGTTTTTATAGGTAAACTATCTCCAGCGAGTTGGTATAATAAACAATCAAGCGGTCTTTTAGCAACCTCTGCACTATCCTGTAATTTTAAACTACCACTAGCCGTATTACGAGGATTGCGATAGAGATCTAAACCTAATGCCTCACGTTCTTCATTCATTTTATGAAATCCATCCCATGGCAACACAATCTCACCACGTATCTCAAATTTCTCAGGAATATCATCACTCTTTAATTGTAGCGGTACCGATTTTATGGTACGCACATTTGCAGTGACCTCATCACCTTGATTTCCATCACCACGAGTAACAGCTTGGACAAATTTTCCGTTTTCATAATGAAGTGAAATACTCGCACCGTCATACTTAAGCTCACAAGTGTATTGAATATCACCATCTACGATCTTCTTAATACGTGTTTCCCAATCCTGTAAATCTTCTAGCGAATAAGAATTATCCAGCGAGTACATACGGTTGATATGCTTTACGGTATTGAAGTTTTTAGTCACCTCACCACCTACTCGTACTGACGGACTAGCAGCATCATAAAATTCAGGATGCGCTGCTTCTAGCGTTTTTAATTGCTCGAGCTTTTTATCAAACTCAAAGTCAGATATCGTAGGATTATCGTTAACATAGTAATTATAATTATGCTCGCGCAACTCGTCACGCAGGGATTGGATTTGTTCTTTTGGACTCATGGAAAATGTGCTATCTTCTGCTCAAATTTTAAGATTCTAAATTACAATAATGAACGCTAGATTTCTAATTCTTCTCAGTTTGATATTAACACTGTTTTCATGTGATGAACCCAAAGTGAGTTTACTGAGTCCAAGCATAATTCCTGCACCACAATCACTACAAGTTAATCCTGGTCATTTTACAATTAATAACCAAACAACTATCAGTAATGGTGATGATTTTACCGCTTCTTATAAGTTTCTTACAGCATTTTTAGAAAAAGCAACTGCTCGTAAATGGAAAACAGAATACAGTGATAATAACGCCATTGTTCTAGAATATGACGCCAGCATCACCTCAAAAGAAGGTTACAGCATCATCAGTAAAGACAGAAACATCACGATTAAAGCCAGTTCAGACGCTGGCGCATTTTATGCCGTACAATCGCTTATCCAATTGATGCCTGCAGCATTGCAAATTCCTGAAACCTCTAATACAATCCACATTCCGGCAGTAACGATTAAAGATGAACCTCGATTTGCGTATCGTGGTATGCACTTAGACGTTTCAAGACATATGTACGATGTAGAATTTATTAAAAAATACATCGACGCGATGGCCATGCTCAAAATGAACACGTTCCACTGGCATCTTACCGATGATCAAGGCTGGCGCATCGAGATCAAGAAATATCCTCGTCTTCAAGAGATTTCTGCTTATCGAGACTCCACACTTCTTGGGCATTATAACGACACACCACATCAATATGACGGCAAGAAATACGGCGGTTTTTATACACAGGAAGAAGTTCGTGAGGTTATCGCTTTCGCGAAAGCGAGACACGTCACCATCATCCCAGAAATAGAATTACCTGGTCACGCACAAGCCGCTATCGCTGCTTATCCAGAATTAGGTTGCACGGGAGAAAACGTACAAGTTGCTATGAAATGGGGCGTTTTTGAGAATATTTATTGTCCGAGTGAGAAAACCTTTGCCTTTTTAGAAGATGTTCTGGACGAAGTAATGGAGCTTTTCCCATCAGAATATATTCATATAGGTGGTGATGAAGCGCCTAAAACGCAATGGAAAACTAGTGCGATTGCGCAAAAAGTCATTAAAGAAAATGGATTAAAAGATGAGCACGAATTACAATCCTATTTTATCCAGCGTATAGAGAAACATGTGAATTCTCGAGGCAAGAAAATAATTGGTTGGGACGAGATTCTAGAAGGTGGACTTGCGCCTAATGCTACGGTCATGAGCTGGCGCGGAACAAATGGTGCCGTTGAGGCCGCAAAAGCTGGTCACGATGTGATCATGACACCTACTTCTCATGCTTATTTTGACTACTACCAAAGTGAAAACGAAAACGAACCACTCGCCATAGGCGGATTTCTTCCTTTAGAAAAAGTCTATCATTTCAATCCTATTCCAGCAGAATTAACTGAGGAAGAAGCTAAACATGTTTTAGGACCGCAAGGAAACGTTTGGACTGAATATATGAAAACCAGTGATCAGGTAGAGTATATGGCGTTCCCACGCATGCTTGCCATGAGTGAAGTTGCCTGGAGTCCAGCAGAAAGTAAAGATTATGCTGATTTCCTAAACCGATTAGAGCATTTCCATAAAAGAATGGACGCGCTGGATCTCAATTATGCCAATCATTTATATGAAATTCAAGGCAAACTAAATGATCAGCAACAGTACGAGTTAAGCACCAAAACCTTAGGGAAAGAAATAAGATTCACGACTGACGGCTCTGCTCCTACCGCAGGTTCCCAACTATACGCGCAACCGATTCCTTTTACAGATAACCTAGCTATAAAAGCTGGCGTTTTTAAAGACGGCAAATTGTTAGGCAACCTTTTTACGCAGCAGCTATTGTTTCATAAAGGAGTTGGCGCTATAATCACTATTAATAAAACGCCACACAAAGCCTATTCTGGAAGCGGTGCCGCAGGATTAATCAACGGAATTAAAGGAAGTGATTCTCGTTATGGCGATAGTGAATGGTTAGGATTTTGGGGTGATGATATTGAGATTGAAATAGAATTTGAAACTGAAGTTGAAGTGAATGAAATTGAACTACGGTTTTATCATGCGCCTGGTCAGTGGATTTATGCGCCTGAGAAATATTATCTGCATTTAGAAACTGAAAAAGGTATAATATCCGACTTAATTTCAATACCAAAAGAAAATGAAAATCTAGTAGTTTCAAATTATAACAGCGAACGGTTTAAGGGTTACGAAGACCTTAAGTTTTCTAAATTGAGCCTTGTTATCCCAAACTACGGCGTCATCCCACAAGGTCAACAAGGCGCAGGAAATAATTCTTGGACATTTATAGACGAAATCATAATCAAATAATATGAAAAACATCCCTAAACATTTAATTATCTATCTAGTTGCGCTTACCGCACTACTCATTTGGTCAGGAATAAATCCACTAGAGCGGTTTACTTGGTTTCTTGAAGTATTGCCTGCGGTGATGGGTGTTCTCATTTTAGTTTTTACGTATAAAAGTTTTCCATTGAGTAATTTGACTTATTTCTGGATTTTTGTTCATTGTGTTATTTTGATCATAGGTGGAAAATATACTTATGCAGAGGTTCCTTTGTTTGATTGGATTCAAGAATATTTTGACCATTCTCGTAATAATTATGATAAGCTCGGTCATTTTATTCAAGGCTTTACACCAGCATTAATTGTGCGCGAGGTATTGTTGCGCAAGAATGTTGTTCAAGGTAAAAAGTGGCTCGCATTTATAGTGATTTCCATTTGTCTAGCCATCAGCGCGGCTTATGAATTGATTGAAGCGATTGTTTCCATGCTCGTAAGTGATGGAGCAGATTCTTTTCTAGGTATGCAAGGTTATGTTTGGGACACGCAAACTGATATGCTATTGGCATTAATTGGTGCGACTGTCGCAGTGCTGTTATTGAGCAACACGCAAAATAAATCCATTGAAAAACTGAATTTATCATGCTTCTAGAAATCTGCGCATCAAATTATCAAAGTGCTCTCAACGCTCAAAAAGTTGGAGCGCACCGCATAGAATTATGCAGCGAGCTAGGAACTGGTGGCGTTACACCTAGTTATGGATTGCTCAAAAAAGTGATGGAAGAACTCACCATTCCTGTCATGGTTTTGATCCGTCCACGTTCTGGGAATTTTGTTTACAGCGCTGCTGATTTTGACATCATGAAACGTGATATTGAGTTGTGTAAAGAACTTGGTTGTGCCGGAATTGTTTCGGGCGTTCTTAATGAAGACTTTAAAATAGACATCAAGCGTACTAGTGAGTTGATTGAACTTTCTAGACCATTACCTTTTACCTTTCATAGAGCTTTTGATCATGTAGTGAATCCAGAACAAGCTGTTGTGGATTTAGTGAATCTAGGTGCAAAACGTATTCTTACTTCTGGTCAACATGCTAAAGCGATTGACGGAATAGAAAACTTAAAACAGTATCAAAAGTTAGCAGGAGATGAACTAATCATATTACCTGGTGGTGGGATAAATGCTGGTAATTGTCATCTTTTTACAGAACTAGAAAGCGCATTTCGAGAACCTCAATGCTCAAACCATGTGCATAATCGAGGTCTGAGGTGTCACGCTGAGCCTGTCGAAGTGCACTCGAAGACCGCTTTTAGTCAAGCTGTTTTCAAAGAAATCCACGCCAGCGCCACAGAAATTATTGTGCAAACTACGGAAGAAAAAGTACCGATGAATTCGGCTAAATTTCTTCAAGAAAACGTGGAAGTTGTTTCCAGCCAAAAGAACATAGATGCCATCCTTAAAAACTTGAATAATGAGATATAGTTTCTTATTGATTTTAGTAATTTTCATTACCTCTTGTCAGGAAAAAGCACCTAATGTAGAACGACAGTATTTAGTGAACAATTGGTCACTTCATAAGGAAGCAGACTATAGTCTAGTTTCAGATTCAGTAACTATTCCATCTACTGTTCATAAAGAATTATTGCCATTGATCAAGCATCCATTTAAAGGAAATAATGAAGACAGTTTGCAATGGATTACTGAAGAAAACTGGATTTATGAAACCGTTTTTACGGTCAATGCAGCAACACTTGCCAAAGAGCACATCACCTTAAACTTTGAAGGAATAGACACTTATGCGAGTATTGAACTCAACGGTCACGAGATTCTAGAAACCAATAATTCTTTTCTGAGTTGGAAAAAAGACGTAAAACCTTATTTAGAAAAAGAGAACGAGCTGTATGTGACGATCAAATCACCTCTAGAAATCGAGGCTCAAAAAGCAGCTGCAAATCCATATCAACTACCTGAAGGAAATCGAGTTTACACACGTAAAGCACAATATCAATACGGTTGGGATTGGGGTCCTAAATTGAACACGATGGGAATTTGGAAACCAGTTTATCTTGAGGCCTATGATGATTTTAAAATCGAAGATCTTTATATCAAGCAAAATTTTGTAAAAGATTCTACGGCAAATCTTACGGCTCAAATAAAGCTATCAGAAAAACGTACCGAATTATTGCAGTTTCAGATTAAAGTGAATGATAGCTTGTACTGGCAACAAGATTACCAACCTAAAGCACAGGAAGATGAGTATGAAATTCACTTTGAAATTCCTGAAGCAAAACTCTGGTGGCCACATAACATAGGCGAGCCATATTTATATGACATTGAAGTTTTGGTATCAAAAGACGGAGATTTGATCGATTCAAAAAAGCTCAAAACAGGAATACGTACTATAGAACTAGTCAACGAGCCAGACGAGCACGGCACATCGTTTTTCTTTAAGGTAAATGACGTACCAGTTTATATGAAAGGTGCTAATTATATTCCGCAAAATTCTATGCAGGATCTCGTCACAGACCAGCATTATGAAAACCTACTCAGCGATGTAAAAGAGGCTAATATGAATATGCTGCGCGTTTGGGGTGGCGGCATTTATGAGAACGACATCTTTTATGAGAAATGTGATGAAAAAGGGATCTTAGTATGGCAAGACTTTATGTTTGCTTGCGCTATGTATCCTGGTGATACACGCTTTCGCGAAAGCGTAACCAACGAAATAACACAACAAATTACCAGATTGCGTAATCACAGCAGTATTGCGCTGTGGTGCGGTAATAATGAAACCAGTGAGGCGTGGCATAATTGGGGCTGGCAAGAAGGACGATCGCAACCAGAACGTGATAGTATTTGGGAAGATTATCGTGCTGTTTTTCAAATTGCGATGCCTAAATACGTGAGCGAACTCACCAAAGAACCGTACTGGGAAAGCTCGCCACAATTGGGTCGTGGGAATCCACAGTATGAATTTGAAGGCGATGCGCATGACTGGCGCGTGTGGCACGATGCGTATCCGTTTGAGCATTTTGAAGAGCATGTGCCAAGATTTATGAGTGAGTTCGGTTTTCAATCGCATCCATCTTATGAGGCAATACGATATATCAATGAAGATGGAAGCATTAATATCCATTCTGAGGATTATGGCTCGCATCAAAAACACGCTCGTGGTAACGAATTAATACGGGAATACATGGAACGTGATTTCCCTGTACCGACTAATGATGAAGATTATGTTTATGTGAGTCAGCTACTGCAAGCCTATGGAATGTCTAAAGGAATTCAAGCGCATCGACGTGCACAACCTTACAATATGGGAACACTTTACTGGCAATTGAACGACTGCTGGCCAGCGGTGAGTTGGTCCAGTATCGATTATTTCGGTAACTGGAAAGCCTTGCATTATCAAGTAAAACGTGATTTTGAGAATGTATTGATTAGTAATGTTGTGGAGAATGATACTTTGAAGACTTATGTGGTGAATGATAAACATGAGACTGAAGTCGGTGTTTACGAAATACTGATTAAAGATTTTTTTGGTAAGGTATTGTATAGAGAATTTGAAGACAGCAGCACGGCATCTATAGAAGCTGGCTCTAGCGAACTAGTAAACACCATTGACTTGAATTCAATAAATATCAATGTTAATGAGGTCTATGTAGTTACCAAATATGGTAAAAACGAATTGATATCCTTTTTAGAGAAACCCAAAAATACGGTTCTGCCACCTGTAACCATAAATATAACAACAGAATCAGTTGAAAATGGATTTAAAATAACTCTAGAATCAAATGCTTTTGCAAAAGATGTCTTCCTGCACACAAATACAAAAGGCCATTTCACAGACAACTTCTTTAATCTAGAACCTAATACTAAAAAGATCATCATTTTTGAAACTGATAGTGATGTAATTCCTGAGTTTAAGTATAAGTCATTGAATGGGTTGATGGAGAACTAAACGCCGTCATTCTGAATCAAATAATTATGCTATATGATTTAACGACTCTGTAAGATGAGACGCTGAAATAAACCTGCCTGCCGGCAGGCAGGTTCAGTGTGACAAGTAATTCAAATTAAATGTCAGTTCGAGCGCAGCCTGCCTGCCGGCGAAGGCAGGACGAGAACGATTCAACAAGTTTAGAGATTAAAATTAGCAGATTCCGCAACGAGTGCGGAAACAAAAAATTATTTTATTCAATCTACAATTTCCAATTTCTCAATCAATACTCGTTTAGGAATATCAATCGCTAAATGCGTTGAAATATCAACTTCATTCGCAAATTCTTCATTTACTTTTAAAGATTTAGTCGCAACCAAATAATGAAAATAAATTTTTTCTTTATCAAATAATCTAGGGACTTCCGTTTCAAATCCATTATCCTTATACTTTGTAAAAGAAGTTTCCTGATTATTTTGAAAGCCTAATATTTTCTCAAATCTCCTAGGCATCCAATCATTTTGAACTGATCGGGATTTCATCATTTCGCCATCTTCCGTTCCTATACTAACAACATGAGAATTATTATAAAACCGAAGAGCATCTAGGCATTCTCCAGAATCATAATCCCAAAAAACATTCTCATCATTTAATTCTAAACAACACCTAATTAAGAGTTTTTCTTCAATAGAGCTAGTTTTAGTAATTCTTACTATCCAACCATAAGAGTCATCAATTTTCAAATCATTTTTCATCAATGTTTGAAAATTGTCAAATTTAAAAAGCTCAATTTGATGAGCATCAGTCTTGAAAATAGTATGATTTTCAGAGATTTCTTTTTCAACTATTGTATCTGTAAGAAAATTAAAATTAAAATCCCCAAGTTCTGTTTTAAATGTATCTGAATAATTCTTGTCCGTCATATTAACTAACTTCTCCAACACTTCATCATTCTATAATTCCCATTCAAGTCTTTAAAAACTTCTGACTGAAAACCTAGTTCCCTAGCAAGCGCTTTCATTTCTTCTGGTAAATATTGATTGATTTCAAAATACAGATTACCGTTGGGTTGTAAAGCATTTTTTGACAACTCCATAATTTTTCGATAGAAAACTAAGGCATCATCATCCTTTACAAATAGAGCGAGATGTGGTTCATTCTCTAAAACGTTTTTATGAATCTCTACCTTTTCTAAATTCCGCACATATGGCGGATTGCTCACAATAATATCATACTTCTCAGGCAATTCTTCTAGTTCTAGAACATCTTGCAACATCGTTTTTACTGGTGTTTTTAAGCTATCAGCATTAGCTTGCGCAGTTGCAAGTGCTTCTTTTGAAACATCCATAAGTGTGATAATACAATCTGGCTTTGCAGACTTAAGAGATAAACCTATACAGCCAGTTCCTGTTCCTATGTCTATAATATTCAAATAAGATTCTGCTTTATGATCTTTAATAATCATATCGACCAGTTCTTCTGTCTCCTGTCGTGGGATCAATGTATGTTCATTTACAGTAAATTCATGACCGTAGAAATGTGCTTTTCCAGTAATGTATTGTACCGGTTTTGAAGTGCGCAATTCTCTTAACGATTTCTGTAATATTTCTTCTTGAAGATGACTCATTTCTTCTCGGTCTTTGATCAAGAAATCTGAGCGTGACCAGTTTAATAAGTCTTCACAAACGATTTGCAACATACTGTGGATCTCATTATCTGGGTATAATGGTGCGAGTTGTTCTTGGTAAAGGAGTTTGAATTGGTTTAAAGTCATACTTTGAAATTGAAATTGAACTCGAATTTGTACTCGAACACAGCGTGTAAAGATAGGAATGAAGGATTTATAAACTGTTCTCGACCTGCGCTTGAATTGACATTGGGATTTAAACTTGAGATAGTAAAAACATTTTTCAACCTTTCCGACCAAATTTCCGTAAACTCCAATTTGCCCACCTTTCCTCATCTGAGGAAAGGAGCTTCTAGGATTTAGTCTAAAATTTCAAAAGCATCTGTACCGGACAAGAAAAATGACCTGTATCACCTAGCGGACTGTCGAGTAATTCAAAACCTACGTGTTTGTACAAGCCTTGTGCGTCGTACATATTATCCATGGTTTCTAGGTAAACGCTTTCAAACCTCAATTCTTTGGCGCGTTCTAGACAAATCTTCATCATTTTCTTGCCGTAGCCTTTTCCACGTGCTTCTGGTTTGAAGTACATTTTTTGAAGTTCACTCACGTTGCCATTATAATTATCCAGTGGTGCGATTCCTGCGCCGCCTACCACTACTCCATTAACTTCTAGGACATAATAAGTCCTGCGTGGTTTCTGGTAATGTTCATACATGCCTTGTGTAGCAGCATCACTATATGCGGTTCCTATTTTAGGTGCGCCGTGTTCCATAATAGCGGCTTGTATAATTTCTTTAATAGCTTGATTATCTCCAGGAAGTATTTTGCGGATTTTCATAGAACAAAGTTAGAAATAAAGATGATTTACGAGGTTTAAATAATTCAGAACATTAAACTATTCTCGACTTGCCTTTGCCAATAGGTTTTAAATTTAGGTTTAGATTTAAGTTTAAGTTTTCTAAGCGTGTTACCTTTGCTTTCAATGACTACTCACGAGAAATACATGCGACGTTGCTTGCAACTGGCCAAAAACGGTTTAGGAACCACATATCCTAATCCGCTGGTGGGAAGTGTTATTGTGTCTGAAAATGATGTGATTCTTGGTGAAGGATGGCATTTGAAATCTGGAGCACCGCATGCTGAAGTAAATGCAGTACTGGATGCTGAGAAGAATGGTTATTATGGAGACGCTTTCGCGAAAGCGGTATTATACGTCAATCTAGAACCTTGCTCGCATACCGGTAAAACACCACCTTGTGCATCTATGATCGTGCAAAAAGGTTTTAAAAAAGTAGTCGTAGGAACGCTGGATCCACATGAAAAAGTGGCTGGAAAAGGAGTTGCATTACTAAGAGAAGCTGGAATCGAAGTCGTGGTAGGAGTTTTAGAAAACGATTGTGACGAACTCAATAAACGATTCTTCACATTTCATAGAAAACGACGTCCTTATATCATTTTAAAATGGGCCGAAACAGCTGACGGATTTATGGCTCCTGAAACTAAAAACGAACAAAAACCTGTCTGGATTACTAATAAAAATTCTAGGCAACTCTCACATAAATTGCGTGCCGAAGAACACGCTATTCTAGTAGGTGCCAAAACGGTTCTCGATGATAATCCATCGCTTACATGTCGCGACTGGAATGGAGATCATCCCACTAGAGTTGTTCTCGATTCTAGAAACAGCATCACTAGAGATTTTCAAGTAATGAATCATAAAGCTCCTACTTTAAAACTGAAATGGAGTGCTGACCAAACTGATGAAATTCTAGAAGAACTTTATAAAAACAACATACAATCAGTCATTATTGAAGGTGGCGCTCGTACGATTCAATCTTTCATAGATTCAGGAATATGGGATGAAGCACACCAATTTACGGGAACCGAAATGTTGTTTCATAAAGGTTTAAAAGCTCCTAAGCTTAAAGGAGATTGCATAATTAAAGACCGATTGATTATTAAAAATGACGTACTTAAAATCTATAAAAGTCTATGATTTGGTTAGTTTTAAGTATTGCAACATCCAGTTTGCTGTATGTAATTTTCAAGTATTTTCAAGTTTATAAAGTAAACACGCTCCATGCGATTATTGTAAATTATGTCGTTGCGTTTACCACAGGTTTTATAGCTTATGGCAGTGTTCCCAGTGTTGAAAAAATAATTGCAGCCGACTGGCTCTTTTATGCCATATTCTTAGGATCCTTATTCATTTCTATTTTTAATATCATGGCGCTCACGAGTCAGAGAAATGGACTTTCTGTCGCTGCAGTTGCTGGAAAAATGTCGCTGGTTATTCCTGTTATTGCTGGTTTTTGGCTTTATGAAGAATCAGTAGGATGGATGAAGATCGTGGGGATTTTGCTTGCTCTGGTTTCCGTTTATCTCACTTCAGTAAAGTCTAGAGATGGATTAAAATTTGATAAAAAACTACTATTTCTACCCATTCTACTATTCATAGGTAGTGGTGTAATAGACACGACTCTCAAATATGCAGAGAAAACTCAAATTCCTAGTGGTGAAGAACCATTGTTTAGCGCCATGTGTTTTGCCACCGCGTTTATCATAGGAATTCTTGTCCTTATATATGAAGCCACTCAAAAACGTTTTCTTAATTTGCGATCAATAGTTGCCGGAATAATACTAGGAGTTCCTAATTATTTTTCGATTTACTTTATTATTAAAGCACTTAAAAACGGAATGGAAAGCAGCGTAGTTTATCCACTTAACCACGTAGGAACTGTTCTATTCACCTCATTATTAGGCGTTTTAATTTTTAAAGAAAAGCTGATTCCTAAGAATTATATCGGGATTGTGGTTGCGATTTTAGCTATTGTTATGATCGCTTTCGCGAAAGCGTAAAAAAATGAAAGACTCCTATAAAACCATCATATCGCCTACCGAAGAAATCCTCTATAAAGACCGAGGAAGCAAATTCTACGGCTATGCTTTTCCATTAATAAATGATGAAGATGTTAATGACCTCATTGCACCGTTGCGCAATAAACATCCTAAGGCTGGACATCACTGTTATGCATGGAAACTGGGCGCAGACGATAATAATTACCGAGCAAATGATGATGGAGAACCTAGTCATAGCGCTGGTGACCCTATATTAGGACAAATCAATTCCTATGAGTTAAGCGATATTCTCGTGGTTGTTTCAAGGATCTTTGGAGGTACTAAGTTAGGTGTAGGTGGATTGATAAGTGCCTATCGAGAAGCTGCAAAAATCGCACTAGATACTGCATCAATAAGGCTGCGTACCATTACTGCCGATGTGAAAATAAGCTTTGAATATCCTCAAATGAGTCAAGTGATGCGTTTCATCGATGAAAATAATTATAAAATTATTTCTCAAGAACTAACAGCAAGTTGTGAAATTACTATTGCTGTTCCTGCTTCACAACAAGAAAAAGTAACTGCTCAGATTAATAAGATGTATCCTATCATTGCAATTGCTGTAGAATAGACGATCATGTTATTTAATTAACCAAAGTGAAGCTGATTAGACTAATCAAATAATTTTTCACACGCTAGAAGAAAGTCAGGAAGTGGTTTTGTAGGTCTAAAATTGGATCCGTTTGTGAACACCAAAGTCAAATCTGCAGTAGCACAAATTTTACCTTGTTGATTTACAATTTCATACTCAAATTCTACTCGTGTCGTAGGAACATTCTTGAGCGTCGTTTTGACGGTAATTTCCTCACCAAACTTTATCGGATTTTTATACTTAATATCGATTTGATAGACAGGCAATAGTACGTTATTTTCTTCCATTCTACCGTAGGAAAAGCCTAAAGCATCTAACCAGTCGAGTCGCGCTTGCTCCATGTAAATCAAATAGTTAGAATGATGAATTATTCCCATTTGATCAGTTTCAACATATCTAGTTTTGATTTTTGTAAGTGTACTCCTCATTTTCCTTGTGTTATTTTTTTGTATATTATCCGTGTTAAAAAAAACCAAAAACCCTTGCAACAAAATTTCATATAAATCAAACCCTTTTGTAGTTTTTTTTAAGGTTTTTTATGCACATATTTGTACTCGGTTAGGAAGAAGTATTTTGTCCTCATTTTCCACATTTTTAACCAACCTAAACTAATCTTTAAAAGTAATTTATTTTATGGCATCGACGGCTACATCGGTATGGGAAAATTGCCTGCTATTTATAAAAGATAACATTAATCCTCAAGCTTACAAAACATGGTTTGAACCTATCAAACCGGTAAAATTAACAGAGACTGCTCTTAGTATTCAAGTGCCAAGCCGTTTTTTTTATGAATGGCTGGAGGAACATTATATAAAATTATTAAAAACAGCTCTTACTCGTGAGCTAGGTGAAGGTGCAAAATTAATTTATGCCATTAAAATGGAAAATACCTTAAAAGGTATGGAACCATTCACTGAAAAGATTCCTAGTAGTAACCGTTCTATACAGTCTTCCCAATCTGTAGATGCACCGGTAAGAAGTAAAAGTCCTGAGTTAAAGAATCCATTTATTATTCCTGGAATAAGAAATGTAAAAATCGAATCTCAATTAAATCCATCTTATAATTTTGATAGTTTCCTTGAAGGAGATTCTAACAGACTAGCTCGTAGCGCTGGTATGGCAGTTTCTAACAAGCCTGGAGGAACTTCATTTAATCCTTTGTTGATTTTTGGTGGTGTAGGATTAGGTAAAACACACCTAGCACACGCGATAGGTGTAGGTATTAAAGAAAACTACCCAGACAAGACCGTACTTTATATAAGTGCCGAAAAGTTTACACAACAATACATAGAATCTGTACGTAAGAATAATAGAAATGATTTTATTCACTTCTATCAGATTGTAGACGTACTTATCGTTGATGATATCCAGTTCTTTGCTGGTAAAGCAAGTACACAAGATGTATTCTTCCACATATTTAATCACTTACACCAGAATGGTAAGCAAGTGATTCTTACAAGTGATAAGAAGCCTGTAGATATGCAGGATATTGAACAACGCTTACTTTCTCGTTTCAAATGGGGACTTAGTGCAGAGTTGAATCATCCAGATTATGAAACTCGTGTTTCTATTATCAAAAACAAACTATATCGCGATGGTGTAGAAATGGATGATGATATTATTCACTACCTGGCAGACAATATTAAAACAAACATCCGCGAGCTGGAAGGTGCTATTATTTCTTTAATTGCGCACTCTTCTTTCAATCGCAAGGATATTACTATAGAACTTGCCCGTAAGATTGTAGAGAACTACGTTAAGAATACAAAACGTGAGATTTCTATTGATCAAATACAACAGGTTGTTAGTGATTATTTCCAAATGGATGTAGAAACGTTGCAGTCTAAGACTCGTAAACGTCACATCGTACAAGCTAGACAACTAGCAATGTACTTCTCTAAGAAAATGACCAAAGCTTCACTAGCAAGTATAGGTTCTCAAATAGGGAAACGTGATCACGCTACTGTATTACATGCTTGTAAAACAGTTGACAATCTAGCTTCTACAGATAAGCAATTCAACAAATATGTTGAAGACTTAAGTAAAAGGCTGACTAATTAAGAACTAGTGATGAGTAAGACGTCCATTTTAATGGTATGCTTAGGTAACATTTGCAGGTCTCCACTTGCAGAAGGCATCATGCGTTCTAAACTCAACTTCACTAAGTTTGATATTGATAGCGCCGGCACCAGTGGAAGTCATCGTGGACAAGCTCCAGATAAGAGATCCATTGCTGTTGCAAAAAAGTACGGCTTAGACATTTCAAATCAAGCCAGCAGAAAGTTAGTTGCAGCAGATCTTGAGAAATTTGACTACATTTTTGTAATGGATGGCTCTAACTATAGAGATGTTATCAAACTCGCTCAAAATGATGAGCAACGTGCTAAGGTTCATAAAATCCTAGATTGGGCTTTCCCAGATGAAGACCTTGATGTACCAGACCCATATTATGGCGGCGACAGTGGTTTCGAACATGTGTATCGCATGCTGGATCATGTGAGTGATGTGGTTGCTAAAAAGTTAGATGAGAAATTATAAGAATCACAACAACTTTGCGCCAAACAATTACTACTTGTTTATCAATAAACTGATTAAAATCTTCCTTTGTATTCTTTTGACTTTAATTTCTTCCTGCTCTCAGTTTAACTTGGACGCAGAATGGAATGATTCTGAAGTATATTTTAAAAGAGGTGAATATGAGAAAGCTATTGAATCATTAGATAAAATAATCGAACAAAACCCAAAACATTTTTCGGCTCTTATTAATCGAGGAGTTAATAAAACAATGCTTAAGGACTATAATGGTGGACTTGATGATTATCTCAAAGTTGTAGAACATGATCCTGAAAATACGCTAGCACTTTTCAACCTCGGAGACAACCATAAACGTCTCAAAAATTATAGTAAATCTATAGAATATTTTAGCAAGGCGCTTGAAACGAGTGGTGCTATTAAATCGGATAGCCTATATATAGAATTTCTTGACACTCCATTTACAATCGGAAGTTCTCCATTTAATTTACGCAAATATGAAATTGAATTTGAGCGCGGAGTAGTTTATGTAAAAGCAAAGCAATATAATCTTGCGATAAAAGACCTTAAAGAATCATTAAAGTACAATCACAATTCAATATCGTCTATTTGTTGGATTGGAGAAGCGTATTATCACTTAAACGACACTATCAACGCAAGATTATACTTAGAAGAAGCTAGTAAACATGGAGATTTAGAATCTATAGAAATGCTTAAAAAAATAAACAAATAACCTCATTACTTCCTAAACAACTTTTCCAACGTGGAACGCTTATCTACTTTCTTAGTGTGCGTTTCTTCAAATTTTTCAACAAAATAGATTTCTCTAGGAACTTCATACTTTTCTAGAAGACTAAAGGCTTTTTTATAATCAGATTTATTTCCTTCTACGATAAGCACAACCTTTTCACCTAGATCTTCATCATTCATTCCTGTGATGAAAAAACGATTTTTGATTTGATGAGCAAGCTTCTGCTCTACTTGGTCTGGATGAATTTTAATTCCGCCACTGTTGATGACCTCATCAATTCTTCCTAGAATTTTAAATTGATGTTCATCTATTAACTCAACAATATCGTTAGTCACTAAATGTTCTGCTCCTAATGATGGTGCATTAATAACAAGACAATCTCTGTCATCTTTACTAAAAATCACATCTCCTACAGCTGTGTATTGATTCTCAAGAGTTGGATATAATTGTTTAATGGCCACATGAGAAGCAGTTTCAGTCATTCCATAAGAATGATAAGCTCTCGTGTGTTTGTATTGTAAATCTTCTATGAGTTGCGCGCGTATGGCTGCTCCACCTATAAGCACAGTGCGCGTTTTATGAATATACTTTAAAGATTTAGTCACTTGCAATGGAGTCATTGCTGTGAAGTCGTATCTTATTTCGACTTTCTTTAAAGGCTTAGAACTAGGTTGAACAAGATCTATTTCCCATCCTAAGGCAAGCGCTCGCACCATCATCATTTTACCTGCAATGTAACTGAGCGGCAAACAACATAATGCAAGAGTTCCTGGACCTAATTCAAAATGAGCTCCAGTCATTACAGCGCTATTAATCATGTGCTGTTTATTCAATTTATACTGTCTAGGTGATCCTGTAGAACCACTAGTAAAAACAGTGAGTACTTCAAAGTCGTCCAGCCAGTTTAATAAAAAGTCACCTACTTCCTTTTCCCATTCTTCGCCTTCTTTCACATAAGAATAAGCAACGGTCATAACTCCATTATGATCTAGTTTGCGACCATTGAGTTTAAAGCTTGGATGAATTTTTGGAATCATTAATTATGCGTTTAGTTTTTCAAATTCTTTTTTGGTAAATTCTTCTTTTGAAAGCACTCTTCCAAAGAGTTTTTCTTTCCAATTAGACCACTTATAAATCTTACCTAAGATTAATAAAATTATTGGATAACCTATAACAATCGGTAACATATCTACAAGTCCAAAACTAGGCTCTGAAACATCTATAAAAACCGAATCTGTTTGAATTGCCGTCCATGTAGATGTTACCATAAGCGCTGCTGTAATATTATTTGCCGCATGAAAACCTAGAGCTAGTTCTAGTCCTTCATCCATTAATGTCATCGCTCCTAGCAATAATCCAGTTCCTATGTAAAACACCATGACTTCCATTCCTAATTTTTCAACCTCGGGATTTGCAGCGTGCATCACTCCAAAAAGTACCGATGTAAGAATAAAAGGAACCCATCTCGTTTTAGTTAAGATTCCTAAACCTTGAAGCAACTGCCCACGGAACAAATACTCTTCAAAACTGGTCTGAAAAGGAAATAGTAAAATGGAAACAATCACTAGTGGAATGAATTGAGACCAATTAAGATTATATTGAAAACTATCTGGAGCTGTGTAAACTCCTATCATAATCATAGTTACAGACACTGCTGCCCAAAAAACAAACATGAAACCTATACGTTTCCAATCTATTTTTTTTCTACTCGTCGTTAATGATGTAATCGACTGTAAATGAATGTATTTCACCCAAACAAATATAGCTGCAAGACCTACTACAAAGAATAGTAAATTCACAATGAGGAACGGCATCTTTCCCATCAACTCTATCATTTGAGCCATAATTTCTTCTACAGATTGTCCTTGGTCCTCCACAAGCATTAAGGTGGAAAAATAATTAAACACCATAAACAGCATGAAACCTACTGGTATGAGAAAGAAGTTCCAAACTCCCAAATTCCCTTTATATCCTTGTTCTATATACATTCTTAAATATTTAAATTCTTAGTATCCCATTGTAAGATGTTGTTACAGCGCAACGTGCCATTTTTAATCTCCAGCGGCGCATCTATATTATTAGTATACAATCCGCCAGTGCCTAATCCTTGCGGCATTTCATTTCCTAGTGTGTAGGTAAATTGTGCAATCGCATTAAGTCCTACATTAGACTCCAGTGCGCTGGTCATCCACCAGCCAGCATTATTTGATCCAGCAATATTAATCCATTCTCGACAACTTTGGAAACCACCTACCAGTGCTGGTTTCAATATAATGAATTGTGGTTTTATAGTTTCTATACAGCGCTGTTTATCTTCAATATCATAAAGTCCTATCAACTCTTCATCGAGCGCAATGTCTATGGGAGATTTTTCACATAGTCCAGCCATTTCTTCCCATTGTCCTTGCATGATAGGTTGCTCAATACTGTGAACTTGATAATTTGATAACGCGTCCAGCTTACTCATAGCATTTTGAGGTGTAAATGCACCGTTTGCATCTACTCTTAATGTGATCTCGCTTTCGCGAAAGCGTGAACGAACAGCTGCCAGTAATTCTAATTCCTTATCAAAATCAATAGCTCCTATCTTTAATTTAATGCAGTTGAAGCCACTTTCAAGTTTCTCTTCCAATTGTTGCAGCATGAATTCCTGATCGCCCATCCATACTAAACCATTGATATTTATAGTGTCCACACCTTCTGTAAATAATGATGGGAAAAGCGTGAAAACATCTTGAGATTGTAAGGATTTTAACGCCATTTCATAACCGAATAACATAGACGGCCATTCTTTTAATTCTACGTGTAAATCGGCAGGATTTAATTGAATGTTATCACAGAGCCACTGGAGTTTTTCCTCATAATCTGGTCGATCATCTATGGAAAGACCTTTGAAAAGATTGCACTCGCCTATTCCCATTTTTTCACCATTTGAAATGTATAAAAAATAGGTTTCTTTAGTGCGCAAAACACCGCGAGAGGTTCCTGCTGGTCTTCTAAATTCTAGTGTATATTTCTTAAAGTACGCTTGCATGATTGCAATATAATGAGGATTCTATAGGGAATACTTAATCACTTCTTAAAAACTTAATGGTATTTTTAATAAAAATGACGCAACCTATCAAGGACAATTGCATCTACCTGATAACCAACTCTAAAAGCCATGATTAAAAATCTACTCACTTTAATTATAGGATGCATCGCCAGTATTGCGATTGCTCAATGTCCCACTGGAAATATCACATTAGAAACGCAGGCAGACGTAGATGCTTTTACTACAAATTACCCTAACTGTACACAATTACTAGGTGATTTATATTTAGGTAGTTATTCAAATTCTAATAATTCTGATATTACAAATTTGAACAGTCTAGCCGGAATCACCTCTATAGCAGGTAGATTACAAACCGATCAATTAACTCAACTTACGGATTTTAGCGGTTTATCTAATTTATTGAGTGTTGATTCTATATGGTTAACACAATCGAGTTTACAAAGTTTAAATGGTCTACAAAACCTAACTACTCTTAATAACATCAGGCTATTTAATAACAATATGACTGATTACAGTGCGCTAAATCATTTAACCAGTTTAAATCAATTAAAAATTTCGTTTGATAATTCATTGGTTGATTTGAGCGGTTTTGATCATTTTACTAATATTACATTTCTTGAAATTAATGATAATAGAGCGTTAACATCTATAAATGCCTTTCAAAATTTAACAGGTGTTTTTCCTGGAACAGGCTCGTTTATAAAAGTTGAAGATAATAATGTCTTATCAACTTTGAACGCTTTTCAAAATATCACGTTAATTTCTAACCTGGAAATTACAGGAAATATTGTCCTTACTTCTCTAGACGATTTTAGCAACGTTCAAACGTTAAATCGTTTGAGAATTTATGAAAATGGAATCACGAGTTTGAATAATTCTTTTGCAAGTCTTACGACTATTAATAGTTTACTCACCATAGGTCAAAACAACAATTTAACCACTTTTAATGACTTTAATGCATTAACGAGCGTACAAGGCATTACTATATTATATAACAATGGCTTACAGAGTTTCAGCGGTTTTAATAATCTTGTGAGTTTAAGTTCTTTAAACATTTTAAGTAATCTAGCATTAACTCAATTCAACGCTTTTCAAAATATAAGGCCTTATCAATATCTCAATATTTCTAATCATCCTTTACTCGCAGATATTAATACAATAGCAAATGCTGATTTTACCTTACTCAATACTTTAAGAATTGCAGACAATGATTTACTATCAACCTGTAATGTTACAAGCGTTTGTCAATATCTTAATTCTGGAACCGCAGATGCAGAAATAAGAGATAATGCTCCTGGCTGTGATTCTCCTCTAGAAGTGGCCACAGGTTGTAATTTAAATGTAATAAGTGGTCAAGCTTATTATGACATTAACAACAACAGCACATATGACAGTAATGATGTTCCTGTACAAAATGTGAAAATCACTAGCAATAATGGCTCAGATATTTTTACCACTTACACCAGAGGAAATGGCTCTTATGATAATTTCACTGATGATGGAACGATAACGACTACCATAGATGCAATCCCTAATTTTTCATTTGCTCCGGCGAGTCATAATTCGGTTTTTAGTGGTGTAGGAAATCAAGATGCCAATAAAGATTTTGCAGGTTCCGTTTCTACAATAGTAGATGATGTATCCATAAATGTGATACCTACTAATGCTGCCCGACCAGGTTTTCAAGCTCGCTATAAAATTATTATAAAGAATTTAGGAACACAAACCTCATCAGGATCTATTGATTTTACTTATGATGCTAACTTCTTGACATTTAACGCAAGTAGTGTTGCTCCAGCAAGTCAAAGTGCTGGTGCCATGACATTTAACTATAATAATTTGAATTTATTTGAAACTCGTGTAATTCAAGTGAGTTTAAACGTCGCATTACCACCTGTTTTAATAGGTGGAGAAATTTTAAACTTTAGCACACAAATCAATCCATCACTCATGGATGTGGACACTTCAAATAATAATGCGGTACTTGCTCAACAAGTCGTTAATTCCTTTGACCCTAATGATAAGACTGTTTTTGAAGGTGAAGAAATCCTACCTAGTCAGTTGAATAAATATTTACATTATCTCATCCGTTTTCAGAATACGGGAACTGCGAGCGCGATTAATATAAAAGTAACAGACACACTTTCTATGAATCTAGATTGGGACACGTTTGAACCACTAGACATGAGTCACGACGTGGCCGAGATTCATATTAAGAATAAACGATTTATAGATTTTGAGTTTCCAAATATTAACTTACCAGACAGCACTGCAAATGAGCCGTTGAGTCATGGTTATATTTATTATCGTATCAAGCCTAAACAGAATCTTGTTATAAACGACTTTATAGATAATACAGCGCATATATTCTTTGATTTTAATGAAGCTATTGTCACAAATACCACTACAACAACTGTTGTTCAAACGCTATCAGAAAAAGAGGAAAAACTACTAAATGTAACTTTGTTTCCTAATCCTGCTAGTGACAAATTATATATACAAACAGAGAATACTATAGATGCCGCTATTATTTATAACTTACAAGGCCAACAACTTATAAAGACTACATCAAAAGAAATTGATGTAAGCAGTTTGAATACAGGAATTTATTTAATTAAGATCTTAAATGATTCTAATTACCAAACACTCCAGTTCATTAAAAACTAATTCCAGAAACCATCTCAATCATGAAATATTTTTATTCGTTACTTTTAACCATAGTAGTTTCATTGAGCAGTTTTGCTCAGTGCCCTACAGGAATTATCGTTTTAGAAACTCAAGCTGAAGTGGATAGTTTTACAGCTACTTATCCTAATTGCAACCAAATTCTAAATGGACTTCAAATAGGACCTAATGCTGGAAGTTCAGACATTTCAAACCTTATCAATCTCCAAGGCCTCATTCAACTAGATGGTGGTTTGAACATTCTTAATAATCCTTTATTAACTGACTTAACGGCTTTCTCAACTCTTACACAATTAGAAGACATTTACTTGTTTAACAATCCGCAAATAACGAGTTTCAATGGTTTACAAGGAATTACAAGTATTAACGATATCAAGTTAGAGCAATCAAATGTTACTGACTTTAGCGCCTTATCAAACATAGATGATGTACATAAACTTTGGATTGTAGATGACACCGCTATTACAGATTTATCGGGTTTGAATCAACTGCAGATTCTCAATTTTCTGGAATTAGATAACACACATATTACAAGTATCAATTCTTTTAATCTAGTTGGTCAGGCAGAATGGATTACCATACAGGATAATGACTTCTTAACTTCTATTGATGGTTTTGACACCTTAACCGCTATGGATAATCTCACCATCCTGAGAAATAATCAATTGACTACTATGGCGCAATCTTTTCAATCTTTAAGGAATGTGCAAAACAATATTATCATTAAAGGAAATACGAACCTCACAGACATCAGTGGTTTCAATGTGCTTCAATCTGTCGACACCATACAACTGGATCAAATGACTGGTTCACAAGATTTATCGGTTTTTAACGCACTTACTTCATTAAGAGTACTGCGCGTGACAAGAATCAACAATTTAACCAGCTTGAATGGCTTGCAAAACACCTTGCAACTCACTTACTTAAGCATAGAAAACAATCCTTTACTTACTAGTATTAACGCTATAGGAGGAAGCGATGCCACTTTTTTAACTGGAATGCGCATTATAGGAAATCCTTTACTTGCCATTTGCGATATACCTGTAGTATGTAGCTATATCAATAGCGCTAGTTCTACGGCATCTATAAGTGGAAATGCTACTGGTTGTGCCACAGAACAGGAAATAGCAAATGAATGTGATCTAAACGTTGTGTCAGGAACTATCTATTTTGATACAAACGGTAGTGGTGATTACTCACCAGCAACCGATGCTACAATTCCTTTCTATAAAGTATTCAGCACGCACAGTAATGGAACCAGCACTACGTTTTCTAAAGCTTATGGTAGTTATTCTAATTATGTAGGAACCGGAAACGTTAATACTGATGTTGAAGATTTACCAATGTTCTCATTTACACCAGCAAATGGATTTAATAATAGTTTTTCTGGTTATGGGAATTTAGGAACAGGTGATTTTGAAGCTCAAACCACAACTACAGTTCAAGATGTCTCCGTTGATTACATAGCTACTATTGCTACCAGACCAGGATTTACTGCAGGATATAAAATCATCGCAGTTAACAAAGGCTCAGTTCCTGTAAGTGGAACGATAGACTTACCATATAATAGCAATTTATTTACCTATCAAACTAGCAATCCAGTGGCTACGACAGTAGGATCTGGAATGTTAAATTGGACTTATAATTTAGGACCTTTTGAGAGATTGCGCATCGATGTGGAATTTTTAGTAGCACAACCACCTGTTTTGGTAGGTGGAGAAACAGAACCTTGGACGGTAACTATAAACCCTATATCAGGTGATGCAAATATTGAGGACAATACATTTACGTACCACAACGATATTGTAAATTCTTATGATCCTAATGACAAAAAAGTCTTTGAAGGAGCTGAGATTCTTCCAAGTGAATTAGATGAATATTTACATTACAGAATCCGTTTTCAAAATACAGGAACCGCTAGCGCCATTAATGTAAAAGTAAAAGATACGCTATCTGACAATCTAGATTGGGATACTTTTGAACCTATAGATATGAGTCATGATGTAGGTGAAATACATATTGAAAACAAGAAATACGTGGATTTTGATTTCCCTAATATCTACCTTCCAAACAGCGGCACAAACGAAGCCTTGAGTCATGGATATATTTATTACCGCATTAAACCCAAGCAAAACTTAATCGTAGGTGATTATATGGAAAACACAGCACATATCTTCTTTGACTTTAATGAAGCAATAATCACAAATACTACAACTACGACGGTAGTACAAACACTTTCAAATACATCTATCGAACCATTAGAAATAGGACTCTATCCTAATCCTGCCAGTAGTATCATGCATTTAAAGACAGAGCTTGAAGTTGATTCTGTTATCATTCTCAACGTACAAGGTCAAGAGTTGATAGTCTCTTCTATAAAAGATATTGATGTGAGTAGTTTAACTACAGGTGTATATTTTGTACGAGTTAGTTCTGGAAATCAGACTCAGGTGTTGAAGTTTTTAAAGAAATAAAACCCTTTTAGTGACTCAATCGGCAATAGACAATTAATTTTTCACGAAGTGAAAAGAAAATAGACAATTTTGTGATTTGAGGATTAAAAACTATCCTTTTCTCTTCACTGTCCATTCAAAACGGAACTGGCTTACTTCTACTCCATCTTCATTGATACCACGCGATTCCATCCATACAGTTTGTCCTTCTCCAGTGGCTACAGTTTTCTCTATTGCAGCTTGAATTGCTTTTCCATCGTGGCAATTAAAGGTGATTCTGCCTGTGGCTTTTTTAGTAAAAACGGCTTCATTTCTGGCCACGAGCATGGATACTCTTGCATCGGTTTTCTTAATAAATGACATGACAAGTGCTCCTGTAGAAAGTTCGGCAGCCATGGCTTGAGTGGCAAAATACATGCTCTTAAATGGGTTTTGATTGAACCACTTATGCCTCACGCTTACCTGACACGATTCCTCCGTTATTGATTTACATCGCACACCTGCCCACCATGCACTAGGTAGTTTTAAGAAGGTAAAGGCATTTATTTTCTTTGGAGATATCATTTTTAACATTTTGTGTAAATGTAGTGAAAAGGCTTGTTATGGCTACGCTTTCGCGAAAGCGAATACCAACAAATAAAAATTATTTTAAAATATTTAGTACTTTGTATTGCATAATACTATCTTTTAGATATATATTTGCATAAGAAAATAATAGGCTATGGAGAACAACTTACAAAATAACCACAGAAACTTAGCGACTTGTATCCACTTGTTGAGCTTTGGGAAATGGTTATTTCCTTTAGGGAATTTCATTTTACCCATTTTATTATGGATGATGAATTCTAAGAAATCTGACTTTGTGGATCATCACGGTAAACAAGTCATTAACTTTCAATTGAGCATGACGCTCTACTCGATCGCTCTTTTTATAATAGGAGCTGTTATTATAGTATTTGCGTTTGCGTCTGGCGGCATTGAGTTTATAGAGGCTCTAGATAGAATGGATGGTGATGAATGGATGCACGGTCAGAATATGGGAATATTTGCAACCATGCTAGGTGTAGGAATCCTTTTAGGTGGAGCGATACTTCTTCTAGGTGTTATAGATCTAGTCTATACTATTAAAGGTGCGATGCAAGCAAATGATGGGATGCTTTTTAAATACCCGTTAACGATTCCGTTTTTAAGCACTAAAACTGAATCTAATAACCCAACAACATGAAGATAGAAAACACAAAAGCGCAAATGCGCAAAGGAGTACTCGAGTACTGCATTCTATCCATTCTCAAGGAAGAAGATGCTTATGTGGCAGAGATTCTAGCGACTCTTAAGGATGCAAAGTTACTGGTAGTAGAAGGAACTATTTACCCGTTACTTACTCGATTAAAAAATGCAGGTTTACTCAATTATAGATGGGAAGAAAGTACCAGTGGTCCACCACGTAAGTATTATGGACTGACTGAAACTGGAAAGATTTTCCTTAAAGAATTATCCAGTACATGGGATGACCTTAAAAACGCCGTTAACCTGGTAACCACCACTAAAACCAAGAAATCATGAACAAGACCATAAACATAAACCTCGCAGGGCTGTTCTTTCACATCGATGAAGATGCCTATAATAAATTACAAAAATATCTAGGTGCTGTACGTCGCTCATTTAGCGGTATGCAAGGATCTGAAGAGGTCATGGCCGATATAGAATCTCGTGTAGCTGAGCTTTTTCTTGAAAAAAGAGCAAACGAGCAACAAGTCATTTCTATCAATCATGTGGAAGAAGTAATTTCCATCATGGGACAACCTGAAGATTATGAGGTTGATGAAGAAATATTTGAAGGTGAACGTAGATCTACTGCACAGGAAATGAAGAGCCGCTTCAGTAAGCCGTTATATAGAGATACCTTAAATGGTTATATAGGTGGAGTTTGTGCTGGACTAGGTCACTTTCTAGGTATAGATGCGATATGGGTGCGAATCTTTTTTGTCGTAGTATCATTTATAACATTTCCGTTTAATGTATTAGCTTACATTATCTTCTGGATCGTTGCAAAAGATGCTGTCACTACTAATCAGCGATTAGAAATGATGGGAAAAGAAGTAAATATTTCAAATATAGGCGAGAATTTCAAGTCGGGTTTTGATGATGTAGTCGATGGGCAGACCGACGCCGACTACCGAATTGTAGGTCAACGAGGAAAGCGCGGAACAGTGCGTTTCTTCGGCTTTTTAGGAAGACTAATCAAAGGGATTTTTAAAGCCATTGCAAAAATCATAGGACTGTTTATGTTCTTACTTGGAGCGACTGGATTGATTGCTTTATTCTTTAGCCTTATAGGAATAGGAACTGCACAGTTGCAAAGTGATGACATCATGTTACTCATGAATATGAGCATACCGTCTAACATCTCACCATGGTGGATTTACTTGACGGTATTCTTTCTAGTAGGAATTCCGTTTTTTATAATTGCCGTTTTAGGATTGCGATTATTAGTTTCTAATATGGGATCTATAGGTCGCACTGCCAAGGTCGTTATAGGTTTACTTTGGGTAGCATCTGTCGTAGGACTTTGTGTTATTATTGCTACTGTAGGAACTTCACAAGCGTTTGACGGTAATGTGAATCGATTAGAAAAGTTTCCTGTGAATAAAGAGAAAGTGTTCCAGTTGAATATGGAAGATAGTACTTATGAAGGTTACGATAATGTTTACGTAAACGGTACACATTTTAGTATAGGTGAGTATGACGGTGAGAGACAAGTACGTTTAATGGGAATTAAAACTGCTATTGCCGCAACCACAGACAGTGTTGCTTCTATAAGTGTGCGTTTTAAAGCAAAAGGTTCTTCTATTCAAGAAGCAAAAGATCACGCCTCACAAATAGAATACAACTATGTTATTACAGACTCTTCACTAACTGTGAACGATTATTTCCACTTAAGTGGTGGTAGTTTGAATAACCATAAAGTTGAAATTATAGTCAACTTACCTGATGGCACAAAGGCTCATATGAATGAAGAGTTTGCAGACCATTACAAAGAATACATAAGTAATGATGCATTCTCGCTGGGCAGCAATAATTCTTACACCTATCAAGTTAAAGATGGTAAAGCGGTATGTCTAGATTGTCCTGTAATAGAAGAAACTGAAGAAGATGAAGTTCCAGAGGCAGAAAATGCTCCTAGTCCACCGAACTCAAATGATGACAGCGACTGGAAATATGAAGATGATGATGACTCTACCACTCAAAGAACTGTTACTAAAAAAGTAAATATAGGTGGTGTGGAAATTGAATCTGAGGTAAGTTATTGATTCTAATATAATGTAATTGTCAACCAAATTTTAAGAGATTCTTGTTGACTAGAAAACCGCTTCATTCATTTGGAGCGGTTTTTAAATAATTTTCTTTTTTAGTTGTGAGTCTTTTAGTATCAAGTCCAAGATATTCAATTTGTATTATAGAATTGAGGTTTTTGTTTCCGTTCCCCAACCCTAAAGGGTGCGGAAACGACAACTTTTGTTTTCTATAAGAAAGAAACTTCACCCTTTAGGGTTGGGGCAAAAGTTTCGGCTTTTAAATCACCACGTCTTTATCATACTTAAAACCGCTTCATTCATTTGGAGCGGTTTTTGTTTTACCTTTGATAAACAAATTATTATCAGATGAAAAAATTATTACTCGTAGTATTGATTCTTACTGCTGCCGTTTCACAGGCGCAAGAAAAAGTAAAAGGAAATAGAGAACCTAGTACCGTTATTACAAACGTAGATCCATTTACAGTTATAGAAATAGGTGGAGATTATGAGGTAGCCATTGTGGAAGGAATTGAAGCGCAAGTAGAGATCACTACAGATTCTAACTTGCACCAGTTTCTAGAAGTTGCCGTAGTAGAAGGAAGTTTAAGTATTACCTCAACCGCTAGAATACGTTCTAAAAAAGAAATGACCATACGATTGATTTATCCTCCAGGATTAACTAAAATCATCGCAAAAGATAAAGCAGAAATAAGCGCTATCACTGAGCTTAAAATGGATCAACTAGAACTAGAGGTTCAAGATGAAGCTAAACTTTTTATCACAGCAGACATAGGTGAACTTTCTCTAAACTTAAAAGGAAATTCTAAATCTGAATTAAATTTGAGAGGAAACGACGCCATCATCAATTTCTCTGATAAAGCGAGCGCAAAAGCACTTCTTAAATTTGATGATATTAACCTTACTATGAAAGGCCGCACAGATGCTCGACTGGAAGGTGATGTAAATACCGCAACCTTATTGCTCGAGGATAGAGCAGATTATAATGGAAATAACCTCGTTTATGATAAGCTCAACATGAAAGCTTCTCATAATACAAGCTCTGAAGTGAACGTAAAAGATGAATTAACTCTTGCTGCAACTGATGATGCAAAAATTGAATTGTATAATACTCCTAAAGTGGTATTAGAGAAATTTACCGGAAAGACGCAGTTGATTAAGAAGTAAATTCAGTAGGCAGTTATTCAGTAGGCAGTTGGCAGTATGCTGATTTGAATACGATAAACAGATTACCACGTCGCTATTGCTCCTTGCAATGAAGAATTCAAAACAAAAAAATAGCCTCGCGATGCGAGGCTATTTTTTTTATCTAGTAAATACTCTTAATTACTCAATAGAATAATCTCCTGCAATTACTTGTTCTACTATTCCTACTTCGGCAAGGTAGCGTTCTGCATCGAGTGCAGCCATACAACCTGTTCCTGCAGCAGTTATCGCTTGTCTGTAAATTTTATCTTGAACATCACCACTAGCAAAAACTCCTGGCAAGTTGGTAAATGTAGTACCAGCTTGAGTTTTTAAATAACCAGCATCGTCCATGTCGAGTTGACCTTTAAATATATCTGTATTAGGTTTGTGCCCTATCGCGATAAATAATCCAGTGATTTCTATATCGTGTTTCTCTTGAGTTTGATTGTTCACGATACGTAAACCTTCAACTACTTGCTCACCTAGAACCTCATCAACCTCAGAGTTAAATAATACTTCTATGTTTTCTGTATTAACCACTCGATGTTGCATTGCTTTGGAAGCACGCATTTCACTTTTACGTACTAACATGGTAACCTTAGAACATATTTTAGAAAGATAAGTAGCTTCCTCTGCAGCGGTATCTCCAGCTCCTACTATAGCTACTTCTTGACCTTTATAGAAGAATCCATCACAAACTGCACAAGCACTTACTCCACCACCACGCAATCTTTGCTCACTAGGCAAGCCTAAATACTTAGCCGTTGCTCCAGTAGATATAATTACGGTATGTGCTTCAATTTTAGTTTTCCCATCAACTATCGCTGTGTGAATTCCTCCTTTTTCAGTGTTGAATTGAACCTCAGTAACCATTCCTATGCGTACTTCAGTACCGAAACGTTCTGCCTGTTTCTGCAAATCTACCATCATAGTAGGTCCATCGATACCTTCAGGATAACCTGGGAAATTATCAACCTCAGTTGTGGTTGTTAACTGTCCGCCTGGTTCCATACCGGTATAAAGTAATGGTTTCATATCTGCACGTGCGGCATAAATGGCTGCTGTATATCCTGCTGGTCCTGATCCTATGATCAAGCACTTTACTCTTTCTATTTGTTCTGACATTATGTAAACTTTGGATGGTAAAAATAACGATTCTATTCACTTTCTTTCAAGATGAGTTATCACTATTTATTATCACTTTATTAAGGTTGCGAATCGCGAGGTTTTTGAGCGGTAAATTCTTGATTTCTTGAATCTTTGAGTTTGTGAGTACGTGAGTACGAGAGTTGTTGAGTTTAAGTTTAGATGTAGGTTTAAGTTTTTAGGTGTTTAAGATTGGTTAACTGGGAACTGGTACTGCGACTGACTACTTAAATCTTACTTTTACAATATGGCAAGATCGTACGTCAATCCTATTACAAAAGAACGCGCTACTATTCTAGAGACTAGTGCGCAAACTCATGGCGCATTTACTTATATAGAAGTAGAGTTACAACCTGGTGGCGGCAATCCTGTGCATTACCATAAGTATTTCACAGAACAGTTTGAACCAGTTGTAGGAATGCTAGGTGTTCATTATTTAGGCAAAGAACTGTATTTAAAACCTGGCGACATTTTTAAAGTTCCCGTGATGGACAACCATCGATTTTATAATCCTAGCGATCATCCCATCATTTTCAGAGCAAAATTAGAACCTGGACAGCCTGGATTTGAAAATTTTATGGCGGCTTTATTTGGACTCGTGCGTGATGGTAAAACTTTCGGCAGTAATCAGATTCCTTTCAATCCATTTTATGCCATTATTTTATTGAAATGGGGCGACACTCAGGTAGATAGTTTCTTCTTCAATGTATTCAAGCCAGTAATAAGTGTTTTATATACGCTTTCGCGAAAGCTGGGATACGAGAAAAAATTGCTCCACAAATATGTTATAGATTAAACGAGCACTTGCAAACGCGTCTTCAAAATCGTAACATTACACTCAACTAATCCCGATTCATGGAAAGTCAAAATATCAATCAAGAGGACGAAAAAATCATTATTAACAAGGAACTCAGTATATGGGAAGCGCTCATTCCCGTGATTGCGTTGATAGGAATGCTGGCTTATAATGTCTTCATCTTTGGCGATAGTGCATTAGGTGGAACAAACCAGTTCATACTTATTCTAGGTGGTGCCGTTGCGGCGATTGTAGGTTTTAGAAACAAAGTTTCTTACAAATCGATGGTTGAGGAAGTTGCCCAAAACCTAAAATCCACAACTGGTGCCATACTCATTTTGCTTATGGTAGGTGCGCTGGCAGGAACATGGCTGGTTAGTGGAATCATTCCCACAATGATTTATTATGGTCTTGATATACTGAATCCTACTATTTTTCTAGCCGCTTGTGTATTGATATGTGCTGTGATTTCTGTCGCTACAGGAAGCAGCTGGACAACGAGTGCTACCGTAGGTATTGCGCTTATAGGAATCGCTGGAGCTCTGGGAATAAGTGCTGGAATGACGGCTGGTGCGGTGTTGAGTGGAGCGTATTTTGGTGATAAACTAAGTCCATTAAGTGACACGACTAACCTTGCTCCTGCCATGGCTGGAACAGATTTATTCACCCACATTAAATACATGACTTACACGACAGTGCCTACGATAATAATTACGCTCATAGTTTTTATCATTCTAGGTTTTACCATAGACACCACTGGAGCTGCCGATGTTTCTCAATATCAGGCAGCAATTGATGCAACTTTTAATACGTCTCCATGGTTATTTCTAGTTCCAGTTGCCGTAATTGCAATGATTGTAAAAAAGATCTCGCCTTTAATTGCCTTACTCATAGGAACATTACTTGCAGCTGTGTTTGCGTTGATTTTTCAACCAGATCTAGTTCTCTCAGTTTCTGGTATGGAAGAATGGAGTTTTGAAGCTGGCTATAAAGGAATCATGAACGCGATTACTGTAAAAACCGAGGTCGCTCCTATTTCTGACAATCCTAAAATAGTTGAAGAACTGGCAGGACTATTTGAAGGAAAAGGAATGGAATCCATGCTAGGAACCATCTGGCTGATTATCTGTGCGATGGTCTTTGGTGGTGTGATGGACGCGATTGGTGCACTGAGTAGAATTTCAAGAAGTTTATTGAATATGTTCAGCAGTACGTTTGGTTTATTCTTCAGTACGGTAGCGAGTTGTCTTGCTATTAATGTTACAGCAAGTGATCAATATCTGGCACTGGTTGTACCAGGTAAAATGTATGAGAAAGCGTATCGTGAAAAAGGACTCGCTCCAGAAAATCTCTCGAGAACACTGGAAGATTCTGGAACGGTAACATCAGTACTTATTCCGTGGAATACCTGTGGAGCTTATCATAGCAGCACGTTAAGTGTGAGTGTCGCAGATTATTTTATTTATGCGATTTTCAGTTGGTTATCTCCTATCGTGACCTTAATTTTTGCAGCGTTTAGTATTAAGATCAGGCAACTGGTTAAAAAAGAACCTACGCTTGATATGATTGGTGAGGAACAGTTTTAGAAAATTCTTAGTCATTAAGTCCTCAGTCAATAGTCAATAGTGATAATTTATTTGAGATTTGAGATTTGAGATTTGAGATTAATTTTCAAAATATCATTTTGAGATCTATGGGGAATAGATTGTAATTTTGAAAGGTTGTCAGCAAAACAGAAGTTGTGTTCATGCACCATCTGAAAAGCCGACTTCAGTCGGCGCAAAAAGAAAGAACGCCGTAGGCGACGGATTATATGCATAGCGGCGGAATTCATTCCGCCAGCAAAACGATAAAATTTTAAGTATCACGAGATGGAATAATTATTGTTTTCCATCATGAGCAGATGCTGAATCGTCGTTCAGCATGACAAATAATACAAACAGATTCTGCATCAGGTGCGGAATTTCAATTAAACAAATTAAAAATGAAGAACGTATTACTCGTATCGACTTTAATGATTTCAATGATAAGTGGTGCACAAGATCGATTTGATAAAGTTCAAATTAAAACTACTGAGGTAAGTGAGAACACATACATGCTCACAGGTTCTGGTGGTAATATTATGATTGCTCTTGATAAGGATAAAGTAGTGATGATAGATGATCAATTTGCACCATTAAGTGATAAGATTAAAGATGCCATAGGGGAAATTACTGAATTCCCTATCACCTATTTAATAAACACACATCATCACGGTGATCATACTGGAGGAAATGGAAATTTTAATTCTAAGGAAACAACTTTAGTAGCTCACGAAAATGTAAAACAACGTTTAATTGCCGCAGATAAAGAAGAAAGTTTTATCCCTGAATTAACCCTAGAGGAAGAACTAGAATTACAATTACCTACTCAGACCTGTCTATTGATACATGTTCATAATGCACATACAGATGGTGATACCTTTATCTACTTTGTAGAGGAAAATGTGGTTCACATGGGTGACGTGTTTTTTCATGCAAAGTACCCTTATATAGACTTAAAATCTGGCGGATCAATAACTGGATATATAGAAGCTCAGTTAAGAGTACTAGCAACGATTAATGGAGGAACTAAAATCATTCCAGGCCACGGAACTCTTGCCTCTTATGATGACCTAGTTAAAAATATAGAAATGTTAACTGATATTAAGTCCAAAATTGAAAGGCTCATCCATAATGGAGTTTCAAAAGAAGAAATTATTAAAGATGATTCGATTACTGCTTCTTATGACGATCAAGGCTATGGAGATGGTTTTATCAATGCAGAGCGATTTAGAACTTCGGTTTATGAGAGCTTGACTGGGAAATAAGTAAATTAAATATCAATGAGAGCATTAGTTATTTCTGGTGGTGGTAGTAAAGGAGCATTTGCCGGTGGCGTTGCTCAATATCTCATTGAAGAAAAAAAACTAGATTACGATATTTACATTGGTACTTCTACGGGAAGCTTATTGATTTCGCATCTCGCACTTCAAAAAATTGAAAAAATTAAAGAGGCTTATACAAATGTAAATCAGAAATCCATTTTTAGTAACTGCCCATTTATAGTTAAGAAAAGTAAATATGGAGTTGAAGAAATCAAAATCAACCACTATAACGTACTGCGCAATTTTCTTAATGGTAATAAAACCTTTGGTGAAAGCAAAAACCTAAGAAAACTAATTTCTAAAATTTTTACTATTGAAGAATTTAATGAACTGCGAGCTACACACAAGGATGTGATTGTTACCGTATCTAATTTATCACTCAATGAAACTGAGTATAAATCTGTAAAAGATATAGGTTACGAGGATTTTTGTGACTGGATCTGGATTTCATGCAATTACATACCTTTCATGAGCCTGGTAAAAAAGAACAACTGCGAGTATGCAGATGGTGGTTATGGTAGTATGGTGCCTATTAAGGAAGCCATAGAACGTGGAGCAACGACGGTTGATGTGATTGTCCTAGAAACAGAAGCTACTTATTATAACAGCTTGCCTTCTACAAATGTCTTTTCTTTACTAACCAGTCTTCACGGTTTTATGATGGATCGGATTGAAAAGCAAAACATCGCTATCGGAAAGTTTACAGCAAATCACAATAACGCGATTCTTAATTTTTATTATACACCTACGGTACTGACTACAAATTCGCTCATTTTTAATAAGTCTAAAATGACTCAATGGTGGAACAGTGGTTTCAAATATGCGGCAAGTACCACAGAAAAAACGAGCGAAATAAAGCCAGAAGTGGAGTAATTATAAATAATCAATTCTTATAATCAACAACCTATACTATAACATACCTCTATAACATTATTATGTTATAAGATTGTAAATAGTGCTTCAAAACAGCTGTTGTGAAGTACTTTTGCACACTGAAAAACAAACCTTATTAAATTATAGTATTATGGCAATAGTAGGAAGACAATTTCCAAGTATCGATGTAGATGCAATGAATGAAATGGGAGATACTTTTAAGTTAAATGTTCTTGAAGAAGCAAAGAACAATAACAAGAAAGTACTTCTTTTTTGGTACCCTAAAGATTTCACATTTGTATGTCCAACTGAGTTACACGCTTTTCAAGCAGCCTTAGGTGAATTTGAAAAAAGAAATACCGTTGTTATAGGTGCATCATGTGATACTCCAGAGGTTCACTTTGCATGGTTAAATACTCCTAAAGATGATGGTGGAATCGAAGGTGTAACTTACCCAATCCTTGCAGACACAAATCGCAATCTTGCAAACATGTTAGATATCTTAGACATCGAGCAAGAGTATGATGATAACTTAGAGGCATATGTTCTTAAAGGTGATAATGTAACTTACCGTGCTACATACCTTATCGATGAAGAAGGAACAGTATTTCATGAAGGTGTAAACCACATGCCAGTAGGTCGTAACGTAAATGAATTCCTAAGATTAATTGATGCTTATGCTCACGTTCAAAAGAACGGTGAAGTATGTCCAGCAAACTGGGAAGAAGGAAAAGACGCTATGAGCGCTGACCGTAAAGGGACAGCAGCATACCTTTCTCAAAACTAATTTACAGTTATAATTCTAACGCAACTCAAGTGTTCTATTTGAGAACTCTTGGGTTGTGTTTCTTTTAAAAATAGTATCCTATGCAAACATTAGAACAAGATAACCTACAGGAAATAGTTGCAAACAACGGTACTGTAGTAGTACAATACATGGCAAGCTGGTGCGGTAATTGCCGCTTAATGAAGCCTAAGTTCAAGAAATTAGCAGCTGAAAATGAGAACATGACGTTTCTACTTGTAGATGCAGAGAAGTTCCCTGAATCTCGCAAAATGGCAACGGTGGATAATTTACCTACGTTTGCAACCTTTAAAGATGGTGCATTTGTAAACCAAGTACAGACTAATAAATTTGAAAACCTAAAAGAACTAGTCCATGAAGTTACCGATAATTAGACATCTTCAAAAAGGAACTACTCCAGAGCAACTTGAAACCACTCTTGAAGTTCTTGAACATTTCTCAGAACACAGAGCTGTAACTGAGGAAGAGATGGATGTGATAGGAGAATTAATAACAAATATATGTGGAGCTCTTGAAGTACACGCAAATGTTGCTCAAGGAATGAGCGGCGTTGAAGCCGCAAACGCTTTTGCACAAAAAGTAATGGGTTCTATAGATCAATAAGATTTATAAACTTTTTTTAATAACGCCTTAAATCAATTTTAGATTTAAGGCGTTTTTATTTGTATAAATACAGGATTACTAAAAATGTAGATAAAAAGATTGAAAATTCGTGAATATTTAAGTCTTGTTTGATATTTTTGACAAAACCCAATATATTCCTTACATGAAAAAGATACTACTCCTTGTTATTATCCTTGGTGGTTTAAACATCACCACCGCACAAAACTATTTAGATTTAGTTAGACTTAATGTCGCTAACACTACTCTTGAAGACTTAGAACAAACTCATGAGACTAACATTACTAATGTGAATCTTGAATTCTTGCTTCCTACTCCTATTAATGATAAAACGATTTTAATCACTGGTATGACGGTTGAAAACTCTAGCCTCGTGCTAGGAAGTGGCCTTTCCAGAGAGAACCTTATCATGACTCGTATTAACTTAGGAGCAAAAGTGTACCATTCAAAAAAGTGGACTGGTACTTATCTTTTATTACCAAAAATAGGTTCTAACCTAGGTGCCGAAGTGGCTAATCAAGACTTTCAAATGGGTGCTATCGCCTTATTAGAATACCGTCATAAAAATAGATTCAGAACTAAATATGGACTTTACAGTTCCTCTGAAGAATTTGGAACAATTATCACTCCATTACTAGGTGTGTATTATAGAACTCCTAACAATAAATTTTATATAGACGCTGCGTTCCCTATTCGTATGGAAGCAAACTACAGCCTGACTAAAAAAATCAGCCTAGGAGCAGATTTACGTACTTCTGTTAAATCTTATAACTTAGGATTGACTGATCGCTACGTACAAGAAGAATCTATACGTGGTGGTTTATACCTTTCTTATACTATGGACAAGTTTATAGTAAGAGCCAAAGCTGGTTTAGATACTACAGATTATGGTCTTTATAACTCTGGTGATAAGATAGGTGCTCAAATCCTAACTATTCAAGTGAATGGAGATGATAGAGCTCGTTTGAATAATGAATTTGACAGTAGTTTATTCTTTGGATTTGACATGATTTACAGACTGGATCTTTAGTCCTATTCATTTAATATTTAAAAGGCCTCAAACTTTAAAAGTTTGAGGCCTTTTTTAATTATTTAGAAATTACAAATATCTCATTGCAACTTATATCTACTGCGCTGGTCTATCATCGCTTCTCCTCATATAAACGCCAGTAATTACTTCTGAGTCATCGTCAGCATTATTTTCTAGAAACATGGCATTATGAGAATAACCTTGTGCGATGAGTAAATTCGCATTGGAATCATTACCTATGATAGTTTTCTTGCTTTTAATAGAAGTAATTAAAATTATGGTGAAAAAATGACTTCCTTTTCTTATTGTAAAATAGTCGCTGCTGGGTTTACCTGGAAGCGTCATTGTATCTAGTAAAACATCATCTTCATAGAGTTCAGCAGTGATTTCGTTTTCATTGGTATAGGAAAGAAACACTTGATTACCTTCGGCTATGTTTTGTTTTTTATCCTTTTTATGGAGACATAAGTCATTCCATAAACTATTTACATCATCACCTTCAATTCTATTTTCATAAAGACCGGTTAACACGTCTGGCGTGAGTTTCATAGGGTTACTATCTATACGGTTAGCAAGACTGGTAGTAGTATAACAACTCGTAAATAATAATGATCCTAAAATGAGAGTAAGAATGCGTTTCATAGAGTAATAATTAGGATTATGGTTTATCAATTTTTATACCAATAACATAATAAATATAAGACTTATCTATACCCTACTTTTCTCATATCTTTGAAAAAAATAATATCATGAAAAAGCAATTTTTAATTCTCTTTACAGCAATCGCGTTTATAGGTTGTGGTAGTCTAGGTGAAATAGTAAACAGTATTCCTCAAGGTGGCGGCGTTCTATCTCAAGCAGACATAGGTATGGGATTAAGACAAGCGCTAGATCAAGGAATAGATAAAGAAGTTTCAAAACTAATGGCGACTGATGGTTTCTATAGAAATGAACTCGTTAAAATATTATTACCTGAAGAATTACAAAAAGTAGATGATGGTTTACGTAAAATAGGATTATCCAGCGTTGCAGACGAAGGTTTGAAACTCCTCAACCGAGCTGCCGAGGATGCTACTAAAGAAGCACTTCCTATCTTTGTAGATGCTGTAAAAGGAATCTCCTTTAACGATGCAAAGCAAATTCTTTTGGGAGATCAACGTGCAGCAACATCTTATCTTGAAAACTCTACGCAGCAAGCGCTTTACGCAAAATTCAGTCCTATTATTAATAACAAGCTTGGTGAAGTAGGCGCTACTGAGTTATGGTCTGGAGCTATCAATAAATATAATTCTATACCACTAACTAGAAATGTAAATCCAGATCTTACAGATTATGTGACTCAAAAAGCGCTAGAAGGTGTTTTTAAAATGATTGCACAGGAAGAAATCGAGATCCGTAGTAAAGTTTCTTCTAGAGGAACAGACCTATTACAACGTGTGTTTGCTCTCCAAGACTAAATAATAAAAAACCTCACGCAACCTTTTGTGAATTTTGCGTCTAGTATATATGGATGTTGATATTCATATGGGGAAATGTTAAAAGCTGTTTGTTAATCAAACAGCTTTTTTTTGTTTCATCTATTCTTAAAAAGTCTCCACTCACAATTAATAACTCCTTAACCCATATTAACTTAATGTGAAGACAATTTAATTGACATCGTTTCTAATTTTGTAATCAAATTAATGGTTATGAATAACGCAACAATCGCCATAAGTAGAAAAGAGAACCTCTACCGTTCCTTGATGCGCAAATCTTTTGAGATAGCTCGCAAAAACAGAGAAAAGAGTAATGCTATTCTTGAAAAAGCAGCACAGCTTAAAGAAGAAATCATGTTATTGAAATCTCAATCCAACTAATTCCTTAGCAAGCCCTTAAAGTAATCTGGTGCATTTTTGAGCCTGCTACCGTACCATGAAAAGTAAGTACCATCTACGTTGAGATAGTGAGGCTGTTTTAATTCCGCTTTCGCGAAAGCGTCTTCAATTTCCTTCTTATCTGCCTCTGTAAAAGCATAAGGCTCTGACGAGAACATGATCACATCTGGATTGAGGTTTACAATGTTTTCCAAGGTCAATTCTGGATAGCGACTCGCACCATCCATGATATTATTATAACCAGCGCGTTTTACCATGTCATGAATAAAAGTATCACTACCTATAGACATATATGGATTTTTCCATATAAGATATAAAGCCTCTTGATGCTCAGTAGTCAACTTTTCTAGATGATTGAAATTGATATTAATAGCACTCGCTAAAGACTTTGCCTTGAAGGACGATCCAGTCATCTTGCCTACATCTTTAATCATCTCAATAGCATCTTCAAGATTACTAATATCTGATACGTAAGTAGGCGCTATTTCCTGACAAGCCAGCACGATTTCCTCTGTGTTTTCTTCCTTGTTACAAATGATAAGATCAGGTTTCACTTCCCAGATGCGAGAAGCGACCACTTTTTTTGTGCCGCCCACAACCTTAATACGATCCAGCAGTCCTTCTGGATATTCACAGAAACGAGTGATTCCTACCAGATGTTCCTCTAGTCCTAGATCTACAAGTAATTCTGTTTGTGAAGGAACAAGTGAAACGATGCGCAATGGGCGCTCTGCTATTTCTACGGTGCGGTAACACTGGTCTGTGATGGAACAATACATTAATCGAGTGCGTTTTTAGTTACCCATAATCTATAACCGAAAATCATCATTTGCCATTTACTGGATTTGCTTAAATCTAATCTACGTTTTGTAAAGCTGGGTAAAACCGCTTTATTAACTCTGGCTAGTATTTTAAAGAGCTTTTTTCTCATATAGCAAAGGTATCTTTTTAAATATAACCACAATTTTTCAATCCATAAAAAAAGCCCATCTTTTATAAAGACAGGCTATTTAAGGCTAATTAATTCTCAAATCTAATTACTCACTGATATCATTTTAGGGTTAGAGCCATCTTTAAAATAGTTAAAAGTGAGTTGAGCTATTCCTTTATTAGTCGCAATAGCATAGTCAGTGCCTGCAAACTCAATTTTCAATTTCACCACTTTACCGTTGCGTTCCTTAAAAGTTTTGATTTTAAAAGAGTATCCTTTTTCTCTTACTTTCTCGCCGTAGTTTTCTAAAACTGCCTGATTAAAATTCTTCAAGGTGTCAGATTCTTCAATAGACATAGAAGTGATCTCCTGACTTTTTGGAAACAAATAACTCTTATTCTCAGATAAGAATGAAGGACCGATTCCTTTATGTGTCATAATCTCTACAACGGCATCATTTACACCTTCAAACTCTTGAGCCGCTTCTTCTTTGGAATAATATTTAATATTTTTCACACTTGATGCATCAAGTTGATCTTTTGTAGTTGTTAACGGATAAACAGCTCCATCGATAATGTAAATAGGTGCTTTGTTAGTTTTAGGGTCTCTAATATAGTTTAGCCGATCAACATATTCTTGATAATAATTAGTTCCAGAGTCGGCATGGTCCGTATTCATAATTTTTGGATTCCTTAGCTTTCTTGGTATCTTTTTAAGATTATCTAGATAATTTATAATTCGTGTTTGTTGTGCTTCGTTCAATCTATATAGAATTTCCTTATTTATTTTTTTTGCAAATCTATCAGAACCTGCTTTCTTTAATTCTATACAGACTAAATACTGATTCTCATTTAATGGATAAAAATCATTTAGTAAGGTATTAGAAATCTTAGGACCCATTTTTATAGATTTCCTTCTATCTTCTTTTCCTAATTCATTAAATTCTTTTCTGCTAATAATTACATCATTTAATAAATAAACGGCATCCTCATGATCTAAATCTTCTATGAAATTTTTTGCAGCTATTTCATAAGGAACATTAGAATCATGAATCAATTTTACTCTTTCTTCTTTTCTTTTTTCGAATTCACTTTTACGTTCCTCACTAATTTTGATGAGCTCTTCTCTACGCTCACTCATTTGTTCTCTTCTATCCGAGCGTATAGAATCCATTTCCTCTCTTCTTTCGTTCAATAATGCAGTTCTACCTTCTAGCCTATCAAGCTTTTTTAGACCTTTTCCATCTTTAGTTGTAATTATGATAACTCCATCATTACCTTTTTCTCCATATAAATCTGTAGCATCTTTTCCTTTCAATACGTTCATGGATTCTATGTTACTCATATCCATGTTGCCATTCATAACAGACTCATCACTTTCTTTATCATCAATAATAATTAATGGACTAGAGCCATCTGGATTTCCCATGATGATATACTTATTTGAACTAACTAGATTATTAGGTATTTCAAATCGTGAAAAGTCCATATCCTCAAACTGACTCATATCTGGTAGAACCTGATAGTAATTGACCAAAGAATCTGTATTCAGGTTCAATATTGAATTGTTCAACAAATCTTGAATGGAATCCATGTTCATGTTTTTGAATTGGATGTTCAATTGATTCTGAATAGAGTCCATATTAATGTTATTCAACTCTAATTGTATACCATTTTGTAAGCCATCTAAATCCATCATGTGCAATCGAGCGTTTTGAATAATACTATCTAGATTCATTTGAGTCAATTTTGCGTACTCATCTTGATTGAGATTGTAATACTGCACATCTCCTAATTGATAAGTTGTAGGTGTTACGCCTTCACAATTATTCAATCTCCAAGATTTTTGATCACCATCAATCTTTCCTTCAATGCATATTTTAGGAATAGCGGTTTTATTCTTATAAGTCTGCGAAATTTTAGAACCATCATTATCATTCAGTTCTATTTTAATAGCAACCAGCTTTCCTTTTTTATACCGTAGCTTACTGTATTTAAAATCTACATTATGGTTTTCTTTAAGCCATTTTTTGTGCTCTTCCAGAGATTCTTTAGTAGATGCAGAAGTAATTTTAATATAGATATTTACGTCTTTATAATTGGCGCGTTTCCATTTGAAATCTTCTGTTTGTTCTATGTTTAAATCTCCATAAGTCCAGTCTTCCATTTCAATGTGAACTCCTTTTTCATTCACATAAATGCTTTCCTTTGAGCTATCATCATTTATAAACAATTTATCTTTCTCTACTTTAACTAGAACAAGTTCAAAAGGCTCTTTTCCTATGGTCATGTTTTTGTTCCACTTTTTTCCTGGAAACTTTGTGGCAACACTCAAGCGTTTTAAACCTTTATTTTCATCACGCTCTTGATCACTGAATCGTACTTGATAATTTGCATAATCATTGATTTTTGCGGCAAATTTTTCTAGTTCTTTATCTGTTGTTTGTGCGGTGATGTCAAAAACAAGATCCTCTTTTAAGTTCTCATTTTCATTATTTAAAACTGTCAAACTAGTACCTATGTTGGTTTTTGTGTTTCCAACTTGTTGCTGACTTTCGTTTTGATTTTGAAGATCATTCTCAAACACTTCTTCAACAGCAACTTCCACATATTCCACTTCAGTCACTACATTAAAGCTGTACAAAAACACCACTATTACTGGTAAAATGAGTGCATATTTATACATATTCCAGCGAGCACTGGCTTCTTTTTGTAACATCATGATTCGTTTTTTAATGAATGGAGTGAAAAAATTATTGGCCAGTGAAGGTTGTAAGTGGAAGGCAGCACTGCTCAATAAAGTGCGCTCGTAGCTTATACCAGTTTTGGTTTGTGTTTTTGCTTCAGCATCGGCTATGAATTCTAGGTTCTCTCCTATTTGCTTTTTCAACCACCACGCCAGCGGATTCATCCAAAAAACAGCTCTATATAAATGACTCAACAGCACATCTATACTATGCCATTGTCGAGCGTGAACTTTTTCGTGATCCATAATAACGTCTAGTGCAGCTCCAGGTTCATCAGTATCACTAGTGCATATATAGTTGAAGAAGCTGAATGGAGTTAGCTTTCGCGAAAGCGTGACCATCACAAATTTTTCATTCTTAACCGTTTTCCCACTTTTAATCAAGCGGAATAATGACGTAAGCTCTACGACCATTTTACCAAGAAAAAAAGCGACAACAGTAAGATATAAAAACCCTAAAAGTTGCCAGTAATCAAATGGTGTTTCCACAGGCGAGGCAGGTTGCTCCAGTACCATTGCCATAGGAGTTGTGATGTGTTGTGGTACATAATAGAACTCTTGTACAGGTTGCTCTACATAAACGGTCTGAGTAATTTCTACCAGCGGAAAAGTCATCGAGGCAATAATTCCTCCTATTAAAAACCAACGATTTGCCTGAAAAAAGGTCAAACGACGCAGTAAAAAATGATAAACGAGTACAAAGATGCTGAGTACGCCAGCGCTCTTTAAAAAATATTCTACAAACTGTTCCATGCTATTTTTCTTTAGATTCAATCATTTCTAAAATCTCTCTCAAGTCTGACGCGCTTATCTTTTCCTCACTCGCAAAAAAGGAAACCATATTCTTATAACTGTCATTAAAGTATCTGGTCATCGCACTGTTTACAAAGGTGTTGCGATAACTTTCCTTATCCACAATAGGAAAATAACGATGCGTTTTTCCAAATGCTTCATGCGCCACATAACCTTTCTCCTCTAGCTTGCGCACTATGGTAGAAACCGTGTTATAATGATTAGTTCCTGATAATTGCGGTACAATTTCTTTTACAAAGGCTTTCTCTAGTTGCCAGAGTGCCTGCATGATTTCTTCTTCCTTTTGCGTGAGTTTTTCCATAGCTTAATTGTTTTAAAGAATAGTTTCCCATTCACGATTCAAACATATAACTATTTTTATAGTTATCAAACTACAAACGTAGTTATTTAACTATTATTATAGTTTACTGCATAAAAAATCCCGCATAGTTGACAACCATGCGGGATTTTATGTGGTGTAGTTTTGAGCTACTCAGCCGTTTGTACTCTGGCTTTTTTGTGAGATTCGTCAATCTGTATCAATACTACAGGAATGCCTTCATATTCTTTAAAACTATAAGATTTACCATTAATTTTAAAGGCAAAATAATTGATATTTCCTTTAGGATTACTCACGTTTTCTTGAATTAAAAACTCAAAACCACGCTTGTTCAACTCTTGAATCACTGTTCTAATCTCTGTAGCATTAGATTGCGCTGTGATTACAAATTCATTAGTTTGTTGAAAGTTTGAATCTGATCCATTGTCTGTAAAACTTGCCAGCGGATTCAATAAATTACCTTCTTTATTAATAAGTAAACCTTCTTTATTTTTTACTGATAAGGATAACCCATCAAATTCAAAATTATAAGTCACGCCTTTCAACACTGTTGTTCCGCGAGCTGGATCATCTCCTAGCGGTGCATTTAAAACTAAGATGGTGTTTTTCATCCCATCATAAATAAAGGTTTTATTACCATGAGTTTTAAAAGAACATTGCTCGCCTGAGAAAAATATAGCTCCTGATTCTTTTAAATCATCTACGTTACCACCAGATTGGGCTTTTCTAACAGACTCTATAGTTGAATTAGTATTTTCTATATCCATCGAATTATCACTTACAGTTACTGTAGATGGAACTTGTAATGATGATTCAGTTCTTGAAGATAATTCTACCGCTTTACTTACTGTTTTCTTAGGAATGGTCAGTTCTACTGTTTGGTTGTTTCTAACTTTATTTAGAGAATCTTGATAATTACGTTGCTTATTGATGCGTGCTCGATACTCAACTCTTTTTTGTTCCATGAGCGCTTCTCTAGACTGTATGAGTGAATCTCTACGTTGAGCCGTTTGAACTCTTCTAGCGGCAGCTTCTTCTCTTCTTAATGCTGCTTTTTCTTGAAGTTCTTTTCTTTGAGCTTCCATCACTTCACGCTTACTTGCTAAATCAGCTTCCTGACTTTTAGATTCAGATTTTTCTTGAAGTCCTTTTCTTTGAGTTTCAATTGCTTCTCGATGAAGTGCTTTTTCTTCTTCAAGTCGCTTTCTATTTGCCTCTACTTCTTTTCTTCTTAGATCAGCTTTTTCTTTTAATTTTCTTTTCTGAGCTTCCATAGCTTCACGTTTGCGAACAACCTCTTTTTCCTGTCTTTGTCTACTTGCGGCTTGAGTCTTTTCAAGTTTTGACTTTCTTTGTTCAAGTGCTTCTTGCTCTCTTTCCTTTTTTGCCTTTAGTCGTTCCGCGCGTTCATATAATTCCATGCGACGCTGCTCTAATTGCTCAGGATCACGTTTTAACCTTGACTCTTCTTGTTTTTCACAAGAACCAGCATATGCAACGACCATTTGATCATCATCTATAACGATACATACTTCTGGGATTCCTATATCTGTGGAAATGTGAAGATTTGTAGTTCTAGAATTTTGATCTACAAAAGTGAAACCCAAATTAATTATTTTCTCTCCTCGTGTTTTATAGGCTGTGAGTTTTGCTTCAATTTTATAAGTTTCTCGCAAAGTTTTTATTAATGAAAAAATTTCTTCTTTCTCACTATCACGATCTAAATTAAACGTCTCTAGTCTATAATCGATAAAAGCTGCTGCAGTAATAGAATTCATAGCAAACAAGCCCAAGAGAATTAAACTGAAAAGTACTTTTTTGAAATTCATCATAATTAAGTTAAATCATTTACAAATCTATAATAATTATTGTACCAGTCACTTTATATAATTTTAGTCAATAACTCTGGCTATTTGTAGTTCTTCATTAAGCTGTATAGTAATTTGAGTTATTCCTTGAATATCACTATAAGAATAAGATTCCTCACCTATTCTAAAAACTAAATTTGAAATTAATTGATCCTTATTATATGTGAGTTCCAATATCTCAGTATCGTAGTTTGCAGAATCAATTCTTAAAAAAACGGCAGTTACTTGTTCTTTAGACAAATCTGGAGCGATGCTAAATGTGTTTGTAACCTTAAAAAGTTTTTCAGTTGCAGGACTTGCAATTGCTCCAGCGCCTACAACTTTTCCATTTTCATCTATAAGATTACCACTAGAGTTTTTAATAATTAAAAGGTTAGAAGTAAATTCATAAGTTCCTTCCACTCCATTCACGACAACTTTACCAATTTGTGGCGCATCAATCAATTCATCTTCTATAATTAAGATCTTCTTACCAAAAGCGTCATACACAATCGTGCGTCCCATATATACTTTAAAACTACATTGCTCTGCATTAAAAATGAGAAAACCTTGTTCTATTATTTTTTCTTCATCTGGCACATAATCATCTTCATTTGCATTGCGCATGAGCTCTTTACGTTGATAGATAGCTGCATTTTCACCTCTATAGCGTTCTCGTTCATCTATAAGTTCTTGCTCAGCCAGTTCACGTTCTTTACGTCGTTTTTCCTCTTCTAATTCTCGTTCTTTTGCGAGTTGTTTATCAAGTGATGCTTGAGCTGCAATACGTTCCTGAGATAGTTTTTCTAGTTCTATTTCTTGTTCCATTCGCAGTCGTTCTAGCGAAGCTTTTTCTGATTTCACACGTTCTTTTTCTACCTTAACAGCTTCTAGACGTTCTGCCTCGAGACGTTTACGCACTCGCACTATTTCACGTTCTTTCTCCTTTTCCTGTTCTTTAAGTTGCTGTGCAGCCCTTTTTGCTTCTTCTTCTTCTAAACGGCGTTGTTCTTGCCTTTCTTGAGCAGCCATACGTTCTTTTTCTAATTGAGCAAGTTGGTCACGTTCTGCTTGTGCTTGAGCTTCTATACGAGCGGTTTCGATGGCTATTTGCCTTTTCTCTTCTTCCAGTTTTGCTATTCTTGCATCTTCTAGCTCTTGTCTTTTGGCAAGTTGTCGATCACGTACCTCTTGTAATTGTTGCTCTCTTTTTGCGGCGCGATCCTTTGCGAGTTGTTCGTTTTTAATGCGATTTTCTTCTTGTTGAGCTTCTACTTTAGCTTTACGTTTTAGAACATCTAGACGGCGTTCCTCTTGCTGTTGTTTAACGCGCAATCTTGCGGCATCTATCTCAGTATCGGTTTGTGATTTACGGGCAGCATTTACTTGTTGTGCTACTATTCTCGAGTTTGCAACATCTGTATTTTCAACTGAAGATATATCTTGAGAAGATGAATAGGAATCTGGTTTTTGTGATTCACTTAATGTAGATTTCACCTCATTTATAGCTCCGGCAGCGACAGGTTCCACGGCTTTTTGAGCATTAACACATGCAGCAAATTCTAGGATACTTTTCTGTGCGGCATTAATAGTTAAGCACACGTCATCGATTCCGTCTGCTTTTTCTAACTTTAATGGGTAAACTTTCCCATTTCCGTCTGTAAGCGTTAGGTCAAGTAATTTAATAACGCCAGCATGACGTTTGTAGCCATTCAATTTTGCCTTGACACTATGAGTCATAAATAACTCTTTAAACAAGTCAAATATTTCTGCGCGTGTAGTGTTTTTATTGATACTAAACGTAGCAATTTCTGTGCTTGAGAAGATGGTATGTGCAGTAACTGGTGGTAATTCCGCTTTCGCGAAAGCGAGATAACCACAGCATAATACGAGCACTAACAACTTCCATTTCCCTACAAATGAAGTCATTGTTCTATATTTTATTTCATCTAAAATAGAGTAAATAATTCATTGTCACTACTATGTGTGTTTTAAAATAGAAGAATTAACCAAAATAGGCGACAAATGACATGAAAAATTACATTGCCATTTGACTAAACCGATTAACTTTGCAGGTTCATATTTTGTAGTTATGATTAAAATTACTTTGCCTGACGGCAGTATAAAAGAAATGGAAAACGGCACCACTCCTATGGATGTCGCGATGAGCATATCACACGGACTTGCTCGTAATGTTATAAGCGCCAGTTTTAATGGAACTAAGGTAGAGACTAAAACTCCTCTAGAAGAAGATGGTAGTCTAGTACTATTCACGTTCAGTAATCCTGAAGGTAAAGAGGCTTTCTGGCACTCGACTTCACACATTATGGCTCAAGCTATTGAAGAATTATTCCCAGGAGTAAGTTTAACAATAGGACCTGCGATTGATAATGGATTTTATTATGACATAGATTTTAAGGAACACTCTATATCTGAAAATGATATTCCTAAAATTGAAGCTCGCATGCTAGAAATTGCACGTGGTAAACATGAATTTACAATGCGTAGTGTTTCAAAAGCCGATGCTATACAATTTTATAAAGATCAAAATAATCCATTCAAAGTTGAACTCATTGAGAACTTAACTGATGGTGACATCACGTTTTGTGATCATGATACGTTTACAGATTTATGTCGTGGTGGACACATTCCTAATACAGGAATCATTAAGGCAGTAAAAATCATGAGTATTGCCGGTGCATACTGGCGTGGAGATGAAAACAATCCACAATTAACACGTATGTATGGGACTTCTTTTCCTAAACAAAAGGATTTAAAAGAATATCTAGAGTTACTAGAAGAGGCTAAAAAACGTGATCATAGAAAGCTAGGTAAAGAATTACAATTGTTTACTTTTTCTCAACGTGTAGGACAAGGTTTACCTCTATGGTTGCCTAAAGGTGCTGCACTACGTGAACGTTTAGAAAATTTCTTAAAAGCAGCACAGAAAAAAGCTGGTTATGAAATGGTGGTGAGTCCACACATAGGTTCTAAGGAACTTTATGTAACATCCGGACACTATGAAAAATACGGAGCAGATTCATTCCAACCTATAAAAACTCCTCACGAAGACGAAGAGTTTTTATTAAAACCTATGAACTGCCCACATCACTGTGAGATTTATAAAAGCTCGCAATGGTCTTATAGAGATCTACCTAAGCGTTTTGCAGAATTTGGTACTGTTTATCGTTATGAGCAAAGTGGTGAGTTACACGGTTTAACTCGTGTAAGAGGTTTTACTCAAGATGATGCGCACATATTCTGTATGCCAGAGCAACTGGATAAGGAATTTAAAGCAGTAATTGATTTAGTACTTTATGTATTTGGTTCTTTAGGATTTGAGAATTTTACTGCTCAAGTAAGTATACGCGATCCTAAGAAACCAGAGAAATATATAGGAGATACTAAAAACTGGGAAATTGCAGAAAATGCAATTATCAGTGCTGCAAAAGATAAAGGTCTAGATTATGTCATAGAAGAAGGTGAAGCTGCCTTTTATGGCCCTAAACTCGACTTTATGGTGAAGGATGCTCTAGGTCGTAGCTGGCAATTAGGAACTATCCAGGTAGATTACAATTTACCAGAGCGATTTGACTTATGGTATAAAGGAGCTGACAATGAGTCACATAGACCTGTAATGATTCATCGTGCGCCTTTTGGTAGTATGGAACGATTTATTGCTATTTTAATAGAGCATACTGGTGGTAACTTCCCGTTGTGGTTGATGCCAGAGCAGTGTACCATACTGTCTCTCAGCGAGAAATACGAAAATTATGCTAAACAGGTAGCAAATTCGCTAGAAATTAACGAAATTCGCACTGCAGTTGATCATCGTGCTGAAACCATGGGTAAAAAAATCCGTGAGGCAGAGATGAATAAATTGCCGTATATGCTGATCGTAGGAGAACAAGAAGAAAAAGACGGCACAATTTCTGTACGTAAACATGGTGGAGAAGATTTAGGAAGTATGACCGTTGAAACATTCAGCCAGCTCATAAAAGACGAAGTTGCCTCCATGATAAAAACATTTGAAGTTTAATTAAAATTATATAGCCATAGCAATAAGAAGACGCAGAAGCCGCGGACCGGCTCGAATTATCAAAGAAGACAAGCACGCAATCAACGAAAAGATACGCGCTAGAAAACTACGATTAGTAGGTGAAGGAGTTGAACCACAAGTAATAGACACTCGTGACGCGCTTGAAAAAGCACGCGAGATGGAACTAGACCTGGTTGAAATTTCACCTAACGCAGATCCGCCGGTAGCAAAAATCATGGACTACAAAAAGTTTGTCTATGAGCAAAAGAAACGTGAGAAGGTGATGAAGGCAAATGCCTCAAAAGTAGTCATCAAGGAAATCCGTTTCGGACCTAACACTGATGATCACGATTACGAATTTAAAAGAAAGCACGCTGAAAAGTTCCTTAAAGAAGGAGCTAAATTAAAAGCTTATGTATTCTTTAAAGGAAGATCGATTATCTACAAAGATCAAGGAGAAATTCTATTATTAAGACTTGCTCAAGACCTAGAAGAACTAGGTAAAGTAGAGCAGATGCCTAAACTAGAAGGAAAGCGCATGAATATGTTTCTTGCGCCTAAGAAAAAGTAGGTAAATATCAATAAAAATACTATTTTTGCAGTCCTCAAATCGAGGGCTGTTTTATTTATACGGCTCTCGGGCTGATAATGCGAGAATTAAAAAAGGAAATTATGCCTAAAATGAAAACTAAATCTAGTGCTAAGAAGCGTTTCAAGCTTACTGGTACTGGTAAGATTAAAAGAAAACACGCTTTTAAGAGTCACATCCTTACTAAGAAAAGTAAGAAGCGTAAACTAGCTTTAACACACGATGGACTCGTGCACAAAGCAGATGAAAACAATATCAAGTTACAATTACGTCTTAAGTAAGACCACTTTGTAAACCTTGATGGTTTATTAATTAATAACAAACCCAGTAGAAAGGCTTATCAAGAATTCAAATATGAATCGCCCTCTATTAAAAAATTAAATTATGCCTAGATCAGTAAACAGTGTGGCTTCAAGAGCCCGCAGAAAAAGAGTGCTTAAACAAGCAAAAGGTTACTTCGGACGTCGTAAAAACGTATGGACAGTAGCAAAAAACGCAGTAGAGAAAGCAATGTCTTACTCATACCGCGATAGAAGAAACAAGAAAAGAACTTTCCGTGCATTATGGATTACTCGTATCAACGCTGGTGCTCGTATTCATGGAATGAGCTACTCACAGTTTATGGGAGCTGTTAAGAAGAACAACATCGAGTTAAATCGTAAAGTTCTTGCAGACTTAGCAATGAATCACCCAGAAGCTTTTGAAGCTGTAGTAAACAAAGTAAAATAATTAAGGTGTAACAACCTCTCGCAAATAGAAAATCCCCATCAGCAATGATGGGGATTTTTTTATGTCTTATAATTACTAAGAACGAAAGATTCTTCTTTGATCTATTATACAGACTATTTAATTTCTGAACGACATGCTTCAGTAATGCGTTTACAAGTCATGTGAATATTTATCTTTTAAACACTAAGAGCTATTATAGTTTCACAGATAATCTCGTTAACTTAATCATCAATTCTGAATCAATATTAAAATTTCAAATGCTGAATAAAAAAACACCTCATTAAGAGTGATTAACTCTTAATGAGGTGTTTTTATTAATATCAAATAATAAGTAAGGTTACTATCTTTTTGCTTTGGCCTTTTGATTCTTTAAGTCCTTCACCATATCATTTTGCTTCGAAACAAGCTCAGTCTGGTCACCTACTTTACGCTCCAGTTCTTTAATTTCTTGCTCTTTCTCGGCAATCTCTTTTTTAGCTTTTTCTATGTCGCGTTGTGCTTTTTTGATATCATCCTCACTGTTCTTTTTATCACGTATCAAACGCGACAAAATCTTCTCTTCTTCCTCAATCAATTCATCATAGTTTAATTGAGTTGCATCCACTGCGATTTGAGAAGCTAGTTTTCTCATGAAGTTATACTTATTTGCATCAAGATCAGGACTTAGAAATACCACACCCATGTTAAAAAACATTTGCAACGTACTTCCTTTATCAGTTTCTTTAATTAAATAATGAATATCAATGTCATTATCACTCAACTCCTTAATTCTCGCATCATCGATATAACGTTCGTCGGACCTTTTAATGCGCTCATCATCGCCTCTAAATTTGCGTGTGTTATCCTTAATAGCATCACGTACTTGATCCTCATTTGCACCTTGAATAAAAACTTCTACTCCAGGCTGCATACCTTTAGTCATTTCAACTTTAATATCCTTAACGTCCACTGTTTGGGCCATTGCAAAGCTGCAAATCATTAATAAGGCTAATTGTAATATATTTTTCATAGTTTAATTTTATAGTTAAATGTAATTGAAGTTTTGATTATTTATAAAATTGTAATCGTTAAATTATTGTAAGAGTATTTTCAACGATGAACCTTTAGAATTCATAGACAAAAAACGCTCTTGTAATTAAGTCGTAATAATTGATATAACCTTTAATTAAGGTGATAAACACCACCAACATTAAGATTTATAAAATTACCAGCGCTAAACTGTGTACTCAAATCCCAGTTAGTAAAATGGTAGGTAGCACCTAAATCCACTTTATAACTATCCTGTGTTTCACTTAAGATTTCCAGAAATTCATTCAAAGTACTTAGAAATAAACCATCGTCTCCGCTAAGTTTATAATCAATCCAGCTGCGATTATATCCCAGTCCAGAACTTACAGTCCAGTTATTATAATCCTTACTGGCAACCACTTGGAATAAAACTGCATGAGCATCAACTAGAGCTCCATTCACAACCGCAAGTGGTTGTGCATTTCCGCTTGACCTCAACTCATAAGGATCAAAGAATAAATTTAAATCAAACAGCGAGTAACTTGTTAAAAAAGCAAGTTCCACTGGTCGATCTTCTTTGAAGAAATGCTGAGAAAGATTGTGCTTCACTCCTATTCCATATATCGCATAATCAGATTTATCAATCTTGATATTAGGAGAATACCTTAATTGAACCTCAGTTTCTTTCCATAATCCTACTCCTACTTGTAAAAATGGATAAGCAAGAAAACCAGTATCTATTCCTTCAAATGCTTGTACCTCATACTCCTCACCTTCAATGGTAAAGTCAAAAAACGTACGTTGTTCTCCACCCAGCGTGCTCGGAATATTTGCAGACTCTGCACCTCGAACTCTTAAATTGATTAATTCATCGTTGCTTATATCAAAAGATTTTTTACCGGACGGAAACACGAGAGCATTTGCATGCAGTGCTACAGTGACTTTATATTTATCAAGAGTTGCTGCACTATGATACCATCCGGCACTGGATTGCATTACTGAAGCTTCGGCAGCTGGTTCAACGTATCGATCTGTGATGAGCAATAAATCTGTTAAAACATTTCCTAGATCATTTTGTGATTTTGAAAATTCCGCTTTCGCGAAAGCGAAAAAACAACAAAGAATAGTAACTTTAAGCTTCATAAGGTTATTTAATAAGGCCGTGAAAATAAATAAAAACAAATTATGATAGTTTCAACAATCGATTTTATTCCTGGACAAGAAGTTGTAGCCATTCTAGGCGTTGCGCGCGGCAGTACTGTGCGAGCACGTAATGTGGGTAGCGATATATTTGCAGGACTAAAAAATCTCGTAGGTGGAGAAATCGACGAATACACAAAATTACAAGCACACAGTAGAGATCAAGCCATGCAAAGAATGGTAGATGATGCCAGAAGATTAGGTGCAGATGCTGTAATAAACGTTAGACTTACGTCTTCCATGGTCATGCAAGGTGCTAGTGAAATACTCGCTTATGGAACAGCTGTCAAACTTAAGTGATATGATAGCCGTCTTAATAATGCTCCTTTACATCATAGGAATAATTGCATGCATAGGAATCGTTATTTACCTTATCATTAAACGTGTAGAAAAAAAGGGAAATGAAGGTTTTGAAGAACGTAACTGGTAAGTTTTTACAATTATCTACCATTTAATAAGCCTATTTTTGCAACTTAAAATTTGATGTTGTGCGCATAGATATAATCACCGTTTTACCTGAGTTAATTAAAAGTCCTTTTGAGGCATCTATATTAAAGAGAGCTATTGAAAAAGGAATAGTAGAAGTGCACATGCACGATTTAAGACGTTACGGACTTAATAAATACAATCAAGTAGACGATTATCAATATGGTGGTGGCGCTGGTATGGTGATGATGGTGGAACCACTAGATAAAATGATTACTGAGTTAACAGCAGAGCGTGAATATGATGAAATCATCTACATGACTCCTGATGGTGAAACTCTTAATCAAGGAATAGCAAATCACATCTCACTCAAAGAAAACCTGATGATCATATGCGGTCATTATAAAGGTGTGGATCAACGATTGCGCGATTTACATATTACCAGAGAAATTTCTATAGGCGATTATGTGTTAAGTGGTGGCGAGTTAGGCGCAGCTGTTTTATGTGATTCTATCATAAGATTAATTCCTGGCGTGATTAGTGATGAGACTAGTGCATTAACAGATAGTTTTCAAGATGGTTTGCTTGCTCCACCAGTTTACACGAGACCGGCAGACTATAAAGGACTCAAAGTTCCTGAGATTCTATTGAGCGGTAATTTACCTGCCATAGATCAATGGCGTGAGGATCAAGCATTAAAACGCACTCTAGAACGACGACCTGATCTTTTAAGCGATATTTAACGTTTAAGTTACTCCTTTTTGTTGTAGCTTTACTTAACGATAGTGAAATTATGAAACAACTTTTACTTTTAGCGTTTTTAATGTTCTTTACAAGCCCTGCAATTCTTGCAGCAGCTAGTAATGAATCTATCGTTACCCCTATTTCTAATGTCATTGAATTAGATGAAGAATTCACCTTGCTTACTAATCCAGTTAATGACGGTACTCTTAAATTAAGAGTAAATAAAACCGATACTAAGAATGTCTCGATTACTATAATCAACTCCTTAGGAGAACAAGTTTATAGTGCAAAGACATCAGTTAATAAACCTGTAATCGATTTTGATATCTCAAAAATTGCTGCAGGGATATATTTCTTACGCATCCAGAGCGATGCACACAGCTCCGTTAAGAAGCTAATTATTCAATAGTTTTAAGTCTTTTATTTTTTAGGTAAAACATTTGGTGCAATCAAAGAAGTTTGTATTTTTGCAGCTCGTAAAAATTAACCTCTGACGATCATCGTGCACGTTGACTATTACATAAACATATTAATTCCTATTTATAATGGAACATTTAGTAAAGTTCGTTCAAGACGAATTCATTCAAAAGAAAGATTTCCCTAAATTTAGTGCTGGTGATACAATCACTGTGTTCTATGAAATTAAAGAAGGTGAAAAAAGCCGTACACAGTTTTTCCGTGGTGTTGTAATCCAAGTGAGAGGAACAGGTGCTACAAAAACGTTTACAATTAGAAAAATGAGTGGTAACATAGGTGTAGAGCGTATCTTCCCTATCAATCTTCCAGCAATTCAAAAAATTGAATTGAACAAAGCAGGAGCTGTACGTAGAAAGCGTATTTATTACTTCCGTGGTCTTACTGGTAAGAAAGCCCGTATCAAAGAAGCGCGTAGAAAATAATCTACAACTTCTAACTATATTGAAAAGCTGTCCACATCGGGCAGCTTTTTTTTATGCCTCAAATTAAATGCGCGAGTAAGCTATTGCATTTTTAAATGATGATAATACTAACTTTTAAGTCCTAAGCTTATGATAATTAGGTTTCAAATAAGAGTTGTAAATATTATATTTGCGAGAGATCTCAAAATCTAATTTTTGAGCTATAAATTAATAATTCAAACTCTATATAAATGTCCAAGACACCTACTATTATTTACACTAAAACTGATGAGGCACCAGCACTAGCGACAGCTTCTTTTTTACCTATTGTAAAAAAATTCATTGCTGCGGCAGGAATTAACATAGAAACTAAGGACATCTCACTTGCTGCTAGAGTACTAGCCGTTTTTGCTGACCGTTTGAATGCAGACCAGCAAGTAGAAAACGCATTAAAAGAATTAGGCGATTTAGTAAAAAAGCCTGAAGCAAATGTTATCAAATTACCTAACATCAGTGCCTCTGTTCCACAATTGAATGATGTAATAGAAGAGTTACAAGCTAAAGGTTACAACCTACCTAACTACCCAGAAGATCCTCAAACTGATGAAGAGAAAGATTATAAAAAGCGCTATGACTCTGTAAAAGGAAGTGCTGTAAATCCAGTACTTAGAGAAGGAAATTCTGATCGTAGAGCTCCTAAGCCAGTAAAAATGTATGCGCGTAATAATCCGCATAGTATGGGTGCATGGAGTAAAGATTCAAAATCTCATGTTTCTACTATGACTGCAGGAGATTTTGCTCATAACGAGAAAAGCTTCACAGCTACTAAAGACACCACAGTAACTATTCAACTTATCGATAAGGCAGATAGAACACATGTTCTTAAAGAAGGACTTTCTTTATTAAAAGGAGAAATACTAGATGCCACTTACATGAGCAAAACAGCTTTACTAGAATTTCTAGAAGAGCAAATTGATGATGCTCTTGAGAAAGACGTATTGTTTTCTTTACATATGAAAGCAACGATGATGAAGGTTTCTGACCCAATCATTTTTGGTCATGCGGTAGAGGTTTTCTTCCAGCCGGTATTTGAAAAATACAGCTCGACATTTAATAAATTAGGTGTGGATGTAAATAACGGTTTTGGTGACTTGTTAAGTAAACTACACGACCTACCAGAATTAGAAAGAGAAGAGATTAAAGATGAAATCCGTAAGTGTATGGAGTACAGACCATCACTAGCCATGGTAAATAGCGACCACGGAATTACAAATCTTCACGTTCCTAGTGATGTTATTATCGATGCTTCTATGCCAGCGATGATTAGAAACTCTGGTCAAATGTGGAATAGCGATGGTGAATCTCAAGATACTAAAGCTGTCATTCCAGATAGTTCTTATGCTGGAATTTATGATGCAACTATTGAGTTCTGTAAAAAGAATGGAGCTTTTGATCCTAAGACTATGGGAACAGTTCCTAATGTAGGACTTATGGCTCAAAAAGCAGAAGAATACGGTTCTCACGATAAGACGTTTGAAATAGGATATGGTGGAACCATACAAGTTGTGGATGCAGATGGTACTGTATATCTAGAACACACTGTTGAGGCTGGAGATATATGGAGAGCTTGTCAAACTAAGGACGCACCTATCCAAGATTGGGTGAAGCTTGCCGTAACACGCGCACGAGCAAGTAAGATGCCAGCAATCTTCTGGTTAGATAAAAACCGTGCTCACGATGCACAGATTATTGAAAAAGTAAACTTGTATCTAAAAGATCACGATACGACTGGATTAGATATCACTATTGCATCTCCTATTGAAGCAACTGAACGCACCTTGCGACGCATGAAAGATGGAAAAGATACCATCTCAGTAACAGGAAATGTATTACGTGATTATAATACGGACCTCTTCCCTATTCTAGAAGTAGGAACTAGTGCAAAGATGCTATCTATCGTTCCTTTAATGAATGGAGGTGGATTATTTGAAACTGGAGCTGGTGGATCTGCACCTAAGCACGTGCAACAATTTGAACAAGAAAATCATTTGCGTTGGGATTCACTAGGAGAATTTCTTGCTCTTGCAGTTTCATTAGAACATTTTGCTGTAAAATATGATAATTCAAAAGCACAAATCATTGCAGATGCTCTTGATACTGCCACAGAAAAATCATTATTAAACAGAAAATCTCCTTCTCGTAAAGTGAATGAATTAGATAATCGTGGTTCTCACTTTTACTTAGCTTTATACTGGGCTCAAGAACTGGCTGGTCAATCTAAAGATGCAGACCTAGCTAAAGAATTCAGTCCACTAGCTCAAGCACTTGCAGACAATGAAGAGAAAATCACCCAAGAACTAATTGCCGTTCAAGGAAAGCCTATGGACATAGGAGGATATTACATGGCAGATCCTGCAAAAGCAGAAAAAGCAATGCGTCCTAGCGAAACGCTTAATGGAATTATAGGATAATTTCATTTTTTTATAATTCAAAAATCTCTCAAATGTTTATTGATTTGGGAGATTTTTGATTTAATATGTATCATTATATATCTGTAAATATCCACTTATGCGCTATCTGTTTTTTCTCTTAAGTTTAGTTTGCTTTTTCGCTGCAGCTCAAAAAAGTGTTTATCATTCAGATGATAACATGAGATTTGCACTTACCTACGGTGGTATAGAACAACAGGAATACACCACACAATCATTGAGTTTACAATTCAACTATGAGCAAGAATTAAATGATAAATCTTTCTGGTCCTATCGCTTTGGATTAGCCTATGCTAGAGGATTTGAACGCACTGGATTTACTGACACAAGGAATAGTAGGTTAAATGAATATACCGCTCAAAGCTCACTCAATTATAATTTAGGAAACAAGGAAAAAGTTGATATCCAACTGGGCGTAGGTCCATTTCTCTCAATTATTAGTGGAAATAGTGACCGTTTCACAGGAGAAAGCAATATTTCTCCAGCCTTGCCAGCCGAAGATTTTAACTACACGAAATTTGGTATTCAAGGCATACTGAGATTATCTTGGTTTGGAGTTAGAAACACACATTCTTTAATGATTTTCACGAAGTTTTCATCTGATTTTTACTCAGCTTATGGCTTTGGATATGAGATTGGTATTTAAAAAGCCCAATTCAGCTTCGATTTTATACAATTGGGTGTTATGAAAAATGCGATTTCTGTAAACCACGCTATCTTTATTGAAAATATAGAACATGGCACTTTACAGTACTTCTTACACTTTTTTAATGTATTTGCATTTAGGGACAGTGGTTCCTTGCATATTTTTGGGTGCTTACTTACTATTTTTCAGGAAAGGAAATGCGCTCCATAAAGTGTTAGGTAAAATCTATATGATTTTAATGATGATCACCGCAATTGCGTCGCTGTTCCTACCAGCACTAGTAGGTCCACAATTTCTGAATCATTTTGGCTGGATTCATTTATTCAGCTTTTTAACCTTGTACTCCATACCTACAGCACTCATTGCTATTAAAAAAGGTCAAGTGAGAAAACATAAAATTAAAATGATTTTACTCTACACAGGAGCTATTATGATTGCTGGTGGATTTACTTTAATGCCAGGTCGCTATTTGCATGGTGTTTTCTTTGGTTAGTTGGTTTTATACGCTTTCGCGAAAGCGTATCTCATTAAATATCAATTAAAAACATACATTTGCATCTATGGCACTATCATTGAATACCTGTGCTGAATCAAATACAAAAACATGAAATATTTATTACTAGTTGTAGCATTTATGGCTACAGGAATTGCACAAGCTCAAGAACCTACCTATCGTATAGGTCAATACTACGAAGGTTACATAGTCGAAAAAGACGGAGAAAAAGTACGTGGTTACATCCAGTATTTATCTGAATCACAACGTTATGAAAAAGTTCTTTTCAAGAAAGAAAAAAATGGAAAGAAATCTAAGTACAAGCCTAAAGATATTTACGGTTACAAAGTAGCAGACACTGAATACAGAGCTTGCCAGTTTAAATCGGTACTATTTAAGGACACTAAATTTTTGCAGGTAGCTCAAGATGGTTGCATGGAACAATTAGAATGGCGCAAATATGATAGCGATGATCAGTCCTGGAGCAGTGAAATCGTTCTAAGAGTAAATGGTGAAGCAGAAAGCACACAGCGCTTTGTGATGAGTTTTGCAAAACACATGTCTAAAATGGTAAAAGACAATAAAGAACTTTACAACAAAGTAAAGAATAAGGAAAAAGGATATCGTTTACTTTCTCTTGAAGCGATAGTACGTGAGTATAACGAGCAATGTGAGGATTAATATGAAAAAGATACTAATTGCACTCATCGTACTTACTAGTTTATCTAGTGCAGCTCAAAGTTTTACATGGGGTTATCCTTATAGAATTACAGACGAGCAAGACGCTACATTATCTTATGTAGTAGATGATAAAGTCTATAAACTCACAGAGTTTTATGACTCTAAGAAATTCAATACTCAACTAGATGTTGATTTCTTAAACCCAAATGATCTTGAGAAAATGGGGTCTATTTCTATTGAAGTAGAACCTGTAAAAGTTTTTGGGCAGCGTAGAGATTATGAGGCGATGTTCCAAGAAAACGGAACCGATTATACTTTATTCTCATCTTACTATGACAAGAAAACAAAGAAGAACATTCTGAGCTGGCAAGCTACCGATATTGATGGTGGTGAGTTAGGTGATTATAATGAGATTGCTTTGGTTAAGGCACTGAGCATGACTAAATCTGGTGAGTTTGAAATAGCTCGTAGTGATAGTGGATCATTTTATGCCGTTCTCGTAGAACAGCCATGGGTAAAGAAAAAGTCTGAAACCATAGATTTATATCTTCTTAATGATAAAAAAGAAGTAGTAAAGACTAAGTCTTTCACTTTTCCATTTGCAGATAAAAGATCACGTCATAATGAGATTTATGTAAGTGACTCTGGACAGGTATATATCGTAAAAAGTATAGATCTTAAAAAGCAGAAACCTACTAAGAATATCTACAACTGGAATCCAGATACTGATAGTATTAATCTAGAAGAACTAAAGCAAGATGATAATTATCAAATCGCTCAGTTCCAAGGTAGTTTTCAAGAAGACAACTTTCTGTTCACAGGAATTTTAACGAGTGATAATTCTAAATTTTTCTCTGTAAGCATGGACTTCTCGGGACGTAACTCTGGTGTTACTGCAACTGGAATACTTGCTCTTAAATATGATGCAGATGGAAAACTAGTGTATAACCAGCGTAATGACTTTGATAAATCAGTATCTAATTTATCCATTAAAGACATTCATGTGCTAGATGATTATTACTGGTTAGTGATGGATCGTGCACAAGTAGATCGTAAATCAAAATCTGGACAAGCTGGTGCTGGTTCATTTGAATATGACTATACCTATTTGAACAATGGTTTTGGTATTGCAAAAATAATGACCTTCAACGGTAGCATGGAGTTTTTAAACTTCATAGATACTAATGAGCCTAATACTCGCAATGATAACGGAGCTTATCTTTCTGTACTTTCATTTGTGAGAGATGGTAAACTTCATTTACTATATAATGAAACTCGTGATTTACGCAAAGGCGCTGTGAGAGTTCCGTTATTGAAACGTTTCCCTATTCATGACATTATAGATCCTAGCGGAACATTAATCAAAAACGAGGCTTTAATGGCTGCCGGAATAGGCGTTCAAAAGGACGAAGCTTTTGATCTTGACACTTCATCCATTCATGAAATAAGCGATGGAAAATACTTGCTCCGTGCAAAAAGTGGTGTAGAATACAAGTATGGTTTCATGCAATTCTAAGATGCACTTACATTCATAAAAAAAGGCTCAAGATAATTCTTGAGCCTTTTTTTATTGATTTACATCTAGAAAAATTAGTCTTCCGCTGGATACCAATCCAGTTGAGTGACGACAATATCTTTATTGCCATCATTCACTAATTCCTTGAACTTTGAAACATCTAGCATTCCATCAGTTCCTCTGTAGTGATATGGATAAATTTCTTTAGGCGCAAATTCTAGAACAGCATCGGCAGCGCTATCTACTGTCATAGTGTATGGCAAGTTCATACAAACAAATGCCTTGTCGATTCCTTGTAGATCTCTCATTTCTGGGATATCCTCAGTATCACCAGAGATATACACTTTGTAACCATTTTTCTCAATCACATAACCATTACCTCGGCCTTTTTCGTGGAATTTTAATCGTTCTTCAGTTAGGTTATACATAGGAATCGCTGTTACTTTAAATCCGTCAAAACTGGTAGACTGATCGTTATGAATCACCTCAGCAGCGTCAACCGTTTCTTTAATTTTCTCGTTTACAGCTTCGGGAACTATTAAAATTGTTCCTTCATTTCTTATTGCTAGCAAGGTTTCGGCGCTCATATGATCACCATGAATGTCAGTAACTAGAATCACGTCTTCTTGAGGCATTTCTTCAAATGCTTTTGCTCCACCTACAGGATCTATATAAAATACTTTTTCATCCCATACCATTACAAATGTGGCGTGAGAAATAGGCATGATTTCAATTTGGGGCTCATAAACCTCATTTTCAACTGCTTTTGCAACATCAGTTTGATTTTCTGAATTAGAATTTTCGTTTTTACAGCTTACTAATAAAGCAATAAGACTTAAGGATAGGATAAGTTTTTTCATGATTGATTTTATTTCGCTTCAAATTTCGCGAAAGCGTTTTTTTATCTTGTTATAAAAGATATAAAAGTTCTAATTTTAGCAAACAATCATTTCCTATGAGTTACTCTTCTATTTTTAAAAAATATTCCAATCTTGAAATGGCTCTAGAAACTAAAAACCTTTTAGAGAAACATGGGATTAAAGTTATTATGGATGATAATGTACCGCCAGTAGACGTGACCTTTACAAACGATACGGTGAAACATCAAATAGAATTAAGAATAGCTCCTGAACAGTTTGAGAAAGCAACTTCTATTATGGAGCAAGACATAGAAGATAGCGTCATGTCTGCTGCTTCAGATCATTATTTATTTTCATTTAGCGATGAAGAGTTATATGGAATCCTTATTAAAAAAGACGAATGGAGTGCATATGATTACTTACTCGCAAAGAGAATTCTAAAGGAACGCGGTAAAAGTATTGATGAGGAAATGATCAGTGCACTACGCAAAACTCGACTGGATGAACTTTCACAACCTGAAAAATCTCAAAAAGCCTTTATCTATGCAGGCTATATATTTGCACTACTAGGCGGATTCATAGGAATGATCATAGGATATATGTTGTGGACTTCAAAAAAGACACTACCTGACGGCAAACAAATATTTAATTATAGCGCAAAAGACCGTAGACAAGGACTCACACTCTTTATAGTAAGCGTCGTTTTCTTTTTATTCTATGTTTTTTCTCAGGTTTACTTCATAGGAGTTAACTAAGGCAAATCATTTACCAGATTTGCTAGCGCTTTCCCTACCTGATTAGGATAACCATAAACTGGAGCTGCTTCACAAATATGAATGTAGCGCGGCATCTCATCACTTACTTCTAGAATTTCTTTAACCGTTTTACGCAAGCGTTCCATAGAGAATCCTATAGGAGATTGCGCGCTCGATGGAAAGTTTGCGACCACATCCATATCGATTTCTAGCCCATAATTTGTAGAATCTATATGATCAATTGCAAGTTGAACTTCTTCAGAGATATTGAGGTAATCAAATTTATAAGTCGTGTAAGCTAATCTTAAATCATCATGTAATAATTCTATCATAGGTTCACTCAGGTAGTTTTCCTGTAATCCTATCATGAAGTAATTACGCAAATAACCATGTTCTAGTGCGTGAGAAAAACCATTACCACTGTGTCTTCCTTTTGCAACTCTAAGATCAGTATGCGCATCTATATTAATAGCTGCTACACCATTAAACGCTCTTAATATCGGATAGCAATTATTATGTCCACCACCGATGATAACTGGCAGTTTTCCTGACCCTATAACTTGCTGAATAACTTGTGTAACTCGATCATCAATTTCTTCTACTGCTGCACTAAGTTTGATTCTATCTTCATGATTAGATGATTGTAGGTGTTCACAATCCTTCATCAAGTCTTCTACGACTACATTTCCTAATACGCAAAAACGACTCGCATCGTTATTCTCATGATGCTGTAAATTGAGAAAAGCTCCTAGAAACGCTTCCCATGCGCCAGCGGCACCAGCTCTACCAAAGTTAGCTCGCACACCTATATCCTCAGGAATCCCTATGAGAACATAGTCTGCATTGCAATTGTTGAGTTCCTCAATACTAGAACAACTCAATACTTTTTGAGAAAAAGTTACCGCAGTATCTTCTTCTTGGACACCAGTTGCATCTTCTATAGAATAGCGTTGCCCTGAATAAGCTATGATTTGATGACGGTTTAAGAAGTTGAAGTAATTCATAATTATTTATTTTTTAACACGCCACGGCGGATTTAACCTATTATCGCCTCCATAAAAAAGAATTATTTGGTTTCCGTCTAGATCCTTTAATCTTGCTTCTCGCCATAGCCAGTTTTCATCCTTAGGTAATTGATCAAATAGGATTCCTTTTGAAACAAGATCTGATACTTTAATATCTAAATCTTCACATTCAAAATAAACGTAAACTCCATCTCCTTGGGGTAATTTTTCAACCAGATGAATAGAAAATGAAGAACCACCGTCAGGACATTCAAACCTTGCATAATTGGGTAATGCTTCAACGATTAATTCTAATCCAAGTTTTTCATAGAACAGTATAGATCGTGATACATCTAAAGACGGAACCGTAACTTGATTTAAATTCATTTGTTATTTCTTAATATCAATCCCATTTACCAGCACTCTATCTATTATAGAATGACCAAAGTGATAAGGAACCGCGGCAATCGAATCTATATCTTTAAAGAATAAAAGGTTGGCTCTTTTACCTTTAGTAATACTTCCTACTTCATCCTGTAATCCCATTGCATGAGCAGCATTTACTGTCATAGCGTTAAATGCTCGTTGTGGTGTCATTTTCATTTTAATACAAGCCAGCGAAAACACGAAATTCATATTTCCAGATGGTGTACTTCCTGGATTATAATCTGTCGCTAGGGCAACGGCTATGTTTTTATCAATCATTTCATTTACCGGTGCATAATCCAGTCCTAAAAAAAACGAACAGCTTGGTAACGCCGTTGCGACTGTTTTAGCACCACTTAATGCGTCATAATCTTCAGTGGTCATAACTTCTAGGTGATCCACACTTACTGCTCCAGCTTTTACGGCAGCGTCTATTGCTCCTATGGCATTGAACTGGTTCACATGAACTTTGGCTTTTAAACCATAAGCGCTTCCAGCTTCAATTACTCGTAACATTTCATCTACTGTAAAATAGTTTTTCTCACAAAACACATCTATATAATCAGCTAAGTGTTCTTTTCCTATTACGGGAAGCATCTCATCTATAATTAACTTGAGATATCCATCTCTATCATTTTTATAGTTTGCAGGAATGGCATGTGCTCCTAAAAATGTTGCTTTAATAGGAATGTAATTTTCTTCTTTAAGTCTTTTAACAACTCGTAAAATTTTCAATTCACTCTCTACGCTTAGACCGTAACCGCTTTTAACTTCTATGGAAGTCGTACCTAGAGAAATCAACAACTTCAATCGTTTTTGAGCTTGATTAAAAAGATCATCTTCACTCATGGTAGCAAGCTTTGCAGCACTATTGAGGATTCCTCCACCACGAGCAGCAATTTCTTCATAAGTAAGACCATGGATGCGATCTTCAAATTCTTTCTCGCGCGTCGCTGCAAATACTAAGTGTGTATGTGAATCCACATAACCTGGTACGATGATTTGATCTTCACAGTTGTAGACCTCTTCGGCTGGATGTGGATGGAAATCTTCCATAGAACCATAATCGACTATGCGACCATGTTCCACAAATAAATAAGCATTTTTTATAGATGGCAATTCATCCATTGCAGCACCGCGTAATGGTTCATTAGTATGCTCACGCACTTGAACCAATTCTTTAATATGAGTAAATAGTATAGACATAAGGTGAAGATAATATTTTTAAAAGGCTCTGTAAAACCTTTGGACAATAGTATTAAAAGTTCAGATTTTCTTAACACAATAATTGGGTAACTTAGACTGCTTTAAAAAACTATTATGAGTTCAAAAAAACGACCTTTAAATACGTTGTGCGTTCACGCTGGAAATCTAGAAGATGAGAAATATGGCGGCGCCACTGCTCCACTCTACATGTCCACCGCTTATGATTACCGTGGAGAAGGCACAAATCTATATCCACGTTATTTTAATACACCTAATCAGGTCGCACTCGGTGAGAAGATTGCAGCACTTGAGAATTGTGAAGCTGGACTTATTTTCGGTAGCGGTATGGCAGCGATAAGTGCTGTTTTTATGGCTTTTTTAAAGACTGGTGACCACGTGATTTTACAACGCGCTATATATGGAGGCACATCACATTTTGTAGATGCAGAGTTCACTAACTTAGGAATAGAATTTTCGTTTATTGAACATATTAATGCAGCGTCACTTGAGAAACATCGCAAGGTAAATACTAAGATGGTCTATATAGAGACTCCTAGCAATCCGTTGCTGGAAGTAGTAGATATGACTGTGGTATCCGCTTTCGCGAAAGCGAACTCCTTAACAAGCGTCATCGATAATACATTTGCATCACCTATTAACCAGAATCCTGCTGACTATGGTATCGACATCATACTTCATAGTGCTACCAAGTATTTAGGTGGTCATAGCGATATTTGTGCAGGAACAGTAAGTTGTTCTCAAAAGCACATGAATCAAATATGGAAAACCGCCAAAAACTATGGTGGAAGTTTAAGTGATCAAACCGTTTGGTTACTGGAACGTAGTATAAAAACTCTCGGGTTGCGCGTGAAACAGCAAACTAAAAATGCTAAAAAACTCGCTCGCTATTTTGAGGATCATCCCGCCATTAAACGAGTAAATTATCCAGGTCTTAAATCACATCCTAACCACAAAATTGCTAAATCACAAATGCGCGGCTATGGTGGAATGATGTCATTTGAGTTTAAAAAATCTGTAGATCATCATCGCTTTCTTGAAGAATTAAAAGTAGTTAAAGTAGCATTGAGTCTAGCTGGAGTAGAAAGCACTATTCTCGCTCCTACTCAAACGTCGCACTCCTTATTAACGCCAGAGCAACGTAAAGAACAAGGAATCTCAGACCGCTTATTGCGATTCTCAGTAGGTATAGAAGAAGTAAAAATTCTAGCTAACGATATTGAGCAAGCCATTGAGAAAAGCCGTAAAATTGCAAAATGATGAATGATTTAAAACTTGACATACTTGCCATAGGCGCACATCCAGATGATGTAGAATTGAGCTGTTCTGGAGTTCTTGCAAAAGAAGCAGCAAACGGTAAAATTACTGGGATTCTAGACCTAACTCGTGGCGAACTAGGAACAAGAGGAACACCTGAGATACGTGACACAGAAGCGGCTGCAGCTGCAAAAATATTAGGAGTTTCAGTAAGAGAAAATCTAGGTTTCCGCGATGGTTTTTTTGTGAATGATGAAGCTCATCAACTAGAAATTATTAAAATAATTAGAAAATATAAACCTGAGATTGTGCTATGTAATGCGCTTTATGATCGCCATCCAGACCATGGAATGGGATCTGAGTTAGCTAGTAAGAGTTGTTTCCTGTCTGGTTTGCGCATGATTGAGACAGAGGTTGACGGTAAAAAGCAAGAAGCATGGAGACCTAAACATGTGTATCATTATATACAATGGCAAGACATGGAACCAGATTTTATAGTAGATATTACAGACTTTATGGATACTAAAATTGAAAGTGTAGCAGCTTATAGCTCACAATTTTACGACCCTAAATCTGGTGAACCTGAGACTCCTATAAGTAATAAGAATTTCTTTGAATCTATTAAGTATAGAGCTGCAAACTTAGGCCGTTATCTAGGCACTGAGTATGCCGAAGGATTCAAGGCAGAACGATATTCTGGAGTGGACAGTATTTTTGATTTAAAATAAATTTTAAAAAGTGTTTTGAATATTAAGAAATGCGTTAAATTTGCAACCGCTTAACGGCGCAGTGGTTGAATTCTTGAGATCCACTTAAATAAAACTCACATTGATATGGTGGTTGTAGCTCAGCTGGTTAGAGCGCTGGTTTGTGGTGCCGGAAGTCGCGGGTTCGAGTCCCGTCTTCCACCCTAAAAGGTCTTAGTTTTTCTAAGGCCTTTTTTTATTGCAGTAATTTCAAAAAATTAAAACAAGGGACGAGAAGTTTATGCCGCTGCAGAGCGGTAAATCCCGTCTTCCACCCTTAAAAGTCCTAGAGAAATCTGGGACTTTTTTTATTGCCGATTATTTTTTCAATTTTTGAAAAATTGATTATTAATTACCGATTGATCGGGAAAATTAATTGCGCATAAAAAATCATTGGTGCCGGCAGACTGAAGTCTGCCGCTGTGAATTCAACAAGTTGCCTTCGGCGTCATGTTTCGCTTATACCGACTGAAGTCGGTATTTTTAATTGTTTATGGTATTCACCTTATTTTGAAAACAGATCGGCTAAACTCAACCCAAAATGTCGTTTTTACCTCATTCCCCAAAACACATGCCTTACACCTCATACCTCATCTAATAATGCAACACAGAATCAATTTGAAATCCTGAAAGATTCTCTCGACCGTTTAAAAAATCTAATTCGATAACGAAGTTAAATCCTGCGATTTTCCCTCCTATCTTTTGAATAAGGTCTGCTGCAGCGGCGGCTGTTCCTCCGGTGGCTAATACATCGTCGTGAATCAACACATTATCTCCAGCTGATATGGCATGTTCTTGAATTTCTAAAGTATCTGTTCCGTATTCTAACTCGTATTCTTGAGTTACGATATTGCCTGGTAATTTCCCTGGTTTGCGTAGCATTACAAATTTTGCGTTCAACGCATCGGCCAGTAGCATGCCGAATAAGAATCCTCTAGACTCAATGCCCACGACCACGTCTATACTTTGATCTCTGAAGTTTCTCACGAGTAATTCAGTGGTGATGGATCTCGCTTTCGCGGAAGCTAACAAAGGAGAAATATCCTTGAAAACAATGCCTTTTTTAGGAAAATCTGGGATATCGTGTATGCACGAAGCTATAAATTCATTATTCATTTTCTAAAAGTAAGAAGTTCCTTTTGATTTTATCTTTAAATTTGATTCAAACATTTTCTTATGAGAGTTCTTTTTATAGTGATGCTGCTTTGCTGTTTTATGGTAAGTGGTCAAGAAACTAAAACGCCGTCCACCATTAATGAAGTTACCCTTTACCTTCAAGGTGCCAGAATCGATAGAACCGCGACTGTTCAACTATCTAAAGGTGTGAACGAGATTAAGTTAAATGATTTATCACCTGATATTGATGAGGCGAGTATAAATATTACCGACTTAGATGGGTTGCGACTGAACGGTTTAAATTATGCTGCGACAACTCTAGAGAAAAAAGAAATCAGCGACGGAATCAATAAACTTGAAACCGAAATTGAGCTGGTTAAAAATCAAATTGCCGAACTGAATGCTACCAATAGTGGTCTGGATCAAGAAAGATTGCTACTAGAAAGCAACCGAAGTCTGAATAGTAAGGATACAGGATTGAGTCTGGCACAGGTAAAGGAATTTGGCTCCTATTATAGAAGTAGATTTGCTGCTATTATTAATGAACGCAACGCAAATGTGGTGCTGATTAATAAAGCCAGTGAACAACTCTCTAAACTACAAATAGAAAAAGAAAAAATAAATCCTGAAGCAAATGAGCGTCGAGGAACGATTACTTTAAAGGTTATTGCACCTAGTGCGCGACGTTTTAAAATCAACTTTAGCTATAATGTGTTGAGTGCTGGATGGGTTCCTATTTATGATATCACAGCTAAGGGAACTGACGATAGTATTAACCTTGCTTTTAAGGCTCAAGCATATCAGGCAACAGGAACGGACTGGAAAGATGTCAAATTAAAAATCTCAACAGGCGATCCACAAGTAGATAATCAAATGCCAAAACTGGAGGCGAAGCGCTTGGGTTTTGTACGTAATAATTACAGAGCGCAGGCTACCGGACGTAGTAATAAAAGATATAATCCGCTGGTGAAAACAGTTTCTGGTAAAGTGACTGATGCGACTGGCGAGCCTGTTCTCGGAGCAACAGTAATGGTTAAAGGTACAACTATAGGCACTACAACTGATTTTGATGGAAACTATAGTTTAGTAGTGGGAAATGGTGATACTGTAGTAGTAAATTTTATGGGTTACACAAACAAAGAAATTCCTATTTATGCCTCTACGATGAATTTAAAATTAGAAGAAAGTTACGATCAGTTAGATGCCGTAGTTGTCTCAGGATATGCTAATGCTAGCCGTAAAGTTAACAGTGGTTTTGATTATGAAGCAGATGAAAAGGAAGAAGTGGATGATTACATTCCGCCGGTAGTTGATAATGTGAAAGAAAACATAGCTTCACGTACTTATGAACTGACCCAACTCTACTCTATTCCGAGCACTGGTGAATCTACAGATATTGAGATTTCAAATAATGACGTGAGTGCATCTTACTCTTATTATACCGCACCAGTAATTAATGAGAATGTATTTCTCACCGCTTCACTATCAAATTGGGAATCTTTGAATTTGATTCCTGGCGAAGCCAATGTGTATTTTGAAGATGCTTTTATAGGAAAGATTTATTTTGATACTGATACTACTAAAGAAGAACTCATCGTAGGTCTAGGTGTGGATCCACAAATAAGCGTAAAACGAGAAGACATCAAAGATTTTAAAGCAAAATCATTCTTAGGCGGCACGCGTATCATTTATAAAAATTATGAAATCACTTTAAAAAACAATCGTAGTAAAACAATAAAAATCAAGCTTCAGGACCGTGTACCTATCAGTGGAAACAGTGAGATCAAGGTTGATGATGTAGAAACTGGCACTGCTCAAATGGATGAAGAAACTCAGGTGCTTACATGGGAAATCAATCTAGGCAGCGGTAGCCAGTTAAAGGAACGCTTTTCATATAGAGTAAAGTTTCCTCGCAAAAAGCGTATCAATCTAGAATAAAATTATTTGTAATAATTAGGCTTATAGTGTTGCAGTAGTATCATTAAAAGTTTTATATTTGCAGCCGCTAAGGCGTTAAGCCGGATGCAATTTTAGGCCTCGTGGCGCAACTGAATAGCGCACTTGATTACGGCTCAAGAGGTTACAGGTTTGAATCCTGTCGAGGTCACAATCACTTAAGAAACCACGCTTTTTAGCGTGGTTCTTTATTTTATGGAAAAACCAAACGCAGTTTGGAGTTTTGGAATAAAGTAAAGAACTAGGACGACAGTCCGTGGTTTCTTTTTTGCAGAATGGAGCTTTTCAGGATATTTAATCCTGTCGAGGTCACAATCACTTAAGAAACCACGCTTTTTTTTAGAGCGTGGTTTTGTGTTTTCTATAAACGTCAGAAGTTAAAGACTTCTGTAAGAGAATAGAAAATTCAAAAGTAGCATCGCTTTTTTTGCGATGCGTGGTTTCTTATTTGCAACATTGTTCTCATTCAGGATATTTAATCCTGTCATAGTCACAATTTTTAAAGCTCTTTAAACATAAGTTTAAAGAGCTTTTTTATTTCTGCCTTATTTACAGTTTTATTCTATTTATGAAGTAGATACTTTCTAAATATCAAACCTTCATTTCAATGGTAGTCCACTTGTTATTTATAGGATTGTAATTCCTAAAACTTCTTTGTAAATTACTGCATCATTAAAAAAGAGCACATGAATTAAACTCTTGAGTTCATCATCAACGTGCTTTCAAATCTTTTCCATCAAGATTTTAAACAGAACCAGCAGTAATGAGTAATTATCATATAAAACACCTCGAAGAATATTTTCAAGTTTATAGAAAATCGGTACGTAACCCTGAAGCATTTTGGGAAGAAATTGCTGAAGAGCATTTTCTGTGGCGTAAAAAATGGGATAACGTTTTAAGTTGGGACTTTAAAAAACCAGAAGTTAAATGGTTTGAAGGAGCACAACTTAATATTACAGAAAATTGTATCGATAGACATCTTGCAACACGTGGAGACAAAACAGCAATTTTATTTGAACCAAATGATCCCAAAGAAGCTGCACAGCATATCACATACAAAGATTTATATCATCGTGTCAACAAGTTTGCAAATGTGCTCAAGGCTAAAGGAATTCAGAAAGGTGATCGTGTTTGTATTTATCTACCTATGATTCCAGAACTAGCCATTTCAGTATTAGCTTGTGCTAGAATAGGTGCCATACATTCAGTAGTATTTGCAGGATTTTCGTCTATTGCATTAGCAACTAGAATAAACGATTCTGATTGTAAGATGGTGATTACTTCTGACGGATCATATCGTGGCGCTAAAACTATAGATTTGAAAGGTATTGTAGATGAAGCTTTAAATGATTGTGACTGTGTTGAATCTGTTTTAGTTGCAAAGCGCATTCATACAGACATTAATATGCAGGAAGGTCGAGATGAGTGGCTGCAACCATTATTAGATGAAGCTTCTAACGAGTTAGTGGCGACGGTTATGGATGCAGAAGATCCATTATTCATTTTGTACACGTCTGGATCCACAGGAATGCCTAAAGGTATGGTGCATACTACAGCTGGTTATATGGTTTACAGTGCTTACACCTTTAAAAATGTATTTCAATATAAAGAAAATGATGTGTATTGGTGCACGGCAGATATTGGTTGGATCACGGGACATAGTTATATAGTTTATGGGCCGTTAGCAAATGGCGCCACAACCGTGATGTTTGAAGGAGTACCTAGTCATCCAGATTATGGCCGTTTCTGGGAAGTTGTCGAGAAGCATAAAGTAACTCAATTTTATACCGCTCCTACTGCCATTAGAGCACTTGCCAAAGAAGGTATTGCACACGTAGAAAAATACGATTTGTCCTCATTAAAAGTCCTAGGAACCGTAGGTGAACCTATTAATGAAGAAGCATGGCACTGGTATGATGACAATATAGGAAAGAAAAAAGCACCTATTGTTGATACGTGGTGGCAAACCGAAACAGGTGGAATAATGATTACTCCTATCCCTTTTGCAACACCTACAAAACCTACCTATGCAACACTTCCTTTTATAGGCATACAACCAACATTAATGGATGAAAATGGTCAGGAGATAAAAGGAAATCAAGTAGATGGTCGTTTGTGTATAAAATTCCCGTGGCCTAGTATTGCTAGAACGATATGGGGAAATCACGAGCGCTATAAAAACACTTATTTTTCTGCTTATGAAAATATGTATTTCACAGGAGATGGCGCACTTAGAGATGAAGTAGGTTATTATAGGATCACTGGTCGCGTAGATGATGTTATTATCGTTTCTGGTCACAATCTAGGAACAGCACCTATAGAAGATGCCATAAATGAACATCCTGCCGTTTCAGAAAGTGCCATTGTAGGTTTTCCACACGATGTAAAAGGGAACGCATTATATGGATATGTAACCTTAAAAGAAACCGGTGAAGGTCGAGATCACGATAATGTAAGAAAAGAAATAAACCAAATCATTACAGAACAAATAGGACCTATCGCAAAACTGGATAAAATCCAATTCACTAATGGTTTGCCTAAAACACGATCTGGAAAAATTATGCGACGTATATTGAGAAAAATTGCAAGTAAGGACACCAGCAATCTAGGAGACACCAGCACACTACTTAACCCAGAATGTGTTCAAGACATCATGGATAACGTGCTTTAAAACAATTTTCTAATTATCTTTAATAAAATTCAGCGCCTATGAATAATTATACTATTCACGTAGATCACCAAGATTTTAAAGTAACTACTACAGATCTACAGTCTGTTGATATACATAAAGTTAACCCAGAAGAATTGCATGTTCTCAAAAAGAATAAAGCTTTTAAAGTAAGCGTCATATCTCAAAATTTACTCGATAAAACCATGACCGTTTCTGTAAATGGGAACAACTACCAAGTAAAAATTGATGATGAATATGATACTATGGTTGCTCAAATGGGACTTCTAGAAAAAACCGAAGCAACGTCAAATAATATCAACGCGCCCATGCCTGGATATATCGTAGATATTATGGTAAAAGCTGGTGATCATATTGAAAACGAGACACCATTATTTGTGCTATCTGCAATGAAAATGGAAAACGTCATTCTCTCTAATGGAAAAGGAATTATCAAATCTATTGAGGCAAAAATCGATGATTCTGTGGTTAAAGGGCAGTTGATCATCGAGATGGAATCTTAGGGTATAAAAACTTGTCAAATACTAGAATACTGTTAGAATACCGCTTTCGCGAAAGCGTCATAAACCTACTTTAAAATGAAAAAAATATTAATAGCTAACCGAGGAGAGATTGCTATAAGAGTCATGAAAACTGCTCAAAAAATGGGAATCAAAACCGTCGCAGTATATTCTGAAGCAGATCGCGCCGCACCACACGTGCGTTTTGCAGACGAGGCTGTATTACTAGGTCCAGCACCATCATCAGAGTCCTATCTGGTAATGGATAAAGTCATTCAAGCCGCAAAAGATACTGGTGCAGATGCTATACATCCTGGTTATGGATTTTTAAGTGAAAATGCAGTTTTTGCGCAACTGGTAGAAGACGCAGGTATCACTTTTATAGGCCCTAAACCTCATGCGATTAAAGTCATGGGAAATAAACTTGCTGCAAAAGAAGCCGTGCGTGATTATGATATTCCTATGGTTCCCGGAATTGAAGAAGCGATTACTGATGTTGCTCTAGCACAGAAAGTAGCAAGCGAAATAGGATTTCCTATTTTGATAAAAGCATCTGCTGGTGGTGGTGGGAAAGGAATGCGTGTGGTAAATAATATGGAAGAGTTGCCAGAACAAATGGATCGTGCTATTAGTGAAGCGCAATCGGCTTTTGGAAATGGAGCTGTGTTCATTGAAAAATATGTAGGTTCTCCTCGACACATAGAAATACAAGTCCTTGCAGATTCTCACGGAAACATCGTGCATCTTTTTGAACGTGAATGTAGTGTGCAACGTCGTCACCAGAAAGTTGTGGAAGAAGCACCGTCTGCCGTGCTTACTCCTTCGATACGTAAAGCAATGGGAGAAGCCGCTATCAAAGTGGCTCGAGCGTGTGATTATGTAGGTGCTGGAACGGTGGAATTTTTACTCGATGAACACAAGAATTTCTACTTTTTAGAAATGAATACGCGTTTACAAGTAGAACATCCAGTGTCAGAATTGATCGCTGGAGTAGATCTTGTAGAACAACAAATTAAAGTGGCTCGTGGTGAAGCACTAGAATTTTCTCAAGATGATTTAAAGATTAACGGTCACGCTCTAGAAGTAAGAGTATATGCAGAAGATCCACTTGAAAATTTTATGCCTAGTATAGGAACACTGACTACTTATCAAACTCCAAGCGGTGAAGGAATACGTGTTGATAACGGTTATGAAGAAGGAATGGCAGTTCCTATTTATTATGATCCTATGCTTTCTAAATTGATCACCTACGGTAAAAACAGAGCCGAAGCGATTCAACTAATGATTCAAGCAATTGACAACTATAAAGTAGAAGGTATTGCCACTACGCTACCCTTTGGGAAATTTGTTTGTGAACACGAAGCATTTACATCTGGAAAATTTGACACTCATTTTGTAAAGAACTTTTATGCTCCAGAACAACTGAAGAAAAAATATGAGGAAGAACGAGAAGTCGCTGCCATGGTAGCGTTACAACTATTTCTAGAAAATCAGAAAACATTAAAAACTCCAGTATCAGCTTCCTCTAACTGGGAGAAACGTAATTAGTGAACATCACTTCAATTTGAACAGCAGCAATGAAAGATAAAAAACAGATTCTAGCAGATAAGTTGATCCAAGCAAATTTAGGCGGTGGACAAGAACGTATTGATAAACAACATGCTAAAGGAAAATTAACAGCAAGAGAACGCTTACATTTTCTACTTGATGAAGGCTCATTTGAAGAAATGGGCGCTTTAGTAACCCATCGTACCACAGATTTTGGTATGGATAAGCAAGTGTTTTATGGCGATGGCGTTGTGACTGGATATGGAACCATAAATGGTCGCCAGGTTTGTGTGTTTGCACAAGACTTCACGGTTTTTGGTGGTGCGCTTTCAGAAACACATGCTGAAAAAATTTGCAAAATTATGGATATGGCCATGAAAATAGGTGTTCCCTTAATAGGTCTTAATGATAGTGGTGGCGCTAGGATTCAAGAAGGCGTGCGATCCCTAGGCGGCTATGCCGATATTTTCCATAGAAACGTCATGGCATCTGGAGTGATTCCACAAATATCTGCAATTATGGGTCCTTGTGCTGGTGGAGCTGTATATTCTCCTGCAATGACTGATTTCACGTTGATGGTTGAAAACTCCAGTTATATGTTTGTGACTGGTCCTAATGTAGTGAAAACAGTAACTAATGAAATCGTAACTGCCGAAGAATTAGGTGGAGCATCTACTCATGCGACTAAGTCTGGTGTGACGCATTTAACAGCTGCAAATGATATTCAATGTATCAATCAAATCAAGCAAATGGTCAGTTACATGCCTCAAAATTGTGAGGATAAACCAGCAGATTTACCATTTACATTAGGTGATGAAATCCGTAAAGGTTTAGAAACCATTGTTCCTGAAAATGCAAACCAGCCATATGACATGCGACGAGTCATTAACGAAATAATCGATGAAGAATCATTCTTTGAAATTCATAAAGACTATGCGGATAACATTGTCGTAGGTTTTGCACGATTAGCTGGAAAAAGCATCGGTATTGTGGCAAATCAACCTATAAGTCTTGCTGGAGTACTAGATGTGGAAAGTTCTAAAAAAGCAGCTCGCTTTACCCGATTCTGCGATTGTTTCAATATTCCGCTACTGGTTCTTGTAGACGTACCAGGTTTTCTTCCAGGAACAGATCAAGAGTGGAATGGAATTATTACCAATGGCGCAAAACTGTTATACGCTTTAAGTGAAGCAACAGTTCCTAAAGTCACTGTGATTACTAGAAAAGCTTATGGTGGCGCTTATGATGTGATGAATTCTAAACATATAGGTGCAGACATGAATTACGCATGGCCAGGTGCTGAGATTGCTGTAATGGGTGCAAAAGGTGCCAGCGAAATCATTTTTAGAAAAGAAATCAAATCTGCTCCAGATCCAGAGGCAAAACTTGCTGAAAAAGAAGCTGAGTATGCAGAGAAATTTGCAAATCCGTATAGCGCTGCGGCAAGAGGTTTTATTGATGAAGTTATTGAACCAAAAGACACCAGAAGAAAACTAATAAAAGCCTTTACTAATCTTCAAAATAAGGTGGCAACTTTGCCTAAAAAGAAGCACGGAAACATTCCTTTGTAAGAACGAGTATGAGTGATATTTAAAAAATATGGAAACATATTATTTAATTCATCCATGCTCAAGATTTCCTCCAACTAGTCTGTTCTTTAATGGTTTTGGATATTTTTCCACCTATTGCTGTACAATCTGTGAGTGATTGAGGAGAATAAGAACTATAAGTGTGGCTCCATATTTGTCGAAATAAAATGTTTCTAGCATCCTAATAATTTAAACTTAATAGAAATATGTTGAGTTAAACTTTGTATTTATTGTATTATTATCGCTGTTTTAATTAGTCTTATTAATATAATCTCTCAGAGCTCTAAAATGCAGTCTCAATGCCGTAGAAGCTTTTTCAGGATTTTTATTTTTAATTGCAATTAATATATCCTCGTGCTCTTGTACTAATTTTAATGCCTGCGAGCGATCACAAATTTGTTCCTTATTAAAATGCCCTATAATATCCGGTACAATAACTTTCATTAATCCATAAAGCACCGTGTTTTCACTTGTTTTTACTATAGCTAGGTGAAATTTTATATCCTCTATTAAAGAAGGTAATCCATTTACAATACGATACACAAAATTCTCATGAGCTTTCTCAAGCTCAACTAGTGATTGCTCGCTACATCTAGCAGCAGCGAGTTGCACCGCATTAGACTCAATTATAACTCTAGATTCTATTAGAGATTTAAAATTTGGAGTATCTAAGTCCAGCACATCAGTCATCACAGTTTTAAAAGAAGGGACACCCATACCTGAGATCATAGAACCACTTTGTGGCATGGTTTCTATAATACCGTAAAACTCTAATTTTTGAATAGCAGCTCGTATTTGATTGCGAGTTACACCAAATTTATCAGACAATTTCCTTTCTGATGGTAACCTATCACCTTCTTCAAAGTTGTGTTTCTTAATGAGTCCTCTAATTTTTGCTATAACATCATTTTCTATTACCGTATCAGTTTGTTTCTCGGATGTTACAGCTAATAACTTCAGTCCATGCTCTATCATAACAACACATAATTAAATTGGTTTACCAATTTGGTTTTCAAATTAACGTTAATTAATTGAAATATCCAAAGGATTTATATCGATTATGATAGTTAATTAATAATTTAATTTATAAACAGTGAATTTGTTAATTAGTTTTACTGAATTACATGTTTAGTGATAATAACTGCAAGTTCAATATCTTGTTATACATTTGTAAATACAGAGCCACTTATCTTATTTATATCAACTAACTGAATTCTTATCGTAAAACAAGTCAATATAGTATAAAACCATTTTTTGATATTATTTTCAAGAGAGAATATTTCATCTTTAGTCGCTATTAATAATTATAAGATAAAATTAATCGCTTTCGCGAAAGCAAAATCAATAATGTTTATGTTGAACTTTTGACCAATTATTAGTGGATGTTCAATTTAAATCATCATTATCCTTCTCGAATTAGTAAGTTTAGAAGTATTATGTCGTACCAATTAACGTTACATACCTATAACAATATGAGTAATAGATTTAATGACGCGATTTCTAAACTATATGATGCGTTTCATAACGGAACACTGCATCCAGAGTGTGCTTGTCATTGTGCTGTTGGGAATATATGTGATAACAATGACGCTTGGAAACATCTATCTGACGACCATGGCTCTTTACAATTAAATTACGTAGGAATTGTAAATGAAAAATTCGGCAAAAGACTTTATGGCTATTTACCTTCTGAATTACTAAAAATAGAACAAGCTTTTCTTCAGGGCTGTGGATATCAATTACCTTTAAAACACAATCACTTTAAACCGGCTAATCCTCAAGATAAATCAGTGCAATTTGAGGGATTGTGTGCTGCAATCACTGTGTTGTGTAAACTAGAAGGCATTGATGATATTACTAATTATTCCAAGTTATTTGAAACTGAAGTTGATGGTCCTAAATATTCCTTAGAGTTTACAAGCTAACTAGTTCAGAATTTTAGAATGTCAAGTGCTATTTGAATTAGGGCTACTCTTGATATTTCTCAATGATACGATCCATACAGTTAATACCGTCTATAGCCGCACTTATGATTCCGCCGGCATATCCAGCACCTTCTGCACACGGATAGAGACCTTTAATTTCTACATGCTCTAGAGTCATTGCATCTCTAGGAATTTTTACGGGTGAAGATGTTCTACTTTCTGGCGCGTGCAGTACAGCCTCAGTAGTAAGATAGCCTTTCATTTTATTACCAAAAGCTACAAAGGCTTTTCTCAATCTGCTCGCTAGCATATCTGGTAAAACTTCATTTAAATCTACAGCTGTTAATCCTGGTTGGTATGAAGTTTTAGGAAAATCTGTTGAAACTTTTCCAGCAATAAAATCTGTCATGCGCTGTGCGGGAACTTTTTGAGTTTTTCCTGCAGCAACCCAACAATCGTACTCTACCTTTTTTTGAAAATTAAGACAAATAAATGGATCGTTTTCCTTAAAGTTAGGTAAGTCCTGAGGTGTCACACTTACTACGATACCGCTGTTAGAATATGGATTATTTCTTTTACTAGGACTCCATCCATTAGTCACAACTTCTTCAACATCGGTAGCACATGGGGCAATAATCCCACCTGGACACATGCAGAAAGAGTACACACCAAATCCATCTACTTGTTCTACCAGACTATAACTTGCTGGTGGAAGATATGGATTTGCATCATCTCCATGATATTGTATCGTATCGATTAATGACTGCGAGTGCTCAATGCGCACTCCTATGGCAAATGGCTTAGCCTCTACTTTAATTCCTCTATCGTGTAACAAATAGAAAATATCACGAGCGCTATGGCCTGTAGCTAGGATGACATTAGCATAATCATACCACTTATCATCATTAATTTGAATAGACTTTATATGACCGTTTTCATGTTTTACATCAGTAAGTTTCTCATTGAATCGTACTTCTCCACCAGCTTCAAGAATTGCTTCCCGCATTGCGGTAATAATTTGTGGTAATTTATTTGTCCCTATATGTGGATGTGCATCTACTAGAATATCTGGTGTCGCGCCAAAATCCACAAACCATTCCATTGCTTTTAGTACATTACCTCGTTTTTTAGATCGTGTATAAAGCTTTCCATCGCTATAGGTTCCTGCTCCACCTTCACCAAAGCAGTAATTTGATTCTGGATTAACAATATGTTCTTTATTAATAGCTGCAAGATCTCTGCGTCTGGAACGCACATCTTTACCTCTTTCATAAATGACAGGTTTTAATCCACCTTCTATGGCTCTTAATGCGGCATATAATCCTGCTGGTCCAGCTCCTATGATAGCAACCTGTGGAGCGTTACTTATATCTTGAATTTTATAAGGAGCACGCAAGGGTTTTTCTTCACCATTTTTCCATATCTCAATTTGCAAATTATATAATACACGACGTTGTCGAGCATCAATACTGCGTTTTCTTATGTTCCATTGCGACACATCACTCATGGGAAAATCAACTTTCTCAAAAACTTTTTCAAGAATATGATCATCATTATCGAGATGATGTGGTAAAATCTGAATTTGAACCAGTGTGCTCATAATTTACAAAGGTAACGCCTATTCTAATTTTGAACCTTGTAAAGACCAGAAAGTCATTTTAAAAAGCATCATTTTATCGACAGACAAATCAAAGGAAATTCAATTAAAGTTTTGATGAACAAATGTTTATTAATACATTTGTAAAATAAACAATAATAATAATTAAATAACTGATTAACAAGTTTTTACACATTTTATAATTAACAAAAGTTAACCCTTTTGAAGACACTGATACAACTTTTTACAGAAGTTTTATCGGTGTCTTCTGCTTTTAAACAAATTATATTGCTTTTAATCGATTGTTATTTTCACTCAAAAAACCTTTAATCGGTAAAAGTAACGAAGTACAGAAATATTAAAACAATTTACTCTTAAACCCTTGTTGATTGATTTACTAATTCAAATTAATCGACGATGAAAAACAAACTAAAAAATGAAAACAAAAATTATTACTCTTGCGATTGCGCTTTTTAGCCTTTTGAGCTATTCTCAATTAACCTCAAGAACAGGTGACGTTAGATTATCAGATATCTATGGAAATAGAAGAGTGACCATTTTTAAAGGTGGTGATATTGTAATTTCAGGTACTTTATATATTGACACTTCACTCTATTTACATTCTACTAAGATTACAGCAGATCGTATCGTTATAGGTAATCCTAATCAGTTGATGTTTGTAAACGTAACAAAGAATGCCTCTATTACTGCTAGAGAAGTTAATATGCCTTTTAATTATGTTTATTTCATCCTTGTAAATGAACAGGAAGGTGCATTCCTTAAAGCTGATACACTTACGGGAGCTTATGCTCAAAGAGCCGCTTTAAGAAATTCACTAAGCGGAATTTAGAATCACTGCTTACATTGGGAAGCTAAAAAGCCATTTATCTAAGCAGATAAATGGCTTTTTGTTATACTAAGATTTTAAAAGTTTCTCAATCAGACCTAAGAGTAATGCTCTAGATTTTTCTTCTGCATTTCAAGAGCTTCTTTAAACTCTGATTTCATTCGATTTATTAAATCGATAGCTGGTATACTATCTTCAACCGTAGCGGCACCTTGTCCAGCACTCCATATAGTTTTCCAAGCTTTGGCCTCAGTATCCATCTCTTTACCGAAATCTATTTTCCCAGTCGCTTTCAACTGTTCCTCAGTAATTCCAGCGGCTTTTAAACTTGCGCCTAGAAAATTTGCACTCACACCAGATATTGCAGCTGTATAAACGATATCACTAGAGCCAGCAGCAATAATCATATCTCTATACTCGTCAGTTGCTTTAGACTCGTCAGTATTAATAAAACGAGTTCCTAGATAAGCCATATCTGCACCCATTTGTAATGCGCTTGCCACGTCCTGACCACTACTCATCGCTCCTGAGAGTAAAATAGTTCCCTTAAAGAAACTGCGCACTTCTCTTACAAATGGCATAGGATTCAAGGTTCCTGCATGTCCACCAGCACCAGCACACACTAGAATTAATCCATCTACTCCAGCCTCTGCAGCTTTCTCTGCATGACGTTTTTTGATTACGTCATGAAATACTAATCCACCATAAGAATGTACGGCATCTACCAAATCTTTAACAGCTCCTAGAGAAGTGATAATCAATGGTACTTTATGCTTCATACATACCATCAAGTCTGCTTGCACACGAGGATTACTTCCATGAACTATTAAGTTCACACCATATGGTGCTGCCTTTTTACCTGTTTCTTTTTCCCAGGCATCAAGTTCCGTTTTAATTTGGATCACCCATTCTTCAAAACCTTCTGTAGAACGTTGATTCAAAGCAGGAAAAGTTCCCACGATTCCATTTTTACAACAAGCGATCACAAGTTCTGGACCCGAAATTAAAAACATAGGTGCTGCCACCACTGGTAAAGTAATATTTTTGGCAAATTCTTTAGATATCATATTTAAGAAGTGTTTCCCACAAATTTACGATTATAGAACATATAAATGTGGACTATATTTTTTTTATCTATCCATTAAGTAAATTATAAAATTGCGGTCAGCAAGAGTTTTCATCTTAGCTTTGTAACAATATTAATTATTGCCCGTTACCTAGTTAGATCTCAATATTTCTTACATGATTCAAAGATTATTTATAGTAGTGGTTTTGTTGAATTTCGCTTTCGCGAAAGCGCAGTCAGAAAAATTCACACTGTCAGGAACCATCAGTGAAAAAATAAATGGCGAGACTATGATAGGTGTGAACGTACTCATACCAGAATTGAGCTCAGGAACGTCAAGCAACGAATATGGATTTTACTCCATTACCTTACCAGCCGGAACCTATCAAGTGGTCTATAGTTTTATAGGTTATACAAGTATTCAGCGAGAAGTAGTATTAAATAATGACACTCAATTAAACATAGAACTTGTAGAGGCAGACGAGCAACTGGACGCCATAGTCATAAAAGCCGATGTGGAGAAACTCAGCACTAAATCTCCACAGATGAGTACCAATGCACTATCCATAGAAACAATAAAGAAAATGCCGGTTGTTCTAGGAGAAACAGACATCGTAAAATCATTATTACTACTACCAGGAGTGACTAATGCTGGTGAAGGAGCCTCTGGTTTTAATGTACGTGGTGGCGCTGCAGATCAGAACCTGGTACTGCTCGATGAAGCAACTCTTTATGGAAGTGATCATTTATTTGGATTCTTCTCTGTCTTCAATCCCGATGCTATTAAAGATTTAAAACTATATAAAGGCGGAATTCCTGCTCGTTACGGTGGTCGTGTTTCCAGTGTTCTAGACATTTACCAGCGTGATGGAAATAAAAATAAGTTGAGCGCCACTGGTGGAATAGGTCTCGTAGCAAGCAGACTTCTACTTGAAGGACCTATACAGAAGGAGAAGTCTTCATTTCTTATAGGTGGACGTAGTAGTTATGCACATTTATTCCTGCCGCTCTTTGACGTTGACAGTAAGGCTTATTTCTATGATTTAAATGCAAAATTAAGTTTCACGCTAGATGATAGTAATAGACTGTATATGTCTTCCTATTTTGGTAGAGATGTATTTAATATTAATGAATTATTCAGCAACACATTTGGGAACTCCTTTGTCAACCTGCGATGGAATCATGTTTTTAACAATAAGTGGTTTGCAAATACATCGGTTATTTATTCAGACTATAACTACGGACTAGAATTAGACTTTGTAGAATTTGAATTCAATAGCGGTATTACAAATCTTAACGCAAAGTATGATTTAACGCACTACCTTAATGATAAGACTAAATTACGTTACGGACTGAATACAATTTATTATGAATTTGATCCTGGACGCATAGTTCCTACTACAGATTCAAGTCCGATTAATGAAAGACAACTCACTAAAAAGTACGCATGGGAAAATGCAGTTTACGTTGATGGCGAGTTTGAACTAACAGATAAAATTAATATTAACGCAGGACTGCGATTGAGTTCTTTCAACAGACTAGGCCAAGAAAATATAAATATTTACCAGGATGATCAGCCTCTTATTTTTGATGAGAATCTTCAAATTTATGAATCTGCAGTTCCCATTGAAACAACAAGTGCAAGTAGAGGAACTACGCTTGAAACATTTGTGAATCTTGAACCTCGTTTTTCTATTGCATATTCTCTAGATGATGACACTAGTTTCAAGGCAAGTTACCAGCGCATTAATCAATACATTCACTTAATATCAAATACTAACGCTCCTACTCCATTTGACTTATATGCACCAAGTGGAACTTTTATAAAACCACAAGTAGGTGATCAAGTTGCTGCCGGATTTTTTAAGAACATAGGTGACTACTCGCTAGAGACGGAAGCATTCTACAAAACCGTAGATAATCGACTAGATTATATAGATGGTGCAGATCTTATAGCAAATGATGCGGTAGAACAAATCTTACTAAGCGGTGAGGCTAGAGCCTATGGTCTAGAAGTACTTTTCAGAAAAAACAAAGGTAAGCTACAAGGGTGGATTGCATATACGTTATCACGTAGTGAGCAGCGCACACCTGGCCGCACACCAGCCGAAACTGGAATCAATAATGGAGACTGGTACAGTGCCGCATGGGATAAAACGCACGACTTAACTATAACGGGTAGTTATGAGTTGAATAAAAAATGGAGTTTTGGAACAAATTTCACACTGCAAACGGGACAACCGGTTACATACCCAAATGGTCAATATGAATTTGATGGATTGTTCATCCCAACTTATGAATCACGTAATAGCAGCAGATTGCCAGTTATCCACAGACTGGATTTGAGCGCTACTTACATTCCTAAACCAGATAAAACTAAAGGCTGGCAAGCAAGCTGGGTTTTTAGCATCTATAATGCTTATAATCGACGCAATGCTGCGAGCATAAGTTTTGCTCAAAATGAGGATACCGGTCGCAATGAGGCGACACGTTTATCCATTTTCGGTATAGTACCAGCAGTTACTTATAATTTTAAATTTTAAGAAGATGAAAAAAATATTTACACTTCTCGCTATATTTTGTTTCATTACATCTTGTGAAGATGTGATTGAACTAGACCTCAATAATGCTTCACCTAGACTAGTAATAGACGCTGTTCTAGAGCTTAATGAAGACGGATCAACAACTGCAACGGTATTACTTACTCGTAGCAGCGCATTTTATCAAGAAGAAATCGTTTATGTTGATGATGCCACAATTATAGTTACAAATGAGGCAGGAACAAATTTTGTTTTTGACCTCATTGAATTTGGACTTTATGAAAACCTCAATATGAGCATCCAGGATGGGGAAAGTTATACACTTACCATTATAGATGGAAGTGACACATACACTGCTACTCAAGATTTTAAAAGCACCGTTCCATTTACTCGTGTAGAACAGAATGCGCTAACAGGAATTGGTGATTTTACAGAAATCACAGGTTTCTTTAATGACCCGGGAAATGAAGAGAATTTCTACCTCTTTGAATACATGGATGAGTTCAATACAGAAATTGATACAGGAGATGATACGTTCTCAAATGGAAATGAATCAATAACTGTTTATTTCATGGAGGATTTACCAGTAGGAACTGAAATTACTCTTAGCATTAAAGGTATCGATAGAAGATGTTTTACTTTCTATGACACACTATTTCAACAAACCGATGGCGGCGGTAGCCCTTTTGACACACAACCAGCAACAGCACGTGGTAATATTATAAATACAACAAACCCTGAAAAATTCCCGTTTGGGTATTTCAGGGTTTCTGAAAGGTTTGAAATAAAATATACCGTCGTAGACGACGAGTAATCTTTATTTTATAAATTAAATAATCTCTCGTTACTAGTCATAAAGTTCCAATAATACTGAGGATCAGGAAAACTGTAACGTTCCATTCTATTGCGCTCACGGCCACGAGTATCAAGTGCTAATAATGTAGGGAACTTGCTCACCTTCAATTTCTTCTGTACTTCTTTGTTGATCTTTTTCTGTTCTAGAGTGATGATATCATCTCTATAAGGTATGTCTAGCATAACAACTATATAATCCTCTGCGGCAGTGGCAAATTCTGGTGTGTTAAAGAAGTCTTGCTTTAATTTTACACATGGTTTGCACCAGTCACTTCCTGTGAAATAAACCAGCATAGGCTTGTTTTCTTTTTTGGCAGCATCTTTAGCTGTTTTATAATCTGTAAACCAGTTGATAGATACCTCATTTGTAATTTGAGATTCTTGTGCCACAGCTGTGTCTTCAACATTTTCTTCAAATGGTTCTTGAGCACTTGCATTAAAAGCAAATAAAAGAATGATTAAAAGAGAATACAATTTCATAATAAAAATGTTTAGTAAATTCAAAAATAAAAAGATTATTCACATTAAGTCAACAATCTTGCCACAATCTAAACGTACTGAACCATTTCATGTTGTGAACGGCGCACTTTTTTAAAATCTGCAAACATGTCGTCTTGAGCTCTGTACCCTACTGGTAGTAATAAAACAGATTTTAAACCTTGTTCTTCTAGTCCTAGCAGTTCATCGATTTGTGACGATATAAATCCTTCCATAGGACAACAATCTATACGTTCCTGAGCACAAATCGTCATTAAATTCCCTAACGCAATGTAAGCCTGATTCTTTGCCCAGTGAGCTACCTCTTCTACTTCCTGTTTAGAAAAGGAACTGGTAAGCATATCTTTAAATGGTTTTAAAACCTCATCTGGCGTACTACGCAACTGTTTTACGAGTTTAAAATATTCATTTACATAATCCTCATCGACGTGTAATGTACATAGAACGAGAACCGCACTAGCGTCTGCAACTTGTCGCTGACCATATGATTTTTCAACCATCGCGTCTTTAACTTGTTGAGAAGTGACTACAATCATGCGACATGGCTGTAAACCATAAGAAGTCGCGGTTAAATTAAATGCCTGAGCAAGTAGTTCTAGTTGCTCCACAGTTAATTTTTTTTGACTATCAAATTTCTTAGTGGCGTAGCGCCATTCTAGATTTTCTATACTTTTCATATTATAGATACGTTATCTTTGTAGAGCTGTGAGGTTGTTATAAATTCGCTTTCGCGAAAGCGTAAAATCAAACACCACTCCTATTCACTGACAAAGGTAAGGACGTCAACTTCTTGCTGCGTTAATATTTCAATAAAGGAATTTTATGACCGATATAGAAAAACGTATCAATGACTCTGAAACAAGTATTTTCAAAGCCGTTTTTCCCAATACTACAAATCATTATGATACATTATTTGGTGGTACTGCACTCCATATGATGGACGAAGTATCATTTATATGTGCCACCAGATTTTCAAGAAAGAAAGTAGTTACTATAAGTACAGATCAGATCGATTTTAAAAAACCCATCCCGCAAGGATCAATAGTTGAACTGATTGCAAGGATAAGCAAAGTAGGAAACACAAGTTGCACTTTTCAAGTTGCTATGTTCATGGAGGATATGTATAGTTACATGCGTGAAAAAGTGGTGACAGGTAACTTTACCTTTGTTGCTATAGATGATGATAAAAAACCAACACCTATTTGTTAAATGCGTAAATTTTTAAACATATCGGTTTTTACAATTCTTGGACTTGTGCTACTAGTAATCATCCTACAATTCCATATAAAAAGATCTAGTCGCGATGTGATTTTTGAAAATGCAGATGAGTTAGAACCTGCATATGTAGGTCTAGTGCTAGGTGCCAGTGTGCGCCCTGATAAAAGTCTATCTCCTATCTTACAAGATCGAGTTGATAAAGCACTGGAACTTTATGAAAAAGGAATTATCAAACGTTTTTTATTAAGTGGCGATCATGGGCAGAAAGATTACGACGAGGTAAATGCCATGAAAACCTATTTGAATAATAAAGGTGTTCCAGATCAGGACATATTTCTAGATCATGCAGGTTTTGACACCTACGATAGTATGTTCAGAGCTCATGAAGTGTTCCAGATCGATAAAGCAATCGTGATTACACAAAAATTTCACTTGCCTCGTGCTATTTACGTAGGTCGTAAAATGGGGTTAGAACTACAAGGCTATATCGCTGATAATAGAGAATATCCTGGAAATGCTCATTTCACGAGACGAGAGTGGCTTGCAAATATTAAAGCATGGATAGAACTCAATATTGAAAAAAGTCCAACTTACAGTGGCGATGCGATCCCTATAACTGGAGATAGTAGTTTGAGCCATGATAAACCTGAGGAATAATTTTTTTTCTTAAAATGTCTTAAAGTAATAAGACTTGAAGGTTAAAGGTTGTTAATACCATAGGTTTCAAAGGTTATTCTCATTAACTTGAAAATAAAAACCATGGAAAACCTAGAAACAACACCAAACAAAACAAGTAAGAAAGAGCAAGCTATAAATCTAGAGCAAACTCACGGTAAGGAAATTAACCATCAAGTAAAAGATAAAAAAGAACATCACCAACCTAGAGATTCTACACAGAATCAATCTTAATAATATTTACTTTAAAAATCCACTAAAATTTTAGTGGATTTTTTTTGAACTATTCTTTAAAATATCAAGAATAACTTTATATTTGCAACCGCTTTGATAAAAGCAATTTTATTAAATCGACCGGAGAAGTGGCAGAGTGGTCGAATGCACTGGTCTTGAAAACCAGCGAGGGTCACACCTCCAGGGGTTCGAATCCCTTCTTCTCCGCAAAAACCCTGATAATCTTTTGATTATCAGGGTTTTGTTTTTATATTAAGTTGTGGATTATTTTAATATCTATCAAATGTTACAAAACCTTTTACCAGGCTGTTAATACTCAACCCTTTGAACATCATAGTATCTGCATCCACCGTACCTCTTTTAGTTGCAAAAATTTCTACGTCAATAAGGTTATTCCCTATTACAATGTCAGCGGTTCCCATAGCTGGAATATCCGCAGTTATTGTCGTTGCTCCATTATTTGCTTTGAAATTATAGGCAATTGTAACACTAGACTTATTTTCTATACGTAATGAACCACCTACACCGAATGATTTAATTGACATCCATGCTACATCTAAAAGTGTCTCACCTGTTGATGGGGTAAATACATTTACATGCTTAGTAATCGCCCTTTTGTCCCATGAGGCGTCTCCATCGGCATTACCTATTAAAACACTTTCACTTCCTTGTGAACCATCTGTAATTCTTAGACTTCCATTAAGGTCCAGTTTAGCTTGTGGATCAGGTTGATTGATTCCTATATCTCCATCTTGCCTTATAACTAATCGATCTAAAGTAGATGTACTACCTATAGGAGTTGTTGACATAGTGATACTTCCAGGACTATTACCTGCACTACTAGCTCCATCTGACTTGAAAAATATTTCTGCAGCTGGATTGAAAGTATAGCTCCCTGGATTTGTTAAGGATTGACCTCTTAATCCGCCCAGTCTAGTTCCATCACTCAATAATGTTGGACTGGCAACTGAACCACGTGACCTAAATAAATCTATGTCTAAATCATCATTTAAAGAATCAATAAAACGGAGAAATAAGACATCTCTAGAGTTTTCAGTCGTTATATGTAACGCACCTAAAGGATTATTTGTCCCTATTCCTACTTGACCCATCGTATAAATATTATCGGTATTTAAACTGGCACTATCGGTAGTAGTTGCTTTATTCCAAGGTTCAATATTTGTATTAATTGGTGACCAAACTAAGTTTGCTGTATTCCAGTAATGAAAACCACTTATATACGTGAGATCATCGGTTGTACTTGGTGTACCCATAGCATCAACCCAATCTGCATCTAGAAAAACTAGCTGACCATTTTCAAGACCATTTACAGAAAGTTCTGTAACTCGAGGCACTAAAATTCCGTCATCTGAAGATACAGCACCGAGATGATTTTTAGACCTAATATCTAAAGAAGTTTGAGGCGTTGAGGTATTAATTCCTGTATTAGAGTTCTTAAGTATCGTAAAGGCATTACTGAAACTAGTTACACTGCTTACTACACTACCATTACCGACCGTAAATAAACGATCTGCGACATTAAAATCAGTTGCACTAATGGGTGTGTATCTTTCATTATAAGTACCTACCACAATTTCACTAGCAGATGGACTTACCAGATTATTACCCAAACTAAAGCTTCCAATACCACGGTTAGTATTATTGTTACCTAAAGTAACACTATTCTCCGCAAATGCTTTATTGGTAAAACCTATCGCGACAGCGTTCAATTCAGTGGCATCATTTAGCCTACCTAAAGCGATAGCATTTTCTGCGGTTGCGTCACTAGTATTACCCATAGCGATACTATTAACACCAGTAGATCGCGATGCAATTCCAGTAGCAAAAGATTGATCATTACTGGCCGTATTACTTCTACCTATAGCAGTTGCGTACTCTCCAGATACCGTATTACGTAGTCCAATGCCCGTACTAGCAGTTCCAGTAATCGTATGATCATAACCTAAGGCCATTCCATAAGTCGCACTCACTAAATTATCTCTTCCTAAGGCTGCACTATAAGTTCCCACATTTGCATTATCCCAATCTGTATTATCATTATAACCTACTCTAAATGCTCCTTTACCTTTATCAAAAAACATTCTAGTATTATCTCCTGAACCACTCTTATTATCTAATTGATCACTTCCAAATACAAAATCATCTCTTGTGAAATCTGTTGTATTATGCACTACACCACTTTCACTAACAAATTCTCCAGTGGATAAGAGTCTTAACCAAACACTACCATTGTGATACCAAAAGCCTTCCTGAGCAGTATTGGTTTGATAAACTAACAATCCTTGAACTGGGCTGGTAATAGCTAGCCGGTCTGTTTCTTCCATACGCGGAATCAAAATTCCAGCTTCGCTAGATTCAATATCTAGGATACTCGATGCATCGGGAGTTTCTGTCCCTATTCCAACTTGCGAATCAACTAAAAAAGGAAATAAAATTATTACCAAAAAAATGTAAGAAATCTTCATCTAACAAAAGTAGAATCCTTTTAACTATTCCCACCAAATCATAAGTTAAAAAGCTTATTATATCGACAAAACACGCCATTAAACGCTAAATAGATGTATTTATATAACAATTAACTTATTATAACCATGTAAAAACTACTAAAAACAATCATTTCTTTACAAATAGCATAACTTTATATTTCTTAAATCCAAGAATGAAAAATAAAGACTACGATCTCATTTGTGTAGGTGCTGGAATCATGACAGCTACTCTTGCATTAATTACTAAAATCCTTAAACCAGAACTTAATATTCTTATCCTAGAACGATTAGATGATGTCGCTTTAGAAAGTAGTGCCGCCTGGAATAATGCTGGAACTGGTCATAGTGCTTTATGCGAACTCAATTACTGTCCTAAAAAAGATGGCTCAGTTGATATAAGTAAAGCGATAGATATTTGTACGCAATTTGAAATGTCTAAACAATTCTGGAGTTATCTAGTTGCTCAAAAGCTCATCGATAAGCCTAAGTCATTTATAAATCCTGTTCCACATAACAGTTGGGTTTATGGAGAAGACAACACGGATTATCTAGAACAACGCTTTCAATCACTGAAAGAACACTTTATGTTTGATAGCATTGAGTTCACTAAATCTATTGATAAAATGAAGGAATGGTTTCCATTAATTATGGAAGATCGTGATGAAAGTGATATTATGGCTGGATCAAGAATAGAACGTGGTGCCGAAATGAACTTTGGAGCACTTACTAAGAAACTATTTCAAATTCTAGAATCTGATTTTAATGTAACCGTTTCTTTTAATAAAGAAGTTCAAGATGTAGATCCTGACAAGAATATAGAATGGGACGTGATTACTAATAACAGAATTACCGATGAGACGAGACACCTAAGTGCACATCATGTATTTATAGGCGCTGGTGGTGGCAGCTTGCTCTTATTACAAAAAGTGGAAATAGAAGAGAAAGAAGGTTATGGCGGTTTTCCAGTAAGTGGTGCTTGGCTGGTTTGTAAAAATGAAGAGATTATCAATCAACATCATGGTAAGGTTTATTCTAAGGCCGGACCCAATGATCCACCTATGAGTACACCACATCTCGATACCCGATTTATCAATGGCAAACGAGAATTACTTTTTGGTCCTTTTGCAGGTTTTAGTCCTAAATTTTTAAAAGAAGGTTCTTATCTAGATCTTTTTAAATCCATTAAAATTGACAACATCAAACCGATGCTGGAGACCTTTTGGGACAATTTACCATTAACTCAATATTTAATTAACCAAGTAACAATGTCCTTTGATGACCGTATGGATGACTTGCGCAAGTTTTATAAAAATGCCAAAAACGAAGATTGGGAATATAAAATCGCTGGGCAACGTGTTCAAATTATCAAAAAAGATGAGTTTCAAGGTGGCCAACTCCAATTTGGTACAGAAGTAATCTCCAGCAAAGATGGTAGCATCACGTGTTTGCTAGGCGCTTCTCCTGGAGCTTCTACAGCAGTGAAAATTATGCTAGACGTTATTGAAAAAGCCTTTCCTGAAATTATAGAAAATCCTAGAACATTGAATAAGCTACAGGAAATAATTCCTTTTTATAAAACTGAGGTTACTAAAGAATTGTTTGAAAAGGAATTGCAGAAATCTAAGGAATTGCTGGAGTTGTAGAAATTAGAATTTGTGCGCATTGCATATGCTAATATAAAGCGAACGCGATGCAATCGCGCGCGATAGTGAAACTATTCTGAATCATTCCGAACTTCATCAATAACTTCAAATAAAGAAATATCTTTAGGTTGCTTGGTTATAGAATCATTATAAACCATTGAAATCAATTCATCTAACAACAACCCTAAGTGCGCGGCTGCTTTGACGTTTATTATCTTAGTATAAGTGAACACATTCGTTTCATCTACCTTTTCTTCTATTACATTAAAGTCAAGTGGTAAATTTTGCAACATGTTTTCTTGCTCATAAGTATCAATGTCTTTTATAAAATAAAACAAATAGTCATTATCTCCATAACTACTCAGGTCTATTAAATTTTTCCATTCATGAGCTTGCTGAACTCTTTCAATTTGGATTAGTAATTTATTATTAGTAGCTATACTTAGTATGATTCGTTTTTGTTTTGTCAAATTCAAAAAATCATTAAATAAAAAATCTAGTTCAATTTTTGAATTCCTGCTCCCAAAAAAGAAAAACTTCAACTTAGAAAACATCTTGCTCATTTCTAACCAATTAAACTAATTATAACATCAAGTCTTCTGCTTCTTCTTTCTTGCTGCTGGGAATAATACGTTGTTCAAGATCAGTCTGTATCCTGGCGAATTAGGATGCAGGCTCAACTCTGTAGGTGGATCTCCTACTCTATGCTGGTAATCTTCTGGATCGTGACCACCGTAGAAGGTAAAGAATCCTTTACCGCGTATTCCGTGAATGTATTTTGCTTCTTTATTAGATCTATTTTCTCCTAGAACTAGAACGTTCTTCTTTACTTCTCTGTGGTCATAACTTGTGGTCTGTCCCATGAATCCTTTTACAAGACTCGTGTGATTTTGATTGAGCATCGTTGGGATAGGATCCCATTTTGCAGAGAAATCCATGAGTGAGAAATAATCCAAGTCTTTTTTAATCGTACGTTTTTGAGTCATGTCTATAGAGCTAAACTCATAAACATTAGGCGATCGCTCCAGCGTAAAGTCTGTAAAGGCAAAAGTCTTGTTGTAATCTATTTTACTCTGGTATGCGGCATCACTAGCATCACCATCAAACATAGGTTCACAAATATCTACACCTTCGGCAGCTAGTGCGATGTCAAAGCTATCGGTCGCGCTGCACATCGCAAACATGAATCCGCCGCCTACTACGTAGTCTCTTATTTTTAAAGCAACGTCTCGTTTTGCCTCGCTCACTTTTGCATATCCTAATTTTGCGGCGCGTTCTTCGGCTTCTTTCTTTTCTTGAATATACCAAGCCGCTGTTTTAAAACTGCGATAAAATTTTCCATACTGGCCTGTAAAATCTTCATGGTGCAAATGCAACCAGTCATATAATAGGAGTTGGTCAGAGAGCACTTCTTCATCATAAATTTTAGTATATGGAATCTCTGCATAAGTAAGTACCATCGTAACCGCATCATCCCATGGCAGTTTTCCTGTAGGTGTATAAACGGCTATTTTAGGTGCTTTTTCCAGCAATACTTCTTGCATGTTTTGTGATGGACTTGCCACGAGTGCAAGTATAGAATTGACTTCGCTCTCTGTCATTTCTTCATAGCTCACGCCACGCACGATTAGTTCTTTCTTAATTTCCTCCACGTTGGGCATTAAAAAAGAGCCACCGCGATAATTGAGCAACCACTTCACTTTTGTCCCTTTACTGAGCACCCAGTAAGAAACGCCATAGGCTTTTAAGTGATCGTTTTGCGTTTCGGCATCCATAGGCACAAATAAATACTGAGCCATAGACAGCGGCGCCCATAAGATTAGAAAAGTATATAAAAGGAATTTCTTCAACATAGAATTTTTATTTTAGAGCAATGAGTTTGAGCATCACGCTTTCGCGAAAGCGTAACAAAAACAATCCATTGCATAAAAAATGCCACAAAAATGTGTACGTGCTAAGATAGGAAAGAACGCTGGAGTACGAGAAAAAAGTATGCAGATTTTAACAGCGACCTAGAAAGGTACCTCATCTTCAGGATTTGCTGGGAAATCACCAAAAGCATCCTTAGCGCTAGGTAAACTTCTCGCATCCAGTCCATCTGGACGGTTGGTATCATCGTTTGCGGCGTTCATCTTAGAACCAAATTCATATGGCGTTGAGAAATCGTCCAGATTATCAAACTTACCAAATTGCCCAAGGAACTTCAATCGTATCGCATCGGTCGCACCATTACGGTGTTTTGCGACGATAAATTCGGCTTGATTTGCGGTAGGACTCTGATCATCATCATCCCATTCTTCAAGGTTGTAATACTCTGGTCTGTAGATGAATGAAACAATATCTGCATCTTGCTCAATCGCACCCGATTCACGCAGGTCAGACAGTAGCGGTCGTTTACTACCACCACGAGTCTCCACCGCACGAGAAAGTTGAGAAAGCGCAATTACAGGAACACTAAGTTCCTTTGCGAGTGCTTTAAGATTACGTGAAATGGTAGAAATTTCTTGTTCACGATTACCACCTTTATTACCGGTTTGAGCCGTCATTAATTGCAAGTAATCAATCATGATCAACTTAATGCCGTGTTGAGAAGCAAGTCTTCTACATTTTGCACGTAAGTCAAAAATAGATAGTGATGGCGTATCATCTATAAATATAGGGGCACGCTCGAGATCTTTTACTTTAACATTAAGCTGTTCCCATTCATGAGGTTCCAGCTTACCAGTTCTCAATTTTTCAGAACTCAATCCAGTCTCTGAGGAAATCAAACGTGTAATTAGTTGTACTGAGCTCATCTCTAGTGAGAAAAATGCCACAGGAATATTAGATCCTACAGCGACATTACGAGCCATAGAAAGTGTAAAAGCCGTTTTTCCCATACCAGGACGAGCGGCAATAATAATTAAATCACTAGGCTGCCATCCTGAGGTTAATCGATCTAGGTCTGTAAAACCAGTAGGTACTCCACTCAATCCATCGCGGTTTGCGATGTCCTCAATGCGCTGCTTAGCTTGCTTTACCAAGTCCATAGCAGTCTCTGTACTTTTTCTAATGTTTCCTTGAGTTACCTCATAGAGTTTAGATTCTGCTTTATCAAGCAAATCAAAAACGTCTGTAGACTCTTCATAAGAGTCTGCAATAATCTCAGTTGATAGTTTAATCAAGCTACGTTGTATAAACTTCTGCTGAATGATTCTTGCGTGAAATTCTATATGCGCCGTAGAACTTACCAATTGTGATAATTGTACTAAATAATGGTCACCACCAGCGCCTTCTATATTTTCATCTTTACGCAGTTGAGCGCTTACGGTTAATAAGTCCACTGGACTACCGCTTTTAAAGAGCTTATCAATGGCGTCAAAAATGTATTGATGTGATTTTTGATAGAAAACATCAGGTGTTAAAAGGTCAATTACCTCATCAACTCCTTTACCATCAATCATTAATGCACCGAGTACAACTTTCTCTAAATCAATAGCTTGTGGTGGTATTTTTCCTCGTTCAAGAGGAACCACCATGCTATTATCTGTTTTAGAAACGGCTAATGATTGAATTTTTTCCATAGGTTCAAAAGTAGTGCTTTGTTAAGGTTTATACGTGATGACGATGTCTTCCACTAGTTAACAAAGTAACCATTTCTTATAATGATAACCTGTTAATAAGTACACTTTTTTTTTGATTGTATTGTGAATCAATAGGCGACAAAAATCGGGCCTTACTTTTATCACTAGTTCATAAAGTTGATAAGTTTTAATGTCGATTTTTCTCTAGAAATGGAGTGTCATGATTGTGGTCTGAGGTTGAGCAGTGTATCTCAAATTATAATTTAATTGCACAGGTTAAACAGTCGCACAACAAAAAAAATCCCCAAACCAGAGGTTCAGGGATTTCAAAATTATATGTTTAACTAAGCTTAGTCTTTATAAACACCCATATTAGCATATTTATCCATACGCTGTTCTACGAGTTTACTTGACTCTAGAGTTTTAAGTTCTTCATAATGTCTAGTAATACACGCACTTACAGCTTTAAAAGTATCAGGTCTATTAGTATGTGCTCCACCTACTGGTTCTTTGAGAATCTCATCTACCAGTTTCATTTTCTTCATGTCTGTAGCGGTAAGTTTTAAAGCATCGGCAGCTTGTTCTTTAAATTCCCAACTTCTCCATAAAATAGATGAACAAGATTCTGGAGAGATTACTGAATACCACGTATTTTCAAGCATGATTACTCGATCTCCTACTCCTATTCCTAGTGCTCCACCACTTGCTCCTTCACCTATAATCATTACTATGATAGGCACTTTTAAACGTGTCATTTCAAGTATGTTACGAGCGATTGCTTCTCCTTGCCCTCGTTCTTCAGCCTCAAGTCCTGGATAAGCACCTGGTGTGTCGATTAAACACACTACAGGAACGCCAAATTTCTCAGCACTTTTCATTAAACGTAGCGCCTTGCGATATCCCTCAGGATTTGCCATACCAAAGTTACGGTACTGTCTCGTTTTAGTATTGAAACCTTTTTGCTGACCTACAAACATAAAACTCTGGTCGCCTATTTTACCTAGACCACCTATCATCGCTTTATCATCCCTTACTCCACGATCACCGTGCAGCTCTAACCATGTGTCGCCACAAATCGCTTTGATATAATCTAATGTATAAGGTCGTGCAGGATGACGTGACATTTGCACACGTTGCCATGGCGTTAAATTGCCATAAATCTCTTTGCGCGTTGCCTTTAATTTCTTCTCTATTTGTTTACAGGTAGCAGTAACGTCTACCTCGCTATCGCTTCCTATTTCCAGCGTTTGCTGGTATTTTTCTTCAAGTTCCTTGATAGGTAATTCAAAATCAAGATATTCCATAAACTTAGGGTTGTTCTTGTTAGTAAAGCAAATATAATAGATTCTTTTAAGCGGTCGCTACTCATTAGAATAAGATATGAATAGGTTTTTGTGAATTACGTTTTCGCGAAAGCGTGTTCCAAATCACCACTGCACACTATATCAATTTTAGTAGATAAAAAACTCAACTACTTGCGTTGCAATCGTGTCTTTATAAAACCATTGAGAACAATGACTACTAGAATAACTACAGCACCTATATAAAATTGCGGCGTCATTTGCTCTGCATCTCCCAAGATAAAAAACGCTAGTAAAATGCCGTAAACAGGTTCTAGATTAGTCGTGAGCATCACCGTGTAAGCGCTTAAATACTTCATCACTTTTACACTAGCTATAAAAGCATAAGCCGTACATACTGATGATAGTATTCCCATCCACAACCAGTCATCGCTCGTTAATTCTAGAGGCCCGACAAATTCAAATTGCGGCAATGCAAAGAATAACGAGAGCAGCACTACTCCACTCAATAATTCATAAAATGAAATCATCGATGGTGGATGTTCTTTTGCAAAACTCACGTTCATTATAGAAAAAACCGCACTTAAAAAGGCACTCGTTAATCCTAGCACCATTCCCATGACGTACTCAGTTTCTACATTAAAAATGTAATACAGCGCACCTATAATTACCATGCCAAAAACCAACTCATACCACACCAATTTTTTAGGAGTAAATAAAGGTTCCAGCAGCGCTGTAAAAAAAGCACCCGTACTCATCATCGCTAGTGTGACAGAGACATTTGACACTTTTATCGCCCCAAAAAACGTAATCCAATGCAACGCAATCACACCACCAGCAAGGCATATGGACAGTAATCGCTTACGTGGTAATTTATGGACACCCGTAAATTGAAATGGTATCTTCTTCCACTTCATGTAAATCACAATCATTATTACCGCAAGAAACATGCGCCACCACACCAGTGGAACAGATTCTATACTTATGAGTGCACCGAGAACTGCGGTAAAACCCCAAATAAAAACTATAAAATGAAGATGCAGGTAATTGAGTAATCTATCGTCGCGCATTACGTATCAATATAAAGGCAACAATCCCGAAGAAAATATTAGGCGCCCAAACAGCAACCCAAGGCTCAATAGTCGTGCTTTTCTCGGCAATAGTACCAAATACTTTATCTAGGAACATATAACTCATCGCAATTCCTAAACCTATTGCGAGATTCACGCCCATTCCTCCACGTTTCTTAACTGATGACACCGCAACAGCTATAATGGTAAATATTAAAGCACTTACTGGTATAGAAGTACGCTTGTGTTTCTCTACATAATAAACATTCATACTTGCGTTTCCACGACTTTCTTCAGTTTCTATGAACTCTAGAAGTTTTTGATAAGACAGCGTTTCTGCCACGTAGGACGATGGTGTTAACTCGTCTATGTCAAAGTTCATAATGGTATCCATGCGAGCTTTGGTAATTAAAGTTTCTCCGTTTTCATTGAGAATACGCTTCTTATAATTACTTAAAGTGTAAATACTATCTTTAAAGTTGATTCGATCTGCATAAACTTTATATTCAAGTTCATTTCCTTCAAAATGTTCTAAGGTAAAGTCAAAACCCATTTTCCTGTTAGACTGATAATTACTTACATAAACATAATCATTATCTGAGATACGCCTGAAGACGTTGCTGGTCTGTTTCTCTCGTTCAGACTTAAAGTATTTATACTGGAACTCATTAAATCCAGCGGCAGCGTCTGGCACAAAAACAGTACTAAAAACAAGTGCTGTCACACAAACGATTACTGCTCCTATAATATAAGGACGTAGAAAACGATTATAAGAAACTCCTGAACTTAAAAAGGCGACGATCTCTGTATTATTGGCCAGTTTTGAAGTAAAAAACATGGTAGAAATAAAGAGAAATATCGGGAACAGGAAATTTGAAAAGTAAATGGTAAAATCCAGTAAATACATCATCACTTCAACAAATGGCACATCTTTAGAAAGAATCTTTCCGATTTTTTCTGCGATGTGAACCGTGATCATAATAGGTATGAAAAGGCACAACAGCAGCAAAAATGCTCCTAGGTATTGTTTGAGTATGTATTTATCTAGAATTTTAAGCACTAGAGTCTATTATCCATTTGTTTTACCATCTTGTCTTTCCATGTTCTAAAGTCACCTGCAAGTATGTGCTTGCGTGCTTCTCTCATTAACCATAAATAGAATGATAAATTGTGTATAGTACAAATTTGTCTTCCTAGCATTTCATTTACGGTAAATAAATGTCTTACATAAGCTTTAGAATAAGCGGTATCTACCCATGCATAATCTGCTGGATCGAGTGGAGAAAAATCCTGTTCCCACTTCTTATTCTTTAGGTTCATCGTTCCATGAGCGGTAAAGATCATTCCATTACGACCATTACGTGTAGGCATCACACAATCAAACATATCTACTCCTAGCGCGACATTTTCCAGTAAGTTAATAGGTGTTCCTACACCCATAAGATATCTAGGTTTGTCCTTAGGCAGCACTGCTGTTACCACATCAGTCATGGCATACATTTCCTCAGCCGGTTCACCTACTGATAGTCCACCTATCGCATTTGCAGGTAAATCACAATTTGCAATAAACTCTGCACTTTGCTGTCTCAAGTCAGTATAAGTACTTCCTTGAATGATAGGAAATAAAGTTTGGTTAAAACCGTATTTACTAGGTGTGTTATTAAAATGCTCGATACATCTCTTTAACCAGCGATGCGTCATGTGCATACTACGCTTGGCATAATTATAGTCACATGGATAAGGAGTACACTCGTCAAACGCCATTATGATATCTGCACCTATAGAGCGCTGGATATCCATCGCACGCTCAGGTGTGAAGAAATGATAAGATCCATCGATGTGCGATTTGAACTTCACACCTTCTTCCTTAATTTTACGATTTGCGCTTAATGAATACACTTGGTATCCACCAGAATCAGTAAGAATAGGACGATCCCAATTCATAAATTTATGCAGTCCGCCAGCTTTTTCAAGCACCTCCATTCCTGGACGCAAGTATAAATGATACGTGTTTGCCAGTATGATATCTGGATTAACGTCATTTTCTAGCTCGCGCTGGTGTACACCTTTTACAGTACCTACAGTACCTACCGGCATAAATATAGGAGTCTCAATCGCTCCGTGATCTGTGTGCACAACTCCAGCTCTCGCCTGGCTTTGTGAATCAGTTTGTAGTAAATCAAATTTCATGAGCCGCAAAGATACTATTTACTAGTGATGAGTAGAAAGGATTTTGATAATCTCGCTTTCGCGAAAGCGTAATTACAACAACACGGCTATTCCTTAAAAGAAATTCAAGAAAAAGAAACCATTGATGAAAGATTGAAATTTATATCTATTCTATTTTAATTCTGTTTATGGGTTTGTCTTTGACTTTGTTTTTGATTTAATTTTGATTTTACTTTTAGAAGGATTGTTTACAAAACACCACTTTTCGTTAATAAGTGGTGGTGGTTTCATTCCTTGTAAAAACGGGAATGGTTCTAACTTTGAACGATCATCAAAAAAACCTAAAATGGCTGATACACAGCACTTAAAAGATTTAGTAACCCAAGTACGTCGCGACATAGTGAGACAAGTACATGCGGTAAGTAGTGGACATCCTGGAGGATCTCTAGGTTGTGCAGAATTTCTTGTTACCTTATATAATGAAGTGATGGATCACGATCCTAGCTTTAATATGGATGGGAAAAACGAAGATTTGTTTTTCCTTTCAAACGGTCACATTTCACCTGTTTTTTATAGCGTTCTCGCTCGTGCTGGATATTTTCCAGTTCAAGAACTGAGTACGTTTAGAAAATTAAACACGAGACTACAAGGTCACCCAACGACTCACGAAGGCTTACCTGGAGTACGTATCGCAAGTGGATCGCTAGGTCAAGGAATGAGCGTAGCCATAGGTGCTGCCGAAGTCAAGAAATTGAACGGCGACAATAAAACAGTTTTTACACTTCACGGTGACGGAGAACTACAAGAAGGACAGATCTGGGAAGCAGCAATGTATGCAGCGGCAAACAAAGTTGATAACCTCATTTCAACTATAGACGTGAATGGTCAGCAAATCGACGGTAGTACAGAACAAGTTCTTGCACTAGGAGATTTGAGAAATAAGTTTGAGGCTTTTGGCTGGGATGTGATCACTATTAATAAAGGAAATGATGTGGACGCTATCATTACTGGGATGAATGAGGCAATGTCATTAACTGGTAAAGGAAAACCAGTTTGTATTTTACTACATACTGAGATGGGTAATGGTGTAGACTTTATGATGGGATCTCACGCATGGCACGGAATTGCTCCTAACGACGAGCAACTTGCAGAGGCTTTGAGCCAGAATCCAGAAACCTTAGGCGATTATTAATTAAAACACGCTGTCTAACAGCATGATTATATGAAAATTTACGAAAACACAGGAAGTAAGGATACGAGATCAGGTTTTGGTGACGGACTTACGGAACTAGGAAAAAAGAATGAAAATGTAGTGGCACTATGTGCTGACTTGACAGGTTCATTAAAGATGAACGCATTTGCTGCAAATCATCCAGAGCGTTTCTTTCAAGTAGGTATTGCAGAGGCTAACATGATGGGAATCGCTGCAGGAATGACTATAGGTGGAAAAATTCCATTTACAGGAACTTTTGCAAACTTTTCTACGGGTCGCGTATATGACCAGATAAGACAAAGTATTGCATACTCAGATAAGAACGTGAAGATTTGTGCTTCTCACTCAGGTCTTACTCTAGGTGAAGATGGAGCAACTCACCAAATTCTTGAAGATATAGGTTTGATGAAAATGTTACCTGGTATGACGGTTATTAACACTTGTGATTACAATCAGACTAAAGCAGCAACACTTGCTATAGCAGATCATCATGGACCAGTTTATTTAAGATTTGGTCGTCCTAAGGTTGCTAACTTCACTCCAGAAAATGGAACTTTTGAAATAGGAAAAGCAGTAATGCTTCAAGAAGGAACTGATGTAACAATCATCGCAACAGGTCATTTAGTTTGGGAAGCTCTAGAAGCTGCCAAAACTTTAAATGAAAAAGGAATTAGTGCTGAAGTGATTAACATTCATACTATAAAACCTCTTGATGAAGCTGCCATAGTAGCATCTGCAAAGAAAACGGGTTGTGTAGTTACTGCCGAAGAGCATAATTATCTAGGTGGTTTAGGAGAAAGCGTTGCTCGTACCCTATCGATGCACCATCCTACTGCACAAGAGTTTGTTGCTACTCAAGACACTTTTGGTGAAAGTGGTACTCCGGCTCAATTATTAGAAAAATATGGCTTGAATGCTGAGAACATCGCATTAAAAGCAGAAAAAGTAATTGCTAGAAAATAGTTTTACCATTACGGAATAGTAAAAATCCTTAGAGCGTGAGCTTTAAGGATTTTTTTTGGTCGTAATCTAAAATGACTTTCTTAAAAACGATAAGAGATTTTAGGCAATAAACTGAAGGAGCCCAAGTCTTTAGTCGTTCCTCTTTCCATTTTAAAAGGCGTGTAATGCATATCAAGTGCCAGTTGAACAATCGATTTATCATCAAAACTGAAGGTATATGATAAACCTGGAGTTACTAAAAAGGAATTAATGCTATCATAATCGAGCACCTCATCTCCTGCTCTAGTCACGGGATCAACAAATATAGAAGAGATTCCTAATCCAAAATTAAGCTCCAACCGATTCCTATCCTTTTCCCATATGTACTTATTGAGTTTCAAATATGTGTTTAACACTGTAGTTGCTTCAATCTCAAAATCTTCATTATTATCGCGTAATAGAAAGAACTCCTGTTGTTGAGGAACGACTAGCTGAATACCTAGTTCAAAACTCCTGCTATAAGAATCATCTGGAATCACAATTCCTAATTCAAAGAATGGAGAATTGTTTAAATAATTAGATAAGCTTCCTGTAGGCATCCAGTATCCTGCACCAATTTTAATGTACGGAATGTTCTGATTGATTACTAACTGGTCTGATGATGTTCCTGAATTGCTTTGAGCTAAGCAACACAACGATAAGAATAAAGCGATAATACAAATTACAATAGTTTTCATAATCTTAAGTTTTAAATTCAAGACAATGATATAGTGAATTTCACATGAAAAATTGTGTAAATCCTATAGCGCAAATTTTTATTTTGTGATAATCACAAATGACAATATGAAGAAAAAGCCCTATAAAGGACTTTTAAAAATTTTAGAAATAACTTATTTTAGGTAGTTGGGACTATCGCAGAATCTGCATCGAGATAATCTGGAATACCATCACCATCTGTATCTCGAGCATCGCTAGGATCACCGTCACCATTAGGATCAGGATCTTCGTCTTTAGTTAATACACCATCATTATCATCATCTGGATCTACGTAGTTAAAACGACTTATAAGGTCCTCATCTGTATTATCTAAATTATCTGACGATCTTACATTTCGATCTCCATTAAGATCCTCAAATTTTGAAAATATTCCGTCACCATCGTGATCAGTAGTTTTTGCAGCTCTCAATTGAAACGTAAAAATTAAAGGTGAATAAGCAGGAATACCAGAAACTGAGCCTGAAAAGTATCCAACTCCAGAAGGCATAAATACAGCTCCTACTCCACCATCATCATAAACTAAAGTACCGTCAGGCTGAGGTGTAATAGAAACAGCAGCATTAAATTGTGTAATCCCTTCCATGAATCCACTTACAACACCTGGTAAATCAAACCATAAAGCATTTGTAGAGGCATCAAAGACAATTTGGTCATAAACATCAACTCCATTAACGGTATTCACAACTTCTTTCTCTAACTGATAACCTTTATAGCTCACAAGAGCACTATCTGCAAACGTAGGAGATTTAGTTCCTCCACCTTGTCTTACATTTAAAGTATAAATGGTATAATCTATTCCTGATCTGTTAAGAACAGAACTAGTTACTTGCTGCGATAAAGGAGTTTTGCCGGCATTAACTCCATCAATAGAATCAAATTTAATTTCAAAATCACTACCTGCCGCAATAGTTGCATAATCTTCATAATTCCAAAAATGCGTATCTAAATATTCCTGTAGCTTTTGTTGATCTTCAACATCCACCTCATCACGATCCCTTATCGCTACCGTAGTAACATCATCATCTGATTTACAAGCCGTAAAGGTTATAATCAAGGTAATTAATACAACAAAATATTTAATGTTTTTCATCTTCATTTTTTTAAGCATTCAAAGATAGTATTTTCTACTACTTTTGTAGAGATAACGCTTAAATAAAGCATCTCTTATGCGAGTTGATAAATTTTTATGGTCCACTAGATACTTTAAAACAAGAAGTAAAGCAACAGACGCTGCAAAAAAAGGTCGCATAAGAGTAAATGAATCTATAGTCAAGCCAGCGAGAGATGTCTATCCTGGTGATATCATTAACTTAAGAAAAGATCAAATCGACTACGTTATTGAAGTCATGGATTTACCAGCTAGCCGTGTAGGTAATAAAATTGTTGATTTATATAGATTAGATCGCACTCCGAAAGAAAATTTTGAAGCCCGTAAAATGATTGAACTTAATCAAGATTATTATAGGCGCAAAGGAGAAGGAAGACCTACTAAGAAAGATCGGAGAGATCTAGGACAGGTACTAGGACAGCAAGATGAAGAAGAATGAAAAACTTAGATAAGGAATACTGGCAAGAAAGATACCTTACTAAGTCCACTGGCTGGGATTTAGGAAGTATATCTCGACCTATCAAGGAATATATAGATCAATTAACTGATAAGAATATAAAAATTCTCATTCCAGGCGCTGGCAATGCTCATGAAGCCATTTATTTGGTAAATAAAGGTTTCATGAACATTCACATATTGGATCTTGCCCAATTGCCACTTAAGAATGCACAACAGCAAATTCCTGAGTTACCGAGTTCATCGTTCATTAATGGTGATTTCTTTGAGCATGAAGGCAGCTATGACCTCATAATTGAACAAACATTTTTTTGTGCTTTAGAACCACGCTTTCGCGAAAGCTACTTAAAAAAGAATCATGAGCTTTTAAATAATAATGGAACAATTGCAGGTGTATTGTTTAATTTTGAACATAAAGTAAACGAGCCACCATTTGGAGGTTCAATAGATGAATATGAAACCTTATTTAAACCCTACTTTGAGATTGCAATAATGGAACCTTGTTACAACTCTTCACCAAGCAGATTAGGAAAAGAACTGTTCATTAAATTAAATAAAAGAACTTATGGAAACTAAAATACTTAATCACGATCAAGTTAAACATAAGATTAAAAGAATCGCATATCAAATTGCTGAAGTTTATTTAAATCATGACGAAATCATTCTAGCAGGTATCGCCGATGGTGGGTATGTTTTTGCTAAAAAACTCAAAACTGCATTGTCAAAAATTGTAAAAAGCGAAATCATCTTATGTAAGGTAGAAATGGATAAAAACGATCCATTAACAGGTGTTACCACATCACTTAAACCAGAAGAATATACGAATAAAGGTGTAGTACTTTGTGATGATGTCCTTAATAGTGGAACGACGCTAATTTATGGAGTGAAGCACTTTCTGAATGTGCCATTGAATAGATTTAAAACAGCAGTACTTGTAAATCGCAATCACAAAAAATATCCCGTAAAAGCTGATTTTAAAGGCATATCATTATCCACAACTATGGAAGAGCATATCAAGGTTAATATAAATGCCGAACCTTATAGTGTCATCTTAAAATAAATAACCAATAACCTCTTGTGCTATTTCATCAATATTTCTATCATCAACTTTTATATGATGCCTCGCTTGCTGATAATAAGGGCGGCGTTCAAATAAGTGTTTGCCGATGAATTCTAGCAAGTCTTCTTTAGTTTTAATATCAGTTATAATGGGTCTTGTGTTTCTCCCATCCCATAATCGCTCTGTCAGCGTTTGAATTCCAGCATTTAAATAAAACGTTTTTATGTTTTTGTGGGAATTAAGTATTTCCATGTGATTATAATAACATGGAGTTCCACCTCCTAGACTTAAAATCACTTTATCTTCACTTTCAATGACCGTTTTTAAATACTGATTTTCCTTTTTCCTAAAGTAAATAGCTCCATTTTCAGAAAATATTTTGGAAATATTTCTTTTTTCCTCTTTTTCTATATATCGATCTAAATCTATAAAATCATAATCCAACAGCTCACTAACTCGTTGTCCTACAACCGATTTACCACTTCCCATATAACCTAAAAAAACAAGCATTTATTTGTGATTTTATATTCAAAATTAGAACTAAAAATTTATTTCAAATTTATAGGAATAAAATAAGGTGAGTTTTAAAATTAGGTTTTATATTTGCACCCGCAATTAAGCAATACCGATCTGGTAGCTCAGTTGGCAGAGCATCTCCCTTTTAAGGAGAGGGTCCTGGGTTCGAGCCCCAGCCAGATCACTAGATTATTTTCTTTCAAAAGTCCTTAATTTTTAAGGACTTTTTTAATACCCGAGTGCTGGAATTGGTAGACAGGCACGGTTGAGGGCCGTGTGTGCTAGTCACGTGTGGGTTCAAGTCCCATCTCGGGTACTTTAAAAATCAGGTTTTGCCTGATTTTTTTTTATTTCTCAATTTACACTTCAATATATTTCCTCTCAAATCCTAAATCGTTTGTTAAATAAATTGCAAAATGTAGAATTTTAACTTAATAACTTTAAACACTTTCTAATTTTGTTTAATTTTACATACATGAAAGTAAAACAAAACTATTTTGATAAAGAGTAAATTTAGTATTAAGGATCTAGAAAACTTAAGTGGTATTAAAGCACATACTATAAGAATATGGGAAAAACGCTATAATCTTTTAACGCCTGAACGAACTAATACTAATATTAGAACTTATAACTTAGAAGCTTTACAAAAGATCCTAAATATATCCTACCTTAAAAATGTGGGTATAAAAATATCGGCTATCGCAGATTTGAATTCAGAAGATATTGAAGATCAAGTAAGGAGCTACGCAGAAAGAAATAATAAAAACGATCATGCCATTCAAGAATTAAAACTTGCTATGGTAAACTTTGACCAGCAAATGTTTCAAAGGGTTTATCAGAATTCATTGTTAGAACATGGCTTTAACGGAGTTTTTTATAATTTGTTCGTTCCATTTCTTGAAGAATTGGGCTATTTATGGCAATCCAAAACAATTAATATTGCTCATGAGCATTTTATTAGTCATTTAATAAAACAAAAGGTGCTCATTAATATTGAGAAATTACAATATTCCAAACCCACCAAGACCGATAAGACTTATATTTTATTTCTACCTGAAAATGAGATGCACGATTTAGGGCTGCTGTTTTTGAATTATGAATTACTTAAAAAAGGTTGCAACACAATATATCTAGGGTCATGCATGACCTTAGAATCTCTTCCGTTTTTTAAAAACAAAGAAGTAGAACCAACATTTATAACATACGTCACCGTACAACCTACGGAGAAAAAACTACCATTATTCCTTAAACAGTTCGATAAAAAAGTATCTGACAGCGAGGATGTTGAATTATGGGTTCTTGGTAGATTAGCTCAAAAAATTAATCAATCCGATTTAAAGTCAAATCAATACGTGTTCAAAGGTGTATCAGAAGTGATAGAAAACATTCAAAATCCTGTAACAGCATGAGCAACAAAATAGCAGTTATAGGTTCTGGTTTTGCTTCATTATCAGCGGCATGTTACTTGGCTCAGGCTGGGAACAAAGTTACTATATATGAAAAGAATAATACCGTAGGTGGAAGAGCACGTAGACTAATTAAAGATGGTTTCACCTTTGATATAGGCCCATCTTGGTATTGGATGCCCGATATATTCGAACGTTTTTTCGCAGATTTTGATAAAAAACCTTCTGACTATTATCAACTGGATAAATTAAGTCCTGCTTATGCTGTCGTCTTCAAAGATGAGACTATTGAAATAGGAGATAATCTTGAAAAAATCAAAGAAACATTTGAACGTATAGAACAAGGAAGTTCTCAACCTCTTCAACAATTCATTAACAATGCAGAAGAAAACTATGACATCGCTATTAAAAAGTTGGTGTACCGTCCGGGAGAATCACCTCTAGAATTAGTAACACCGCAAACAGCAAAAAAAGTAGGAGCTTTTATGAGCAATGTCTCTAGAGACGTTCGCAAAAAGTTCGCAAACCCTAAACTGATTTCCATTCTAGAATTCCCAGTATTATTCCTAGGTGCCACACCGCAAAACACTCCTAGTTTTTATAATTTCATGAACTATGCAGATTTTGGCTTAGGAACCTGGCATCCTAAAGGTGGAATGTATGAAGTGATTCTTGCCATGGAAAAATTGGCTGTAGAGTTAGGTGTCACAATTAATACTAACTCATCAGTATCTGAAATAAAAGTAGATGATCAAAATTGTGCTGCGGGAATTGTAGTTAATGGGGAAACACTTGATTACAAAACAATTCTTTCTGGTGCAGATTATCATCACTCTGAGACTTTACTACCTCAAAAAAACAGACAATATTCAAAAGCATATTGGGAAAAGAAAACCTTTGCTCCTAGTTCATTAATATTCTATGTTGGGTTTGATAAAAAATTACAAAACATAGAACACCATAACTTATTCTTTGATACTGATTTTGAAAAACACGCTCACGAAATTTATGAAGATGCACAATGGCCGGAAGATCCATTATTTTACGCTAACTTCACATCAGTGACAGATGATAGTACTGCTCCCGAAGGCTGTGAAAATGGCTTCTTTTTAATTCCTCTAGCACCAGGTTTAGCGGATACACCAGAACTTAGAGAGAGGTATTTTAACATTATCATGAAACGTTTCGAAGAACGTACCGACCAAAACGTCACAAACCATATACTATTTAAAGAATCTTTTTGTGTGAATGATTTCAAATCAGAATACAACAGTTATAAAGGTAATGCTTACGGTATGGCAAACACATTATTGCAAACAGCATTCTTACGTCCTAATTTAAAGAGTAAGAAAGTTCAAAATTTATATTTCACAGGTCAACTTACCGTACCAGGACCAGGAGTTCCTCCATCATTAATTTCTGGAAAACTAGCGGCAGGACTTATTAAAAAATACTCATAATATGAAAAGCCTATTCGACAAAGTTTCACGTCAGTGTAGCAAAGCTGTAACAAATAACTACAGCACGTCATTTTCTCTTGCGAGTAAAATGCTAGGTCCTACCATTAGACAGGATATACACAATATCTACGGTTTTGTGAGATTTGCAGACGAGATTGTAGATTCCTTTCATGATTATGATAAAAGAACCCTATTAGATCGTTTTGAGTCAGATCTTAAAAATGCTATCGATGAGAAAATCAGTTTGAATCCTATTTTAAATTCATTTCAAGAAACGGTTAATAGATACGACATTACACCAGACATGTACGGTGCATTTATTCATAGTATGAGATTAGATTTAGATAAGTCTATTTACCTAACTGATGAAGAATATAAAAACTACATTTATGGAAGTGCCGATGTTGTAGGACTTATGTCATTAAAGGTGTTTGTAAAAGGTGATCAAGCCACGTACGACTCTTTAAAAGACGATGCCATGCGATTAGGAAGCGCATTTCAAAAAGTAAATTTTCTTAGAGATTTGAAGGCAGATTTAGACGTTCTAGAAAGAAGTTATTTTCCTAACACTAACTTACAAGACCTTTCAGAAGAAGATAAAACAAGACTTATCGCAGAGATCAAAGAAGATTTTGACATAGGATTAAGAGGAATCAAACGACTACCTGTTGAAGCTAAACTAGGTGTCTACACGGCTTACGTTTACTATCGCAGACTGTTGACTCGATTAGAACGCACTCCATCTAAGGAAATAAGAAATGCCCGTATCAGAGTACCTAATTACGAAAAAATAGCACTATTAGCTAAAGGTTATGTGAGCTATCGCTTAAATTTGATATAGATGGACATACTTTTTTGGATACTTATTTTTCTAGTTACATTTTCAGTAATGGAATTTAATGCATGGTGGATGCACAAATACGTCATGCATGGTTTCTTATGGAATCTTCATGAAGATCATCATCATAAAAAACACGACAGCTGGTTTGAAAAAAATGATTTCTTTTTTGTTTTCTATGCTGTAATTAGTATTGGACTCAAGATTGCACATAGCGAACTAGACTTATGGTGGGCACTGCCAGTAAGTGCTGGAATATTTGCATACGGCATGGCTTACTTCGTGGTTCACGACATTTTTATACATCAACGTTTTAAGTGGTTACGCAAAGCAGATAATGTGTACGCTCGTGGAGTACGCAGAGCACATAAAGTTCATCATAAACATTTAGGGAAAGAAAAAGGCGAAAACTTCGGGATGCTTGTTGTTCCCTTGAAATATTTTAAATAATGGCTACGGCTATTGTTATAGGTTCAGGACTAGGTGGACTTGCAGCTGCAGTTAGGTTAAAACACAAAGGTTATCAAGTCACTGTTTTTGAACAAAATGACTATGCTGGAGGAAAACTACACGCTATTGAAAAAGATGGTTATCGTTTTGATCTAGGCCCATCATTATTTACCTTACCATATTTAGTAGACGATTTACATGCTCTATTTCCAGAACATAAAATTCCGTTTACATATCTCAAGAAAGAAGTAGGATGTCATTACTTCTGGGAAGACGGCACTATTTTTCATGCCTTTACTGACCAAAAAGAATTTGTAGATCACGCAGGAGATATTTTTGTTGAGTCTAAACGGATCTTGAACGACTACCTTGTAAAAAGTAAGTCAAGATACAACCTGACCAAATCATTATTTCTCGAAAAGTCATTACATAAAGTAAGTACTTATCTTTCCATTGACACTATTAAAGCGCTATTCAATGCTCCTTTTTTAGGATTATTTAATACACTTGATCAAGAAAATCAAGTTTTTAAAAACCCTAAGATGACGCAACTTTTTAATCGTTATGCAACTTATAATGGTTCATCACCTTATCAAACTCCGGGAATCATGTCTATGATTCCGCACCTGGAAATTGGAATTGGCACCTATTATCCACATGGTGGCATGCATCGTATTTCTCAATCACTTTATGAATTAGCACAAGAGATTGGTGTTGAATTCCGCTTTCGCGAAAGCGTATCACAAATCACTCATGACAACGGCAATGTCACTGGTATAACGACTAAAAACGGTGCTTTTAATGCAGATATAGTCGTTTCAAATATGGATGTCGTTCCTACCTACAAGAATTTATTAAGAAACGTAAAGGAGCCTAAAAAAACACTGGAACAAGAACGCAGTAGTAGCGCCCTAATTTTTTACTGGGGAATTGATAAAGAGTTTCCAGAACTAGATTTACACAACATACTTTTTAGCGAGGACTACCCTACTGAATTTGAATATATTTTTGAAAAAAAATCACTTTCTAATGATCCTACAGTGTACATCAATATCACCAGTAAAGAAACCAAAACAGATGCTCCTCAAGGTTGTGAGAACTGGTTTGTCATGATTAACGCTCCAGGAGATTATGGTCAGAACTGGGAAGAACTGATTGAAACAGCTCGTAAAAACATTATAGAAAAGATTAATAAATGCCTTAAAACTGATGTATCAAATCACATCGTTACTGAGTACATTTTAGACCCGAGAGGTATTGAAAAAAACACGAGCAGTTATCGTGGTGCCCTTTATGGTGCAGCGAGTAATGATAAGTTTGCCGCCTTTTTAAGACATCCTAATTTTAATAGTCAGATTAAAAACCTTTATCATGTAGGTGGTTCAGTCCATCCAGGCGGTGGTATTCCATTATGCTTACTCAGCGCACAAATCACCGCAGACTTAATTCCCGACGCATAATGAAAAGAGCTTTAATTATCTTTTTATGGGTCGTCCATATTTCTGCATTGATAGGTATAGCTTTAGGTTACAGCGATTTTTTTGTAGAAAAATCTCCTTTCACTCTTCTGTATCTCGCACTCGTACTTTTCCTTTATTACCCTATAGACTCTGTAAAAAAGACACTCCTTTTTGGATTATGCTTTATAGTTGGTATGGGCTCAGAATGGATAGGAGTTCATACAAGTTATTTATTTGGTAATTACCATTATGGAATACATTTAGGCCCTAAAATCGATGGGATTCCTTTATTAATAGGAATAAATTGGGGCATTCTCACATTTATAAGTCATGCTATAGCAACTTCATTTATTAAAAATAAGTGGATACAGATTATTGCAGGTGCAACTTTAATGGTTTTCTTAGATTTTTTCTTAGAACAAATTTGCGATTATGCAGGATTTTGGCACTTTGATGATGGAGCAGGATGGTTTAACTACGTTTGCTGGTTTGTTATTGCAGCGCTACTGCACCTCATTTTAGCTTATTACAAATTACGAGGCGACCGCAACAGTTCGTTACATTTGTATACGGTACAACTCATTTTTGCATCAGGTTTATGGATCATCATTACGACATAGCGATTATAGGAATGGGCTGTGCTGGCAGTCATGTCGTGCAGGAATTATTGCGTCATAAAACCACGCTCAAAGTGGTTGTTATTGATGATTTTAAGGCAAAGTCTCTTGAAAAAACTTGGTCGTATTGGGAAAAAGGAACAGGCCGTTGGGATCATTTGATCTCGCATAGTTGGGAAAAAGGCACATTTATAATGCCTACAGATTTGATACCGTTGGACCTCAATCCTTATGTTTATAAAACCATAGAAAGCCATGATTTTATCGCTTTCGCGAAAGCGGAATTACAAAAACATCCTAACTTCTCAATTATAGAAGAGAAAGTAAAAAGCGTATCTGGTGATGAGATACGCACAGTCCATTGTGACAGCACTGACATCACCACAAATCTCGTACTAGACAGTCGCATCGATCCGGCATTTTTTACCGATACAAAAGCAACTTCATTACAGCAGCATTTTAAAGGTTGGGTTATTAAAACAGAGCAACCTGCATTTGACCCAGAAGAATTTGTGATGATGGATTACCGGTTAATCGATGCCGGCACAACCAATTTTACCTATGTATTGCCCTTTTCTACCACTGAGGCCTTAGTGGAATTCACCTATTTTGCTAAGGAAATAGTAAGTGAAGAAACCTATGAGAAATACCTTAAAAAATACATCAAGGACCTTCTACAAATAGAAAGTTACACCATTGAGAAGACAGAACAAGGAATCATCCCAATGACCACGTATCGATTTGATCAACACCATGAAAAGAATCTGTTTAAAATAGGAACGGCTGGCGGCTGGGTAAAACCTTCTACAGGTTATAGTTTTAAGATGAGTGAGAAAAAAGCAGCGCAACTGGTAAATAATATTTTAAATCATCAAGTACTTCATCACCAGATGAATTCTAAAAAGTTTAGATTCTATGATGATATTATGCTAGATGTATTACATAGTGATAACGGTCGTGGCTCTAAAGTTTTTCATACGCTGTATAAGAAAAACAACATTAAGAAAATATTCAGCTTTCTAGATGAAGAAACGGTATTTAAAGAAGAGTTAGAAATTATGTTACCTATGACTTCTTATGCATTTATTAAGTCCTTTTTTAAGCAGTTATTTTAAGTCTTCAGGAATCTCAAAATCAGGCCAGCTGCCAGTAATTTTATAAGGCTGAAATCTAGTAAACATTTCTTCTTTATACCACTGCAATGCTTGAGTTTGTTGAACCGCATGTCTGTGATTCTGACTGCGGTAGGCAAACTTTTTTAATGCTCTAGCATCATTCCATAAGCTAAAGGTAGCCATTTGTGTCACAGGACGTTCTCCTACTCCAGCAGTAAATAACAAATTAGGATTGTCAACCAAATCTAATTGTGAAGTAGGTACATAATCCCAGAATTTCTTCAACATACTTAATTTGATAGTCGCTCTGGTAATGACTGAGATATAAGCGTTATTCTCATCAAGTGAATCGCTAGGTTCAAAAGGATTTTTCTTAGACCACTGACCATGAGCTTTAATACTTTTCATGTTAAACGTAAGTTGGTGCTCACTATGGTTTTGGTAACGTTTATAAAGTTTGGAACTTGCAAAAAAGTCTTTTGCGGTTTCTTCATTGTCCCAAACTTGTAATAATCCATAAACACTCCAGTCTGGTTTAGGATCAAAATTTTCTTTCCCAGAACCTAACAGTTTATAAAACTGCAACCCTTTTACTTTTTTCAAAGGACTATGCGCAAATTGCATCATCCCAAAAGCCCAAAGTTTCTCTTTAAAGCTTGGGTATTTAAAAAAAGTGAGTGTTGTGATTTGTTGTGACATGTCTTACAAAGATAGACCGCTATACAATTAATATGGTTAAATTGATGTTGTAAATATGAACCTATTTATGATTTATGAAATACCTTATACTTTTTCCTTTGTTTTTATTCATTTCCTGTAATTCAACTGAAAAGAAAATTACTGAATCTCCTATCTCAACTGAAATCGCTGAGAAACCTATTGAAGAAGCTATTGAAGTAATACCTGTCCCTATCGCAACTCATTTTGATTATCCAGTAGGCAAACCTAATGGTAAAGGTTATTACAACGCTCAAGCTTTTGGAAAGAATAATCATTTAGGAGATGATTGGAACGCAGTTACTGGTGGGAATACCGATTTAGGAGACCCTATTTATGCCATCGCAAATGGTAAAGTAACTTTTGCAGAAAATATAGGTGGTGGCTGGGGAAACGTGATTAGAATAACTCATCGTTTACCAGATAGTACTTTTGTAGAATCGCTTTATGCTCACTGTAATGAGATATTTGTTTCAAGAGATCTTCTCATAAAACGTGGTGCTCAAATAGGTACTATAGGAACTGCAAATGGAGCCTACTTAGCACATCTTCATTTTGAGATGCGAGATGATTTAGAATTACCCATTGGTGGTGGATATTCTAGAGATACTAATGGATATTTAATTCCAACTAAGTTTATAAAAGAGCATCGATAATTAAATGTATAAAACAAAAAATGCCTCTTGAAAACTCAAGAGGCATTTTGAATATAAATAGAAAACGCTTTTAATTAAGCAGCATTATCTTCTTTGATTTTGTTCAAAGCACTTCCTTTGTGAAACCACTCGATTTGAGCAGCGTTGTAAGTATGATTTGCTTTGATCGAGTCCTTAGAACCATCAGCATGAGTGATCTCGATTGTTAATGGCTTATCTGGAGAGAATTGTGCAAGATCTACAAAGTTGAAGTTATCATCTTCTTGGATTAGATCATAGTCTGCTTCGTTTGCAAACGTAAGACCTAGCATTCCTTGTTTCTTTAAGTTGGTCTCATGGATACGTGCAAATGATTTTACAATCACAGCGACAACACCTAAGTGACGTGGCTCCATGGCAGCATGCTCACGAGAAGAACCTTCACCATAATTATGATCGCCTACAACAACTGAAGGTATTCCAGCAGCTTTATAAGCTCTCGCCGTTGCTGGTACAGCTCCATATTCACCATCTAACTGATTCTTAACAAAGTTGGTTTGCTTATTATAAGCATTAACAGCACCTATTAAACAGTTATTTGAAATATTATCTAAGTGACCTCTATAACGTAACCATGGTCCAGCCATAGAAATATGGTCAGTAGTACATTTACCAAATGCTTTAATCAACAGTTTAGCATTATTTACATTAGTCCCTATAGGTGTAAATGGCTCTAACAATTGAAGACGCTCAGAATCCTCAGCAACTTTAATCTTTACTCCACTACCATCTTCTTGTGGAGCAAGGTAACCGTCATCTTTTACTTCAAAACCTTTAGGAGGTAATTCCCATCCTGTTGGCTCATCCAGCATTACTTCTTCTCCATCTTCATTGATCAACTTATCAGTGATAGGATTAAAATCTAATCTTCCTGCAATCGCAATCGCAGCAACCATTTCTGGTGATGCTACAAAGGCGTGTGTGTTAGGATTCCCATCTGCACGTTTTGCAAAGTTTCTATTAAACGAGTGGATGATAGAGTTCTTAGGTGCATTTTTAGGATCACTGTAACGTGCCCACTGACCGATACATGGTCCACAAGCATTTGTAAAGATCTTAGCATTTACACTTTCAAAAACTCCTAAAATACCATCACGCTCTGTCGTGTAACGTACTTTTTCAGAACCTGGATTAATACCAAATTCTGCTTTAGTAACTAGTTTTTTATCAATAGCTTGTTGAGCTACAGAACTTGCACGAGAAAGGTCTTCATAAGAAGAGTTAGTGCAAGAACCTATCAGTCCCCATTCTACCTTAAGCGGCCAGTCATTTTTAGTTGCCTTTTCATTCATAGAACCTACCTCAGTAGCTAGATCTGGAGTAAATGGTCCGTTAATGTGTGGCATTAAAGTATCAAGATTAATCTCGATTACCTCATCAAAATATTGTTCTGGATTTGCGTACACTTCAGCATCACCAGTTAAATGTTCTCTTACCTCGTTTGCAGCATCAGCAATGTCTGCTCTTTCTGTAGCACGTAGGTAACGTTCCATAGAATCATCATAACCAAAAGTAGAAGTCGTTGCTCCTATCTCTGCTCCCATGTTACAAATCGTTCCTTTTCCTGTACATGAAAGGTTGATAGCTCCATCTCCAAAGTATTCTACAATCGCTCCAGTTCCACCTTTAACAGTTAGAATCTCAGCAACTTTAAGGATTACATCTTTAGGCGCTGTCCATCCTGATAGTTTACCAGTTAATTTGATACCGATAAGTTTAGGAAATTTCAATTCCCAAGCCATTCCAGCCATAACATCTACAGCGTCTGCTCCACCTACACCTATGGCAACCATTCCTAATCCACCAGCGTTCACGGTGTGAGAATCTGTACCTATCATCATTCCACCAGGGAATGCATAATTTTCTAATACAACTTGGTGAATAATACCAGCTCCTGGTTTCCAGAAACCGATTCCGTACTTATCTGACACTGATTCTAAGAAATTAAAAACCTCGTTAGAAGTATTCAACGCGTTCTGAAGATCTGAACTAGAGCCGTTTTTTGCTTGAATTAAGTGATCACAATGTACCGTTGTAGGTACTGCTACTTCAGTTTTACCTGCTTGCATGAATTGAAGCAAAGCCATTTGAGCCGTTGCATCCTGACATGCGATACGATCTGGTGCAAAATCCACATAGTCCTTACCTCTTGTAAAAGGTTTACCAGGTGTTCCATCCCAAAGGTGAGAATATAAAATCTTCTCAGCTAGTGTAAGTGGTTTACCAGTAAGTGCACGAGCTTTAGCAACGCGACCTGGCAACTCAGCATACACCTTTTTAATCATATCAATATCAAAAGCCATATATCTAAATTTAGTTTGTCATTTTTTCAGTGTTGCGAAGTTACAAAAAAGGAGTGATTTTTAAAAATACTCAGTAAAACTCACGATTCTTTGCAATATCCTCAATAATTCGATTCGTTCAACTCATTAAACTAGTCAAATTGATAAAAATAGTAGGTGAAAATTACGAAATTGGTAATTTTGCTTTCGCGAAAGCGTGAATTTCATAACCAGAATAAAAAATAAATCTACTTTTTAAGAGCAGTTCTAAGCACAAAATAAACAGCAGCAAGATCTACTGTATAGCCTACCACTAAAAAACAGGTGCTCCATGTAGCATGAGATTCCTTATAAAAAGCACCAGCACCTACTAAAATACCGCCTATTAAAAAGAGATATAATGCAATAGCATACTTGCGCATAATTACAAGATTTTTGCGATGATACTGTCTTCAGTATAACCTTCGGCCTCAGCCTTATAGTTTTTAATGATACGATGTCTTAGAATTCCAGTAGCTACGGCTTTTACGTCCTCAATATCTGGACTGTATTTCCCATTTACTGCTGCATGAGTCTTTGCAGCAAGGATTAAGTTTTGAGAAGCACGTGGTCCTGCACCCCAATCAATGTATTCTTTAACAATCTCTGGAGCAGCGTCAGACTTAGGTCTGGTTTTACCTACTAGAGTCACAGCATATTCTATAACATTATCTGCCACAGGAATGCGGCGTACTAACTGCTGGAAATCAATGATTTCTTGCGCGTTAAATAATGCGTTTACTTGAGGTTTATGATTGCTTGTCGTTGCTTTTACAACATTTACTTCTTCCTCAAAAGATGGGTATTCTAAGTTAATGGCAAACATGAAACGGTCTAACTGTGCCTCAGGCAACGGATATGTTCCTTCTTGCTCAATTGGGTTTTGAGTTGCTAGTACAAAGTACGGTGCATCTAACTTATAGTTATGACCTGCTACAGTTACCGTTTTCTCTTGCATGGCTTCTAGAAGAGCTGCTTGAGTTTTAGGTGGAGTACGGTTGATCTCATCTGCTAGGATGATGTTTGAAAATACAGGTCCTTTTATAAATTTAAAAGTTCTGTTTTCATCAAGAATTTCACTTCCTAGAATATCACTAGGCATCAAATCTGGTGTAAACTGGATGCGCTTAAACTGTAAACCTAGTGCCTGCGAAATAGTATTTACCATTAAAGTTTTTGCAAGTCCTGGAACACCTACAAGTAAGGCGTGTCCACCGGCAAAAATGGAAATCAAGATTTGATCAACGACCTCATCTTGACCTATTATTATTTTGGCAATTTCTTTCTTAAGCTCTTGGTGTTTTTTAACCAAGTTATCTATAGCAGCAACATCTGACATGTGATCTGTGTATTATTTATTCCATTGATTTTCAAAATCACAACCTTTAAACTCATTTCCTATTTTAATATAGGTATCCTTGAGTTTATCTGACTGCCATTTTCTAATCGCTTTTACTTGTTTATCCTTTAAGGCAATATCTTTAATTTTAAGGTAATCTAGTGCATAGTCTGCTTTATGATCCTTAATCTTATTTATGATATAAATGATTTTAAATGTGGTACGACCTATTTGATCTTTTTCATCTATAATACCACTTATATCTCCTTTTTCTAAGAAGATGATTTGTCTCGTTAAATCTTCAGATAATCTAGTTAGATCAAGTCGAGCTTCACCTGTGTTAGGGTTTATTAATTTACCTCCATTTTTTGCTGTTTCCTTTTCATCACTCATTTCTCTTGCAGCTTGATCAAAAGTCATTTCTTTTAAAATGATTTTATCTCTAATCTTATCAAGATTTTGCTTTGCCTCATTTACTTGAGCCACGGCGATGTATGGATATAATAGAATGTGACGTACATCTCTTACTTGTCCTTTTATTTTATCTACTTTTAAAATGTGCCATCCAAAAATCGTTTCAAACGGCTCACTTATTTCACCTTCAGTTAATGAGAATGCTGCTTCCTTAAATTCTTTTACAAATGGATCACCTCTTTTAAGAGTTATTATTCCACCTTGACGTTCAGTAGCAATATCTTCAGAGAAGAGTGCTGCTTTTGCGGCAAAACTAGCTCCGTTATCAAGTACATCTTGTCTGTAATCTTTTAATTTATCTACTACTTCTTTTACGGCATCTTCACTCGGCTTAGGTTTTACAACAATTTGTGCCATTTCCACCTCTGTATTAAAGAGTGGTCTCTTATCTTCTGGTAAGTCATAGAAGAATGCTCTTACTTCCTCAGGAGTAATTTCTACTTCTTCAGTAATGCGTTGTTGCATGCGTTGTGCTAGTTTCATATCTCTTGTGATACGATTAAGTGCGCTGCGCAGTTCTGGCATTGAGCTTTTTTGGTATTTTTCTAGAACTTTCTCATCAGTTCCTAGTATGCTTTTAAAATAAGCGATACGTTGATCTGTCTCTGCCTCAACTTCTTGATCGCTTACAGTAATACTGTCTTGAATAGCATGGTGAGCAAACATCTTTTCACGCAGGATACTTTCTATCAACTGACAGTCTGTTAATTCTCCTAGATCTTGATCTCCTTGAATTTCTAGTAACTGCTTTTTAATATCAGAATTAAGGATCACATAATCACCTACAACTCCAGAAACTCCATCGATTAATTCTCTTACTTGAACTACTGGCTTTACAGAATCTGCCTTACGCATAGCCATAAGCACTTCTTCTTTTACCTGCTCGTCAGATATTTGAAGTGTATCTGTTTGTGCTATGGACGCTTTCGCGAAAGCGAATCCTAAAACAACAAAGAGGAATCTATGGTTTAATTTTAAATTTTTTACTCTTGATAGCATCATCTAATAAATCTTTTTCTAATTTTTTAATGTAATTGAGTTTGCGCCTGTTAAGCAATACTTGTTTTATAGTAGGTTTTACGTAAGATAGTGGTGCATTATCACCACGGCGCAGTACATTATTGAATCGCACCAAATATACGCCAACGCTATCTTCTAATTTCCAATATCTACCTTCTTTTATATAGGAGTTTTCATTTGTGGGATTGATCGCTGTAATTCTATCGTAAACCACATTTTTCTTTACCCAAATTGTATCGTTTAAAAAGTAGTTTTTAAATCCTAAAGCTAGACTATCGAGCTGGCGTAGGGATAGTGAGTCACCTTTTGCAAACAACTTTTGTACTGTATTAAAGTCTGCATATAATGGATCTAGTTGTAAGTAACGAAACTGAATAAGATCTTCATTAAGCTTAAAATCCTTGTTATTTTCTTCAAAATAACTGTCGATTTCTTGAGGCTTGATTACCGTATCTAGATTTTGCATGGTAAGCTTTTCTTTATAAGCTTGAGAGTACAATTCAAATCTGTATTTCTCGATGAGCTTATCGAGTTGCTCTTGTCTATCTAGTGATATGTTATTACGAGCATTTTGCATTAACAATCGCTCTGTCGCCCAACTATCTATATATCTAGAAACTATAATGGTAGAATCTTCTGCAGTATATTCAACAGGTAGCAAATTTTCTATATCTTCTTGAGTTAAGTATGCATCACCTACCATGACTACAGCATCCAGCGGCTCTGCCTTCTGGAAATACTCGCAAGATGAAAGTAAGCTAGCAATAGCTATGTATAGAAAGTATTTACGCATTCTTCTCAATAGCTTTTTTCACTTTTTTAAAGGTCTTTTTATTCAATTTAATTTTCCTGCCATTTCTCAATGAATCGAGCCAGTCTTTTTCTAGCTGTTGCTGGTAATCATTAATGACAGCTCCACGAGCCTCATCAAGTGTTTTTTGAGTAGGTTCTAGAATCTCATTAACTACTATCACTTTGTAAAAACCTGTTTTCTTATCGTGGTAGATAGAAGAAACGCCTATTGTCACCTCAAAATTGTCTGGAAGACGATTATATGTTTCTTCCACGATTCCGCTAGAGATCATCACTTTAGTACGACCATCCACATTGAACTGTTCCTTAATAGCGGTTTTATCAGTTCCTTGCTCAAGTAACTTTTTAACTTCTTGAGCAACTTCTTCGGTTGTGTTTTGAGTCATAATGATATCCAGTCTACGTTTCCACTGGTATTTTTCTTTATGCTCGTTATAATATGCTTGCTGACCTAGAGAATCTTCTTTGGCCTTATTCCATATTTTAGTTTCTAGTAAATCAAAAAGCAGCAATCCTTCCTTATACTCATTATATATAAAAGCAAAATCTTTATTTTCAAATTCGAGATTCTCATCATAGTAAGCAGCAATAGAACTATCGATGTAATCATCATAGAGCTTTTTTATTTTTTCTTCTTTACTCGCATAATTTGTAAAATCCTTTTTCTGACGTTGCATTACAAATTTGTAGAAATCACCATAAGTGTATTTCTTGTCTTTAATCTCAAATACTGTTTTCTTAACTGTCGCATGATTCAAATCATACTGCCATTTATTAGGCATAATAGAATCTGTGATTACTTGATTGAGAACAGCAAGAACATCGTCAGACCTTGTTACCTGATATTTTTCTCTGAGGTTTTTATTGAAAGAATCTGTGATCTTGCGAGCGCGAGGTGCTTTTCTAATCTTATCTGTTATAGTTGCTTCAAGTTCTTTAAAACCACCTAAAGGATGTTTTTCAATAAGCTTAACAATGTGCCAACCAAATTTAGTTTCAAAAGGCTCAGAGTATTGTCCTTTTTCTTCTAAGCCAAAAGCAGTATCCTCAAATACAGGGGCATTTAATCCACCAGTACCAAAACGGTCTAGTTTTCCTCCTCGTGGACCCGAATTCATATCATCAGAGAACTCACGAGCTAGCTCTTCAAACTTCCCTGTTTCTTGTAATTGTTTATAAACTTCTTTAATGCGCTTTTCGGCTGTTTTCTCAGTTGCATCTCTAGAATCCATAGTCATGATATGCGCTACTGTAACTTTTCCTCTAGCCTTACGATCTTCATATATCTTAACGATATGATAGCCATAATCTGTTCTAAATATTTTTGAATGCTTCCCTACAGGTGTTTCAAACGCAGCTGTTTCAAAAGGATATACCATTTTAAAAACACTGAACCATCCTAACTGACCTTCATTTCCAGCGCTAGGACCTTCACTTTGAGCTCGAGCAATTTGCGCAAAATCGCCACCTTTATCTAGTTCTGTTTTTATAGAATTGATTTTATTCCACGCTCTGAGAGTATCTTGTGGTGCATCTCCAGGACCTACTTTTACAAGAATGTGACTTGCTTTTACTTCACGAGTCATGCGATTGTAAGCCTCTTGAACGAGTGCGTCAGTTACCTCAGTGTCTGTAAGGTAAGCTTGAGCTAGACTCTGTCTGTAATTTTTAAGTTCTTTCTTGTAAGACTCCTTTTCATCCAGGCCTAGTTCATAAGCCTGATTTAATTTAAGCCTATAATCGATGTATAAGTCGAGATAGTTATCGATGTCTTTTTGTTCTTCATCCTGCACGACATCAAGGTTTTTGAGATATACTCTCATAAATGTCCCAGCATCATAAGATGTACCATCGATGGTGAGTAATGATTTATCTTCTAGTTCCTGAGCGACTGCTATTGAACTTAAGACAAGTAATAGTATCGTAAAAAAACGTTTCATAGAATTCATATTTTATCGCTTTCAAGGCCAGCAAAAATAACCATATTTTAACCCTACGCAAAACGCTTGCCATTCATAGATAGTATATTTTATTTGTGAAAGGTTTTACAAAAATCAACCGTTAGTTATAAAAGTTCTATCGACTCATGACTTATGATAAAAAGCGAGCATCAAGTAATCATAGAACAGCCCATTGAGACTGTCATGGAACTATTTAAAAATCAAGATTATTTTGCCGCATGGCAAAAAAGCTTAATCAGTTTTAAAAACACCACACCTACTGTAGGTGAAAAAGGAAGCAAGCGATCCATGAAGATAAGAGTCGCAGGAACAACTATCACCATGATAGAAGAAATCACAGCCATAGATTTACCTCATCTATGGGAAGCGACATACCGCACAAATGGTGTGATAAATAAACAAAGTAACCGCTTTAAAGAAATTGAACTTACTGAAAATGGTATTTCTCAAAAAGCTACTTTATGGGAAAGTACCGCAACTTTTACGTTTACAGGAATGATGAGACTGATCGCTAGAGGCAGACCACAATTATTTACAGCTCAAACGCACCAGCACATGGAAGATTTTAAGACCTTTGCAGCTTCAAAGTAATGAACATGGATAGAAAACTTAAATTAATATGGGATTTTAAAGGTCCTGATGCTGAACGCACCGCAGCACATCACTTGATTCACCTAGACGAATTCATTGAACGTGACAACATCGCATCGCTAGGAACCGGAACACAGCAAATCAGTGATAATCACCATATCGCGTTTATGGGCATAGATGAAATTGCCATGCCACCGGTAAGAGATGCTTTAAAACCTCATCGAGGACAATTGTGGTTAGAGGATTAAAGTGATTTTTTGAATCACGCTTTCGCGAAAGCATACTATTTCACTATCTTGCTTAAAAAGAAATACTTATGAGAACTTTCATATCCATTTTACTTGTCTCTTTTCTACTAAGTTGCTCTAGCAGTAATACCAGTAGTTTAACGAGCGCTAGTGATAATAAAGTAGCGCTACTTAAAGTTGATTATTTAACTAACACCTTTGAAGGCGGAACAGTTCTCGACTTCCCTGTTCATAGTTCCTTTACTCTTGCTACTGAATATCAGGCACCAGGCGATTTTGGCGGTGTGCAAGTATATTATGCAGGTTTAAATGAGATGATATTTGATGGTAGTATAGTCTGGGCAGGATTAGGAGAACGTAGTTTTCCTCAAAACCTAGATTCTCCTGCAGATTTTCAATTAACCACAACACCAGCTCCACAACCTAGTGACTATTATATGGAAGTCGTTAATTATGACCAAACGGCATTTTATCCTCACGTGATTGACTATGTCGCCTTATGGGGCGCTGTAAAAGATCTCGATGTGGTCGCAAAATTTCGTGCCAATAATCCTGGAGAATATGTTCATTTATTACTTTACACACCTAGTGTAGGAATAGGCGATCCAGCAGAATGGGACTGGTATGTAATGGTGAAAAATTAATACAGCGTTAGTATCATTTAACCATTATAAAATTTCTTGAGTTAATTTTTATTATTCTCATTCACTCATGCGCAATACCCATTGTCCTACGGACATTTCCCTCAAGGGAAAACTTAAACTTTGTGAATTCAAAATAGAATAATATAAAAGAAAAAGAATCGTCTTCCCTTGAAAAAAGATAAGAGTTGGGTGTTTACGATGTTAGACCTGAAAAAGAGATCAGTAGTATTGTGAAATTAAAAGTAAAAATCAAACTATAGTCTCTAATACTTAAAAGCCTCAAAAACTTTTACAAATGTGCTATTTATGCTTAACTTTAAGTATAAATTAAAAGCCATGGAAACTAATCATATTGACTGGAGTAAAAATGAATTCCAGACCTACCTGCTACTGTACTGCGCAAATGCAGATCTCACTCAAAGCGCCGAAGAACTCGATTTCATAAAAGATCGCGTGAATAAATCTGACTTTAAGTTGATATCTAAAGTATTCAATAACGACACTGATTACCAAAGCCTTACAAGAATTGAAGAATATGTAAAAGCACATAACTATTCTCATGATGACTTGAAACCTGTTTTTCAAGAAATTAAAAAGCTTTTTAAGATTGATGGTGACTTTGACCAAATGGAAAAGCATTTATTAAGAATGCTTAAATCCATTCTAGATTAATGAGCGCAGCACTTTTTAAATCCATTTTAAAAGATTCTCAAATTTTAAGTGATAATGATCTCAAGGATCGCTATCATCATATATGGCACATGGATGAGCCGTTAAATGCGCTATGCGTTTTATTACCATCAAGCACTCAAGAAGTAAGTGCTATCATGAAAATATGCCATGAACATCATTTACCTGTTGTCGTACATGGTGGACTTACTAACTTAGTAGGCAGCACTGAAACTCATGGAAATGAAATAGTGATCTCCACAGAACGATTGAACATCATTGAAGAAATCGACACGGCCAGTCGTGCCATGACTGTTCAAGCTGGAGTCATTCTTGAAAACATACATGATGCTGCAGCAGCTCAGAATTTATTGTTTCCGCTCAATTTTGGAGCGCGCGGTAGTGCACAAATCGGTGGTGTGATTTCTACAAATGCTGGTGGATTACGTGTTCTCAAATATGGCATGACCAGACAATTAATTCTGGGACTAGAAGCTGTTCTAGCAGATGGAACAATTATCTCTTCCATGAAAAAAATCATCAAAGACAACAGTGCTTATGATGTAAAACAGCTCTTTATAGGATCTGAAGGAACGCTGGGAATAGTCACCCGAGCAATTCTCAAATTAGAAGAAGCACCTAATAGTAGAAACGCAGCTTATGTAGGATTTGATTCTTATGATCAAGTAGTTTCTTTTCTCAAGTATATGGACAGCAATCTTGCTGGAAAACTGAGCGGCTTTGAATTAATATGGCGCAATAGTTATGAGCAAATGACAAGCGTGAGCGATGCCGTACGACCACCATTACCCTATGATTATAAATACTATGTTCTGGTAGAAGCTCTGGGAAGTCATGTGCAAAACGATCATGCAGAGTTTCAAACCTTACTAGAAAATGCTTTAGAAAACGAACAAATTCTCGATGCGGTCATGGCACAATCTTCGAGTGATGTGGTATGGTTTTTCAGGATTAGAGAAGATGTAAATAATCTCGTAGATTTTATGAAGCACGATCAGCATTTTGATATTAGTTTACCTATTCCATTGATAGGAGATTATATAGCAAAACGCTATGAATCACTGGCTCAAATAAATGGTGTGGAACAGGTGTATGCTTTTGGCCACGTAGCAGATGGGAACATTCATTTTATGATCGGAAAATCAAATCTGAGTACGGACTTAAAGAAAGAGATCGACCACTGCATTTATGATGGACTCCAAGCTATAGGCGGATCAGTAAGTGCTGAGCATGGCATAGGAACTCATAAGAAAGCCTATCTAGAACTATGTCGTACACCAGAGGAAATAGCATTAATGAAGACATTAAAAGCGACCATGGATCCTAATGGTTTGCTCAATCCTGGGAAGATTTTTGATTGAAAGAGTAATTAAAAGCTTTGGTATCAATCTTGATGTTGTTTTGAAAACGATGTTATGAAATATATTATAGCTTCACTTACATTAATCATAGGTTGTATTGCTGCATTATTATTCAGCGAGAAATTTGGAGTTAAGGAAATATTGCTTTTACCAAATGGAGTGATAAGTATAGAGAAATCTGAAGATCCAAATACCTCTCATCATACAGAAAATGAAAGAATCGAAATAAACGTTCTAGAATTTTATAATTACGGTGAGATTATTGAAACTTACCAAAAAGAGCTTTGTAATGGTAAACAACCTCTACTAATGGTAATGGAAAACAATAATAAGTTTCTTATACAGCCTACACTTCAATCTTGTGAACCTATTCCTTACTGTGGTCGAGGCAAGAGAAAAATAACAATTGGCGATTTTTACATTTACAACAGTGTTAATTCTGAAGATTACGAATTGAATACTGATAACTTAGAAAAAGTATTCAAAGAACAATATGAAGATGATTTGACCTCATTATCAAGTAGAAATACTCCTTTGAGTTCTGTTGTAGAAGTTCATCTTCATGAAAGCACTAAAGCAAAAACTGTAAATAGGATACTTTTAAACTCTTTGAGAGCTCATTTTAAGACAAACAAAGACCTAAATAGTAATCACAGATATAGTCTAGAATTGAATCCATTTATCATATTAATTCCACCACCTCAACCTCAATTACAGCCATAAAAAAAGGCTGCCATTACTGACAACCTTTTATAAAACATCATATTATAATTACTCTTTAATCACTTGCAAACTTTGTGTATCATTTGCAGTATTTAAAGTTAGAATGTACATACCGCTCGCTAAACTTTGATTTGAGATAGAAAGCGAGTTTGCGTTAGGTTGAAACTCCATCAACTTCTTACCAGCTAGTGTATAAAGTATCGCTTGAGTTATAGGGCGATTTTCTGTTCTTACATTCCATACATCACTACTAGGATTAGGGAATACAGTAAATGGATTGAGTGCAGTATCATCGTTTGATAATGGAGACATCGTAGAGAAATAAATATTATCAATATAAATCTTACTAATTCCTGTAGGTAAACTAGAGATAATCATTTGATTAATATCGCTGAAACTCGTCATTCCTGCCGCTGTAAAGTCTGCCAGAGGAATGCTGATTGTTTCCCACTGGTTTAATGCTGGAGTGAATAGTAATTCTGCCTCTGTATCTGCATTTGCGCCTTGGTAACCATCACCACCAAAATCAACTAGCTTCACTCTAAACGTCGTGCTGTTTGCATTCCATACATCCATGTTTAAATAAAGCATATTTGCAGCCGTAGCGTCTATAGAACTAGCGACAGTTTCAATCCCATTAAAATCTAGATTCTCGTACTTCTTAGTAGGATTACCTGCAACCATTACTTCACTATACGTTGCAGAACTCCACGCTGTATTCCAAGTATCAACAGGCACATCGTTATAAACACCGCTGAACATAGAAATAACTTGAGACTGAGGTAACGTAGGATCTGGTGCAGCAACCATAGGATCATTTCCACTACTAGCTTGAGCACCAAATGTAATGTTGTCAAAATACACAACGTTATCCTGTGCACGCGCATTATCGTAGTCTGGGAAGATAGCGATTCCATCAATATTTGTAGAGGAAGGTTCTCCTATTTTACTTGAAAAATCAAAGGTTAATTCTTCCCACTGATTGATCAACGTATTTGCAACAAGCAGTTCACCAGTAGATGCTGCTGCTGCTTCAAACTTAATCCCTACATTACTTATTACCGTTTTATATACCATGATTTTCACAGTGCTATTTGAAGCGTTTAAAGTAAATGGCGCAATATTATTAGTAACGCAACCGGTATAGAAAGTATTTGTTTGCTGGGCTGTAAAAACAGTTGCAGTGCTAGAAGTATTAATTCCAGAGGTATCTGGATTTGCCACAAACTGTAGTGGTTGCGCACCCATTTCAAAAACATTCCATGTCCATGAAGCACCGTTTCCAGCAGGTTCAAAATCGATAGGATTTGTTTGAGCCATCGCGGTGATCGCCATAAACATCATTAAAAAGTTAAACGTTTTCATAGTTTTAAGTTTTGTGGTTATTGTGAATACGCTTTCGCGAAAGCGTGATTAAAAAAAACACTGGTAAGAATTAAATCCTACCAGTGTCTATAGAATAATTCAAGGGGAAATTATTACTACTTAATAAGCTTGAAAGTTTGGGTTCCTGTTGCACTTGAAACAACTGCAAGATAAATACCAGCCGTTAAGTCTGAGTTATCGATACGCACATCATTACCAGATACTTGAAGATTTAAAACTTCCTGACCTAGTGTAGAGAATAACTGAACGCTTTCAATAGTTGCGCCTGCAGAATTAATATTCCAGTAATTATTCTCAGAAGGATTAGGATAAACAGTAATTGCTGCTTTATTAACATCGTTATTAGTTGCTGTAGAGTTTACAGAGAAATAAACGTTATCGATATAAACCTCAGCTGTTCCTACTGGTTGAGCAGAAATGATATACTGGTTAATGTCTGCAAAATCTGTCATACCAGCTGCTGTAAAGTCACTAAGCGGAATGCTTATAGTTTCCCATGCATTGAATCCTGGATTAAAGCTTAATTCAGCTTCAGTATCACCGTTTGCCCCTTGGAAACCATCACCTTTAAAATCAACTAACTTCACTCTAAATGTAGTAGCGTTTGAAGTCCACACATCTAAATTGAAAAACATCATTCCTGGAGTAGATGCATCGATAGGAGAAGATGTTGTTTCGATTCCATTAAAATCAAGAGCCTTGTATTCTTTAACATCGTCACCAGCAACTTGAATATCTGCAAACGCAGATGAGCTCCAGCTAGTTCTCCATGTGTCCACTGCAACGTCTGTATAAGCGTTTGAGAACATAGAAATCACGTCTGCAGCAGGAGCTGTAGGTGTAGGCGCTGCTACTTGTGGTGTAGGTAATCCACCTACTGGTCCACCATCTGCAGCTCCAGCGATATCATCTACATAATAAGTATCTGTTGTGAAGACTGCAAAATCTGTAAAGAAAACAATCTTTGAATATTTATCCAGAGCAACTGGAGTGTCTTGAGGACATCCTGCACAGAATGGATATGCATTACCTGCATTTGCAAAGTCAACTGTAATTGTTTGCCATGCTCCATTTACATTTGAAGTAAAAGGAACTTCTACTGCTGGAGAACCATCACTTGAATTTGCTAATTGAAATAATCCTGGCATCACATCAGCATCTGGATTAAAGAACCTAAATGTGATTACTTTGTTTGCACCAGATACATCTACAAAATTTGCAAGGTCTAGTTGTACGTTATCGTACTGTCCTCCACCACCTATGATTTCACCAACCATATTGGAAGTCATTGTAGGTTCTGCGATGATACTGAAAACACTTCCTGCGTCAGTAAAATCATCCAATGGATCTGAAAAATCTAATGGAAAAGTCTGCGCTGTACTGAAAGCTGCAGTAAATAAAAATAAAATAAGGGTAATTTTTTTCATGATATACGGGTTTTAGTAATAATTATTAATTGTAAATTTTTATATAATCGATTTTTAAGTTTTGAGGGAAAATAGCATTATCTACTTCCTCGCCACCAAAGGTTCCTCCTACGGCAGTATTTATGATTAAGTAATAGGGTTTATTAAAAGGCCAAGTTTCTTCATTTTTAATTTCAGGATTGAATTTATATAAACTGTTTCCATCTATAAAAAACTCGATGTAATCCTCAGTCCAAGTCATTTTAAAAACATGATACTCATCAGTTAGATTTTCTACAAGATTCATTTTTGTATTCACACTATTTCCATGACTCGCTGGAGTATGCAAAGTAGTGTGCAATTTCAAGGGATCTTTTCCTGCAAATTCCATCATATCAATCTCTCCACAAGCTGGCCATCCTATGGAATCAATATCATTTCCTAGCAACCACATTGCCGGCCATATTCCTGTCCCTTGAGGCAGTTGTGCTCTTATTTCAACAGTTCCGTATTGAAACTCCACTTTTCCTTTGGTCGTAATCTTACCAGATTGATACATTCCATTATCAAAAGTTGTTTCAATATTTAGATTGCCATTCTTTAAGGCGACACTTTCTTGAGTATAGAATTGCAATTCATTATTTCCCCATCCACAAAGATCAGGACAACCGTTTCCTAGATCATAATTCCAATGTGCGCTATTCAAAATATCTCCATCAAATTCTTCCGCAAAAATCGTCTCATCTTGTGCTTTACAAGAAGTAAATAATAAAAGCGATATGATGAAAAAACTTAGTCTCATTCTATATTACCTAATTCAAACGTGGTCGATAGTTCTGCTTGTGAAGTTCCACCTATCCATATTTTAAAAGTTCCATCTTCCACAATCCATTTCCCATGGTTATCGTAGAAACCTAGTTGACTCTTATCTAAAGTAAACTTCAACGTTTTACTTGCTCCAGCTTCTAGTTCTACAAGCTCAAATCCTTTTAATTCCTTTACCGGTCTTATCACACTTGCAAATTGATCTTGTATATATAATTGTGCAACTTCTTTACCTTTAATGTCACCTGTATTTTTAAGTACCACGGAAACTTCTACTTTGCCACTAGAATTAAAATCATCAGTCACTTTAAGATTTGAATATTCAAAATCTGTATAGCTCAATCCATGACCAAATGCCCATAAAGGATCATTTGAATCATCTTGATAATGTGACCAGAATACAATTCCTGGTGCTGGTAATGATGGTCTTCCAGTACTTTTATGATTATAATAGATAGGTGCTTGACCTACACTTTCAGGAAATGACATAGGTAATTTACCTGAAGGATTATAATCTCCATATAATACTTGAGCAATTGCATGACCGCTTTGAGTTCCTAAATGCCATCCTTCAACAATAGCCGGAATATGCTCAGCAGCCCATGGTAATGCAAGTGGTCTACCGTTATTAAGTACTAATACAATATTTTTATTCACAGCATGAACTTTTTCTAATAATTCTTGCTGTAAACCTGGCAGATCTAATACCGTTCTACTGCGGCCTTCACCGCTTTGAAACGCGTGTTCTCCTAAAACCATAACTACAACGTCTGCTCCTCGAGCGCTGTTAACCGCATCTTTAAAACCAGTTCTATCATTTGTATTAATGACCACTTCTTTGGCAAATACAGTTTCTCCTATCGTCAAGTCTGGACCTTTGGAAAAAGTAAGGTTAGCATCATACTGTTTCATTCCTTCGAGAACACTTACAGCGGTGTTGTCTTTTGCACCTATTCTCCAGCTACCTAACGGACTATTTTTCTCTGCCGCTAGTGCTCCAATTAAGACTACTTTTTGTCCTTCTTTTTTAAGTGGTAATAGTTGATTCTCATTTTTAAGAAGCACGATAGACTTTAATGCCATATCAAGCGCACCATCCATGATTTCCTTACTTCCTGTAACTTCTTTTTCACGTTCTAAGTCACAGTATTTATATGGGTCATCAAATAATCCTAATTCAAATTTTACTTTTAAAATACGTCGAGCAGCTTCATTAATAACAGACTCTTTTACTTTACCTTCTTTAACTAGACCAGCTAATTCATTTACATAGAGATATGATTCCATATCCATGTCAGAACCTGCATTTGCAGCTAATTGAGCAGCGGCTTTACCGTCTTTGGCATATCCATGAGCCACCATTTCTGTAATAGAGCCCCAATCTGAAACTACAAAACCTTCAAATTCCCATTCATCTTTTAACACATCTCTCATTAGAAATTTATCTGCTGTAGCAGGAATTCCATTGAGATCATTAAAGCTGTTCATAAATGATTTCACACCAGCTTGGCTAGCTGCTTTGAATGGTGGAAAAACGGTATTATAAAGAGTTGAAGTTCCAATATCTGAAGTATTATAATCTCTTCCAGCTTGAGCAAAACCATATGCTGCAAAATGCTTTGCACATGCAGCGATTGATTCATAGCTCGTTAAATCATTACCTTGAAATCCTTCAACTCTAGCGATTGCTATTTTACTTCCTAGAAAAGGATCTTCTCCAGCTCCTTCCATCACTCTTCCCCATCGCGCATCTCTAGAGATATCTACCATAGGAGCAAATGTCCAGTTAATTCCTGCTGCAGCTGCTTCTTTTGCAGCGAGTCTAGCAGATTCTTTAATTGCCGCTAAATCCCAACTTGCAGATTCTGCCAGTGGAATAGGACTCATAGTTTCATAACCATGAATTACATCAAAACCTATAATCAACGGTATTCCCAATCTTGATTCTTCTACGGCTACTTTTTGAACCGCAAGAACATCTTTAACTCCACGCACGTTAAGCATAGAACCTACGTATCCTTTTTTAATATGATCAAATTTACGCTCAGCATCTCCACCTTTAGGTGCAGGACCCGTAAAGTCCATGAATCCATTATACTGATTCATTTGACCTATTTTCTCTTCAAGAGTCATTAGGTTCAATACTGAATCTACTCTTTTATCAAGATCAGAAGACTTAGGTGCTTGACTTTCAGAATTACCTACTGCCAGTAACTTAGAATTGTCATTACAGCTCATCACTGACAGGACAATTAAGACCAAAATAGATAATTTAATATGTGTTTTATTAAAATTCATTTTATTGATAAACTCTTATATAATCAACCTCCATAGTACTTTCAACAAATGCAGGATCAATCGTTCCACCTAAAGTTCCTCCCATAGCTACATTCATAATGAAAAAGAAGTCTTTATCAAAAGGAAGAGAAGAGTTATTTGCCACTTGATGAAATTGCTGATCATCAACAAAGAATTTAATATCAGTTGCAGTCCATTCTAATTTATAAACATGGAAATCTGTAGATACTCCAGGAACTGGAAGTGATCCACCATCTGCTGTGCCAGCAAAAGCTCCAGGATGATGTACGGTACCTAAAATATTATCTTGATCTCTACCTACATGCTCCATGATATCCATTTCACCAGCTGCAGGCCATGGATTAGTTAGATAATCTGCGCCAAGTGTCCATAAAGCTGGCCACGTTCCTACACCTGTAGGTAATTTTGCTCTAATTTCAACAGTCCCATATGTGAACTCATAAAGACCTTCAGATTTTATTCTTGCAGAAGTGTAGTTGCTACCGTTAAGGCTTTCAGCTTTGGCAGTGATTTTCAATAAACCATTTTCAACTTTTACATTATCAACACGATCCGTATAAGTTTGTGACTCACCATTTCCCCATCCATTACTTCCAGTACCTAAATCATAAGTCCATTTAGTTGCGTCTGGTGCTCCATCTACATCAAACTCATCTGACCAAACTAAGCTTCCAGTTGGACCACCGCCACCAGTTGCATTAGGATCATCTGTTGAGAAAATGTGATACCAAGCTAGATTTCCATTCATTATGGAACGTACTACTAACCTGTTATCTGAAATCTCTAAAATATCATAAACCGAAGAGTCAATATAATAGCTCATAAATCCATCACCACTAAACTGCATGGTTGTTCCTCTTTTCTCGGTGTCTGGAACTATTGAATCAGATGGTAAAAATGTTACGTTTTTCACACCAGATGTGTCATAAGCATAACAATAATCAAATCCGTTTGCACCGCCGGCAACACCTTCAAATGAAGCATTGAAATAAGTTTCTCCACCATTCAATAACTCATATTCAACATTATTACCATTCATAGTAAAGACCATTTGATCCATATATAAACACATACTTTCTCCAGCTCCATTTTTTTCAAATGGCGAAGCACTGTAGTATGCTGGGAAATTATTTTCTCCAGGATTTGCAATATTGGGATCGTTAGGACCTACACCTAAATGACCAGCTTCAGCAGCTGCCCAATACCAAGTCTTAGTAGTTCCACCGGTCAAAAATTGTTTTGCCTCGGCATCATCAAACGCGCTAAACACTTCAACTAATACCGTTTGAGTAGTTGACGCTCCACCTGTTCCTGTTGCTGTTACTGTAACACTATAAACGTTTGTTCCTTGTTCTACAAACTGATGTGTAATAGTACCATCGTATGCAGAACCTGAGCGCATATCTCCAAAATCATAGGTGAAGTTGATAGCATTTTGAGCCGAAGCTGTAAAATCTACCTTTCCACTTCCATCACCGAAAGGATTTGCCGCGTCCTGACCTTGTACTGTGAAATTAACGACCAGTTCTGTAGGTGCTGTAATGTCACCAAATTTTAAATCATCTTCCTGACATGATAAAATCAACAAGCCTGCAAAGGCTAAGAAAAATATTTTATTAATGAATTTCATAATGCTTTTTTTAATTTGTTAATTCTATTTCATCAAAGTAATAGTCTGCTCCAGTTCCTGCGTTACCAAAGTCAAAGAAGACTACTAAACGCTGGTAATTATTTGCGTTATTAATACCCGTAAAGTCAAAGGTCAATTCTTCCCATACACTTGCCACTGTATTAGTAACATCAACTTCAATATTTATATTAGGATCTGCGAGGTTTTCTAATTTCATTTTCACAACAATACCTGATTGAGGTGACCAAGTCTTCATTTTAATCTTTTGTAATGAAGAAAAATTAATAGGTCCGTCTAACTCAATAAAAGAACCACCCCAAACTTGTGATCCTGAGGACTTATTTAAGTTTCCTACCATCGCAGTAGTGTTTGCACCAGTCGCGTCTGGATTTGCAATAACAGTAGATGTTGCTCCACCAAAGTTTGTAAAATTGTAAGTCAATGCAGCATTATCAAAAGTTAATGGAAGTGCTAGTGCCGGTGCTCCATTTGTAACTTCTAAATCATCAAAATAATAGTCTGCTCCTACTCCAGTGTTACCGAAGTCAAAGAAAACGACTATTCTTTGGTAATCATTGCTAGACATTACTCCTGGAAAGTCAAAAATGAGTTCTTCCCAAGCATTTGCAACGGTAGTCATCACATCAACTTCTATATTAATATTAGGATCTGAAAGGTTTTCAATTTTAAGCTTTACAATTTGACCAGCTTGTGGTGTCCAAACTTTCATTTTAATTTTGTCAAATGTTCCAAAGTCGATAGGGTTATCTAAATCAATAAAGGCTCCTGCAAAGGTTTGTGCATTATTCACTTTTAAAGTGTTTGCAACCATAGGACTAGTATTGATACCACTCATATCTGGATTTGCAATTACGCTGGTAGGTGCTCCACCAAACTCTGTAAATCCATAATTCAATACCGGTGATTCAAAATCAAGTGGTAACTCTAAGGCGACCGCACTCTGATCAGTCAATTCTATATTATCAAAGTAAAAAGTATCTCCATTTCCTGTATTTCCAAAATCATAAAACAGAATGATTTTGTGATATTCCTGAGTTAAATCTGCCGCAGAGAAATCATAAACTAATGTTTCCCAAGCACTAGAAACTAAAGTTGCTGCATCAATTTCTGTATTTATATTAGCATCTGCCGCATTCTCTAATTTCATTTTCACTACTGTTCCTGCTGGAAGTGGTGACCAAGAGTCAATTTTTAATTTTTGGAATGTTGTAAAATCAATTGGATTATCTAATTCAACCACGGTTCCTGCAAAAACTTGAGCTCCGGCAGTTTTGATAGTTTCTGCTACAAAGGCACTTGAGTTCCCGTTTGTGTCTGGATTAGCAACTTTCGCGGAAGCGGCACCACCAAAATCAATGAAGTTATAAGGCAATGTAGCTGATTCAAAATCTACTGGTAATACAAATGGATCTAAAATAGTAACCGTTTGAGTACCTGAAGTGGTCGCTGCTCCACCGCTGAAAGCCGTAACTGTAACGATATAATCTCCCGTATTTGTGTATAAATAACTAGTCTCACCATCTACTGCTAGAGGTTGCGCTGGAAGTGATGGGTCTTCTCCAAAAGTCACTTCAAACATGGTAGCAAAATCTGCGGTTGCTTTTACGATAATTCCTAGATTAGAGGCTGGATCCTGCTGAATGTCAATTACTAGATTCTCTGGTGCTCTAAATGAAACCATTAAATCCTTTACCAGTTCTGAGGTTTTCCCATTAATAGCAGTTGCTACTAAACGGATCGGATAATTGCCCTCAGGATACATGCGCTCTGTGCTTTCTCCAGGAAGTAAATCAATGGACTCGTCAGTACCGTCTGCATAAAACAACTCATAAGAAGCTGCACCAGATGCTGATGGAGTTAATGTTACTAATCCTGAATTATCTTGAGTGATATTAAATGTGATGTCTAATTCTTGAGGTGCGCTTAAATTTTGCACCTGTTCTGTAAGGTCATCTTCAACACAACTTACCATTGTGAAAATAGATATCAATAGAACACTTAAAAAATATAATGTCTTTTTCATGTTGTCTTTATTAGTAATTAGGGTTTTGATCCCATCGGTTACCCGATAAAATGATCTCATCGAGTGGTATAGGGAATACTTCATGTTTACCAGCTACAAATCCATTTATTTCACTGGCAGCTCTACCTGTGCGCACTAGGTCAAAAAAGTGATGTCCTTCACCTACGAATTCTACTCGACGTTCATGATAAATAGCGTCTGTTAATGCAGCACCTGTTGCAGTTACTAATGGCATCATTGCACGCATTCTTACTTCATTAAGATAATCTCTTGCTATGTCGTCACCAAGATTACCTCTATTGTAAGCTTCGGCAGCCATTAGGTACACGTCTGCAAATCTTATAGCTCTATAGTTGTTAGGATTAGTCAAGTTTTGATCACCTGTGTTTAGGTCACCTTGTCTTGCTATATATTTTCTATTGAAATATCCAGTATGCTCAAATCCTGTATTAAAAGTGGCATTGTTTGCAGTTGCCCAAGCATTTATGTCTAAGATAGCGACTGGTAATCTTAAGTCGTTAAGTTCAAATTCATCAACAACATCTTGTGTAGGAACATTAAAACTAAATCCAGAATCAAATACAGGTCCTGTATAATTACGGATTCCATTGAATCCTACAGCAACGTTTCCTTCACTACATTGTAAACAACCGAAGCCAGCTCCTTCTACGTCAGTATATTGAACTTCAAATACAGATTCTATGTTGTTTTCATTATCATTTTCAAATATGGTGCTGTAATCATCTACAAGATCATAAGGTCCCATGGTGATTACGTCATCAAGCACATTTGCTGCATCAGTAAATTTGTCTTGAAATAAATATACTTTACCTAATAGAGCTTGTGCTGCACCTTTAGTCACTCGGCCAGATTCTGTTGTTGTATAATCTAAATTATTTGCTGCAAAAATGAGATCTAACTCGATTTGCATGTAAACTTCACTTTTAGGTGTTCTATTAATTTCAAATTGATCTCCAAAAAGGATTCTCTTATCAACTACTAATGGAACATCTCCAAAAAACTTAACCAATTCAAAGTAGTAGTAAGCTCTTAAAAAACGTGCTTGAGCAAGTACTTGCTGCTTCTCTGGAAAATCAATTTTATCTTGAAACTCAAGAATGTAATTTGCACGATTCACTCCAGAATACATCCAACCCCAAAGATCTTTGAGTTGAGCATTTACCGGAGTGTGCGTCATGTCATCGATTTGCTGAATACCAATCACGTCTGTCGCGCTCTCACCACCAGCGAGTGTATTGTTTGATGCGATTTCACCTAACATCGCATTGATGTATGTGGTTTGCAATAAATCATAAGCACCTATAAGTGCACTCTGGTAATCCTCTGGAGTATTGAAAAAATCCTCTGAGTTTTCATCTCGACTGGCTACGTCTATGTAATCATCTGTACAGCCGTTGAAAACAACTGCGACACTCATGATAAGAAATGTATATATTATTTTTTTCATAATGATGAGATTAAAATTTTAAGTTAACACCTGCAAGAAATGTGCGTGGTACAGGATAGAATCCATAATCGATTCCTCCACCGATAGGTTGCCCATCGGAGGCTGAAGGATCAAAACCACGATATTTAGTCAAAGTGAATAAGTTATTTACTGAAAGATAGAAACGTACGTCTTTAAATTTAACGGCATCTATGTTGGCCGACGGAATCGTGTATCCTATTTGCATGTTTTGTGCACGTAAGAAAGAACCATCTTCTACATAGAAATCAGAGAAAACCTGATTTGAAGTAGCACCTGTAGTTACTCTAGGAGTAGAATTACTAGTTCCAGCACCAGTCCATCGATCTAAATAATTAGTCGTTAAATTTGTTAGGTTTTGGTTACGTTCATAGTTTCTTACTACGTCATTACCTATGGATGCATATAAATAGGTTTGAATATCCCAGTTTTTATAATTAACCGTTAAGTTTAATCCCATAGTTACATCAGGAATAGGGTTTCCTAAATCTGTACGATCGTCAGTATTTATAACTCCATCTTCATTAATATCAACATATCTAATGTCACCAGGTTGAGCATTTGCTCCTAGCGCGATTTGTGATGGATGCGATGCTACTTCATTTGCATCCTGGAAAATACCGTCTGATTGATATCCATAAAAGTAACCTATAGGTTTACCTACTTCCATTCTAGATGGAGCTGGCTGACCTACACCGAAGGATCCACCTTCTAAGAAACCAACTGAATTATTTACTTTAAGAACTTCATTATCTAGAGTTGCAAAATTATAGCTTGCTGTAAATGATAAATTATCATTGATTTTATCTTTATAGCTCATTGCAAATTCAAGTCCTCTATTACGTACATCACCACCATTAATTACTGGTGCCCCAGAACCTGGTGCGCTCGTCCCTAGTGTTCCAGATACGACTGGCACTAGTAATAAGTCTTCCGTACGTCTTGAAAAGTAATCAATGGTAACATTTAATTTGTAATCTAGGAATTCTGCCTCAAGACCTATATCTGCCGTGTATTGTTCTTCCCATTTGATTTCAGGATTTGAAATAGCACCAATTGCAGTTCCAAAAATCAGGTTATCACCAATTACATAAGCTCCTTCTCCATTCAATAGAGAAATAAATCTGTAATCTGGAATTCTATCGTTTCCTATAATACCATAAGAACCTCTTAATTTTAAGAAATTGATGTGTTTAGATTCTTGCAAGAAATTTTCTTCACTCATCACCCAACCTGCAGATGCTGATGGGAAGAATCCAAATTTATTTTCAGGACCAAATTTTGTAGATCCATCGCGTCTTAAAACACCAGAAAATAAATATTTACCATCATAATCATATTGTACTCTTGCAAAGTGAGATAAAAGACGAGCATCATATTCATCACCACCATTAGGGAAATTATCTACTATATCACTAGCATTTTGTCGGCTGGCATTAGACCAGCTGTTTCCTGGAATATCAAATCCAGTTAATCCATTGAATTTTCCCGTAGTACGGAAAGCAGACATACCTACTGTAGCTTTTACGTTGTGCACTTTCGCGAAAGCGTGTTCATAATTAAGAAAGGCGTCATAAGTGTAATCTCTGAAATAATTACTGTATTGCCCGTATACATTACGATCTATGTTAAACACTTTTCCTGAACCATAGAAGGCCTCAGGTGCAAAATTATCACCATAAGATTCAGCATAATTGAATTGAATACGTGAAACAGCAGTAAAGTCATTCCAAAATTTATAAGTCAATCCAAAGTTTCCACTGATTTTATCTACCTTATTAGAATTAAAGGTATTCTCAAGTTGATGTACAGGATTAATAACTTCGTTACCTAAACCTTCAGCAAGTGTGAAGTCTCCATTTGAATCTCTTACTGCAAAAGTAGGTGCGTTATTCACGGCATTAAAAAGGACACTACCTAAACCATTCTCTGAAATAGTATTACGTGAAGTTCCTGTATAAAATAATCCAGTCTTAACTTGAAGGTTATCTAATAAATCATAGTCAAAGTTAAATCTTACTGTACCACGTGTAAAGTTACTTTTACCTCTTCCTACGATACCATCTTGTCTCAACAGGGAAGCACCAAATGCATATGCCGCCTTTTCTGTCCCACCACGTAAAGCAATGTTATTATTAAAAATAGGAGCATTATCAAATACTTGATCTTGCCAGTCTGTATTATTCAAACCTACAAGACTAGTAAATGGTGCTGCCTCACCATTATTTGAATAGGCTTCATTCTTTAATAAAGCATATTGGTTTGAATTTAAAGTTGGTAATTTCCTAGTGGTCTGTTGGAATCCTATGTAAGCATCAAATTGATACTGTAGTTTTTGATTTTTTCTACCAGTCTTAGTTGTAATTAGAATTACACCATTTGCTGCTCGAACACCATAAATACCAGCTGTTGCATCCTTTAAAACGGTATAACTTTCTATATCACCAGGATTAATTACACTCAGATCTTCTACAACGTTACCATCTACAAGAATTAATGGTCTGTTATCACCATTTGTAGAAACTCCTCTTATCCTTATGTTAGATGCTGCACCTGGAGAACCTGATGTTGATGTTACTGTAACACCTGCAACTTGTCCCTGTAATGCTTGCTCGATACGAGTAGGTTTTAAATTCTCAATAGTCTCAGCATCTACAACAGTTATTGCTCCGGTGATTTCTCTTTTTGCCTGTGTTCCATAACCTACTATAATTATTTGATCTAGTGAAGCAACATCTTCTACAAGTGTAACCACAAGATTTTCTGACACGGGAACCTCTTGGGTAAGATACCCTAGATAAGAAATTACAAGTACATCTGTAGGTTTTGCCAGAACAATAAATTTACCGTCAAGGTCTGTTGTTGTTCCTACATTAGTTCCTTTAATAATTACTGAAGCACCTAATAAAGGTTCTTGATAAGCTCCATCCATTACAGTACCCGTATATTTGACTTGCTGAGCAAGTGCAAACAACGAAAACGTTGTAAATAGAAGAAAAAGAAAATATTTATTCATCCTTTTAAATTTTGGTTGTTTAAATCTACGAGTAAGAACTGCGTATTTAGGAAATAAGTCTGCTACACCATCTCAACATGACAAAATAAAGGTCGATTTATTGAAGATTTCACAATAAACCCTTTAAACAAGGCTATAATCAAAGGAATCTAAAATTATAAAACATATTTAAAACGACAACTACACCGTTGTAAATGGTTGAATGTTGTGGTAATGTTGTGGTAAATCAGGTTGAAGTTGTGGTTCTAAAAATTGATAAAATACTCGTTCAGATCCATTTCTGCTGTCATATCAATTTTTTTACGCAAACGATATCGCTTAATCTCTACGCTACGTGGTGAGATATTAAGCAGCGGAGCTATCTCTTTTGAAGAAAGATTGAGTCTTAAATAGACACACAATCTTAAATCACCAGTGGTTAAATTAGGATGCTTATCCTTGACTCTTTTAAAGAAGTCTTTATCAGCATTATTGAATGCTTCTTCAAAGGTGATCCAGTCCTGTTTACTACTCAAATTCTTCTCCACAAGTCTTTTTGCAGATTTTACTTGTGTCGCATCCTTTACTTTTTCAAGTTCAGCCTTAATCTCATTAAGTGTTTCATTCTTCTTAATCATCGCCATGGTTGAAATAGCCAATTCATTATTGCGATGTTCAATATCCTTATTCAACTGCTCATTACGTAACTGAATCAAATCTTTCTGATTTGCTAGGTTTTTCAATTCCAATTCTTTTTGTTGTTGCGCTAGTGCTTTTTCTTCTTCTTTTCTATAATGCCATTTATAATAATAATTAATTGCAAGTAAAGCTAGAATCCCTAATAACACATAACATACGATAGCAAGGTTAGTTGCATAAAAAGGTTTTTCAATTATAAAATCAAAAGCCGCAACATTATTAGAAATCTGATTATTAAATGAAGATCGCACTTCAAACTTATATGAACCGTAGTTTAAGTTACTTAAATCAATTGCAGTAGCCTTAGTTAATGGACTCCATAGATCTGAATCATTTGAAAATCTATGTTGATATTCTACATGACCTAACCCTTTAAAAACAGGAGAATTAAAACTAATTTTCAAGTCATTGTTTTTAGGCTTTAATTCTATAGGTTCTGAACTTTGAAGATTGAGATATGTAGAAGCGTTTACATCATACACTTTATCAATAAAAACAGAATGATCAAGAGCGAACTCATAGTCTTCATTAAATAACAAATAACCTGTAGAAGAACCTATTAAATATTGATCATCATTCACTATAGAAACATTCTCGTAACCTATTTTTTCATTACGCATTTCCTTACTCAGATAAATCTTTTTAATGATGAAACCATCATTAATATTATCCTTACTTATTTTATGGACTAATCGTTCTGTAAAAACCCAAAGGCTATTATCGTTAGTTTTCACCATTGTTCCAGAAGAATAATCATCTTCCTTTAAAATGACACTTAATTGCTCACTAATCGCAAAGTCACTATTACTTTTACTTTTTACATAAATACCGTCACGTTTTGCAAAAAGTAGCTGTTCATTAAACACTACTAGATCTGAACCTATTCCTTTCCCTAATTTTTCAATCTGTTTAATATCTTTTATCGAGAATAAATCATCAGTAAGCGATAGTTGATAAACTCCTTTATACTCGTGATTTACATAAATCTCATTCTCTATGAGTGCAAAGTCTTTTGAACTCATCTCAAAACCATCGAGTTTTGACCTTATGCCCCATTTCCCATTGACCTTATGTAAATAATAAAGACCGGAATAATTCCCTTGTAAAATTAACTCGTTGTCCACAATAGATTGAAAATCCCAAGAACCTGGAACCTTAGCTATTAAAGTAGCCTTATCATTTTCAATCAAAAAAGTACCAGAATTATGACCACAAAAGATGGTATCTCCTATGGACTTTAATTTCCATACTTGTCCTTCAGTACCAGTTATAAACTTAAATCCCTGTTGATCATTACTTTTTACAAACAAACCTTGATTAGTACCTAAGTACAAAAACCCATCTTTAAAGAGCGAAGTATAAACCGTTCCCAAAGTACCATTCTGGTCTACAAATAGTTTATAAGGAGAATCCACATTGAGACAGCTTACTCCATTATCAAGTCCTATCCATACATTTTTATTTATATCTTCAAATGTGAACAGTGACGTGTTATTTAGGATCCCATCAGACTGATCCATTTGATATAAGACTTTTCCATCTATCGTTTGATTAAAAATACCATTTGAAATAGTACCTATCATTAACGTACCATCACTTAATAAACTAGCACTATAAACACTAATATTTTCCTTAATAGTATTTTCAATTTTCAGTAACAGTTTATTATCGTCCAGTATGTACAAATCATTCTGAACTGTTAAAAAATGTGGCTTATTTTGATACTGAAACATGGATATTATCGAAGTTTCTTTAATCAAAGGACTCTCATTTACCAGAACAGGTTTACCGGCAACAATTTCAAATAGTCCTTGCCCAATCACTTGATAATAATAGTGGTCTTCAACTCTAAAAAGTTTAGTAATATCAGGTTGGCTCACGATTTGAACGACCTCTTGGGAAATCTTGTTATAAGAATAGATAGAGCTCAAAGATTGAAATAGCACAAAAGAATCTCCATCTATGATATTCCAAAACTGCTCATCTTCTTTAACTTCTACATTGAGGTTTTGCACTATTGAGCTGTATTGCATTGCCCCATATGCATCTCTTTGCCAATACCCAAAATCCATATAGCAACCAGAATAAACACGATCATCAATAGATTTCACAGATCGCATAATACTCTCGTTCTGTGTAGGATACAATTTCCATTGCGCACCATTGAACTCGAGTAATCCTTTATTATTTGCTACGTAGATAAATTCGTTAGACGATTGCGTAATCATCCAGTTTTGATTTCCCGCATTATAGTCTGCAGGTAAGTAGTTGATGACTGGCGGCAATTCTTGCGCAGTCAACAACATAGAAAAACAGAAAAACAGAAAATAAAAAGCAGTTTTCAATAGTTACATTTTCATCAAATGTAATAACTACTACTACAACAATGCAACAACAACTGCTAAAAACAATAACTTAACTAGCTTTTAATCAGTTATTCACTATTTACCCAAGAAAACAGGCACTACAACATTTTAACTATTGAAACCTCGCAGTTTTATAGCAATGAGTACTTTTTTAGTATATAAAGGAAAGTCAGCGTTTTGTATCCAACTGTAATAACCTGGCTCTTTTTCCAGCACATCAACGATACGTTTTCCCTTATGTTTACCGAAGTTAAAACACTCTTCTCCATTTTCATTAAAAGCAAGCATTCCAGCAAAATCAACTGGTTTGCGTCGAGTGGAGAACTCGGCAAGGGATTTCATGTCATTTTCTAGGTCTGGATATCGTTCTAGTTGACCTTTTAGAACTTCATAAGTAGCAATGGTATCGGCCTCAGCACTGTGCGCGTCGGTAAGATCTTTATTGCAGTAGAATTTATAAGCAGCCACGAGTGTGCGCTGTTCCATTTTATGAAAAATAGTCTGTACATCTATCGCATTGCGATTCCCCATATCAAAGTCCACTCCTGCACGTAACATCTCTTCTGCAAGTAACGGAATATCAAATCTGTTTGAGTTGAAACCAGCAAGATCAGAATCCTTTATCAAGTTGTGAATTTCATGAGAGAGTTCTTTAAAAGTAGGTTTGTCTTTCACCATTTCATCAGTAATTCCGTGCACAGCAGTAGTTTCGGCAGGAATAGGAACGGTAGGATTCACTTTAAAAGTATAGGTTTTCTCAGTTCCATCAGGCATTACTTTATGAATAGAAATCTCCACGATACGATCCTTAGAAATATTAACTCCAGTAGTTTCAAGGTCAAAAAAACAGATAGGCCTGTGTAGATTCAGTTTCATAATGATAATTTTAAAAGAATAGGTTGTGAGAAACACGCTTCCGCGAAAGCGTACTTAAAAACACTCCTCACCGATTGTAATTTCTTTATTATTTTTACAAATATAGTTGCTGTCTTGAGCTAGGCACGGAAATTGGATAGAACTTATCAAAAGAACCCATGAAATTATTCATACTACTTACTTTTATAACTATCTCAACTCTTTCCTATGGTCAAGATAGCGTACAAACTAAGGGAAAGCAATTTGAATTAATTCAACCTGGCGGATCTGAAACTTGTGAAGCTATTAAGGAACAAGCTGCTCAAATGGCGGCACGTAAAGAGTTCATAAGTGTAAGTTATGGATTGATGCCGGCACCGATGAGTAATCAGGTGGCTTTCCGTAAATACGTGCTTGACAAGTATAACATCTCATTTGAAAGCAAAGGTTGTGCGGTAACTCCGCAAGATTTATGCTATGCCGCTGCGATGAATGCTGCTATTGAAAAGGAATATGGCACAGATTTTTTACAACAACAATATGAGGCTTTTAAGGCTCAACTAGAAAAAGAATAACATGAATCCATTGAAAATTTTTATCGCTATATTTTTATTTTTGGGCGCTAGCACAACGCAACAGCAACCCGACGGAATTAACATTACGGTCGAAAAAGGACATAAAAAGATCACTTACTTTGCAGAAAATGTGACCGATAAAGACCTGGATTTATTTTTTAAGGTGAACAGTTCGGGTTTCCGCCGCAGTGCAGATCGACCTATGATAGAAACCATACCTGCCAAAACTAAAAAAGCTTTAATAACCTTAATTCCTCTTAAAGGTAAGGACACGACTCACACTTATATTGCCGTAGTAACTAAAAAAGAGAACAACATAGACTTGCGTAAGACAGATACACTTGTTAAAGATGTTATGCGCATAGATCCTAAGAAGAAGAACTAAAAAGCTCTTTTTTAAGAAGGATTATTAACGCAATCAGGTAAACTATGTAAGTTCCTAAATGCGCCATTACTATTCCTTCTACACCATACTGAGGCAGCAAATACATGCTCAATAGGTAAAAACAGGCGACACTTATCAACTCTGAAATAAGATACTTTTTAAAATTATTGCGCGCGACAAATTGAAACGCTAGTACGGTCGTTACAATCTTCACAAAATCTCCAGCCAGTTGCCATTTAAATAGTGGTTCCATACCATCAAAATCTGCATTAAAAAGAATGCTAATGATTAAGTCTCTAGATAAATAAACAGCTATTAAACCCAGAAATAGAATAGGCAAAATAGTTTTATAGAAATGACTTATCGTATTTCTAAAATTTTTGAAGCTGTCATCTTTACTCAACTTAGGTAAGATATACATACTAATCAAGCTAGTTGCAAAAAGTAAATAGTAACCAGACAAACGCACGATTCCTTCCCACCATCCAGCCGCGTCATCACCTTCCAGTACACGCACTTCATTGCGCACTAGAATAGCCACTGTAGGCAATAGAACAGCACTTACTAGCGCCATTAAACTATAAGAAAACAATTTACGTGTGATAGTAGCGTCCCATTGAAATCCTATCAAGCTCCTGAATGAAATCTCATTTCCGAGAGCATTTTTAAGCATGATGAGTCCTATAACACATTGCACAAATGGAACAATTACAATCCCATAAAGTGCTCCGGTAAGGTTATAGTTATAAATTAAGTAAGCAGATATCAAAAAGATAATCAAGCTGATAATAATTTGTAATGTGATGTATTTTTTAAACACCTCATAACCTTGTAATAAAGATGTTATAAATATAAACACCACATAAAACGGTAATGAAACAGCAAACAATCTAAAGACATTAATAAAAGATACATCAAGAGCTATAAGGTAATCATCCAGCCATGGAGCGGCAAAGTAAATTACAATCGCGAGAACAACACTTGAAATGATAGCGAGTGACCAAGCTGTTTTGTAGTGTTTTTTAAGTTGACTAGGATCTTTTTGATGTGCTGCTGCGTAAGTTACTAGACCATGCTCAAAACCTAATATCGCAAAGGTCTGGACACCTTGTGTAAAGTTGCGCAGGTTTCCCATAACCGCCATTCCAGCAGCACCAGCATAGTCTGCAATTATGCGTGACATGATTGCGCCTATTGCTATTTTAACTAGTATAAAAACACCATTAAAACTAGCCACTTTGAGCAGTAAGTTTTTCTTAAAAAAAGAAATTAATGATCTCATTAATAATTATTTATACATTCTATAATGTAAATAACTTCCTCATCAGTTAATAAAGGATGACATGGCAAACTTACTTCTGTACGATGTAAATATTCAGTTTGCGGGAACGACAAATCACTTAATTCTTTAAAAGCCTCTTGATGATGCGGCGCTAGCGGATAATGAACATTTGTCCCTATTCCTTTTTCTTCCATATAATTCTGAAAATGTGGTCTGTCATCGACAAATACTGGGAAAACATGCATAGCGTTATTTTCAAGAAATGCAGATTCTGGTAAGACCACGTGATCGTGTCTTATGTTTTCATAATAGCTTTTAGCGATTTCTACACGCCTTTTATTATCTGCATCGAGTGATGGTAATCTGTTTAATAGAAATACAGCCTGTAATGGATCTAGTCGACTATTCACTCCTTTTACAGCGTTCTTGAATTGACTAGTACGACCATAATTTGCTATGCTACGCGCCATGGTTGCAAGCTCGTCATCCATTGTAGTTAATGCGCCGCCGTCGCCCAAGGCACCAAGATTTTTAGTAGGATAAAATGAGAATGCACTAGCTCTTGCTATGCTTCCAGATCTTTTTCCTTCTTTATTTATGGCGCCGTGTGATTGTGCGCTATCACAATAAACTGGTTTTTGTTCCGCTTTCGCGAAAGCGTAAACCGCATCATCCACGAGCTTACCATATAAATCGACAGTTATAACAGCATCTACTTTATGGATTTGAGATTTTAAATTTTCTACAGTAAGTAACATATCAGTCACATCAACAGGTACTGGCTGCATTCCAGCATGAATGACACTTAAAAAGGTCGCGATGTAAGTATGTGCTGGCAGTAAGATTTTTGCGTTTTCGGGCAAATTACCTAGTTGTTTCTCTGCAAGGAGAATGATGGTCAGTGCATCAAGACCATTTCCAGTAGAAATAGCATATTTAACACCACAAAAATTTGCAAATTGATATTCAAACTGACTCACTTTTTCACCACCAATATACCTGCCAGAGAGGTGCACGTCTGTGAATGCAAGCTGATCTGCTTGTGTAAATCGAGCACTGAGCTCACGTAATGGTAGGTATGGTATTTTCAAAGTTTATAAGGCTGGTATAGTTCAAAAACGTTCCTAAAAATAAGAAAGTATAAACTAGTTCTTGTTTTTAGGAGGCTTTACTCACATAAGAGAAAATAAAGTAACCTGCCATGATTGCAAATAGCAAGATATTAATGTAATAAGCCCAGCGTTGCGGTTGCGTCTTTTCTTCTTTTCTACTCATGATAGCACAGGCAAATCCTATCAAAATACTCATATACTGAAAAGTAATTAAGTAGCTTATGAGCATATCAAACTCAGTACTTCCATCTCTAGAAATTTGAGAAAAAATTAAAAACATAGATGCTAGAACTATTGATATCCAGGCAAAATGAAAGGAACGTTTACTGTATTTCATAATTATATTTTAGTCCATTGTGACCTATACATAGGTTGGTTTATAGCTCCTAGCTGTTCTTTAAATCTTTGTAATCCTCTATTGATGCTGCCGTCAGGATTATTTACATGACCGCAATCCATAAAAGTCATTCCGCGTTCTTGGAAATTTTTAATAGCTTCCATGTAAATAAAGTCGTTTGCATTTTTACTCATCCCAACCGCTGTTGCAGATGCGTACTGCGTTTTAACAATCAATCCCTTAATAAAGAATGTAATTCCTGCTAGCAATTCGTCATTTTCATAAACAAGATATTGCTGTATACCATCAGGAAAACGTGATGCTAGCAATTCAATTTCCACTAAACTATGAACTGGAGTTGCATTATGCCTTGCCTTTAATTGAGGTTCTAATATCTCATTCCAGAAACTCTTAAAATTATGATTAATGACCACTTGCATATTTTCAAATTTACCGTTGCGATATCCTACGGTCTTTTTAGGAGAAATATCAACGGGTTCTTTTAAATTGATATGCAGATTATTAAAAGCTTGATAGTTTTTAAAACCATTTTGCTCACAGATTTCTAGCAAGTGGTTATGACTAGAATTATAAATCGCTGGTTGCCATCTCCATTCTATACGCCGGTATTCCTTCTTTAATTCAGTAATAAAATATTGAAAAGCGTACTCTACTTCTGTTGGTGTGGCATTTTCTTTAAAGAAAAAACCTCCATAGGTTAATCCTTGATGGCTGTAGAATTGTTCATCTTTTTTATTACCTGGAACACACGCAAACAGAATTTCATCCTTATAAATCATCATGCTCGCATCTTCAAAACGATCTTGATGATAATCCATAAAATTACGTTCCATCAAAAAAGTACCATGTATAGTTTGCCTTATAAAAGCATTCCATTCTACAGCTTGACTAACATGATATTTTTGAACTCGTATTTTCAATAGAATTTATTCTAACTGCTAAGATAGTAGAAGGTTCTATCTTATTTGTAGAAAATTAATTGAAACCCAACATAAGACGTATAAAGAAAGAATTTTTTAATCTTCCAGAATCTCTATAATTTCAGAAGCTTTACTAGAATTATAAAGTTCTTCATTCTTTATTTTATTAAATATTACAAGAGCTTTTTCAACTTCACCTTTTTTCAAAATTAACAATCCTTTATACCAGTATCCTTTTTGAGAATCTATATAATTACTTTCTATAAGTTCATCATAAACCACGGCGGCTTGTTCATAGGAACCTAACTCAGTTAAAGAAATACCCTTCATAATCAAAAGTGTAGGTAAATCATTTTCAAAATTTGTAATAGTTTCATTTATCAATGGCAGTGCTAATTTATAATCACCATTTAAATAGAGTTCGCTAGCTTTATTAAATGTAGTTTCGTTTTCACTACTTCTTACTACAGAATAAATTACCTCATTCTTATCAAAATACGCAGCATAAAGGTCATCAGCATTTGAACTATCATTATTAAATCCAGAGATACTCAGAATAATCACAACGATAGCTGCGGCCGCAAATAGCAATGGTTTCCAGTTGAAATGATATGTTGTATTCCCTGAGCTTATAGAGTCTAATGTGTTTTTGAGTTTTTGGATATCTTCTGACTCAAATGATTCCTGATAGTCTTCTACAATAGCTTTATCTACACTATTTGCAAAACTCCAGCTATTATCATTAAAAGTATCATACAACTGTTTTTCTAGAACCAATTGCTCCATGAATTCAGGATCCAGTTTTCTTTTTTCAAATAGGTCTTTTTCATTATCATTTAATTGATCCTTGAAAAATTTTTCGAGTAAAATATTATCTGTCATCATCATAATTCTTTTAACAAATTAAATCGAGGGCTACTTTGGATAAGCTCTATCAGTTTCTTTTTGCATTTAAAAACACGTTGTCTTGCAACAATCTCTGAACTATAACCTAAGTCATTAACTATCTCTTCGTAAGAAATATTCTTAAAAAACATTTTAAGAATAGATTTACAATTTTCAGAACTTAAGTCCATCGCAGCTTCAAATAGCTCCAATCGTTCTTGTTCTAATAATGCAAGAGCCTCATCCTTGTCTTTATAGAATTGTTCATCATGGACACCATTTGTTACCCATCGAGATGATTTATTTAATTCTCGACGCCATAAATTCTTGCAGGCAGTAAATAAATAAGCATTAAAATTTGAAGTAATTATAAAAGGGTTTTTCTTGTATCTCACCGTGATTTGGACCAGTGCCTTTTGAAAAACATCCTCAGCATCTTGTACTGTTCCATTATTATTGACGACGAATTTTATAACCTTGGGAAGTGTCTCTTTATATAACTCAGAAATCACGACTGAGTCACTATTTAATAAGGCATTTAGGTACTTTAAATTTTCGGCCATCAAAGCAAATATAGTAGAAATTGAAATCAGTTTATTTTTTTGGGTAACAAACAGAACTTAAAGGTAACAGTAGGGTAACAACTTAATTACAAAACCCTACTATTATGAAAAATTCACTCTCAAAAATTTCAATCTATCTTCTTTTATTTGTATTCATTACATCTTGTAGTGTTAATTCTCTTGAAGATGAAGGATTAATGAATGAGGCGTCAAATATTGCACTTACAAATAACTCTCAAAAAAACGCAACTTCTACGCTATACATTAGCTGGGAAGAAGGAGTGACTGAAACTGATAAATTTAACTTGAGAGAAAACTTAATGTTCTCTCAAACCATTATTCAATTATATTCATTTCAAATTGATGCTAGTAATGAAAACCGTGAAGAATGGCAGATTACATATGAATCACAAGACGTGACTAAGCCTATCATCTTTGTAAAAGAAGAAACTGTTGTTGAAAACGCTAGTTTTGAGCCTTTTTAATAATTAATGTGTAAATTTCGGTTTAACCATGACAAATTGAAATTAAAAAACTATTACATCCTTTTTTGGCTACTCGCTTTGTGTTTTAACAACCAAGTAAGTAGCCAAACTTTTTATGACATTGTTGATCAAATAGAACAAGATAAAGGCGCTTCTTTATTACAATATAAACTAGATAGTTTATTAGACACTTCCAAAAATTCTGAAATTTACTTGAAAATGTCGCATGATTTTTCTGTTAAATTCTACAAGAAGAAAGATTATGAAGCAGCAATAAAATATGCATCAAAAGAAGTTAAACATTTTGAAAATGAAGGGATTAAAAATGAAAAATATGTCAGAGCATTATTTCAGTTAGGATATTTTTATGAATTAACGGCGCAATTTGATAATGCCATCAATAATTATAATAAAGTAATCCTTACCGATCCTAACTCTTTAAAAGCAATACAATCATATAGCAAACTAGGTAGTTGCTATTTTAAATTAGGAAACTATTATCAAGCCGAGACTTATTACCTCAAGGCTATAAGTGAATCACAAAAAAATAACAATTTAGGACTCATAGCTTCTCATTCTTTAAGTCTTGCTATGATTTACCGTACTCTTGATAATGAAACTTCTAGAGAGAAAGAACTAGCAATTTTAAACAAAGTCCTTGAAATTGATAAAATTGAACCGCTGAGTAATAGAAGGCTTTCTGTTTTTCTTAATAGTATGGCAAACTATTATAACAGTGATAAAACTTTTGATTTTGATAAAGCCGAATTCTATTATAAAAAATTAGTCGAGAATTCCATAATAAATGCTGACTACAGTGTGACTGGAATGGCATATGGAAACTTAGGAAATCTTCACTTAAGAGAAGAATCAGATAGCACGGGTTATTATTTAGAAAAAAGCCTTGATTATCCCTTACCAGAAAGTGATAGGTCTAAAGTCTTTAGAAATTTCGCTAGTTACCAACTTCAAAAAAATGATAAAGATGGCGCTCTTCAATATTTGAATCATGCAATAAAAATAAATTATCAAAATCAAGAAATTAATTTAGAGCATCCCAACTTGACCGATTTGAAAGATACCGATGAACTCACTGGGGTGATTGCTGCATTATCTCAAAAAGCTGAAATTCTTTTAGAAATGAACGAAGAATTAAAAAATCTTTCTCTAGTAGAACAGGCCTTTAGAAATCTTCAAACCGCAGATTCTTTAATAGATCATCTCAAATCATCTAATCGAGAAGAAAACTCCAGATTATACTGGCGTAAAGAGGCTTCAAAAGTATATCACAATGCAGTTTATTGTTCTTATTTATTAAACAATCATGAACTAGCATTAACATACAGTGAGAAAAATAAAGCCATCCTTCTCACTGAAGATATTATTAAAAACTCTTTTAAACTACCGCAATCCGTTAAAAATAGAGAGCGTTTCTTAAGATATAAACTACGTGAATATGAAAACAATTTAGAAAATAATACAGACACTACATTAATTCAATTTTACTCAAAGGCTTTATTAAATCAAAAGTTGGCTGTCAAGAAACATGATGATTCCATTCAGAAAGCTTATCCAGCATTATCACAGAAGATTGAAGATTTGAAAATTCTCAGTTTACAAGAAATACAAGGAAATCTAAAAAAGAATGAAGTAGTCATCTCATACGTGTGGAATAAAGAAGTCCTTTTCAAGGATCACCTCATGTGCTTAATAATAACTCAAGAGAATGTTAAGTTACTGGAGATTGAGCATGCCAGTGAGCTTAGTAATGAACTCACTATTTTTTTACAAGCAATCGTTAAGCCTTTTCAAACCAAAGAAGATATTACAGCATACAACAAACATGCACATACCGTTTACAACAAGCTTTTCCCTACTCTTGAAATTCAAGAGCTATTAAAAGGTAAAATAATAACCATAATTGCCGATGGCCAATTACAGAACATTCCATTTGAAGCATTAATTACTAAGCTCAAACCAAGTTCATACTTAATAGAAGAAAGTCAAATTAACTATACATATTCTTTGTCTTTTTCAAATAAAAACAACGCTCTACAGAGATCAGCAGCTCAAAATTTAATTAGTTTTTCACCCAGTAACTTTAATAAAATAGGCTTACCTAAACTCTATGATACTAATAAAGAGGTTTACTCTATACATAAATTTATAAAAAGTGATATTTTCATTGATAGCCTTGCCACCAAAGAAGCATTTTTATCACAATTTGACAAGTTTAAAATAGTACATCTAGCAACTCATGCGAGTTCTGGAGTCGATCCATTTCTTGCATTTTACGATAGTAAATTAAGTATTGAAGAATTATATGTTTTAAACAACAATGCGCAATTAGTATTCTTAAGTGCATGCGACACCTCTGTAGGCGCGATAGCTCAAGGAGAAGGAGCACTTACTATTGCGCGCGGATTTTTCAACACAGGAGCACAATCTGTGGTTGCTTCTTTATGGAAAACGAGTGATAAATCAACGGCATTTATTGTAGAAGAATTCTACAAAAATATAGAAGATGAAAAAGGTGTCTCCACGGCATTGCATTTAGCTAAACTTAAGTATTTAAAGAATCACAATTTATCTGAGGTTTCACCTTATTATTGGTCTTCACTTATCGCTCTGGGAGATAATAAAAATATTGAATTAGAAGATTCTTTATCTTATGGATGGTTGCTATTTTTAATAGCTCTTATTACTTGCATTCTACTCCTTTTATGGAAACTCAAAATATCTTCAAAGCAGTAACTCTATATACTTTTCGCTTTCGCGTAAGCGGTAATTAATAGCTGATTATTCTCATGCGGCTCACTAGTCTTCTATAGTTTTTCAAAAAAAATAAAAAAAATCACTTTTGTTGGGTAACAAACCGTAATGTACTGGAACATACCATTAGAAAGTTTTCTTGAATTTGATTTAGGAACTCTTTTTAAGGTTATTAGAATTAACAGATTAATAAACCCTGAAAATGTACTTATCTACATTATCTTTTCTAACAAGTCTTGTGTATCCCTATAAACACAAGATTTGTTTTGAAGATAGTTTCAAAGAAATGAAGAAAGAACAATACAAGATTTTTATAGTTTAGAGAGTGGAAGGTGTTGATCAAACGGATCTTTTCGTTTGATTGGGGAACTCATCTTCGTTTAAAAAGGCAGGATTCAATCCCTGCCTTTTTTATTTCATAATTTTAAATCATGACATAAAAAAAGCAGATTCTTACGAATCTGCTTTTTTAATATAAATCTACTTAATTACGTATTAAGAAAGTTGTTTTCCTGCACGTTTACGTTCGTTCTCATCGAGAAGGACTTTACGTATTCTTAAGAAGTTAGGAGTTACCTCAACATATTCATCTTTCTGGATATATTCAAGAGCTTCTTCCAGTGTAAACTTAACTGGTGGAGCAATCTTTACTTTATCATCGTTACCTGCACTACGCACGTTAGAAAGCTTTTTAGTTTTAGTAAGGTTAATCGCTAGATCATCTGGTCTAGAGTTCTCTCCTACTACCTGACCACCATAAATCTCTTCACCAGGTGCGATAAAGAATTTACCACGATCTTGTAATTTATCCATAGAGTAAGGAATAGAAGTTCCTTTTTCCATAGAAATCATAGAGCCGTTGATACGACCTTGAATTTCTCCTTTATAAGGTTCAAATCCTACAAAACGGTGGTTCATAATCGCCTCACCAGCTGTAGCAGTAATCAATTGATTACGTAAACCTATGATTCCACGAGAAGGAATTTTAAATTCACAAACCATACGTTGCCCTTTAGGCGCCATACTGGTCATTTCACCTTTTCTAAGCGTTACCATTTCAACAGCTTTACCACTTACCTCTTCTGGTAAATCGATAGTAAGCTCTTCAATAGGTTCACATTTCACACCATCTATTTCTTTAATAATAACCTGTGGCTGACCGATCTGTAATTCATAACCTTCACGACGCATCGTTTCAATTAATACAGAAAGGTGCAATACACCACGACCGAAAACCATGAACTTATCTGCACTACCAGTATCGTGTACCTGTAAAGCAAGATTCTTCTCTAGTTCTTTAGTTAAGCGATCTTTAATGTGACGAGATGTTACAAATTTACCGTCCTTACCGAAGAAAGGTGAATCATTTATAGTAAATAACATACTCATAGTAGGCTCATCGATAGCGATAGTTTCCATCGCCTCTGGGTTTTCAAAATCTGCGACAGAGTCACCTATTTCAAAACCTTCTAATCCTACAATCGCACAAATATCACCAGCCATTACTTCTTGAGCTTTGGCCTTACCCATTCCGTCAAAAACGTATACCTCTTTCACTTTAGTCTTAGTGATAGAACCATCACGTTTACATAAAGAAACGTTTTGTCCTTCTTTTATAGATCCTCTTTTAATACGACCTATCGCAATACGACCTGTATAATTAGAGAAATCTAAAGATGTTATCAATAACTGAGTTGTTCCTTCTTCTACCTTAGGAGCTGGAACATGCTCAATTACCATATCAAGTAATGGCTCGATATCAGTAGTTTCGTTTTTCCAGTCTTCACTCATCCAGTTGTTCTTTGCACTACCATAAACGGTAGGGAAATCTAACTGCCACTCTTCTGCTCCTAGTTCAAACATTAAGTCAAATACAGACTCATGTACCTCGTCTGGAGTACAGTTTTCTTTATCTACTTTGTTTACAACCACACAAGGCTTCAACCCAAGGTCGATAGCTTTTTGTAATACAAAACGCGTTTGAGGCATAGGACCTTCAAATGCATCTACTAGAAGTAGTACACCATCAGCCATGTTCAATACACGTTCCACCTCTCCACCAAAATCGGCGTGACCAGGTGTGTCTATGATGTTAATCTTAGTTCCTTTGTACATTACAGAAACGTTCTTTGCAAGAATAGTAATCCCACGTTCACGTTCTATGTCGTTGTTATCAAGTATTAAATCTCCGGTTGTCTCGTTCTCACGGAAAGTTTCACAGTGGTGTAAAATCTTATCTACTAACGTAGTCTTACCGTGGTCTACGTGAGCAATAATCGCGATGTTTCTAATGTCTTTCATAAAAAATAATGCTTCTAAGCGGCTGCAAAAATACTCTTATTTATTGGTTTTTAGCGTTTTGTTAAGTTAAATGATGGTCACCTATAACTAGTTGGTTTTCAATTGGGTTTGTTTTTATTGTGTTTTTTATGCTCTCTAACAAAAATATTAGAATCACGATGTATCCTTTTGTTACCTTCATCAAAGCTCCCTAACTCAAAACTAATTCCTGGATCAACATTATAATAGCTACTAATAATCTTATAAATAATATTTTTTGAAAAAGTCTGTAATTCAGGCGTCTTGTCTTTTTGAGCTTTTAATTCCTTAATGAATAACCTGATATTTCCAGCATTCGTTTCATTTTTATAGAAGTATAACAACTCCTTTTCAATTATTTGAGGATCAGTTATATTATTAAAATATTCTTTGAGACACTTAGACTGCTGTTTAGATGATCTCCATCCTCGCAATAGCGTTGATTGAGTTGTAGCTAAATCTTCCAGCTTTTCCTTATAAACAGCGGCAGCTTTTAAATAATTATTTGATTGTAAATGGTTATCAATTACCATTTGAAAATACTCATTTGCATCATGGATATTTCCAGATTCTTTATATAAATCACCAACGTTTTCATAGTTTTTTAATTCCTTATGGATGGAAATTGCCTTATCATAAAACTGACCTTTTGCATAAAGTTCTGCAGCATGATATTTACTCTTAGTATATTTAATATGTAGAAATGCAGCTTCTTCATAAAACCTTCCTTCTTCTAACGTACTTGCTGCTTCCCAATGGTTATTCAATAACTTTATTTGCATAGCAGCGGCTTTACGATAATTACCTTCTTTTTTTTCTGCTTCTATAATTTTTAAATATTGCTTGCGCAATGCTTCCATACGGTCATCATGTATCGTAGCGGTACCACCAGAGTTATTTGTTGTTTTGAATAAACTGGATAAAACGGAATAAATAATAAACCCTATTAATAAAAACGCTATAAGTGAACCTAATCCATTATCGGAGGAGCCACTTCTCGGCTTTACACGTAATACAAAACTGATTACACTGGTTATAACAGCTAGGATTAAGGCAAGTGATTGAAGTGGTATTTGCTTAGGACCACTTGTGCCTTTATTCCTGCCTGATAATGATAAAAGACTTTTACCTGAATCTCTCGACGCACCAATCAAATCAAGAGGAATAGCAAATTTCATTGCTAGTTTCGGGTTTTTTGCAAACATGGCTAGTAATCGATCTGCTTCTTTTGAATTACGTTGCAATAGAGCGTCCATACTCTTGCCCCATCGTGAACTCCTTTCTCTATTTCCATACCATCTATTTAACAGTTTTAAAAACCCTTTTTCCTTTACATCAAATTGCCCTGGACTTTTACTACGACTACTAAATAAAGTTTTGAATAAACCTAAACGTAATTTATCCATAGTGGTTAAATCATCATCTGATATTTTTTTAAGTGGTAAATCAAGATCTTTTTCTATTTCCTTTTCATCCTTAGGAATGGCCCCTATTTTATAAATATGTTTAGGAATAACTGTACCTAACATAGGTTTAATCACTTCAATATTTATAAAGTCATTCAATTTTATACAATTAATCCAATTTATAGGCTTTTCCATAGCAAACCATCCAAAATCTGGGTGATATACATGTGGTGTTTTAAATACTCGATTGGTTTCAATTTTTGAAATAAGAGGATGAATCGCAGCGTATTCAGGAATAAATATGCTGTTATGAATGCATTGAAAGAACAACACATTTGCTAGATGTGAGTGCTTTGTCAAATGAGATGTAACTAACAAACAACCATAGAGTTCATTTGCCTTATTACTAGGTATGGCAAATGCGCTAACTTGATTTAAGTCGACCGCTAATTTATCAACCACCTTAAGCCATCGACTAGGAGAATTTCCCCTGATAAGTATTCCACTTAAAGGATAGGTATTATTTCTAGAAGGAGCTATTTTAATCTTCACGCGCTGATTCAAAAAAAGGATTAATATAAGTTTGTCTAAAAGTTTTATAATCCAATAGCTCTAGTGCATGTTGAGCCGGTAAAAAATACTGGTTTCCAGAAAAGTGATGTTTACTTGCAAAAGCAATAGGTTGATTTAGTATAGCAGTCATACAAAAATCTAGTTTGCTATTCCTATTTGATTGAAAATAGAGTTTGCCATTTTGTATAGAAATGGTAGAACCATCGGCTGTTTGAAAGCTTTTAATCTTAATGAAACAGGTCATTCCCCTAGATTCTAATCGCGTTTTTAAATTACTGCCCTTTTTATATTCTATATCAGTTTTTATAACTGTAGGTAATTGATAGGCAAATTCCTTTGCTTCCTTGAGGGATATATCCAGTTGTTTTTGTAAAAATGAGATGTGTTCTACGTTTCCTATTCTTTTTAAATATAGATCTACTACTGGTGTAAGTTCAAGCTTATCCTTATCATTTAAAAAACGATAATCGCTATTATGGTCACCTAAGATATTTACTCGAGTATTGAGATAAAACTTGTTGAATTGAGGAATAAGTTCGTTATAAAAATTAATAATAGTAATTCTTTCAATGTTTTTGAGTACGTTATATTTAGTATTAGCATTACCCAGTAATTGCTTCCAGTTTTTTATTTGATCTTCTTTTTTGCTTTGGAACCTTGTTAAAAAGTCATTCTTAGACTCACGAATTTTTTCAATTTTCTCCTCGGTAATATGATAATAGTGCTCGTTATGAGCTACAACTATCTTTTTACCTATCTCAAACAACTCACATTTTCCTTCAATATTTTTAGAATATTTACGATGACTTGTTTGCACGCCAGTTTCTAGACTAGTTTTATAGTACGCTTTCGCGCAAGCGTTATATTCATGAAAAATAAGAGCATTCTTAGATGGCGAAGAAACGAGGTAGGCGCTATCTGGATGTACAATTACATTCTTAAAAACTAATTCTAAACCTTTCTTAACTCCATGAGAAGTAAAGGTGTATAAATGACCATTCTGGACTATATAAACTTGATCATGATAAGGTAAATAATGTGCCTCAGACCTAAATAGTGGTGTTAAAAGAGCATCTTCTCTAACAAAATCTAGATTTTTTATAAACCTAGGAGGCGTAGCTGTAGTCTGTCGATCTGCCCATAGCTCTTCATACGGTAAATAGATTTGTTTTAAATGCTTACGACTACGGTTGCGATACCTATAAAAATCAACATCACCACTCGAGCTGGTCGTAATGAGATAATTTAACTGCTCCATACGTTCTGAAATCACATATTGAAGATCATTACTCTCTAGAGTATCTGAGGTAGTTAAGAAGAATACCTCATCTCTTGTTTCATATTCATTTTCAAAAAAGTAATGTAAACCTACAGCTGGATCCAATTGAGCACTAAGCAATTGCTGACTTGAAATGATTTCTAAAATGTCATTAAAATTAACTTCACGAACTGTATCACCTATAACATAAGCGGCGTATTCAAATGTAGATTTAGGATGATTTGCAATTGCTAGTGCGGTAGCAAAAGACAGTATTTTAGGTATTCCCCAATTTTTAAGTGAAGAATCTATTAAAAAGACACGTCTATTATCATTATCCTCATTAGCAGTTTCTCGTTCTATATAAAGAGCTTCTTTATTTGCAACTCGTGATAAAAAAGTATCTTGATCATAAGCAAACTCTGAAATTAGAAGCTTGTTCATATCACCTTTATTGGTAATATCAGACACACCACCTAGAGGTTGTTCACTAGAGGCATTTTGATGCATAGGAATATGGAGTCCAGACCATATTCTTTTTATTAAAGAACCTATTTCTGAGGTTTCTGAATGTGCAAGTAGTTGTTCAACAATAGAGCTTTCAGGATTATAGACAGGCTCCATTTCAGTTACCAGCTGTTCTTCTTCATTTATAATGGGAATGCTTGTAAGTGCATCAATTATATCTTGCATGGACTTAAATCGTCTTACCATTAGTGCAATGGCACGAGTATCCTTATCGTAAGTAGATTTAGTAGGAGATAAAATGGTATAATTAGCTTCTACCGCATTAATTACATTAGTATTACTTAGTATTTGTTTTGATTTTTGAATACCATTTTTATTATGAGAATTTTCAAAAAGGACCTCTAATAAATAAATTAAATTATCACCAGTTCGTAAATCTCTAGGTAAATTGTGAACATACTCCATGATGGTTAGTACATTTTCCACGTAGTGATGTCCATAATGAGCCGTTTCTAATGAGTAAGCTAACTGGGATTTAAATGTCTCATAGCCTTCACTCTCAATATGCTCATTTGTTGCGACTAAGATGATTATGATAGAGCCAAATTGAGGTAAGCCACTAATTGCTAGTGGTATCAATAGTTCTCTTAACGGTTGTTCATAAATTAAAGTACCTACACCAGGTATTTCAACCACAATACTGTCCGTAATGTCCCTATCCCATTTCCAGAAATAATCCCTGTATTGTATAAAGTAATTACTCATCTTTTATGAGTTTTAAACTTTTGCGATAGGAGCTAATCGTAAGTGGAACAAATTGATCTTTCTTAATTAAGGTGTAGTTATTGTTCTTCTGCCATATAATTAAGTGTGTTTTATCGGGATTTATAAACTGTTGAATAATAGATTCTACAGATGAATATTTTAAATAATAACCTGTCGGGTAAAGACTATCTCCATTATTCCAAAAACTATAACCTTTTAATGGTAAGAGAGGTGTCCCTAAAATTAACATCTGGTCAGGAGCTATGATAGTGTATATCAAATTTTCTAATCGATAACTAGCTGCCGTTTCTATGATACGTGAATTGAAATTTGAGATTTTTATAAGTTGTGCTTTGGCACTTTTTTCTGAATCAAACTTTGTTAATTGAAGTGTCGCTTTTTCTTGAATACCAAAATAATTATGGTTTAAATCAGGTAATTCTAATTTTAGGGCTGATTGAATCCCTTTCCATTCAGATAATGTTTCCAAACGAGCGACGGGTAATAGTTTACCTTTAGGAAATAGTTTTCCTTCTTTTAAATAATAAATAGTAGCGTGTGGCATTACTTTCAATTCTTTACTATTTATCTGATCTAGAGTAAAACCTTTCACCCAAACATTTTCACCATCCATGGTAATTTTGAGATTTTCAAAATGCCATATTTGGGAAAGTAAGTCTATATGGGATATATGGATATGTAAAACGTAATCTAGACGCTCTGTAATATTTGTTGCCATAAGGCGTCTATTTCTTTTTTAATATATGCTTTTTGTTGCTCGTTTTGTATCCAATCTGCTCGGTTTTGGATATATCTTAATTTATCCTTTATCACATTCTGCTCCTCATAATTAAGTGAACTGGAATCCCATTTTTCTACAAGTATTTTCACTTCTTTCATAACCTCTTCTGGATTAGGTGCTTTATTGAACATAGCTTGAGGATGAGATTTTTCAGTAATCTCATTTTCAATTGCATTGTTCACTATTCCTTCTAGAATCTCGATTTGTTCCTCTGTATCCCAAATATATTTGAGCACCCATAAATCTGATATCATAGCTTGATCACGATCACACATCATAGCACTGGCGGCAATAAGGTTTTGAATTTTTACTGCTCGTCGATCAGAAATATTAATACCCGTATTTCTCAAGTTCCTTACTAGATCAATATATGTTTCTAATATACCGCTCAAGTCAACTTGCTTTGATTTTTTCTGTAGTTTTTTAATGTACTCAGGCGTTACCGTAGGTGCTTCTATATTTCTATTGAGTTCAAGATTCCATCCCGCTAGTAATACTTGATTTAATAAATCTGGATGAACATAATCACATTTCACACGAACCAAAAACCTATCAAATAATGCGTCTAGAGCATCATCTTCTGGTAATGAGTTACTTGCTCCTACAAACATTAAGGCTGGCAACTCAAGAACTTGTTTACCGCGTCTTAAAATCTTTTCATTGAGTGCCATTAACAAGCTATTCAAAATGGCAGAGTTAGCATTAAAGATTTCATCTAGGAATACTAAGGATGCTTCAGGCATCATACCTTCTATGTTTGTAACTAACTCGCCTTCCCTTAACTTTTTAATATCAAACGGTCCAAAGAGTTCGTTAGGCTCTGTAAATCGAGTAAGTAAGTATTCAAAATTCTTACCGTTCTCAATACCTTTTGACAGTGTTTTAACTATAGCACTTTTTGCAGTACCTGGAGGACCAAACAAAAAGGTGTTTTCTTTTGCAATAAGACTAATCCCTAAAAGATCAATCACATCATCTTTACCCACGAAAGTGGATTTAACGTGATCGAGTAAAGTCTTAAGTGGTTGTATATTATTCTGACTCATCAGTTGCTATTTCAATTTCTTTTAAGGATTTCCAGATTTCATCTTTGTAAAATCCCAAATGCTTGATTAATTTTTTATTGATTGCTGGGTGCATTCCCCAAGATTGATTTTTTTGTTCAACGATTCTATTGAGAAATAATTGAAGTATACATGGATTATCAAAATACACCGCTAAGTTCAAGTTTTTAGACTCAAAATGTAAATCAATAGCGCTATAATGCCATTTATTCAATATTTCTTCTAACCTTTCTAGGACTGGATCCTTCGGGTCTAAATTTTCTAAAGAATGATAAAGAAACGGTAAAAACCGCAACATCAAATCAGCACTCAGAATTTGTGATGCCTCTAAATCTCCATTATAATCAGGCAATACATCTTTAATTGATTGATCAGAACCCTTTCTGTAAATAACAAATAAAGCAGCATAATAAACTATTTTTGACGCCCATAAGGCAGCCATGGAATCAAATGGTGGAGCTTTAAAAGGATAGTCTTGTACCTCACGATAGTACTCATTTTCAAGATATAGTATTATTTCCTTCTCTTGAAAGGTTTTTATTTTCAAAGGTTTTTCATGTAAAAAAAGCTCACCTTCTTCACGAAGTAAAGTGATAGTTTTTAAAAAATCGTAAGTTTTGACTGAGTTAATAATGGCTTTTTTAGAAGGCTCAATTTAATAAATTGAATAGAAGTAGTAATAGTAAAATGTAGAATTCTCCTATAAATCAAGAAAAATAAAATATGTATAAAAGTTATATTTACACATTAACGCATTTATTTATGGATGTCAAATACAATAATTCTATCCTTACTATCCTTCAACACCCATGAAAAACCTCTTCCTCATTTACTTCCTGATTGCTTTTATTTCCTGCAACAGTCAAGAAAAAGAAACCACTTCTCAAACAGAACCTATAAAGGAGAAAAGTGCAACAACTCCTGTGACTGACTTTAATCTGGATATCTATGAAGAAGAAAACAGAATAAGTGAGTTTGTACGCAGAATCTTTGAGGACAGCAAAGGAAATTTATGGCTAGGAACAAATGGTGATGGTGTGGCACGATATGACGGTAAATCGTTAGTATATTTTAATAGAGAAGAAGGTTTTGCAGGAGCTGCAGTGCGATCGATTGTTGAGGATAACAATGGAATAGTATGGTTTGCTACTGAAAATGGACTTTCTAAATATGATGGCACTTCGTTTACTAATTTCACAGAAGATGATGGATTACCAAGTAGAAACTTATGGTGCTTATCACTAGACAGCAAAGGTATTTTATGGATAGGATCGCTAAAAGGAGCATGTACTTATGACGGAGAAAACTTCACTGCCTTTGCCCTACCAGAATCTATACCCGATCCTAATCGAGGTGTTTCAAGTTCTAAAATAGTGAATAGTATCATGCAAGATCATAAAGGAAATATGTGGCTAGGCACAGGAAATGGTGCTTACATGTATGATGGAAAAAAACTTAAAAACTTATCTAATAAAAATGGTCTCGCTCATAATTCTGTAAATGATATTCTGGAAGATAGAAATCATAACATTTGGTTTGCGACACATTATAGAGGAGTGAGCCGTTTCAATGGCACTACTTTCTCAAACTTCACTGTTGATGGAACGATCACTGGAGATGAAATATGGAGCATCTATGAAGATTGCGATGGAAATATTTGGTTTCCTGCAGAGCATCATGGAGTATATAGATATGACGGTAATAGCTTTACTAATTTTAATAAAAATGATGGTTTAACAACAAACGCTATTCAGTCCATTTATCAAGATCGTAGTGGAACGATATGGTTAGGCGGCTACTCTGGACTTTATAATTACGATGGTGCAAAATTTAAGAACATCACTAAAGCTAATATTACTAGCTATAAAAAATCATAAATCTATTTTTGATTTTGATTTTGATTTTCAATCGTTAAGTCTTTCTTAATGCTCTGAGATAATTGCATATTAACTTTGTCAAGAGATTGTAAACCATACCTTTGCCGGCTGATACAAAAAATATCAATTTATTATGAGTCAAGTAAAAGCAAATGACACTGTAAAAGTGCATTACACAGGAAAATTAAAAGCAACCGGACAGGTATTTGATACATCTGCAGACAGAGAGCCGCTAGAAGCTCAACTAGGTCAAGGAATGTTGATTCCAGGTTTTGAAAAAGGTCTTGTGGACATGAAAGTGGACGAGAAAAAAACAATTGAAATTCCTATGGCCGAGGCTTACGGTGATGTCATGGAAGAATTATTCCATAAAGTAGATAGATCTCAATTACCACAAGAAGTACAGCCTGAGGTAGGAATGGGATTGATTTCTCAAAATCCTGATGGAACTGAGCGCCAGTTGCGCGTAGCTCAAGTTGAAGAAGATCACATCGTTGTAGATGCAAACCATCCACTTGCTGGACAGGATTTAGTATTTGATTTACAGGTAGTTTCTATCCAGTAAATTTCATTTTAGTTATAAAAAATCCCATCGCGTTTGATCTCGATGGGATTTTTTTATGGGTTAAATGTTAGATTGAAAGAGTTGGTTTAATGACGCTTTCGCGAAAGCGCAATAAGTACACTAGTCCACAACAACTGGCTTACTTATAGGTGTATCACTTTTCACCACCACAAATGTGGAAATCGCATAAAATGCATTGCTCGCTCCATCATTAGTCCAGTTTTCAAGATCATATCCAAAGCTGAAAGTAGAACCTGCCATAGCTGTCGCAAAATCATCTATGCGAGTAGGCACTTCCATTCCAGGACACCAGCCTGCACGATCTGGAGCCCAATTACCTGGAGATTGATTATTGACAGGATTACTTGCACATCCAAGTGGTGCAAGATCATGCTGAAACATACTTGCTCCGTTGATAAGAACATTGTGTGTTCTATAACACCATTCTGCACAAGTGCGTCCGCCAGCATCACTTGGTGTTGCATGTCCCCAACCAGAGATTACTGTACGCAAATGTGTACTTTGTGAGTTTGCAGGAACAGAAACCGTTCTAGTTAAATCCATGGAGTGCGCTACTCCATAAGGTATTCCTGCAAGTGAATGACTGTCATAATTAAACAGTCTAGAAACGGCATAATATGGAAAATCTGGCGTTCCTTCTATGTAATCAAAATCTACACTTACTTCATAACCATTGGCATTCCAGCATTCTGTGAAAATTCTAAGCTCTGCATTTCCTGTGAGCAATGATTTAAAATCTGTTACGTCATATTCAAAGCCACGAGGCAACTGACTGTTATCATTCCAGTAAGGTGTAATAAATCTTGCAAGTTCATACTTTTCACCACTTGCAGCATCAGTCACTTTTACATTTGCAAACACATCCCATTCATCACAACCACCTGTAGGGCAAGTTAATTTCACGTACATTTTTATCGCTTCTACATTTGATAAATCTGTAGGTAGCGCAAAGGTTTGTGTAGCGCTTTGAGAAAATCCACCACCAAAAGCGAGTCGTTCTCTTGAGAATGTCTGAACGTTTTGGACCCTAGGAGTTCCAGCGCCTGATAAGTTAATAACAATATCATTTGCAATTGCTGGATTCTGAATAGTAAGAGCACCTTGATAATTATCTACCGCGACAGGCTTAAACCTAACAAAAACAGCTGTTGAAGGATTGACTAAAGGAAAGACTAGGTTATTAGAAAAAGTAGCTCCATCAAGCGATAGCTCAAAAGCACTCGTTGCTGAAAGGTTGATATCACTAGTAAGATTTGCAAAGGTCAGATTTACAATTTTAAGTGCCGACACATTATCTATTTGCGTGTCGTTAAAAGATAACTGACTAACAGATGCAGATAAACTAGGATCATTAGTAGTGCCTGATCCTGATCCACCATCTTTTTCAGAACTACAGTTCACCATTAACGTAGTGGTTAATATCAGACAAAAAAGACGCAATGAAATTTTAATTGCTTTCATAATAAATTTTAAGAATCAAATAGCAATGTAATCATAAGATTGTAAAACACAGAATTATGGAATTTAAATTAACAATTTAAGGTAATGAAAAGCTTTATTTTAAATATCAACTTAAACAATCTGAATCCTAGGGAACAACATATTTACAAAAGCCTATAAATGCTTGAACATAAAGTGACGAAATGGTATCTTTGCAATCTTCAAAAAATGAGTCAAAAATATGTTTGATAATTTAACTGACAAGCTCGATAAAGCCATGCACGTCCTTAAAGGACATGGTAGCATTACCGAGGTAAACGTAGCAGATACACTTAAAGAAATACGTCGCGCCCTAGTAGATGCCGATGTAAACTATAAAATTGCTAAAGAATTCACAGCTCGTGCTAAGGAAAAAGCGCTAGGTCAAGGTGTACTTACTACACTTAAGCCTGGTCAACTTCTTACCAAGATTGTAAAGGATGAGCTTACAGAATTAATGGGTGGTGATGCCATAGGATTAAACCTTACTGGTAATCCTACGGTTATTTTAATGTCAGGACTACAAGGTTCTGGTAAAACGACATTTTCTGGTAAGCTAGCTAATTTCTTAAAAACCAAAAAGAGTAAAAAACCTCTTCTGGTAGCTTGTGATATATATCGTCCTGCGGCAATTGATCAGTTGCACGTAGTAGGTGAAAGTGTAGGTGTAGAAGTGTATTCTAATCGTGATGAAAAAGATCCTGTAAAGATATCTGAGGCAGCTATTGCTCATGCAAAACAGAATGGCTTTAATGTCGTTATTATTGATACCGCTGGTCGTCTAGCTGTTGATGAGCAAATGATGACTGAAATTGCAAATGTTCACGCGGCTGTAAAACCACAAGAAACTTTATTTGTCGTGGATTCCATGACAGGTCAAGATGCTGTGAATACTGCCAAGGCTTTTAATGAGCGATTGAACTTTGACGGAGTGATATTAACAAAGCTTGATGGTGATACTCGTGGTGGTGCAGCGTTATCTATTAAGTCTGTAGTTGATAAGCCTATTAAATTTATAGGTACTGGTGAAAAGATGGAAGCGATTGACGTTTTCTATCCAGACCGTATGGCAGATCGTATTCTAGGTATGGGAGATGTTATCTCACTTGTAGAGCGTGCGCAAGAACAATTTGATGAAGAGCAGGCTCGTAAATTGAGTAAGAAAATTGCCAAGAACCAATTTGGTTTTGACGATTTCCTTTCTCAAATCCAGCAAATCAAGAAAATGGGTAATATGAAGGATCTTATGGGAATGATCCCAGGAGCCGGCAAAATGCTTAAAGATGTAGATATAGACGATGATGCTTTTAAAGGAATAGAAGCTATCATTCATTCTATGACTGTTGAAGAAAGAACACAACCACATGTAATTAATGGTTCACGTAAAAAGAGAATTGCAAAAGGAAGTGGTACAACTGTTACTGAGGTAAATCAACTTTTAAAGCAGTTTGACCAAATGAGTAAGATGATGAAAATGATGCAAGGTGGAAAAGGAAAAGCGATGATGAACGCGCTAGGTAAAATGCGCTAAAAATCGCCAATTTTTCATTCCATTTTGCTTCGCAAAATAGGATTGCCGATTTTTTCGTTTGATAAGTTATGGCACATTTTACAACTTTTGAAGATTTAGAGATTTGGAAAATCGCTAGAGTTATATGTGATAAAGTTCATGAAGTTTATCTTTTATCTGATTTACAGAAAGATTATAAACTATGGAATCAGCTTAATGGTTCAACGGGTTCTATTATGGATAACATAGCGGAAGGTTTTGATAGAGATGGAAATAAAGAATTTATTCAATTTTTAAGTATTGCCAAAGCAAGTTGTGATGAATCAAAATCACAACTATATAGATGTCTGGATCGCAAGTATATTACACAAATCCAATTTGATGATATATCAGCTCAAATGGAAAATTGTAAAAAGCAAATTGCTGGATTTATGAAATATTTAAAAAACAGTGAACGCAGAGGTAATAAATACGATTAGGATTAAGAGTCCAACTTTAAAAATTGGTAATAATTAATTACGAAGTAATTAGAAAATAGGCAATCAGAAATTATGATTATTCTCGACGGAAAAAAAACAAGTAACGACATTAAGAACGAAATCACTGAAATCGTTCAGGAAATGAAAAACAAAGGTGAAAAAGTACCTCACCTGGCTGCGGTAATCGTAGGGAATGATGGCGCTAGTTTAACTTATGTAGGTTCTAAGGTGAGAGCTTGTGAGCGAGTAGGTTTTGAAAGCACTATGGTTCGCATGCCCAATACCACTAGTGAAACAGAATTATTAAGAGAGATTAAGAAATTAAACGATAATCCAGAAATCGACGGATTCATAGTTCAGCTTCCACTTCCTAAACAAATTGACACACAAAAAGTATTGATGGCCGTTGATCCTGATAAAGATGTAGATGGCTTCCACCCTACTAACTTTGGAAGAATGGCACTCGATATGAGCACTTTTATTCCAGCTACACCATTTGGGATTTTAGAATTACTGGATCGTTATAATGTTGATACACAAGGTAAGCACACCGTAGTAATAGGTCGTTCTCACATAGTAGGTCGTCCTATGAGTATATTAATGGGAAGAAAAGGATTCCCTGGTAACTCTACAGTAACACTTACTCACAGTCATACTAAAAACATTACCCAAATCACATCTCAAGCAGATATTATTATTACAGCATTAGGAGTTCCAGGATTCTTAAAAGCCGAAATGGTTAAAGATGATGCCGTCATAATAGACGTAGGAATCACAAGAGTGCCGGATGAATCTCGCGAACGTGGTTATTACATAACTGGTGATGTAGATTTTGAGAACGTTTCTAAAAAAGCAAGCCATATCACTCCAGTTCCAGGTGGTGTAGGTCCTATGACCATTGCTATGTTATTAAAAAACACATTGCTTGCAAGAGAAAGACACCGCGCAGCACAGAGATAAATACTATTTTACGTTTAATATAAAAGCCTGTTTATAAATTCATAAACAGGCTTTTTATGTACAGCAAAATTTCAAACTATTTCGCAGAGTTATAAATAAAGCTACTTTCCACCATTAGCTTGCAGATCTGCAATACATTGAGCGTCCAGCGATAATATACCAGAACCCATCATTCCCGTCATTCCTAACGGATTAAGAGTGTCTAAATCTGCATTCATTAAACAACCATCTACATCGCAATGACCAGTATTCACTAAATCCTCATGATCTGATTGGATCATAGTTCCCACGTTTACTAATCCCATAATGTGACCGAATTCATGCTCATAAACCGTAGTTTCCACATCAACCCTACTAAATTGTCCAACTCCACCACTCAATTCTTCGATGGTTTTTTGATACATGACTAGTGAAGTATTTCTATAAGCGGTTCCAAGAGTCACACTGTTGCTAGTGTCAGACGCATTTGATTCTTCAGTAAATAAAATAAATATAGCAAGAGTATCCTCTGTATTAAATTGTGTTCTCAATTGATCTTCAAGACTTGCAACCTGATCAAGAGTATAAGAACTCATATTTTGAGAAGGCACGTTTCTTTCGATTAATGAAATTCCTTGGGATTTATGAAGGCGTGCATTTAAAAAAGACATTAAGTTATTTAAGGAAGCTTGTTCTGGCTTAAATCCATCCACATATACGGCTTCAATAATTATTTTCTTATAGACTTCATCACTCAATAACCCATGTGCACTAGCGCCTAAATTAAGTTTGTTAGAAAGAATACCTCCAGTATCACTATCTTTATCGTCTGACGAACATGCATTTAATCCGATGCCGATGATAAATAGGCACAATAATTGAATTATCTTTTTCATAACATATATTTTTACCGAAAATAAATAAAAATGAAGCACACTATTAAATTATTCCTTACTCTGTTAGTTTTTTCCGCTTTCGCGAAAGCGCAATCAAACGACTCTTACCAATCTTTAATGATGAAGTACTTTGAAATAAGTGGCATCGATGCAGAATATAACGCAGCCTATGATGGTATGCTGAAAATGTTTAAAGATGCGTATCAAACTCAAGAAGTTCCAGCAGAAATATGGGCAAAATATGCGGCTAACAAAAGTGCGTCAGTAGCTAAGTTAAAAGGAATTCTTGCAAGTGAATATCGCAGCATCTTTGATGATAAGCAAGACTTGAGCAACTTGATCAACTTCTACACTTCTAGTGCTGGAAAACAATTGAAGTCTAATCCAAATGCAATGAGTGAGGAAGATAAGATGGCTTATCAGGCTTTTAGACAATCTAATACAGGAACTAAACTATTCGGTCGTATGGATCGTATTAATAAAGCAAAAGAAAGCGCAAGTGTTTACTGGTCTCGTGAACTTTTTTGTGAAGTTACAGGTGAATTAAAGCAAATGGGTTACACCAGCTCCATGCCTATGGGAAGATGTAATTAATGGAAGATTTTTTAAAATCCCTTCCACAACTTGCTGCACAAAAGAAAAAGGAAAATCAAGCCTATTTTAAAAAGCTTAAGAAAAAAGCTCCTAAAGATTTAGACGGTCGCATGCAAGTCTTGCATGACGGGACCTTTGAAGAGGTAGATTGCCTTACTTGTGCAAATTGTTGTAAAACAACTGGTCCGCTTTTCACTCATAAAGACATCGATAGAATTGCAAAACATTTCAAGATGAAACCGAGTGATTTCATAGACCAATTTCTAAGAGTTGATGAGGATAAAGATTATGTACTGCAACAAACGCCGTGTCATTTTCTAGGAGTAGATAATTACTGCTCCATTTATGAGGTGCGCCCTAAGGCCTGCCGAGAATATCCACATACAGATCGACGTAAATTCCAGCAACTGGGAAATCTTACGGTAAAGAATACCGCAATATGTCCAGCTGCGTTTAAAATAGTAGAAAAAATGAAAGCCTTAATTCCCATGAATTAAGGCTTTTATTTTAGCTGCTATTATACTTACAAATATTAAGAGCATTTAACATGACAATGCTAATGATAGTTAAAAATTAGAACTATTTCATTTTCATTAAATATATTTGAAACATGAAAGGTATTTATTCCATAATTTTCTTAATTTTTATAGTGGCTTGCAGTTCACGGGCACCTCAACAAGCTGTTGTTATAGATTTAAATGGCATTACCCAAATCATGGACGCTCAACCGGATAAAGTTCAGGTAATTAATTTCTGGGCTACATGGTGTAAACCTTGCGTAGATGAATTGCCGGCATTTGAAAAATTGCAATCCAACTATGGAGATCAAGTTGAGGTAATTTTAATCTCACTGGATGATGTTGAAAATCTGGAAAGCAAAGTAAATCCGTTTCTTGCAACTCATAGTATTCAGTCTCAAGTAAAGCTATTAGATCATCCATATGCGGCAGAGTATATTCCGTTAGTAGACGAACATTGGGATGGAGCTATACCTGTAACGTTATTTAAGTATAAAAACGAAAGTAAGTTTTTTAATAAAGAATTTGATTTTAATGAATTAGAGCAAGAAGTAGAAACATTGCTCAAAAAATAAAGATGATGATGAAAACGCTCAAAATTTTAACCTTAGTAGCTGTAGTAGCTCTTGCTTTCGTATTAATAAGTGGTTCCCTAAATTTTGGGTCTACGAGCATGGATATGTCTGGTGAGGATATGAACAGCACATCTTCTGTAAAGATCCTAGATAATGCGCCCGTGAGGAAAGGCTATGAGATCGGTGATAAAGCGACAGATTTCTCTCTTAAAAACGTGGATGATAAAATGGTTTCTTTAAAGGACTATGAAAATGCTCAAGGATTTATAGTCATATTCACTTGTAATCACTGTCCATATTCAGTGGCTTATGAAGATCGTATAATCGCCATCGATAAAGAATTTAAGGAAAAAGGTTATCCAGTCATTGCTATTAATCCTAATAATCCTGCTACCTATCCCGATGATAGTTTTGAGAACATGAAAATAAGAGCTCAAAAGAAAGGTTTTACGTTCCCTTATTTATTTGATGCTGGACAGAAAATATATCCGCAATATGGAGCGACTAAAACTCCACACGTATTTTTACTGCGCAAAGAAAATGGTAATAACGTGGTGAAATATATAGGTGCTATAGATGATAATCATAAAGATGCCAGCGCGATTAAAAATGACTACTTACGTGATGCCGTAAATCAGTTATTAAATAATGAGGAAGTTAACCCTACTAAAACAGTCGCAATAGGCTGTTCTATTAAGAATTAATAAGTATCAATTTTATTGATAGCAAGCCCATGTTTATGCATGGGCTTTCTTATTTGGAAACATTTCAAAATCGTATTTTTGCAAAAAGAATAGTTCATTACACATGATATTAGAACAACATTATACTAAATGTCTTGCCCAAGGTGCTTACTACATCGCATCGGCTGGTGAGGCTGTAATTATAGATCCATTAAGAGAAGTACAACAATATATAGACCGTGCAGCTCAAGATAATGTGTCCATTAAATATGTATTCCTCACTCACTTTCATGCAGATTTTGTCTCTGGTCACGTAGATCTTGCAGATAAAACTGGTGCGACGATTGTTTTGGGCCCAAATGCTGAGACGAGTTACGCTTTCGCGAAAGCGAAACATGGACAATCATTCCAAGTAGGAGATGTAACTTTTACACTATTACACACGCCAGGCCACACTATGGAATCCTCGTGTTATTTATTAAAAGACGAAGAAGGAAAAGAAAAAGCGATTTTTACTGGAGACACTTTATTCATAGGCGATGTAGGACGTCCAGACCTAGCCGCAAAATCTGATTTAAGCACTGAAGATCTTGCTGGTCATTTATATGATTCTCTACGTAACGAAATCATGCCACTTCCAGATGATATTATAGTTTATCCTGCGCATGGTGCAGGAAGTGCATGCGGTAAGAGCATGAGCAAGGAAACATATGACACCTTAGGAAATCAAAAGAAAACAAACTATGCTCTCGCAGCAGACTTGAGTAAGGAAGATTTCGTTAAAGAACTGACCACAGGAATTGCGCCACCACCAGGTTATTTCCCTAAAAACGTGTCAATGAATAAAGGTGTGAATTCAAGTATAGATGAAATCATAGCTCGAGGAAATACGGCCATGAATGCTCATTCATTTAAAGCTCTCGTGGATGATCAAGATTATCTAGTTCTCGATGTGCGCTCACCTCAAGAATACACTGCTGCTAGTATTCCTGGATCATGGTTTATAGGACTCGATGGGCAGTTTGCTCCTTGGGTAGGTGCTTTAATTGAAGATATAGATCAAAAAATAGTTTTTATTGCACCAGAAAATCGTGAGGAAGAAACCGTAACTCGACTAGCTCGTGTAGGTTATGATAATACACAAGGCTATTTAAAAGGCGGAATAACAGCATGGAAAGAGGCTGGTTTTGAAACACAGAAAATAGAAAATGTTACAGCACAAGAATTCATGGATGGACTTACTAACGGTACTGTAAGTAATCCTATTGATGCTCGCAAACCTGGAGAATACAATAGCGCTCATGTAGAAAATGTACCACTTTACACTCTAGATGATATTCATAGCAATGTGAAAGAATTAAAAGCAGAAAATCGTTACCACGTATATTGTGGTGGTGGTTATCGCTCTGTGATTTTTGCAAGTATTGCAGCCACTCATGGCATTAATAATGTAGTGAATGTAGAAGGCGGCTTTGGAGCAATAAAAAAGACTAATTTAGGAACTCAAAAAATTGTTGAAACACCAAGTTGTTCACTTTAATATGAAAGATATAACAAAACAGGAATGGAAAGAACTTACCGCAACAGATAGCAATGCGGTAATCATAGATGTACGCACTGCCGACGAGGTCACAGAAGGTATGATTCCTAACGCTTTACACTACGACATTTTCCAACCGCAAGAACTTATGGCGGCACTGGAAAAAATGGATAAGACTAAAAATTTCTACATCTACTGCCGCAGTGGTGGACGTAGTGGTCAGGCTTGCCAGATCATGGACCAGATGGGTTTTGAAACTACTTATAATCTTATAGGCGGTTTCAGTGAATGGGATGGCGATAGAGCTTAATCTCCACATTTAGACCAAAATCTATTTACAAACTAAAGAAAAAGAAATGCAATTATCTGATATCCCACAAATTAAGCACGCAAATGCTGATAACTTTTTCCTACTCGCTGGACCATGTGCCATAGAAGGAGAAGAAATGGCACTGCGCATTGCAGAAAAAGTGGTGAAAATCACTGATGATCTTAAAATCCCTTATGTATTTAAAGGAAGTTTCAAAAAAGCTAATCGTAGTCGTATCGATAGCTTTACGGGAATAGGTGATGAAAAAGCATTAAAAATTTTACGTAAGGTTTCTGAAACTTTTGGAGTTCCTACTGTTACAGATATTCACGAAGTAAGCGATGCGGCAAAAGCTGCTGAATATGTAGATATATTACAAATTCCAGCATTCCTAGTAAGACAAACTGACCTAGTTGTTGCAGCCGCTCAAACGGGAAAAGTAGTGAATCTTAAAAAAGGACAATTCATGTCACCTGAAGCGATGCAACATGCGGTTCAAAAAGTAAAAGACTCTGGAAGCGATAAAGCATGGATCACAGACCGTGGAACTATGTTTGGTTATCAAGATATGATTGTAGATTTTAGAGGTATTCCTACCATGAGAGCATTTGCTCCTACAGTACTGGATGTTACTCATAGTTTACAACAACCTAATCAAACTAGCGGTGTAACTGGTGGAAGACCTGAAATGATAGAAACTATTGCTCGTGCGGGAATAGTAAATCATGTAGATGGATTATTCATAGAAACGCACTTTGATCCTGCAAATGCTAAAAGTGATGGAGCAAATATGCTCGATTTACAATATTTAGAAGGTTTGTTAACACGGTTAGTAGCCATTAGAAAAACCGTCCAATCGTTCTAAAAAGAATTAAAAGTTTTATTAAGCCTGCAAATTAAGTTTTGCAGGCTTTTTTTTGTTTAACTGTTTACCAATTGTTCATTTTAAGTGTTAAACAATTGCTATTCTGTAACATTGCCTATAATGCTAAGTCCTATCTATACACCTAACAATTAAAACTTTATATTATGAAAAAGTATTTATGTATTGCAGCATTCCTGGTCACAACTCTGGGATTTGCACAGATCAACATGGAAGTAGCATCTTTCTCAAAAATTAAAATTGATGCAAATGCAAACGTGGAAATTGTTTACTCTTATAAGGATCAAGTCATGTTTACAGCAAGTGAAGAGCAATTGAAAAATTTCTCTATTAGTTCTGAGAACAACACACTAACAATCCAGCAAAATGGTAGTGATATTCCAGGATTAAGAATACGCATTTTTACTAATAGTTTAAAGGCAATTGCATTAAATGGAAATGGAAATATGTTACTTTCTAAGTTTACATTTCTAGACAGCCTTTATTTATCTATGAAAGGAAGCTACATCACAGATTTAAGTGATGCAACCATAGAAAATCTAGTGATTTCTAGAGATGCAAATAGTAAAGCCATTTTTGAAAACGCAAAAAAGGTTCAAGAAAGCATCAACGGTACCTTACAAGAATAAAACTTATCTAAGTTGAATAATTAAAGCTCTTATTTATTACATAAGAGCTTTTTTTGTGTGCTTTCAAACTTTAAGTTACTTTAGTAGTCTGACAATTAAAGTACTTATGAAAGTTCAATTCTTTTTCTTCCTTGCTATACTTACTTTTCTAATCTCTTGTCAAAGTGAAAAAGATGAGTACAAGCCTACGGATCAAGCAATCTTAGAAAGTGCATTTGGGAATGAAATCAACCTAGAGGCACCAGCAAGCTATCAAAATACTAGTGTTCCATCTTACATCCGATTTTCTAATCAAGGAAATGATATCGATAATAAAAAAGCAACACTAGGTCGTATCTTATTTTATGACAAACAATTATCTACTGACAACTCTATATCATGTGCTAGCTGTCACCAGCAAGAACACGCCTTTAGTGATACCGCAGTTGCTAGTATAGGTGTTAATGGAGTTACTGGAAGACATAGTATGCGACTGGTTAATGCAGGATTTCAACCTGGGACAAATTACTTCTGGAATGAAAGAGTAAATTCACTTGAAGGTCAAGTGACACAACCCATTAAAGACCATGCAGAAATGGGATTCTCTGGAGAACAAGGTGCTCCAACTTTTGAAGATCTATTAGTAAAACTTGCTGCTATAGATTACTATCAAGTTCTTTTTAATCATATCTATGGTGATGAAACCATTACTGAAGAAAGATTACAAGAAAGTTTATCACATTTTGTATTAAGTATTCAATCCTTTGATTCAAAATATGATCAAGGTTTAATGACAACAGGCGATCCAGGACCAGCATTTCCTAATTATAACATGTCTGAAAATCGAGGGAAATTCTTATTCATAACCACACCAGAAAATGGTGGCGCAGGCTGTGTAAGCTGTCACGTGGCACCAGAATTTGCCATAAAAGATAATATTCATAATAATGGAGTCATAGCAACCATTGCAGATCCAAACGTTTTTGATCATAACAACACAAGGTCTCCTACCTTAAGAGATCTCACAGACCCAAATGGGAACCTTAACGGACCATTAATGCATAACGGCTCGTTTTCTACTTTACTAGAAATGGTGAATCACTATAATGATATAGATATGACTAATCAACAACTTGTTGATCCTATTTTATTTCAAGGTGGTGGAGCAAATGGCGCGGTAGGTCAACAATTACAATTAACCGATAGTGATAAACAGGCTCTTATTAATTTCCTAAAAACACTAAGCGGTAGTGATATCTACACAAATCCTAAGTGGAGTAATCCATTTGAAAATCAATAGTTAAGGCACTAATAGTTCCTCAAACTCTTCTTCATTACCACCATAAACATTTCCATCTACCAGCGTGTTAATACCACTTACTGGAAATCGATCACTATACTGCCAGAAATGCCAAGAAACTCGAGGCTCAGCTACTCTATTATAGTTGGCTATCCATAAACGCGGATATTCTTTAAAGAAAGCATCGGGTTTGAGGACATCTCTATAAAAAGCCTCACCACTATAAATTATAGGTTTCACACCGTAATGAGCTTCTATAATTTTAATCCAGTTTTTAAGACCTTTCCTTAAAGAGGCTTTATTTTGAACATTTGAAGTGTCTTCTATATCCAGCACTGGAGGCAAATCTCCTTTTTTAAGAGTTACCTGACTGGTAAAAACCGCAGCTTGTTTAGCACTATTCACATCACTCCAGTAATAGTGATAAGCACCTTTTTTAATGTCGGCGTTTGCGGCTCCTTTCCAGTTCTCTTTAAAACGTTTATCAGTATCAGTACCTACTGCTGCTCTTATAAAGACGAAGTCTATTTGCTTTGTACTATCAGGATGTTTAATCGCAGACCAGTTTATTTTACCTTGATGATGAGAGATATCTATTCCATGAATATCATATTGCTGGATGCGTTTACTTTTATAAGCAAGTGAGGATTCATATCTCGTTTGATAGATGTACCATCTATATATAGGATATCTATTGACGTATAAAACACCAGCTATAACTGTCATGAGAATAATGCTTGCCAACCACTTTTTTGCTCTCATCTATTTCCTTTTATGGCTCAAACGTATGCCTTTAAGCTCTTTTAAGGTCTCCATAACTACTCGATCATCTATATCTTCTACAGTTTCAAATCTCAGGGAACGCAACATTTTACGTCCTTCACCAGCTATTAAAACACCATGTTGATTACTTAATTCATTCCCATAACTCATCCCTAAATCCACAAATTTCTTCCTAAAATTAAAGAAGCAAAACATCGTTTTATCATCCAGATAATAAAAAGGCAGTCTCCACTTGAACTTGAGTTGAGCCTCTGGTATGGCGTGTTCCACAAGAACTTGCAAGTGCAACATAATGTCACGATACGGTTCGGGCGTTTTATTGATATACTCAAGTGCAGGATTCATGGTAGTAAAGTTATTCTTTTTAGGCTTTTGGACAGCAACATGCTCTGGATAAACTTTACTTTTTAGGTTCCGCTTTCGCGAAAGCGTAATTCACAAATACTCTTCTACTGTAAAAATAAATCCAAATAAATAGTTGAGAAATGAATAAAATGTATTTACTTTGTATTTCAAAGTACTTTAATTATGACTAAAGATAAAGTTCTAGACGATTTAAAAGAGATCAGATCCATTATGGATAAATCCACACGATTTATTTCCTTATCGGGAATGAGCGGTGTGATGGCAGGGATTTATGCACTCATAGGTAGTGTGGTAGGTTATTGCATTATTAATGATGCCGGAATACGCAGAGATACTTTTAGTTATGAAAAACTCATGGTTTCAAGTATTGCAGAGAATCATGGGATGCTCATTATTCTAGTCGCCGGAATAGTTGCATTACTTTCCATAGTGACGGCGTTTCTACTTACACAAAAGAAAGCTCGTAAACACAAGCAAAGCATTTGGTCCAGTCAAACGAAGCGCTTAGTTGCTCATTTTGCAATTCCATTGTTTACTGGTGGAGTGATAGTTCTTGTTTTACTTCAATATAAAATCATAGGACTGGTGGCGCCAGCAATGCTCATTTTTTATGGGTTAGCTTGTGTAAATGCTTCAAAATATACTATTGGTACAGTTCTATATCTAGGTTTAACCTGTATTGCTTTAGGATTAATAAATACACAATTCATAGGTTATGGATTATATTTTTGGGCCGCTGGATTTGGGATCTGTCATATCGTTTATGGTGCTGTGATGTATTATAAATATGATCGATAAGTTCAGTAGGCAGTAGGCAGTTTTGATTGATTTGCTCGCTACGCTTTGCATATCAATGTAGTAGGCGGTCATTTTAAAAATAATGAAAGCTTAATGTCATGAACTAACCAAAATTGAAAACAGAACAGTTAAGGCGGAAGGTATTCCACCACGAAAAACAATTAACCAATAGCTAAAAACCTATAACTCTCTCAATGAGTCTCATTAATAAATTAAATAAAGCATTTGATCACCGCATTAGGCTAGGTATTATGTCTGTCCTAGTCGTGAACGATCATGCCGATTTTAAAGAGCTCAAAGAATTGCTAGATGTCACTGATGGAAACCTGGCCAGTCATGCCAAAGCTCTTGAAAAAGAAGAATACATAAGAGTCGAGAAAAGTTTTATAGGCCGCAAACCTAATACGAAGTACATAGCTACTGACATAGGTAAACTGGAATTTAAAAAACACATCACTGCTCTAGAAAAGCTTTTGAAAGGTTAATAATTAGTAGGCAGTAGGCAGGTTGATTTTAAGATTGCTACGCAACTTGAAATGTAGTAGGCAGTCATATTGAAATTGAATAACGAATAACGAATAACGAATAACGAAGTAAAAAATGCCTGTGAAAACAGATCAACTATTTTAAAATAATCATATAAAAATCATGAACAACCCTACTCCATTACTCTCTATTCACACTAAATAGAATCGCTATGAAAAATTCAAAAACTATTTTTTTACCTATTAACTTTGAAATACAAAGTACTTTACAATATCTCAGAGAGCTATTTGTTGGCTTTGGGTTTAATGTATCAAGTGTGCTTTATGTATTCTTCAAAAAGGGAAATCCTTGGCATATTCATACCAGACAACTGCTTTCCTATCCTAGCGAAAGTTTAGGTTATCATCTAGGTTGTTTTTTACTGCAACATAAGTTTGAACCACAACCACGTTGTGAGGACCATGATGTTTTCCACGTGCTTACTGGTTTTAAAGTAGATACCGCTCAAGAAATTGCCATGCAGTTCTGGTTATGGGGAAATGGGAAGCGCAGTCCTTTTGTAGCACTTGCCATGCTCGTAGGAATGATTCTATATCTAGATCAATATGCAAATTTTACCACAGCACTTGCAAATGGTAAGAACACTGCTCCTATTCATCACATCGATTTTAAACAATGTTTATCGTCACCTATTTCAAAATTTAAAACCCAATCTTAATTTATCATATCATGAAAAAATCAATCATCATTATTCTGGGAAGTATCACGTTTGCTACTTTATTCTACAATCATTCTCTAGGACTTAACACAGCGCTATATGCTCTGTTCTTAATTATCGCGCTTGCCATTATGAATACTAAGTCTCTTCTTAAACCTAGTATTATAGCTAGTTCGATGGGAATGATCGCATCATCTATTGCGATAATCATGCATGGTTCTGGTATGGCGATGCTGTGTTATTTCTTATCTGTTTTTCTCTTTATAGGTATGGTGGCAAGTTCCCAAGCAAGTATTTATGTAGCCTGGTTAAATGGTTTGTACAATGCGTTTTTTGGGATGTTTCATAATTTTATATTCAACATTAAAAAAATCAAAGAGGAAAACGAACCCAAATATGCAGCCGCTCAAATAGCACGTATTACCATCATTCCTATTCTACTCATAAGTTTGTTCTCTTATTTATACAGTCTAGCAAATCCGGTATTTGCAGAGTGGTTAGGATTTATAGACTTGAGTTTTATAGATGGATTTTGGTTCTTTACAGCCATCATAGGTGGATTTATCATGGCAAATATTGCCGATCCTCAAGCACTAACTCCACTTACTGATGATGACATTCAAACAGATAATATTCTCCTTCCTAAAGCTCAGAACGAAAACCAACAACTCAAAACTAAAAATGAGTTACAACTAGGAACTTTTTCTATTGCTGCTTTAAACGTACTTCTCGTAATCGTACTGATCTCTGAGTTTATGTTCATAACAAATATCAAAGATTTTGCAGCCTCAGAACTGAGCAGTGCGGTGCACTCGGGTGTTTATGCAAGCATGGTAAGTATAATTCTGGCAGTAGTGATTATCGCCACCTTCTTTCGCGGAAGCTTAAATTTCATAAAAGAAAATGGCACTCTTAAGACACTGACTTTTCTATGGATAGGTTTAAATGCACTATTGATTGCAAGCATTTTTATCAAAACGTCGCTTTACATGGATCAATATGGTTTATCCATGAAGCGTATAGGAGTTGTAGTGTATCTCGCACTGTGTATGATAGGACTTGTGACTACTTACTTTAAAGTGCAACATCGTTTAAATTTTGTATATCTATGGCGTCGCAACCTGACGATTAGCTTTGTGATTGTCTCTTTGTTTTCGCTATTTAATTGGTCTGCTGTGGTTACAGAATACAATCTCAAGAATGACTTTGTAGATAACAAACAACTCGAGCGTTTACTTCCACAAAATGCTCTTATTCTTAAAGAATATGGATACTATGACGATGCGCAAGAGCTCAATAATAAGCTAGGTTACAGCTCTGCACGTTACTGGGAAGAACATTTTATAGATCGCGACTGGCAAGACTTTAATTATATCGCTTATAAAATTAAAGAAGGTAACCAAAAGAAAGACAATGACTAAGTGGTTTCATAGATTAGAAGAATTTGATTCGGCAAACAGGTTTGGAATTAAAACAGCATTTATCACGTTCCTGGGAATGTTGCTATTAATGGTAAGCTATTTCTCAACACGAGCAGATTTCATTTTTGTTATAGGTTTTGCATTTACATTTATAGTTGTAATTATTAATGTGATTGTAGCGATGAGCGTATTTATTAATTTATTAATACGCTCCAATCGATTAATCGAAACCTTTTTCACATTATACATGATGCTGCTCAACATTCCGATATTCACTGGAATGGTATTGCTCAACACTCATTTAAACGGTAAAATTATATTATGACTTACTTACAAAACTTAAAACCTATCAATCGATTTGCACACTGGAATGCCTTAGGGTCATTTCTCGTGGGAACCATGTTATTATTGGTATTTATAATTACTCAAGAGAATAATTTAGTAGAAATGGGAATGGGCTATTTAATGGTCGCATTTGTATGGAACTGTCTTGTACTTATTCTAGTAATCATAGCGGCGATAGGTCAGAAAACTTCTTTAGTAGAAACTTTTAAAACTATTGGAATTCTACTTTTAAATATCCCAATAGCATTTAGTTACTTTTTAATCGTTTTAGAATTTTAGATTTATGAAAACACTTCTTTTAAATCGCTATAGCGAAATAAGCAACTTACTCCTGTTAAGCATATTGAGTATGCTGTTTCTAGCAGTACGCATGAAAATCACTCATGATTTCTATATGTTATTTTTAGTCTGGAATTTATTCCTAGCACTACTGCCTTACTTTTTGAGTCTATGGTTTACCAGCTCGATTATACCTCATATGAGCATTAAAAAAGCGCGTTTGTTATCAGTTCCAGTTCTTGGTTTGTGGTTGCTTGTTTTACCTAACGCACCTTATATAATCACCGATTTAATACATATAAAACATGCTAGCGGCAGCTGGATGATTTATGACAGTATCCTTATATCATGTTTTGCCATCACAGGCTGTTGGGCAGGTTTTAAAAGTCTGCAGCAAATGATTCAAGGACTCATATCTATCCAATTGATCCATAAAAATTATATCATAAAAACAGCAGAATATGGTGTGCTCTTTTTATGTGCACTAGGCATTTACTTAGGTCGTGATTTAAGATGGAACAGTTGGGATATCATCCAGCATCCAGATCAACTTTTCATAGATACATTTGCTATTTTCATACATCCATTATCGCACCAGACGGCATGGTTGCAAATCTTACCTATGAGCATATTTTTAATGGTGTTTTACCGATTATTTGTCAATTATGAAACGAAGTCCTCATTATAACTTAGTAAAATGAAATATGTAAAAAACATCCTTGTGTTAGGTTATCTGTTTGGCTTTATAAATACTGCAAACTCTCAAGATATAAAACCAAGATCTTGCCACTACTATCTTCAAGAAGCTAATAAATTGGAATTTCAGGAATTATTAGATGCTCAAGTAATTCTAGATAGTGTAACAATTGCTCCAGCATATTTAGACTCCGCAACTAAGTATCTTAATAAAGAAGGATCAGAGAAATATCTAGAAATTAAAATGCAGATATTATCTAATTACTTTAATGACTATCTCTATTTGCAACATGTAATCCATAAAGAGAATGTTTATGTGCTCTTTTTTTCCTTAGCAGGATTTGACGATATGTCTTGGGATATAGTTAAGTTCACTAAAGAAAATTATCAAGTCCACGAGCGTTTTAGAGACTTCAATGGTGTTGATGAGAAATCGTTTAAACACATTTTATCTAATTACGATGAAGGACCAAAAAACGATGAAAACGTTAGGATTTTTATTATTAATAATTATCTAGTGATGGAAAGAGAAAATTTGTATCATTCTTTATATGACCTTACTTCTTCAACTGTATTGGTTAATGAAGAAAGTCCATGGCATGCGGCGTCACCTGCAAATTATGACGAAAAAGAATTAGATGAATGGATTAGAATAAATCTTCATGAGAAAATAAATGAAATTATTAATAAAAAAAGAGATTAATGAATATAAAACGAAGTCCTAGAGTATATTACCTAATCGCAGCCATTCTATTATTTGCTATAGAAGTTTGTATCGCATTATTTGTAAACGACTCCTTTGTAAGGCCATTTCTAGGCGACGTCCTTGTCGTAGGATTACTCTATTGTTTCTTTATGGCAGTGACTTCACACCGTATTTTGCATGTGGCTATTTTTACTTTAATGTTCAGTTACCTCGTAGAAACGGCTCAATATTTACAAATTATTGACCTATTAGGTTTGCGAGAATATAGCTGGGCTAGAATTATAATAGGCACCAGTTTTTCTTGGTGGGATATGCTGTGTTATACGATTGGTTTTGCAATTATATTAATCATTGAAAAGTATAAAGGAGTTTTAAAGTAGAATAATTACGCTTTCGCGAAAGCGTAATTCCAATACATCGCAAAACAAAACACCCCAAAGATTTTAAAATCTTTGGGGTGTTTTAATGAAGCTTTAAAAAATTATCTCTTCAAAGCAAAATGCCCTTTAAAACTACGACCATCACTTAATTCTACTAAATACCAGTAATCACTAGATGGCATAGGATTACCATTATAAGTTCCGTCCCAACCTATTCCTTGAGCATCAATTTGCTTTAGTAATTTTCCGTAACGATCAAAGATGTAGATGTTAGCATCTGGTACAGTCTCGATAGCAATTACTTGCCATGTGTCGTGATATCCATCTTGGTTAGGTGTGAAATATGGTGGTCCACCTATAATCACAGCATCCATAGAAACTGTTCCACAACCATT
>NZ_JBPOGG010000024.1:0-11926 GCF_051251825.1 Nonlabens sp. | reverse complement strand
GGAGCTATGAATCCAGGAGAAGCTGGTGGTGGAGGAATCTACAATGAAGGTGGAGCAGTCGTAATTACTGGGACTGTGACAATAAGTAATAATTCGGCAACTGGTTCTACAAGTACTGGTGGTGGAGTTTTAGTGGCTGGCGGATCTTTAGATGCAGTTGGTACCACAATATCTGGAAACGGAGCAAATCGTGCTGGTGGAGGAATTGAAGCAAATTCAAATGCTTCAGTTGATTTATCAAACGTAAATTTAAATATGAACACAGCTGGTGTAACCACTGGAGCAGGCGCACCAGGAAATGGTGGTGGACTTCATATAAGTGGAGCAAGTGCTGTTAATGTCACAGGAGGAACTGTAAACAGCAACATAGCAATGAGCGAAGGTGGTGGATTATGGAATGGAGCTGGAATGATGATTATCGATGGTGTGACTATGGATGGAAATACAGCAAGTGGAGCAGGAGTAGATAATGGTGGTGGAGCAGTTTATGCCTTAAATGGTGGTTCAGTTTCCATAATTAATGGTTCTATGTTAACTAATAACGTTGCAAACGGAACTTCTGGTTCTGGTGGAGCAGTATTAGTAGATGTGGATGCATCAATAAATATTGACGGTTCGACCTTAAATAACAATACGGCAAACCGTGCTGGTGGAGCAATAGAAATTGTTGCTGGGACAGGAACAGCTGTATTGAATGCGGTAATAATGAATATGAATAACGCAGGTGTTACACCGGCAGTAGCTGCACCTGGAAATGGTGGTGGAATTCATATTTCTGGAAATCAAGATATTGCTTTAACAAATTCTACAATTTCAAATAATACAGCAGCACGTGAAGGTGGTGGATTATGGAATGGAACTGGTTTGATGACGTTAACACAAATAACTATGGACGCAAACACAGCTGCTGGTAATACAGCTGATGATGGTGGTGCAGCAATATTTAATAATGGTGGTGATGTAATGGCAGATGGTTTAATTGCAACCAATAATTTGGCTCAGGGAACTTCTGCTTCTGGTGGAGCGGTCTTGAGTACAACGGGAACACTTTCTTTTGTGAATTCAACCTTTACGGGAAATTCTGCAAATAGAGCCGGTGGAGCCATCGAAGTGATTGATGGAACTCTCAACATTACAGATTCAGATTTATCGAGTAATGATGTTAATGGAACAGCTGGTACTCCAGCTCCCGGAAATGGTGGAGCAATTCATATAACTGGAGCAACTAACACTAATATTTTAAGATCGACTTTCAATAATAATTCAGCTGGCCGTGAAGGTGGCGCACTATGGAATCAAAATAATAGTGTTATGTCAGTAGATTTATCCACATTAGATGGTAACACTGCACTAGGTACTGACTTATTAAATGATGGTGGTGGAGCGATTTTCATTAATGGTGGAACGGTAAATGTTACCCAAACCACTATATCTAACAATAATGCAACTGCAAATGGTGGTGGAATAGGAAACCTCAATGGAACTCTTAATGTATCTAGATCTACAATTTCTGGAAATACAGCTGGAGCAAATGGTGGTGGAATAGTAAGTACAGGTCCAGCAACTACGTTAAATGCAGTTACCATTGCTCAAAATGACGCCACTACAGATGCTGGTGGAGTTGGTTTTGCAGCAGTTTCAGGTGGAAGTTTTAGTATCAAGAATACGATCATAGCAGAAAACACTTCAGCAAATGGAGTGCCTAATATAGGTGTAAGTGTAGGTGCATTTACTTCTTTAGGTTTCAACCTTATTGAAACTGATGATATTGCAGACTTTACAGCAATAGCATCAGACATAGTAGGAACAACAGCTGCTCCAGAATATGCAGCGTTAGGTCCACTACAAAATAATGGTGGAATGACTTTTACTCATGCTATTATGAACGGAACAAGAGCTTTTGATGCTGGTGGAACAGATACATTTTTAGATCAAATTGATCAAGCATTATTTGGAACTCGTGATATAGGTGCTTTTGAATCTCAAGTGACTTTAAGTAATGATGATTTTGAATCTGGTTTTATCTCAAGTAAGATTTATCCAAATCCTGCTGATGGAGAAACAGTTCAGCTAGAAGTATCTCCATCTTTTCAATCTAATGTTACTTATCAAGTCATAGAAATGACTGGTAAAACAGTGATGACTAGAGAAGCTACTGTTGGAGCACAAACTATTGATGTAAGTGATTTTGCATCTGGTGCGTACATCTTAAGATTAGAATCTGCTGGTAGAGTAGAGACTTTAAGATTGTTAGTGAAATAAAAAGTTAGGTTGGTTTAGTTAGTGAAAAACCTGTCTGTTTTATTATGGGCAGGTTTTTTTTATGACGCTTTCGCGAAAGCGTACTTCAATATCCAACAACAATAAAGCAGCTCATTTCTATTAAAGAAATGAGCTGCTTTTTTTTACTCAAATTTAAATTATACTTCTACGGCATCTGTTTGATTTCTGAAAACCAAATCTCCTTCATGTTCATCTATGAGAACGATACTGTCAGTAGAAATCGCACCCGATAGAATCTGTTTAGAAAGTTCATTCATCACGTTCTTTTGAATTACTCTTTTCACAGGTCTTGCTCCATATTGAGGATCATAACCTTGTAAGGCAAGCAAATCAATCGCTGCTGGTGTGGCATCTATAGTAATTCCTTGAAGTGCCAGCATTTTAGTAACACCTTTTAACTGTAAGCCTACAATCTGTCTAATTTCTTTTTTAGCAAGTGGTGTAAACATTACAATATCATCAATACGGTTAATAAACTCTGGTCGTACGCGTTGCTTTAAAGCTATGAGGACTTCCTTTTTAGTCTCTTCCATTAACTCTTCTGTAACTGAAGTTGCATTTTCAAAACGCTCTTGTATCAATTCTGCTCCCATATTTGAAGTCATAATGATTATGGTGTTCTTGAAATCGGCAACGCGACCTTTATTGTCTGTTAATCGACCTTCATCGAGTACTTGTAAGAGAATATTAAATGCATCTGGATGCGCTTTTTCAATCTCATCTAGGAGTACTACAGAATATGGTTTTCTTCTCACTGCCTCAGTAAGTTGTCCACCTTCATCATATCCTACATATCCTGGAGGAGCACCTACTAATCTGCTCACGCTATGACGTTCTTGATATTCACTCATATCTATGCGAGTAATTGAGTTTTCATCATTGAACAAATAATCTGCCAGAGCTTTTGCGAGCTCTGTTTTTCCTACTCCAGTAGTACCTAAGAAAAGGAAAGAACCGACTGGCTTTTTCTGATCTTGCAATCCTGCGCGACTTCGTCTTACTGCATCACTTACCGCGACGATTGCTTCTTGCTGTCCTATCACACGTTTGTGAAGTTCATCTTCTAGCTTGAGTAGTTTATCACGCTCGCTTTGAATCATTTTAGTCACTGGGATTCCGGTCCACTTTGCAACAACTTCGGCGATGTCGTCATAAGTTACTTCTTCTTTAATAAGAGTTGTGGCCGTATCATTCTCATCTACTTCTTTTTGAAGTTTTTCAAGTCCTTCTTGAGCCTCTTTAATCTTACCGTATCGCAGCTCTGCTACTTTTCCGTAATCGCCATCACGCTCAGCACGTTCTGCTTGTTGCTTGAAAAACTCGATATCGCTTTTTGCGGTTTGAAGCGCATCTACTATATCTTTTTCATTCACCCATTGAGCATTTATCTCATTACGAGATTCTTTATAGTTAGCAAGTTCGTTACGTAAAGATTTGAGTTTATTCTCGTCATTTTCACGTTTAATTGCTTCTATTTCAATCTCTAGCTGCATGATTTTACGATCCAGTACGTCTAGTTCCTCAGGTTTTGAGTTGATTTCCATACGCAGTTTAGCCGCAGCTTCATCCATTAAATCGATGGCTTTATCTGGTAGAAAACGATTTGTAATATAACGTTGCGATAATTCTACCGCACCTATAATCGCCTCATCTTTGATGCGCACTTTATGATGTGTTTCATATTTGTCCTTAATACCACGCAAAATAGAAATCGCACTTTCAGTATCTGGCTCATCTACAAGTACTTTTTGAAAACGTCTTTCTAGAGCTTTGTCCTTTTCAAAATATTTTTGATACTCATCTAGAGTAGTGGCACCTATGGCGCGTAGTTCTCCACGAGCAAGTGCAGGTTTTAAAATATTTGCAGCATCCATGGCTCCTTGTCCACCACCAGCACCTACAAGTGTGTGAATCTCATCTATAAATAAAACGATGTCTCCAGAACTATTTGTGACTTCTTTTATCACCGCTTTTAAGCGTTCTTCAAATTCTCCTTTATACTTTGCACCAGCGATAAGTGCTCCCATATCGAGTGAGAAGATTTGCTTGTTTTTCAAATTCTCTGGAACATCTCCAGCAACGATACGGTGTGCAAGCCCTTCAGCAATTGCGGTTTTACCTACTCCAGGTTCACCTACAAGCATTGGGTTATTTTTTGTACGTCTGGAAAGGATTTGAAGAATGCGTCTTATCTCTTCATCACGTCCTATTACAGGATCTAGCTTTCCTTGATCTGCTAGTTGATTGAGATTTTTTGCATACTTGTTTAAACTATTATAAGTTTCCTCAGCGCTAGCGCTAGTTACTCTGCTACCTTGTCTTAATTCTTCGATCGCCTTTTTCAATTGATCATTAGTAATTCCTTGATCTTTTAAAATACGTGCAGCAGTTGATTTACTATCAAAAATGGCAAGTAGCAAGTGTTCTAAACTTACGTACTCATCATTCATTTTAGTAGCAATACTCATGGCGTTATTTACCATTTTACCAGCATCGCTAGATAATTGAATGTCTCCACCACTTACTTTTGCAATTGACACTAAGCTGCTGTCTATAAGCTGAGTAACTAAAGGCAGGTTCACATTTAATTTATTAAAGATAAATGGAAGTACATTCTCATCTTCTCTAATCATTCCTTTTAATATATGCAGATTCTCAATAAATTGATGACCTGACTCTTGTGCAAGTTGTTGCGCTACCTGGAGCGCTTCTTGCGATTTTATAGTTAATTGATTCAAATTCATTTTTTCTCTTTTACTTTAACTAGTCAATTGTTATACCTCTTCTGAAAATTGTCAAAAAGTCACATTAAATGCAAATATTTACGACAAACTGTCTGTTAGTAATTCGTTGTGTAGAAATAATTGTTACAATCATTATCTTTGTAATTTAGTAGTAGAATTTGAATATACACGCTTTCGCGAAAGCGAGATAATCAATAATAATAATACATGGGACTGTTAGATAAGTTGTTTAAATCACAACGTGAGATTGCAAAGGATGAGATTCAACAAGGATTGCCATGGCAAATGCTGGAGTCTGAAGATCAGTTAAATAACTTGATTTCTAATTCAAAAAAGAAAACCAAAGTTATTTTTAAACACAGCACGCGTTGCGGTATTTCTAGAATGGTTCTTAAGAATTTTGAATCTGGATACACGTTGAAAGATGAAGATGCAAGTTTTTACTTACTAGATTTATTGAATCATAGAGAATTAAGTAACACGATTGCGAGCAGACTTAACGTCATGCACCAGTCGCCACAAATTATCGTTATCGATAATGAAGAGATTATTCATACCGATTCACACCATGGAATCGATATTAAAAGAGTAGAACAATTAATAAGAAAAGAAGCATAATATGAAATTTAATAAACTATTAATCCTCACGGTTGTGGTGACTTTGTTTTCTTGTAAAACAAATGTGTTTACGGGTAAAAAGACGCTTAACTTTATGTCTAACAGCCAGTTGTTTCCGATGGCTTTTGGTCAGTATGATGAATTCCTTAATACTAATAAGGTTGTTACTGGAACTGCTGAGGCTGAAATGATTACTAGAACTGGAAGCAAAATTAAAACAGCTGCTCAACGCTGGCTGAATGCTCTAGGCGAGGAATCTTACCTAAACGGTTATGAATGGGAATATAACTTAGTAGATGATCCTACTGTTAATGCATGGTGTATGCCAGGTGGGAAAATCGTTTTTTATACAGGGATTTTACCTATTTGTCAAGATGAAACTGGAGTTGCCATAGTAATGGGTCATGAAGTGGCACATGCTCTTGCAAATCATGGTGGACAGCGCATGAGTGCTGGACAATTACAGGCTCTAGGTGCAGTAGGTGTTGCTGTAGGTGGACAAGTAGGTGGATTAAATGAGTCTACACAACAAATTTTAAATCAAGCTTATGGTTTAGGTTCTCAATTAGGAGGAATGTTGCCATTCTCAAGGTCACATGAAACCGAAGCTGATAAAATAGGATTATACCTTGCCGCAATTGCTGGTTATAATCCAGATGAAGGTGCTCGTTTATGGGAACGTATGAAAGCAAATAGTGGTGGCGGCGCTCCACCTGAAATTTTAAGCACGCACCCGTCAAATGATAGCCGTATCGCATTTTTAAAACAACTTGCACCGCAAGCAAAAGCTGAAGCTCGTAAATACGGAGTGACTTCTTTCAAATAAACGTTTGATTTTACATACTTTTAAAGGGTTCTTAATAGAACCCTTTTTTTATGAAAAATACTTTACCACGCGGTCACAAGAAATTACGCAATGCATGGGCATTTTATGACTGGGCAAACTCCGTTTATTCACTTGTAATTACTAGCGCAATATTTCCCATATTTTATTCAGTCGTAAGTGCTGATGCATATGAAAAGGGAAATGTTCCTGAGTTTTTAAAAGATGTGAATAAAGAGAATATCATATTTGTGACGACTGCAGTAGCTTTTTTAGTAGTTAGTTTTCTTTCTCCTATTCTATCTGGTATCGCTGACTATTCTGGTCAAAAGAAGCGTTTCATGCAGTTCTTTTGCTATCTCGGTGGATTGTGTTGCATAGGTTTAGCGTTTTTTAGTTTTGACTATTTATGGTTCAGTCTGGCGATGTATTTTCTTGCTCTTATTGGATTTTGGGGTAGTTTAGTCTTTTACAATAGTTATTTACCAGACATTGCTTTACCCGAGCAGCAGGACGCTACCAGTGCCAAAGGTTTTTCTCTAGGTTATATAGGTAGCGTGTTATTATTAGTGTTTTGCCTTGTGCTTATTGAAGGAGGATTTTATCCTGAGAAAGGACTGTTTCCAGATAGCAACATTTTAGCTTTAACAGCAGTGGAGCTATCATTTATACTCGTAGGAATATGGTGGATGGGTTTTGCTCAATACACCTATGCTTACTTACCACTTGGAACTAAAAAAGATACGAGCGAAGTCAAAAACATCTTCACAAATGGTTTTAAAGAGTTGCGTAAAATATGGAATCAGTTAGGAGATAATAAACAGATGAAACGCTATCTAGCAGCATTTTTTGTGTATAGTATGGCAGTTCAAACGGTGATGCTGGTCGCGACTTACTTCGGTACAGAAGAAGTTGCTTGGGAAGAAGGTGGCGCAACTATGGGTTTGATTGTTTCTATACTATTGATTCAAGTAGTGGCCATAGGTGGTGCATTCATAGCGAGCTGGCTATCTAAAAAGTACGGAAATATCAGAGTATTAATTGTTATCAATATAATTTGGGTGGCGATATGTATTTATGGCTATTTCGTTTATTCACCCATGGAGTTTTACTTAACAGCTGCTGCAGTAGGATTTGTAATGGGATCGATACAATCGCTTTCGCGAAGCACGTATTCTAAAATGATTCCAGATGGTAATCCAGATACGGCATCCTATTTCAGCTTTTATGATGTGGCCGAAAAAATAGGAATCGTGATTGGAATGAGCATTTTTACTCTTGTGACACAATTAAGTGGTTCCATGCGAGGCAGTATACTATTTCTCGTAGTGTTCTTTATAATAGGAGTATTGCTATTGTTGCGTGTGCCTAAAGTAAAAATTATTAAGCGGGAAGAATTCTAAGGAGTCCTGCGCACTCCTTGCAATAGGTCGGTATTAAATTCTTCATCATCATCAGATTTATGGAGTACTGAAATTGCTCCTGTGGATTCTAATACGACTGCAGCTACTTGACTATAATTTAAAACGTTTGCTTCTCTCAGTTTTGCAATCAATTGGCCTTTATCGATACGAGCATGCTTTAGATTTTCATCAAGCATTTTTTCTCCGTCCATGAGTAATAAAGGAGCGTTTGATATCAAATTTTTAATGAATGTTACTTTACGTTGTAATGTAGAAAAGATAAAGGTAAGTAACAGTAAACCAGCAATAGCTGTAACTCCTTGAGCAATTGTAGTACTTGAAGTAAGTGTAGAAGAGATGATGCTACCTATAGCCACAGTAAATGCAAAATCATAGGCTGTAAACTTTGCAAAGGAGCGCAATCCAACGATTCGTGTGAGAACAATTATTGCTATAAATATTAAAAAGCAAGCTGCAATAGTTTGTAATAAAGGGTCGTCTGATTGATAAATCCAGTCCATAATTGAGTTTTTATTAATTCATCACAAATTATGGATTCTGGCTAACTCATTGCGTGAGTATTATGTTAAAGATTGATTTTATTTATAATAATTAGTAATAAATATAGAATTACAGCAAGGTTTTATTATAATCTACAGCCAAATCAATCCAGTACTCCAGATCTGATTCCAAATCAAATCCTTCAGGAGTGACAAAAATATAACCCTTCATAGGTCTGCCTGTAAAGTCCATGGGCAAGCACACTTCTTTTATGATTTCTGTTTGGTAGGCTTCGGTGCCTATTTTCAACATTAATAAACTGTCACCATATTTTTTATCGATGTGGATTCCACAACTCATTTTATCATTAATCATAAAAATGAGTCCACCCATCATTTTTTTATCGTGAAATTGCACTTTTTTAGATTCAAGAATGAGTCTAATACGTTCTCCTAAATATTCATCGTAAGCCATTATAATTTATCATTTAAAGGTAATTTCTTTTTTCCCCAAGCAAGCACTTGAACACCATCTGAATATGCAGCTCTATGTGGATTATTACCTATTAGGTTATGAAACCTTGGGTAGTTGATGTTTAACTCGTCGATTTCAATTTCGTTCATAGGCCATTCTTGATGATGGATTTCAAACTCGTTGATAGTTGTTTCAGTATCTTGAAATAATGCATACCGCTCTGTAAGCCATTTGTCAAGTTTTGATTTATCTGTAATCGTTTTTCCTATGGAATACTTGATATCTAGCTCATCATTAAATGCGGCATTTTTAGATGTATAATGATTATTACTGTGTCGAATCTTTGAATAGCGATAGGGCAGTTGTGAAAGACTTTTTGCAATTCTACAAGACCATTTTTTTCCACCTTCCATGCTTAAGAAATAGACACCAGTCTTCCCATTATACTTCACATAAGTACGAATGTTGATTTCATGAAAATTTGAGATAGGAGCAAAAGCTGGTAAGTTTCTAGGCCTAATTTTTTCCATGGTAAATGCCACGACAGAGATCCAAGGTTTACCATCAAACAAATCAATTTCCAAGTCTTGCGGTACAAACTCCTTCAAGTCTTCAAGCTCCACTTGCCAGTGCATAAATATCGCTCGATTCCATTCCTGGTAATACTTCCAGCGCTGCGCAGGCAATTCCCAAGGTCGATGCTCAGTGATTTTTAATAGATCTGTTATTGTCATAATTTAAGGTAAGTTAAATTTATTGAATATGAGGTTTAATCAGTATGTTCCATCATTTGAAATTAACTTTGCTGGCGGTAATAGAATATAAAAAATCCCTATTTACTTTTGAAAATAGGGATTTAATAAATAAGTCTTGTAAGATTATTTAATAGAATGAATCATTAAAAAAGTCCTTCGTTCTTATTATTAAAGTAATTGAAATCGTGATTGTTTTCAATCTTTAGTAAAGATTCATAAATCATTTTAATCACGTTTTCCACATCATCTCTGTGTACCATTTCAACTGTAGTATGCATGTAACGTAATGGCAACGAGATTAATGCGCTAGGAACACCACCATTTGAATAAGCAAACGCATCAGTATCTGTTCCAGTGGAACGAGATGTTGCTCTGCGTTGGTATGGGATTTTGTTAGCATCAGCCGCGTCCATAATGAGGTTACGCAGGTTGTTTTGTATTGCTGGTGCATAGGCTAGGACTGGACCTTTTCCTATAGCGGCATCACCGTTTGATTTTTTATCAATCATAGGTGTGGTCGTATCATGAGTTACGTCAGTTACAATTGCAACGTTAGGTTTGATGGTTTGTGTAATCATCTCTGCACCGCGCAATCCTATTTCTTCCTGAACTGAATTAGTCACATATAAACCAAAATCTAATTTCTGTTTATTTTCTTTTAATAAACGTGCCACCTCTGCAATCATGAATCCACCCATGCGGTTATCGAGTGCACGACACACAAATTTGTTCTTGTTCAGCACAAAAAACTCATCTGGATACGTAATTACACAACCTACATCTACACCTAGCTTGAGAACTTCATCTTTAGACTCACAGCCACAATCTATAAAAATGTTGTCAGGTTTAGGTGGTGCTTCTTTTGCCTTACTACGTGTGTGAATCGCTGGCCAGCCAAAAACTCCTGTTACGATTCCTTTTTTAGTATGAATATTTACTTTCTTAGAAGGAGCGATTTGATGATCAGATCCACCATTGCGCACCACATAAATCAATCCGTCGTCTGTGATGTAATTCACGTACCACGAGATCTCGTCGGCATGGCCTTCTATAACAACTTTGAATTTTGCGTCAGGATTTATAACACCTACTGCAGTTCCATAATTATCTGTAATGAACTCATCTACATAAGGTTTAAGGTAGTCCATCCACACTTTTTGCCCGTTCCATTCATATCCTGTAGGAGATGCTGTATTAAGGTATTTTTCTAGAAAATCTAGAGACTTTTTATTTAAAATGCTTTTTCCAGCCATGTTATAAAATTTAGCTGTGAAGATAATAAAGAGCCACATAAATCGCTATTAATAGGCGAGCTTTCTTATTTTTGGAATGCTTTTGGCAACAGGTTTTATATGAGTTTAAGAATATTAATTTTATTGATGGTTTTTTTGAGTTCCGCTTTCGCGAAAGCGCAAGTCAAACCAACACAAATGCCCGTAAAAGCAGACTCGGTAAAAACACCTGAGTACTTCTTTATAGATGGCGATTCACTTAGTGCCATAGAACTAGATCGAGTGATGTTGCTGCAGTCATTAAGATTTGACAGTAAATATGAAAATATACGTTACCAAATTATCAAGCGCAAAGTCAAGAAAGTATGGCCGTATGCAAAACTAGCGGCAGAACGACTCACGGAGCTAGACCGCAGGCTGGCCTCACTAGAATATGAAAGTGATAAGAAAAAATATACTAAAATAGTACAGCGTTACGTAGAAGAAGAATTTACAACTGAGCTTAAAAAACTCACAACTACCGAAGGTCAAATTCTTATCAAACTCATTCACCGTCAAACGGGTATGACGACTTTTGATCTTTTAAAACAATTGCGCAATGGATGGAGCGCGTTCTGGTTTAAGAATGCTGCAAGCCTTTTTGATATCGATTTAAAAGCCGAGTATAATCCTGAGAAAAACATTGAAGATTTTTACATTGAAGATGTATTATTGAACGAGTTCAAGCATGAAACGCTAGAAGAGCAAGAGCCTGCCATTTCTTATGACTATTTTAAAGGACGTGAGTCCTGGAATGAGTATGAGGATAATTTGCCTAAAGATTATGACTCTATCCAACTTGCAAAACGTTCCAAAATACGTAAAGAATATCTCGAGAAAAAAGCTAAAAAAGACAAGAAAAAACGCAAGAAACTAGAGCGCAAGAGATTGCGAGAAAGTAAGAAGTAGTTTTTTCAATATTCAGTCTTCAGTTAAAAACAAAAAATAAAAATAGCTCCTTTCCTCAGATGAGGAAAGGTGGGCAAAGTTTGCGATAGCAAGCTTTGGTCGGAAAGGTTGAAAACACGTATGACGTTCCTATAATCCAATCGTA
>NZ_JBPOGG010000023.1:0-13390 GCF_051251825.1 Nonlabens sp. | reverse complement strand
TCATCTACAACTAAATCAAAAGTGGTTGTATCATAACAATCTGGAGAAGTTGCATTTTCTATACGTACATACATCGTCTGTCCACCACTGCTGTAGTTAGCGGCAACTGGAGTAGCTCCACCTATAGATCCTAGATCAGCATCTGATTGAGAGACAAAGTATTCAATCGTAAAGTTTGCTGCGGTTTGAGATCCTAGAACTTCTGGGTTTCTAGAAGCTAAATCAAATACTTCAGATCCATTGTTTGATGGATCATCGCATAAACGGTATTCAGCTACTGGATTTGCGACTGGTGCAGGATCAAGAGTAACTGTAAAGGAAGTAGTTTCAAAACATGCTCTAGAAGCAGCATTTAAATTATTAGTAATACGAGCAAAAATAGTTGTCATATTTGCTGTAAATGAAAATGGCATTGTGATCGCTCCTGAATTATTATCAGCACCATTTTGAGATAAGAAGTAAGTCACAACAAAATCTGGATTAGTTTGAGCTCCTATAACTTGAGGAGATTCTAAGATTGTTAAATCATAATCCTCTGTGTTGTCATTATTCACATCACAAATCACAACATTTGTAACAGGATTTGCAACAGGTATTTCATAAATACTTATTACATCTACAGCTGTATTAGAGTAGAAGCCACTAGTTACAGTTAAAGTTACTGTGTAATCTCCAGGTGCAGGGAATGTATGCACAGGATTAAAAGTATTATCTGTCGTACCATCACCAAAGTCCCAAGAAACGGTTGCTGTAGCACAAAGACCACTACCACTAGAATCAAACTGAATAGGAGTTCCATCACAGAAGTCAGTAGTTGCATTATTATTTCCTCCACCGGTTCCTTGGTTAGCATCTGTTGCTAAGAAAGAAGGCTCAAAGAAAGAAGTGATAAAAGGTGGTAAACCTTCACGAGATTGAGAACCTGGAGTTAAAGCAACACCATCATCAACATAGTTTGCACCAGTTCCGACTGCATTAGGATCTCTAATTACTCCTAACCATGGTTGACAAACTCTAGCTTGATAAATTTTACCATCAATACCTAATTGTAAGGCACCACGACCTGATGCTGCACCAGTAACATTACCTAATGCGACTGGAGTAGTATTCCATCCAGCAGCACCGTTAATTTCAAACTGAATTACTTGTCTAATATTATTCGCTCCACAACCATTACCAGAATCTTGACTATTTGCGTTTAGATAAAGAAGTTGAGAATTAGGAGAAAACTCAGCACCATAAAAACGATTAGAGTTGCTAGATCCATTAGAAAGTGCAACGGGATTGTTTACAACACCTGTAGTGTTATTAAAGTCACACAACCATGCGGTTCCTTGATTTCCAATAGAAGTATTTGCTATTTTCGTACCGTTTGGAGATAATCTAAGGTAACCTCTTGCATCCGTAAGCGTACCTGTCGCAGCGACTGTGGAGCTAACAACTCTTGCTGGGTTAGTATCTATTAATCCTCCACCAGCTTTATAAGCAGTATAGGTAGGGTCATCATAAGTCACAATCCAGTAACGGTCACCATTTGAATTTAAGGCAGCAGTTACTTTCTCTTGTGTGTTTTGTTGAACAAGTATGTCACGTCTTCCAGGAACTACATCACCTAAACCTCCATTTAATGACATATCTACGATACTATATCTTAAACCAGCACCTGAACCAATGGTTACTACAAAATAAACATTACTTACTTGTAAGTCAGGAATTATAATGGCAGATTGCGCACTACTTGAGTTTCCTGAAAGTCCTGTCCCGTTAGGCATAGGAGCGCCGTTCCGATCCCAAATAGTAGTTCCATCTGAATACATTAATAAACTTCCACATTCATCTGATATGGTAGAACATCCTTCATCTGTATCGAGAGAACCTAAAGGTGCACCTAACGGAACTCCAGAACTAAAATCGACGGAAGCATTTGTGCCAAAAAACCACCAAGTAGCTTCACCTTGAGCTAGAGATAGTAATGGTAAAATGAATAAAAAAGTGAGTAAAATCTTTTTCATAAGAGTTGTTTTTAAGAGATGGAAAAATAAGCCAATTTTATGAGTTCTATGAACATGAAAATTCATCGATTAATAACAATGTTATTGACACTCTCAATTAACTTATTGCTTTGGTTTTTTAAGGTTAATGGTTTATCAGTTATATCTTAGATGCAGGTTTTGTTTAATAGTTGCGTCTATAATCCCATTAATTTTAATCTTTTTTATGAATCATAAAAATGGTAGGTCTTTTATGTAACTCAGGAACTTGTTTTTTCCATAGGTTCACAGACATTGTTTTTATGAATTCTGTAGGCAACGTGATATCGCAAGCTATACATACTTGAGTACTAGGATGAAGCTGTAATAATAACTCTTCCATCATTTTATTATTGCGATATGGTGTTTCTATAAATAATTGCGATTGTTGCTCATTAAAAGAACGACTTTCAAGCTCTTTTATTCTCTTGCGACGTTCCATATTATCTATAGGCAAGTAACCGCAAAAAGCAAAATTCTGACCGTTTAATCCACTTGCCATTACTGCCATGAGAATAGAACTAGGTCCTACTAGTGGAATGACTTGAATTCCTTTTTCGTGCGCGATTTTTATCACGTCTGCTCCAGGATCTGCTACTCCAGGAACACCAGCCTCACTCATCACGCCCATATCGTGCCCTGCTAAACAAGGTTCTAAGAATGATGGTATCTCGCTAGGTTCTGTATATTTATTAATGGCAAATAATGTTAAACCTGGCTGTGACTTTGAAGGGACAACACTCTTGATAAAACGTCGTGCAGTTTTCTCGTTTTCTACCACATAATGATCGATTTTTTCTACCACTTTTTTAATGGAAAGAGGTAATACTTCAAACGGACTGATGTCGCCCAGTGTTACTGGTATGAGATATAATTTACCTTTTTGACTCATATTTTTGGTTATAGATTAGCTTAAAAGTCATTGTTAAGCTATTGGTTTATTTAATCTCGCTTTCGCGAAAGCGTACTTATTAATATTCTATAATTTTTTTCACCCTTTTGTGTCTCAAATAGCTCTGTATGATGTGTCTAGAATCTCTATCATCTGGTATAGATGTGATTACTTTTCTAAGGATATCTGGATGGGTGACTTGAAATTGTAAATCGACAAAGCCATAACCTAGAATAACGCCGTTTTCTATCATTATAGCACTGCGCTCTGTTGTTTCTCTACCACGATCTACTATGATCATATTATGATTAGTAAATCTATGTTTATCAATAACTTCCTGCACTCTTACATTATATTCCTGAACAGATTCTTGTTGAATACACGCGCCTTTACATTCTTTGAGTTCATAATTAAAGCAACTGCTCGTCGTTTTTTCAAGACCCAGCATTTTTTTACAGAGTTGATGAGACTCAGAATAACGTTCCAAAAAAGCTTTTGCAGATTTTAATGAGCCAAAACTCGTTATATAATCCATGTCCTTTCCTATAATCTTCACCTTGAGCTGGAGATAACCATTTTTATCTACTGATGAATACAAACCATGTGTAAAGTTCTTTTTCTTAAGAGCTTTATTGAATACAGGTTGGTGCTTTTTAATTTCTATATTTTCTTTAAGTAATGCTATGAGTTCATTACCAGATTTCTCAAAAGAAATATCATGAACTATTTCTTGCAATTCCTGAGATCTACGTTGATGGCTGGTAAAGTGTTGAGTTGCTCGTTTTTTTATGTTTTTACTCTTACCTATATATATGATTTCATTATTTGAATCATACATGTAATAAACACCTATTACTGAAGGTGTTTTTTCAATAAGCCTTTTAAGGTTAGGTTCTACTTTTTTACGTGATATGGTTTTAAGACTCTTTGAGATAATGGATTTATCCAGGTCTTTATTGAGCAACATTTTAAAAAGCTTAACGGTAGCAAGTGCATCTCCAGTTGCCCTGTGACGATCTGTAATAGGAATTCCGAGAGAACGAGTGAGTTTTCCGAGGCTGTAACTTTCCTCGTCAGGCATTAACTTTTGAGCGAGTTCAACGGTACAGAGCGTTTCTATATCAAACTCATATCCTAGTCGCTCAAACTCCACACGCAGCATACGGAAATCAAAGTTTGCATTATGTGCTACTAGAACCGCACCATCCATAATTTCTATGATGCGCTTTGCTACTTCATAAAACTTGGGAGCTCTTACGAGCATTTCATTATTGATTCCAGTCAGTTTAACAACAAATGGCTGAATTTTGCGCTCTGGATTTACAAGACTAGAAAATTGATCGACTATTTCATGTCCATCAAATTTATAGATGGCAACTTCTGTAATGCCTTCTTCATTAAATTTCCCACCGGTTGTTTCTACGTCAACTATTGCGTACAATGAATATGTTCTTTAATCATTAAAAATAAAAGAGCAGCGCTATGGCGCTGCTCTTAACTATTGTTCTGGTTTCTAGATTTTTGAATCACCATAAATGGCGTTATACAAATCTGCGTAGCGCGCTTTTATGATGCGTCTCTTTAATTTCAACGTAGGAGTGAGGTGCCCATCTTCAATGGTCCATGCCTCAGGAGTGAGTTCAAACTTTTTAATACGTTCCCATTTTCCAAATTTCTCATTAAAAGTATCAATGTCTTGCTGGAATCTTTCCTTAACGCGTTCTTGAGAACATAAATCTTTCTTGTCTTTAAACTTGATGCCTTTGCGTTCTGCCCAGTCCTCAAGGAATTCAAAATTAGGTTGAATAAATGCAGCTGGCATTTTTTCTCCTTCACCTATCACCATTATTTGTTCAATGAAACGACTTTGTTTCATAGTATTTTCAATAAGCTGTGGTGCTATATATTTCCCACCAGAGGTTTTGAACATTTCCTTTTTACGGTCTGTAATTTTTAGGAATCCTTCACTATCTATTTCACCTATATCTCCTGTATGGAAATATCCATTTTCATCAATGGCTTCGGCTGTTTTTTCGGGATCTTTGAAATAACCCAACATACGTTGTGGACCGTTTATAATGATTTCACCATCGTCTGCGATTTGAACGTCTGTATTAGGTAATAATTTACCGACGGTTCCTATCTTAAATCCACCTTCTCGTAAATCATTTACTGAGATCACGGGAGAAGTTTCAGTAAGACCATAACCTTCCATAACTGGAACTCCAGCGGCGTTAAATACTCTTGCGAGTCTAGGTTGTAATGCAGCACTACCGCTAGCAATAGCTAATAGGTTTCCACCTAATGCTTCTTGCCATTTTGAGAAGATGAGTTTTTTTGCAATGCCTAATTTCTTTTCATACCACCATCCATTTGCTCCATACGGTTCCCATTCTAGACCGAGCTCCACAGCCCAGAAGAATAATTTTTTCTTGATACCAGTAAGATCTGTACCTTTTGCAATGATTTTATCATATACTTTTTCGAGTAATCGAGGCACAGCGCTCATTACTTCAGGTTTAATTTCTTTTAAATTATCTGATATCGTTTCTATCGACTCAGCAAAGTAAATTCCAGTTCCAGTATAGGTATACATATATTGAAGCATGCGCTCATAAATATGACATACTGGTAAAAAACTAAGCGCTTTAGATTGCCCCATTTCTAGAGGTAATCTACCTGCACTAGTAATGGCATTACTTGCAATGTTTTTATGAGAAAGCATAACACCTTTAGGACGACCTGTAGTTCCTGAGGTGTATATTAAAGTAGCCAGATCATCTTCACTAATAGCCGCCATTCTTTTCTCTAACTCTTCTTGATGTTCTTGAGAAGCTCCTAGTTCTTTTACTTCGTTCCAGCTTTTACAACCTTTAATATCATTAAAACTATACACTTCAATTAATGACGGTACTTGATCTTTAATGCTCATGACCTTATCACGAACTTCATCATCAGATACAAAAATGTATTTTGATTCACTGTGATTTAAAACATATTGATAGTCTTCTTCAGAAATAGTAGGGTAGATAGGTACATCTTGCGCGCCAGTTTGCATAATCCCTATATCCACGATATTCCATTCTGTACGATTCACAGATGAGATTATTGCGATTTTATCATGTGGTTGTACACCAAGAGATATGAGTCCGCGGGAAATAGCGTTTGCTTGATCCACAAATGATTGTGTGGATGTTTTTACCCATTCACCATTATGCTTTGTAACTAGAGCGTCTTCTCTAGGGAAATTTTCTAACTGATATTTAGGGAAATCAAAGAGTCTTTTAATTTGCATGTTCTACTGAAATGTTTAGTAATGCTAAATATAAGGAATAGGCAGCTTATTAAAACTGCAAAAAATAAAATAGATATTAACGATTTATATAGAAATACCCTGCTAAATCTTCTTGTTCAGGGATTTTTAAAATATAATAGTAGGTTCCAGCACCTAGTTGTGAATCTGAACTAATGGTATTACGTCCATTTGAAACACCGTTGAAGGAATTATCATAATTATCTTTTTGATAAACAAGAACACCCCATCTATTATATATAAATAATTGATTATCAGGTATGGTTTCAATTCCTCTTATGATTAAAGTATCATTGAGTCCATCACCATCGGGTGTCATCCCGTTAAAAACGGTTATTTCATTTCCTGCTTTAAGAATAGAGGCAATGGTATAGATTTTATATGCTTCACTATTTGCAACACGAGCAGTAATTGTTCCATTAGTAAAGTCACCAGTAATGGCATCATTACCTAAGTTGATCCATTGTTGTAGGGTTTCATCCCATGCTGCAATCCTTAAATCGTTCAAGTCATTTGCGGTAGCGACTATATTACTAGAAGCAGTCCATGTAAGCGTTAAGTCTACATCTTTAAGGCCATCAAAATACCAAAACTCAACCGTAGAAATCACATCCAGTGAAGGTACAAAGCTAGAAGTATTGAAGCTTGCTCCAAAAGTTGAAGGTGTGTTAGGATCTTCCTTAAAATAAGCTGCTTGAAATTGATGAATAACATTAAAGTTATTAATTCCTAACGGTTTGTTTTCAAAATCATCTCCTACGGGAAATAGAAATCCAAAATCTCCTTCAAACTGAGCAAAACCATCAATGTGATTTGTATTGCTTGCTCCATTATAAGTGTTGTCATTTAAGAACTTAAAAAGTGTATTTTGATTTGCTCGTGGTGTATTAATTCTCCCATTTGTAAAGGATACATTATCAGTTACTCCTAAAGAGGTAAATAGGTTTAAATCATCAAGTACATCTACTTCAAAATCTTCAAAATTCATTTGATTCACACCACTAAAGTTTAAAGTGCTATTTTGATTGTAAAAACCAGCCAATCCTTCATTATCAGAAGAGTTACCATCGTTAATAACATCGATATGGAAACCAACTTGCGATGTAGGATGCATTTTAAGATTACCATAATTTGCAAAAGCCTGTTGTGACAATGCATAATTACAACTTGCAAAAAATACGAAGATATGTAAGTAGTACTTCATCGTTTCTAATTTATTTGTTGCCATTCTGTACCGTCACTTTGTAACCAGAATACGGTATTTGCCGTGAGTACTGTAGTGTTGTTTCCTCCGCTATTTCTAAATGTTGAAATGGTTCTATTTCCATTTTGCGGATTCTTAATGACATAAATTCTACCAGTACAACTACTGGCTGCTGGTAACGTAATATTGTGGTTCCCATCAATGATAATCGTGTGGTGATTTTCTGTAAGTGTTAAATTACCAGTTGTTCTTAATATACTTAAAGAAAGTGATCCTTGAACTTGTAAAGTTGAATTAGCCACATTAAAACCTGCTTGACTATCGTCATAATCGCTATCCACAGGGACTTCTTGAGGATTCAAATTGATACCGAATCGGGTAGTAGCATCAGCAGATCCATTACTTCCTTGAACTCTAAAAAACTCTTTGTTAAACTGACCACGTCTATAATCATAACGTTTGAAAATAATAGGTTCAGGACCGTCATCACCTACGATAAATTCTAATCTTCCATCATTTGCTGGACCACCACTTCCTATTTCAAATAAGTCTGTTCCACCAGAACTACCCTTTAATCTAAAACTTCCATTAGGCGTGGTAAAGAACATAGGTTTATAAAAATTAGCTCCAGATGCTACAAACTGTAATGCCGCTACCGCATTATTACCTCTCAAATAGACCATTGGTTGATCATTATCAGTATAATCTGGAAAACCTTGGGTCAAACCAAGCGTTTGTCTACGGCCAAATTCTAGAATAGGTAAGTCATTAGATCGTATTTGCATTCTCACGTCATCTGTAGTTCCTAAAAAGTCAGCTGTGGTCGTACCTGCATTTCCATCAAATTCCCAATTGGATCCACTAGTAGATTCCCAACTGGAACTATTACCGTTGTATACATATACTTTTCCGTCCTCTTCAACATATACCATCAACCCAGCGGTAGGACTAGTTACTGTGGCAAGATTTGCGATGGTATCAATTTTGGGCATTCCCATTAAAGTATTGGGATTGATTTGCGCTTTCGCGAAAGCGAAACACAACATCATTACCATTAAACCTAATAATTTTCTATCGATGCGCTTCATAAATTACAAGTATTCCGTCGATGTAATTATCGACATTAATAACAAAACCGTCTGATGTAAAACTAGTTACACGAGCTGTAAGTAGTCCTAGAGCGTCTCCATTTTGGTTTCCATATCTTATTCCTATACAGTGATTGCTGGAGGCGTAACGAGAAATATCATTTATAGAATTCCCGCTTCCACCTACATAAATAACTTGTTGAACGGTTGTTCCATTATCATCTCGAGCAAATCCAGTCATGGAACCGAAGGAATTTGCTAAACCAGAATCGTTATTTCCAACAGCATTATCTGAGTTGATATTTGCGGTTTCAATGTTTGCATAAGCATGAAAGGTTACACTGGTAGGAGTAAATGGTAAACCTGAAATCGTGAAATTACCAGATGCGTTTATTTCCAATGCTCCTACAGTTACCACACTGCCACTTACCAGTATTTCTCTCCAGCCCGTATTGGTAAACTCGAGGACTCTGTTTAAATCGGTGTCATATACTAGAGCGCCTTCTTGAACTCCAGTGATGCTATTGATTTCGGTAGTAGTATATTGTGGTAGCCCGAGTAATGAATTGGGGTTTATTTGCGCTTTCGCGAAAGCGATACCCAACAAAATCATTACTAAACTCAATCTATTCCTCATAAAACGATTCATTATGGTAATCTAATTACAGTGAACATGAACTCTAAATCAATATCAATTTTAGGACTGGCACCATTATCATTATCACCTATGTTCACATTGAATCCATTTACATCTTGCCCGTAATAAGTAATGCCTGGATCATCATAATTAGAACCACCTGCTGGCGGACAGTTTCCATCACAATCCAATATGGTTAACTGGATGATATAGTTAGCATTAGGCAAAGCTGTAGTGAAGTTAATTCTATAATCTCCTTCATTAAGTCTAGTTGTAGTGGCTGTGTTCACACCAAAATCAGATAATAAAGTTCCTGCACCTGACATCTTACCAGCGGCGTAAATGGTAGGCATGTTCAAATATGCGCCGCCATCTGAGCCAACTTCTATTTGATTACCGGCATCGGTACTAACTACATTTGCAGTTTGTGCGGTGCTGTCCTCGTTAGTATAAGTAATAATACCAGTAGAAACATCTTGGGAAAGTGTAGTCACTGTTTCCAGATTAGCAACCAAGTCTGTGAAATCCAATTGAGTCGTAACGCCATCTTCATCCGTATAATCTAGATTGGTATCATCTGCATTTAATACTAAGGTAGTAAGTGTCTCAGCAGCATTAGTATCAATAGTTATTGGCGTTCCAGCTTCGTTGGTATAGGTAAATGTACCATCTGTATTGTCAACTAGAGTAGTAATCGTTTCCAGATTAGTTACTAAATCCGTAAAATCCAATTGAGTCGTTGTTCCATCTTCATCGGTATAATCTAGATTGGTATCATCAGCATTAAGAACTAAAGTTGTCAAAGTTTCAGCAGCATTAGTATCAATGGTCACTGGCGTTCCAGCTTCATTGGTATAGGTAAAAGTACCATCAGTATTGTCAACTAGAGTAGTAATCGTTTCCAGATTAGCAACTAAATCTGTGAAGTCCAACTGAGTCGTAACACCATCTTCATCCGTATAATCTAGATTGGTGTCATCTGCGTTTAGAACGAGCGTTGTTAAGGTTTCTAGTGCACTTACTGAAATTACTGTAGTTGCACCAGCCTCATTCGTATAAGTAAAAGTACCATCAGTATTGTCAACTAGAGTAGTAATCGTTTCAAGGTTAGCAACTAAATCTGTGAAGTCCAATTGAGTCGTTGTTCCGTCTTCATCGGTGTAATCTAAGTTGGTATCATCTGCGTTTAATACTAAGGTAGTAAGTGTCTCGACAGCATTGGTATCAATGGTTACTGGAGTTCCAGCTTCATTGGTATAGGTAAATGTACCATCAGTATTGTCAACTAGAGTAGTAATCGTTTCCAGATTAGCAACTAAATCTGTGAAGTCCAACTGAGTCGTTGTTCCGTCTTCATCGGTATAATCTAAGTTGGTGTCATCTGCGTTAAGAACCAAAGTCGTCAAGGTCTCGGCAGCATTAGTATCAATGGTTACTGGAGTTCCAGCCTCATTCGTATAAGTAAAAGTACCATCAGTATTGTCAACTAGAGTAGTAATCGTTTCTAGATTAGCTACTAAATCTGTGAAGTCCAATTGAGTCGTTGTTCCGTCTTCATCGGTGTAATCTAAGTTGGTATCATCTGCGTTTAATACTAAGGTAGTAAGTGTCTCGACAGCATTGGTATCAATGGTTACTGGAGTTCCAGCTTCATTGGTATAGGTGAAAGTACCATCTGTATTGTCAACTAGAGTAGTGATCGTTTCCAGATTAGCAACTAAATCTGTGAAATCCAACTGAGTCGTTGTTCCGTTTTCATCCGTGTAATCTAGATTGGTGTCATCTGCGTTTAATACTAAGGTAGTAAGTGTCTCAGCAACATTAGTATCAATGGTTACTGGAGTTCCAGCCTCATTCGTATAAGTAAAAGTACCATCTGTATTGTCAACTAGAGTAGTAATCGTTTCCAGATTAGCAACTAAGTCTGTGAAGTCCAACTGAGTCGTTGTTCCGTCTTCATCGGTGTAATCTAAGTTGGTATCATCTGCGTTTAATACTAAGGTAGTAAGTGTCTCGACAGCATTGGTATCAATGGTTACTGGAGTTCCAGCTTCATTGGTATAGGTAAATGTACCATCAGTATTGTCAACTAGAGTAGTAATCGTTTCCAGATTAGCAACTAAATCTGTGAAGTCCAACTGAGTCGTAACACCATCTTCATCCGTATAATCTAGATTGGTATCATCTGCGTTTAATACTAAGGTAGTAAGTGTCTCTACCGCATTAGTATCAATGGTTATTGGCGTTCCAGCTTCATTGGTATAGGTAAAAGTACCATCAGTATTGTCAACTAGAGTAGTAATCGTTTCCAGATTAGCAACCAAGTCTGTGAAATCCAATTGCGTCGTTGTTCCGTCTTCATCGGTATAATCTAAGTTGGTATCATCTGCATTAAGAACCAAAGTCGTCAAGGTTTCGGCTGCATTGGTATCAATAGTTACTGGAGTTCCAGCTTCATTGGTATAGGTGAAAGTACCATCAGTATTGTCAACTAGAGTAGTGATTGTTTCCAGATTAGCAACCAAGTCTGTGAAATCCAACTGAGTCGTAACACCATCTTCATCGGTATAATCTAGATTGGTGTCATCTGCGTTAAGAACCAAAGTCGTCAAGGTCTCGGCAGCATTAGTATCAATGGTTACTGGAGTTCCAGCTTCATTGGTATAGGTAAAAGTACCATCAGTATTGTCAACTAGAGTAGTGATCGTTTCCAGATTAGCAACCAAATCTGTGAAATCCAACTGCGTCGTTGTTCCGTCTTCATCGGTGTAATCTAAGTTGGTATCATCTGCGTTTAATACTAAGGTAGTAAGTGTCTCGACAGCATTGGTATCAATGGTTACTGGAGTTCCAGCTTCATTGGTATAGGTGAAAGTACCATCTGTATTGTCAACTAGAGTAGTGATTGTTTCTAGATTAGCTACTAAATCTGTGAAGTCCAACTGAGTCGTGGTTCCGTCTTCATCGGAATAATCTAAATTGGTATCATCTGCATTAAGAACCAAAGTCGTCAATGTTTCCGCAGCATTAGTATCAATAGTTACTGGAGTTCCAGATTCATTAGTATAGGTAAATGTACCATCAGTATTGTCAACTAGAGTAGTAATCGTTTCCAGATTAGCAACCAAGTCTGTGAAATCCAACTGCGTCGTTGTTCCGTCTTCATCGGTATAATCTAGATTGGTATCATCAGCGTTAAGAACCAAAGTCGTCAATGTTTCCGCAGCATTGGTATCAATGGTTATTGGAGTTCCAGCTTCGTTGGTATAGGTAAATGTACCATCAGTATTGTCAACTAGAGTAGTGATCGTTTCCAGATTAGCAACTAAGTCTGTGAAGTCCAACTGCGTCGTTGTTCCGTCTTCATCGGTATAATCTAGATTGGTGTCATCTGCATTAAGAACCAAAGTCGTCAAAGTTTCAGCAGCATTGGTATCAATGGTTATTGGCGTTCCAGCTTCATTGGTATAGGTAAAAGTACCATCAGTATTGTCAACTAGAGTAGTAATCGTTTCCAGATTAGCAACCAAGTCTGTGAAATCCAACTGAGTCGTAACACCATCTTCATCGGTATAATCTAAGTTGGTATCATCTGCGTTTAATACTAAGGTAGTAAGTGTCTCGACAGCATTGGTATCAATGGTTACTGGTGTTCCAGCTTCGTTAGTATAAGTGAATGTACCATCAGTATTGTCAACTAGAGTAGTGATTGTTTCCAGATTAGCAACTAAGTCTGTGAAGTCCAACTGCGTCGTAACACCATCTTCATCGGTATAATCTAGATTGGTGTCATCAGCATTAAGAACCAAAGTTGTCAAAGTTTCAGCAGCATTAGTATCAATGGTTATTGGCGTTCCAGCCTCATTCGTATAAGTAAAAGTACCGTCAGTATTATCAACTAGAGTAGTAATCGTTTCCAGATTAGCAACTAAGTCTGTGAAATCCAACTGCGTCGTTGTTCCATCTTCATCGGTATAATCTAAGTTGGTATCATCTGCATTAAGAACCAAAGTCGTCAATGTTTCCGCAGCATTGGTATCAATGGTTATTGGAGTTCCAGCTTCATTGGTATAGGTAAAAGTACCGTCAGTATTGTCAACTAGCGTAGTGATCGTTTCCAGATTAGCAATCAAGTCTGTGAAGTCCAATTGCGTCGTAACACCATCTTCATCCGTATAATCTAGATTGGTATCATCTGCGTTAAGAACCAAAGTCGTCAAGGTTTC
>NZ_JBPOGG010000022.1:0-13961 GCF_051251825.1 Nonlabens sp. | reverse complement strand
CCAGCGCTAAGTGTGGCAGCGATAGCAGTATTTTGGGACATCATTTGAAGAAGTACGTTAGGAAAACCCTCAATACGAGAGGATAATACACATGCTTGTGCTTTTTCAAAGTAGGCATAGACATTTTTAACATAACCAGGCATATGAATATTTTCCTTAAGACCTAGATTATCGATTTTTGCAGTAAGATTATCCCTTTCAGAACCTTCCCCGAGAATGATTAAGTTCAAATGAGGATACTTTAAAGCTATAAGCTTAAAAGCATCTATGAGAATGTCAAAACCTTTTGCGGGGGCTAATCTTCCTGCAGCAACAATAAATTTTTTATTCTCATATTCTTTAGCAATAACTCCTGTTCTAGAGTTTATGTCCTCAAAATTAAAAGGATTTGAAATGGTTTTGATGTTGAGCTTTTCTGTCAGAGTAGGGAGGGCTTCTATAAGCTGGTTTTTCATATAGTCGGTTTGCGTAATAACCAAAGAAGAACCCTTATAACCAAGAGAGTAAAAAAGAGAATAGATTTTTAGTTTGTAACCGTTTAGAAGCTTAAATATAGAATTGGATTCCCTTAGAATCACTTTAGCTTTAATTACTCCTAGCCGTTTAGCTAGGCCAATGGTTCCATTTATAATAGTTTGTGATGAAAAAGTATATGAGACATTATCATAATTCTTGAAAAGCAGGTAGGGAATAAGACAAAGGACCCCTATAAAGTACGAATTGAACGGAAAATAGATAATATCAAATTTTTTCTCCAATTCGTCCCAGCCCTTACTCGTTTTTTTAGATAGTATTATTACACGGCATGCCTGCTCATTCTTTGATAAGTAAAGAGCCATACTTTTTACAATATGTTCAGAGCCTTGTATGCTGTCTGTGGGTAATACAAAAAGCCAGGTATGTTTTTGGGTTGTTTTCAGGTTTTGAATTTAACAGCAGATTTTGCGCTAGGTTAATAAATATGCTAATGATTATTAATTGGTAACTTAAGCATCTCTCCCAACTTATAATCCCATTGTTTTGGTTCAAATTTACCAAAACCCGATCCGGAATGAAACGTTAATTCTCCAAAATATATATCATAACCTATTACATACAAATCGACTCTCAAGCAAATGAAATCTTCTGCTAATCTTTCTGCAATTTCAACCATTTTATTGTAAACTAAAGGTTTTTCTATTAGTTCCCCATTTTGATATCCCTGATATTTGAAAGGTAGAAGATTCCAATTAATATCATATAAATTTCTTTTATGATTTGTTTGACGACCTATATCTACTTGAGTATATACTACTTTACCATTAAAACAATGTAGTTTGTAATCAGAAGGTATGTCTCCTTCTTTTGTCAAAAGCAACTTTTCCACTACTAGTCTAGGTTCTATATCCTTATATTGCCATTCTCCTTTGTGATTAGCATACGTGCTTTTTAATTGTTTTGCTAGTTTTTTTCTTGTTTTCGACCACTCTATCGTTTGCTTGTCTCTAACAATTGTTATACCCCCGCTATCGTGATTGGTTTTTATTATGAAAGGATATTCAGGTAAATTATCGGGTGTAATTTCTTCAACATTTTTAGTTTCCTTTATTAGTGGAATAAGATATTTCTCACCAATTTTTTGTTTGATGTGTTGTCTTACAGCATATTTGTCGGCGCACTGTACGTGTAGTTTACTTCGGTCATTTAACTTTAGCCACTGTAATTTTTCATTATAGGATTGAGGATTTCTCAAATTTAGTTTGTATCCCAATACCCTTTTGAACCTAAATTTTATAAGTGATTTTTCAGATATAATCAAATCTCTAAATTTGAATATAATGGTAAATAAAACCTTGCCAACAAATGTTTCGTAATATAAATTTCTTAGAAAAATGAACATGGTTTTTTTTTATAGATATTAAAGACTTTCAAGAAGGGAAATCCATCTATTGCCAATGTTTTCGATGCTAAATTTATCTAAAGCAGACGGTGCATTGTACGATAGTTTTTTTCTCAATTCAGAATCAGACATAAGTTTAATAAGCTCGGCAGTCATAGCGTCTTTGTTTTGATCGGAAATTAGCAGGCCGTCTATTTGATGTGTGATTATATCAGATGGTCCAGAAACACAATCGTAGGAAATGCAACATGCACCTTGTGACATAGCTTCTAACAAAGTCATTGGTAAACCTTCAAAACGAGAGGGTAAGATAAAGATTTCTGAGGAACGAATTAAATGCTTTACGTCAGTTCTAAATCCAGTAAATATAATGTTGTTCTCTAATCCGTATAATTTGATTTTCTCCTTTAGCATAGCTAATCCTTCATCACCCCCCCCAACAATTTTTAAGACCCAGTCATCTTTTTCTTTTAAAACATTATTTGCAATGTCAATTAAGTTATCAAAGCCTTTATGATGGTAGCGATTTAAATCGCCTATAGCTAAAATTACTTTTTTAGGTGATTTTTCAGTGTTATTATTGTTTTCTTGAAGTTCTAAATCTGTAACGGGGTTAAAAGTAGACGGGTTTGGGAGTAGCCAAACATTTTTATGTCTTTCCTTGAAATAGGGAATATCATATTTCGTTAAAATGGTTATTGCGTTAGCGTATGGGTAAATGTAATTTCTTAGAAACCGTTTTATCGGCGTATTGTTTAAACTATGATTTATATGTTCAGAAATAATTATTTTTATTCCATAAATTTTTGCAACAGGAATTGTCATATAAGCTAGCATATTAATATGTGAGCTTATAAAATCAGGTCGATTTTCAGCTTTGCGGTAAAAATTTAATAGACTAAAAAAACCATTTAATGTTACAGAATGAAACAATGGATGTTTATGTAATTTTATTCTTTTTATATTCTTATTTAATTCATAATTATCCGAGCCAGTAAATGTTATTATTCGAACGGAATATCCTTTCTCGGAAAGGTGATTGGCTAAAAGGCTAACTACACGCTCTGCACCGCCTCCACTCATTTTATTTATTAGAAAATCTAATTTCATTATAAAGTTTTGGTTTTTTCTAGTTGCAGTTCGCTTCCTAAAGTCAAATCCCAAACGGCTGGTAAAATCGGGGCATATCCGCTATCATGATGAAATGTAAGTTCTCCAAAATATAATTTCCCATCTACATCATACCAATCAACCCTTACATAGCAAAACGGTTTAGATAGAACATGAGAAAGTTCAATCATTTTATTCAGTGTTTTAGGAGCTGGTATTTCAAAACTAGCTGGGTCTGTATATTTTCCATTTTCTTTTTTAGATGACCACCGATACGGTTCTCTCACCCAATTAGTATTATACCAGTTCCTGTAGTGTTCTTTTGTACCGCGCCCAATGTCTACCTGAATCATTCTGACTTTTCCATTAAAACAATGAAGTTTGTAATCCATTGGTATAGAGCCATCCATAGTTTGTAATAAAGACTCAACAATTATTGATGGTTTAATATTTTTATATTGCCATTCTCTAGAAATTTTATGATAGTAATTTGTTTGTAGTCTTTGTTTTAAATTAGATTGAATAGATTGAATATCTAGTTCCTCTTTATTATTTACAAAATACCCCCCACCGCTGTCATGATTAGTTTTTATAATACTAGGAACATTTGGAAGGTTTTTTATGTTGACTTCTTTGGGGTCTTTGGTATGCATAAATAGGGGCACGAGATATTTAGATCCAATTTTCTCTTCTATATATGAACGGACCGCATATTTATCTGCACATATGGTGTGTAGAGGTGTCCTATCGTTCAGTTTTAACCAATTAATTTTTTCATTTAATGTTTTAGGATTTTCTAAATTTATAGGTAGCCCAAAAGACTCTTTGTAAATTCTTTTAATTACTTTTTGATCAGATACAATACGAGTCCAGTAAAAAACATTTAAGTCAATACCTTTTTGAATTAAAAATCTACCTAAAGTGGTTTTAGTATATAATTTTTTTAAGATTTTTTTCATAAAAATAAATGTATTGAACTAAATATAAACTATTTATCAAGTTGCAATAGATTGCTGTGGGTAAGGTGCTATTATCTTAACATTAATATAAACGTACATGGAAAGAAAAATATTACAATAGTTATCAAAATAACCATGGCCTGTCAAAAGATATATAGATATAGTAAGACTTAAATAAAAAAATTCTGGGTGCGATTTAAAAATAAGAAGACTCTTGTAAAGTATAAAAAAGTAAATACCAATCATAATCAGGAAGGGAATTATGCCAGCTTCACCTACTACCATCAAATACGCATTGTGGACACCAGGTAAACCGGGTCTGTACAGTTGAAAAAAGTAATACCCATTACCAAAAAAGGGTTTGTCTAAAATATATTCAGTATAAAGTGCCCAAGTTTCCGTTCTACTATCCTCTTCTAACGTTTTTGTTTGTACTTCTTGATCTTCGCTAAAAATGCTTGAAAATGCAGAAAAACGTTCTTTATTCAAAGATAACATACTTGATATAGCAAAGAATACTACTAGTGTGCCAACCCCAACTACAGGGGTGATAAGGTTTTTTCTACTTCTAAAAACTGCAACAACATTTATTAGAAGCCATATTAATATAAATGTTCTTGAAAATGTAAGTATGCCTGCAAGAGTTAATAGAAATTGACCCAAAATTCTAATATTTAGCTTAGGAACGAGGTAACTTAGAGCATAGCCAATCAGGCAAATTGAGCCTGCAAAATTAGGGTTTAAATAAAAACCACTGTATCTGCCGTAAGTTGGATAGAAATTTGCATTCGCCAATGGAAAAACTAAAGCATTAATAATAATAGAAGTTGCTCCGATTAAAAGAATATAATAGATTTCATTTTTCGTGGTTCGCTGTAACACCTCTACTGAAAATAAAACAATTGCCAATGAACGAATAAGCTCTTTAATGATGTCTAGTTCACTAATACTAAAAATAGGGTTTAACCCACTAATAATAAAATAAAGTAAAACCAAGAGTATAAACGGTAAAGGCAATTTATGCTTTTCCTTACTTAGAAAAAAAAACAGAAATAAAAGAAATGTTGTGGCATAACTACTTAAAGAACCCAAACTAGGACTGAAATACGCCGTTAAGTAACTAGGCAGATTCCATAGCAATAGAATGAGTATAAGATATCGTATACTTTTTAAAATGTTGTTCATTTGCTACAGCGATACTTTCTATAAACTACAAAAATAGGTTTATATTTTTTATTAAAGTTATTATTTTCAATTTGTACGAATAAACCAAACAATCTGGATTATTATAAAATAACTACACAAACAACTTATCGATAAATCAATCATTTCTTGGTTTTTTAATTAGGTTTTTGCTATTTTTTGTCTTCATAAACTTATCGAAGAGAGCTCAAAGATTGTGTGAACATACAAGGAAAAATAAATATGAAAAATTTAAAGGGTTATATTGCCTAAAAAAATGATAAAGAAACAAAAGATTAGTTTCAAAAAAATGTTTACTGCCTTTAAATATTAGAATAGAAAATTGAGAACAGTAGTAATAATTTTTTTTTAATTGATAGCTTCGATTAGTTAATAGTCCAATATATTAATAAAACATAATAGGTTTGCTTCACTAGACTATATTTCCATTATTATATAACAATTGTCCAATGTTCAATTTTGCTTGAAAATTTAATAGTAAAATTAACAAATCATATGATAATTTTGATCTTTTTACTCTCGTTATATGTAAAGTAAAACATAACAATGTTTTTCAATATGACGACTACAGTTGTACAAATGGCTATACCTAAAATTCCGTAATATTGAATTAGAACATAATCTAGTATTATATTTAGAACTAAAGCCCCGAATGAAACATAAGCCATAAATGAATTCTTATTAATGCTGGTTAAAAAATTCACGTTTATCATTCCAGCTATAGTAAAGGGAATATATAGTAAAAATATTTTTTGGATATTAGAAACGATATCCGTATCCTTTGTCGTAAACTCTTTTCTTTGGAAGAAAAATTCAACAAAAAAATCAGTAAATATAATACCTAAAACAGCAAAAATAGCGCCTCCTAGAAAAGTGATTTTCATCATTTTAAAGACCATTTTAAAAGATTTCTCTCTATTATTAAGTACTAATTTTGAAAAATAGGGCAATAATACATTTGTGATAGCTATGGTCAAAAGGCCTATTAAAAAGGCGGGCATTTTTTTTCCGTAATTCATAGCAGCAATCGAACCGAGGACTAATTGTGCAGCAAAATATTGATCAACAACACCATTCATTCCAGTTAAGAAACCAGAAGAGATTTTAGCAGGCAATTGCGCGAACATAATCCTAGCATTTGAACTCTTTAGATCAGGTTTTGATAGTGTTAGAACTTTCTTTGATAAACAGAGTGTTAGATAATATAAGAAACATAGTATGGACCCTAGCAATGTGCCAACGGCCAAAACTAAATTACCCAAGTCATCCCTATATAAAAATAGACAGGTAATTATGGCAATAGGCACGAAGACACTACCAAAAGATGAGTATTTATATTCTCCGGATACATTTAGTAAACCACTTAATAAAGAGGAAAACCCCCAAATTACAATACATGGAAGAAGGTAGTGAAATTGAATTTTAATCAGACTATAGTATTGTTGGGTATGACCAGCAAAGAAATTTTCTAAGTAAACATCAGTAAATATAAAAGCAACCAACATAAAAAACACCGATACTATGCCTGTCACTAGAAAACCGGTTGATTGAAAGGAAGATATACTATTTGTGGTTCTTAATTCTGCAACATAACTGGGTATGAAAACATTTTTAAAAGCACCAAGAAATACAGTGTCTATAAATCCAGGAACAAGTGAGGCGATAAAAAAAGTATCCAAAATCTCTGAGAGGCCAAAATTTGCAGCAACTACTGATTCCTTATAAAATCCGATGAATTTTACTAATAGAGTTGCAGCACCTACGGTAAGTATGTTTCTAATAACTTGATTCTGAAATAGAGCTTTAACATTGAAATTTTTGAAAAAGCTTTTAATACTCTTTATCATTATAGTTTTGCTATTTCATGATTTTTAAAATAATCTGCTCCCAATCATTTGCTATATGAATTGCCTGAAATTTTTCTACAGACTTTTCAGCCTTGATTGAGAAATTATTTCGAATAGTCTCATTGTTCATTAGCACATTTAATTTGTCTTCTAATTGTTTTTGATTATTCATTTCAATCAAAAAACCATTTTCTCCATTTTTTATTAATTCAGAAGGGCCGGTCGGGCAGTCCGTGGCAATACAAGGCAGTCCAAAATGCATAGCCTCGATTAGGGCATTGGGAAAACCTTCATAAATAGAGGTGAATGCAAATATAGAGCAGGAGTTATAATGATTACTTATAGATTTTGTAGGAGGCAAAAGTTTAATTCTTTCCTGCATTCCTAATTCAGATATCATATTTTCATATTCCTTCTGTTTAGGTCCTTTTCCGATTATATGCAAATACCAATCCTCTGTATTTAAGGCGGAAAAAGCCTTTATTAAAAGTGATTGAGCTTTTTGATCTGCCAGACGACCTACATTAAGAATAACCTTCTTTTTTGTAATTTTTTTATTTCTTGCTAGGGTCAATTCTGTGGAAATGGGATTGGCTAAAATTTTGAGACTCTCTTCTTTTACAAAAGGTTTAAAATATTGCTTGATGATTTTTGTCTGTACTACAAGACAATCCGCCTTTGGATAGGTATATTTCCAGAGCGTTTTCCATAGCAAACTTAATTTAACCGTATATGGATTGTTACGTTCACTAATTATTACAGGAATTTTACAAGCTTTAGCGGCTAGTACGGCCAAGATATTTCCTCTTGTTAAAAAACCAATAATTAATTCTATATTTTCATTTTGTAATTTTTCTTTAATCGTTTTTAGAAGTTTAAGATTTAGTCTTATTGTATCTAAAAACGTATTACTTGGTTCAATTTTATCAAGGCAATATATTTGATTTATTTTTGGGTCTAATTTATAGAAAGGTTCTTTTTTAGCAAATGTAATTACTGTTACCTTATATTTTTCCGCTAGTTCATTACATAATGTACTAACAACTCTCTCTGCTCCTCCAGAGCCTAAAGAACCAATAAGAAATGCAATGGATTTTTTTTTCATTTAAAAGATAAATTATGTAGAAATAGTCTAATTCTGAATGTGTTTCATCTAAGATTACTTATAATAAAAACTTATACATATAGTAAATACTAACGTTTGAACCTATATTTTCTTTTTTAAGAACGGATAAAAATGAATAAAAGTTGATGAAAATAAATAATTAATTTTTCAAAGATAGTTTTTACCCTTTAAATGGTTCACTATGAAACGGGATTGAAAATAAAATGATTTTTACATTGGTCGCTTAACCTTACAACTAAATGAATCTTATTGCATTGGTTTAATTTCAAGATATCTAAATTAATAGCTTATTTTAAAAACTTAGCTTTGGCTTATTAAAGTATAATCATGAAATTATTTGAAAATGAAAAAAGGTTTTATTATTGTTTTAGTTCTGTTATGTGTTATTAAATTGTCTGGGCAAACAGTAAAAATTTCAGATTTTGGCTTTGATACTTCGGATTCTACCCAATACATATATGACGCTATTTTATCCAAAAATGATACTATTATTTTTGATAAACAGCCTACCCAGTGGGTGACAGGTCCGTTAATCTTTAAACAGTTGAAAAATAAAGTATTGGTTTTCGAAAAAGGGGTATTACTTTGTGCTAAAGAAGGGGATTTCATTAAAACGACGGATGCTTTATTAGAATTTCGTAATTCACATAATATTACAATTCTAGGTAATGCTGCTACATTACAAATGAATAAGAAAGAGTACACAAATGGAGAATGGAGACACTGTATTAGTTTAAGAGGTTGTACTCTAATACGGATTGACAATTTAATACTTAAAGATTCTGGTGGAGATGGAATATATATTGCAGGAAGTGTAAAAGGTGGATTTTCGGAAAATATACAGATTGAAAATGTGATTTCTGATAATAATAAGAGGCAAGGAATGTCCATTATAAGTGCTAAAGATGTTGTAATTAGAAATAGTATTTTCAAAAATACAAAAGGGACTCTGCCGGGAGCAGGGTTGGATATAGAGCCTAATTCAAAACAGGACCGTATACAGGGTATTTATTTTTATGATTGTACATTTATAAATAATGATCATGCCGGTATCGTCTTGGCACTGCATAACTTAGAAGGTACTTCTATTCCAGTTGAGATAAGTTTTTTTAACTGTTTAATAGAGGACAATCACGATGAAAATAATAAGTATGTAGCTAGTGAATTAATTTTTAATGCCCATAAAACAAACCCTGTAAAGGGTATGGTTACTTTTGAGGATTGTCTGGTAAAGGATTCCCAATGGGGTCTTTTCTATAGCAGAAAAACGACTGAAGCCTACAAAGTTTTATTTAAGAATTGTGCAGCCATTGATATTTGTAAAGCTGGTACGTATTCCCCTATTTATTTAGAAGTGCCCGATTACTTTAAGGGTAGTTATAAATTAGGAGGGTATGAATTTGATAAGCTAACAATGAAAGTTGAATCAAGAGTACCCTACTTGGTAATAAGAGGCTCTACACTACCAACATTAAAAAATGTTTCTAATATTTCGGGAGAAATTACCATTATTGGTACTCCCGTACCTAAGATTGATTATATTAAATATGATGAATCTAATAATGTTAATGTCAATATTAACGTTATTCAAAAATGAAGCGGATTAGATTTATGTGATATTACTGCGTTAAATATTCTAAGAATACTTCTAAGTTTGTATATCCATCGTTATTCGCATCTTTTTTACCATCACTGTAATCTGAAGGGTCTAATCCAACTGAGGCTTCCCATATGTCATCCATTCCATCTTTATCTAAGTCTTTATAGGCATTTCCACTCTGTAAAATTGGATAACCTACATCGGATACTTTCGATAGCAATCCACCAGTTTTGTTTATTACATCTTTTATTACCCTCGCGTCAGCCGAATCTCGGGATGGTTTGTTAGCTCCTGCATTTGTAAGAACATAAGACTCAACACTAGATGATTTCATGGGGGAAATACCTGAATTAAAAACAGGGCTGGTTTGTAAATAAGGATTAATGTTGGATGATACTTTTACACTTCCTCCATCAAAAATGTTATCATCAATATAACCCTTAGTACCTGAAATGTTACCATCTGGGCAATTGTTCAAAGAGGCGGTCAATTGAATTAAAGTACTATTAGGTTTTAAATTTGGATTAGATTTATATACGTTACCAATTACATCAAAATGGTTTTCATATGTAGGAATAGTCGCGTCTTTAAAACCATAAACTAGATTGTTGACCATTTCAAAACTTGATGTACAAGTAGATGACCTTATGTTTCTTTCTTTATTGTGAACAAAAAGATTTTGAAATATGCTAATATTTTGAGCTCTATTCCAGAGTAGTAGCCCGTATTTAGTATTGGTGTTTTCACCGATTATACTGTTCTGAATTGTTACGTTACGAACATTACTAGTGCCACCTATACCCCCAATTTCTACAATTTCATCCTTACCCCAACTAATACTACAGTGATCAATAATTACATTTTCAGTCCTTGTATTTTTATAGGCTACAACTCTCAATCCATCCTCATTAGAACCTGAAGTATTATCTCCTGGTCTAATTCTCAAATGGCGGACTATAACATTTGAAGCCATTATTCTGAATTCAGCTCCTTTAATAGCTATTCCATCTCCTGGTGCAGTTTGACCTGCAATTGTAACATTGCCATTTCCATTTTTAATTTGAAGATAAGAAGAACATTCTATGGTTCCAGCAACTTTAAAAATTATAGTTCTTGAGCCGGACTCTCCTAATGCAGCTCTCAAACTACCATTACCTGAATCATTGAGGTTTGTAACTTCTATGATTTTACCACCCCGTCCTCCAGTTGCAAATTTACCAAAACCTTCCGCAGAGGGAAATGCTTTTAAGTTTTCATAACTTTTATTAAAGAATATGGTTACTTTTCCTTCTTCAGTTTTTACTTCACCTTTTTCATCCGTTGTTTCTATTGTATAAGTGAAAGTGTCTTCCTCGTCTTTAATTGTATCGTCAAACGTTTTATTTTCGGTTTCTTGTTCGACTATTTCTGGCTCCTTTATAGAATTGTCAGTTTGATTAGATTTTTCTTCGGTTATGGCCGTATAGTTATCTTGTGTAGACTCTTCTTCAGTTGTTTCCGTATCGATTTCTTGGATGGTTTCATTTTCACTGTTTTCTTCGGTGTTGATTTCGTCAGTGTCATCGGTAGATGTTATAATATAGGTTAATGTGTTATCCGGGTTAATCTTTACTGTTCCATTTTTTGGCTGGGAAGTTTCTACGATTTGAACTTTATCCAAGTCAATAAAAGTATCATTATCCAATACATCTAAAATAATTGAACTATTACCGTTTAGATTATAACTATCATTAATTAAATAATCTCCATAATTATTTAAACTACTTTCTGCATCTTTTACTACATAGCTAGTTAATAAATCTAAATCTTTCGAGCAAGAAGCAGATAGAAGGAATAGGGCAAAGAAAGGCATTACCCCTTTAGGAAGGGATATATTTAAATAACGCATAAGTAGGATATTTATATAAAGAAAAATAGGTTTGGGACTATTTTTCTATCGTTGTTTTTTCACAATTTTGTTTGTAAGTTTTTATTCTTTCAACGTACTTTTTGATTAACTGAACGAATTTTATTTAATAACTCCTGTAGAGTTTTGTTTGTTGCTCATCGAGTTCTTTTTTAGATGAACTACACTTCAACTAATTAGAACGATCGATAAAGTGTACAATAACAAAGATTTGAAGTAGATTAAAGAGCTGATTATTGAAAAAAACGAAGAATTTAATGTGGGTTGATTTTTAAAATATTCAAGACTTTACTTATACGTTCTAGCAAGTAGAAGTTGCAGAAATAAGTTAATCCCAAATGACATTGTTAAACAATGGTGGGAAGTTAATATGGAAAACTGTGAAATAATGGATAGCTGTTAGAGAATGTTTTAATTTAAATAAGAGAATAAATGCATGAAAAAATTTTAACGAAAAGGCTGTATAATTTCACAGCGAGAATAAATATGATATAAGTTTGGTCAATGAAGAATTACAAATAAAGAAATTATTGCAAAAGAGGTGATAATTAAGGATGTCTTCATTAATCATCGGGAAGATTTGTCACTAAAAAAATGAAGAAAAAAATCGGGAAAAGAATTCTTCCCCGATAAGTAGTAATAATTAAAATGTATTTAGCAACATCCTAAAAAAAATAAGCCACATGGGTAATTTTCTATTGAAAATATAATGACATATTAATTGATGTGATTATAGGAGATGTTCACGTTAACATTGGAACTTGATTTATATCCGTGTCCATATGTTAATGGATTATCATAAGGCTCCTTAATTGTAAAAGATCCTTTAATATCTTTCACAGTATGATTAACATTGGGAGCATTAATGTTCATAAAAGGTAAGTTTACGTTATACTCCAAGTAGAAGTTGTTAAATTCATAATTACCTGTAGTTGTATCTGCTCCAAGCGCCTCTAATTCGATTACATAGTCAGAACCAGAACTTGATACGTTGTAAGCGGAGCAATCTTGGAATATAACTTTGAAAGCATCGGCAGCCTTTTTTGCTTTTATTATACGATGCTTACTACCATTAAATTTTATATTAGTAAAAGTAGCAGTTCCCTTAACCGGGTTGTTATGGTCTCCTTGGTGAATAAATAGTTCTGCATCACTTACTCCTGAAGAAGGAGATTTCATATTATTACTAAAAACACTATTACTTACTTTAACGCTAATTGGTTTAGATGAACTTGTTAATTTGTTAACAGAGAGAGCGAATCCAAAACTATCATTGTTTGAAAATTTACAATTATTAAAATTAATATTGATAAGTCGTTCACTAGGGTCGTTTGGTTCTAGATCAACCCCAGATTCTGGGTCAGCACCATTAGAACCATTGAATTCTGAATTTTTAACCCAAACATTTTCAGCACTAATAATACTTAAGCCTTGTCTACGATTATTTTCACAAACAATATTATCTAACGTGATGTTTTTGGAATAATTAGTGTTGCCACCTCCTGCAATGTACATACCGTCGCCTCCGCTATCTTTTAGAGTTAAATTTTTGATAGTAACATCATTACCCCCGTTGATAGAAATAGCATGCCTATTTTCCATACTGTTGTATTCTGATTTAATCATTTTTAGTGTGGCTCCATTTCCTTCTATTGTAACATTTTCAGGAGTAACAAGTTGAAATAAAATACTACTAGAAGCGGAGAATGCTCCGGATTTAGCTCTTAGGGTTACTCCGGACTCAAAAACTATGGTCATATTTTTAAGTCTAAACAGTTTTAAGGGTTTAACAATCCAGTCTGAGCTTTGTTTGTCAATGACCACATACGAACTTCCTGAGGTTAATGCTTTATAGACAGCATCCGTTCCATCACTGGAATTAAAACCGAAATCAGATGCAAAAACAGCATTAGAGGGGTAATTGCCTGAATTCCCTCCAGTATCTCCTCCACCGGTATCTCCACCGCCTGTGTCTCCACCACCAGTGTCACCGCCACCGTTGTCCACAGGTCTTTCGTTCACTTTTACATCAATAGTTGTGGCATGCGTCAGTCCATCTTCATCTTTTACAGAAAGTTCTACTTTGTAAGTACCCGGATTAGCAAAATCGTGGGAGGGGTTTTTATTTGTCGTTGTAGAACCATCGTTAAAATCCCAGAAATACCCTGTAATGCCTGTATCGTCAGTAGAGTTATTTGCACTGAATTGAACATTTAAAGGAGCATAGCCTGTTAAAGGAGTTCCAGAGGCTACAGCTACTGGGGCTTCGTTTTGCGTCTCTGTTATGGTAATAGTGGTCGTATCCGAGTCCTTTAGGCCTTCTTCATCGGT
>NZ_JBPOGG010000021.1:0-14918 GCF_051251825.1 Nonlabens sp. | reverse complement strand
GTGGATTAGTGGATTAGTGGATTAGTGGATTAGTGGATTAGTGGATTAGTGGATTAGTGGATTAGTGGATTAGTGGAAAATAAAAATTTCTATTTAAAAACTTCTATTTCTCACATACTTCCTTAATGAGGATAGCATTTTAGTTAATTCCGTAATTAATTTTCGGTTTTCTTCGTTTTCTTGTTTAGTGATATAATTTCTTCTTTCAGCTTTTGTACTACAAACAACACATTCATTAGCGCTGTAAATGGCGATGTTTAAATGTTTAATAAATTGAGCGTCACTACCAGGATAACCTTCAGCAATATTTAAAGCTATGGAGTCTGCCGCTCGTCTATATTGACTTGATAATGAATAAAGTTCCTCTTTGGGAAATAGCTTTATTTGTTTCTGAATATGCTCTCCAAAATCAATTGATTTTGAATAAACATCAAGATTTTCAAAGGCAAAATGATATTCACTACTCATCATTCAAAAATAAGTTAACTAATCTTCTAATCATCAAATCTACTCATCTTCTGTATCATTCCCAATCCTTATTAGTCCTATAAACCACTCCTTTAAAAAGCGCAACAAGCTCATCGCCTTTCTTCACCTCAACGATGTTGAAACCTACTTTAGTTTTGGTTTTGTCTAGTGTACATTCTGCAGTGATGTAATCGCCTTCTTCTAGTGCTTCTATGTGGTTGATACTTGTTTCTATGGATACGGCAAACTTACCGTGTGTGTTTGATGAAAAGCCAAAAGCAGTATCTGCCAGCGCATAGGTAATTCCTCCATGAGCATTGCCCATGCTGTTGAGCATTTCTGGTCTAATGGTCATTCCTAATTTCACATGGCCTATTTCAACAGATAGAATCTCAATTCCCAACCAAGTAGAATAAGGATCTAGTGAGAGCATTTTTGCTGGGATATCTTTTCCGTCTATCATCTTTTAAAGTTCTGTAAGTTTCAAAGTTGTATTGTAGTTTCTCATCGTTGATGTAACATCAAGTTTCTTTTCAAAAAAGACGTTGGTCATTTTAGTCTTGCCAAAACCAACACCACAATAGAAGTAAATCACATCATCTATAATCCTAAAAGTCTCGACATCATTTGAGAATCCATCAATAGAAGTTACTTTCTCTGCAACAGGAATTTCACTTAAAAAACCAAAACTCATAAACTTTGAATCCTCTATAGTTCTAGTCTTGAACGGATTTGCTTTTAAGATATCCTTAATCGCATCTTGCTTTTTAACAATAACTGGCACATCTAAGTCAAATTCTGATTTCAACAAATCACCTATGATTTGCTCACATTGCGATGTTTCTAGATCTGTATTAAAAACTATATTTCCCGTTTGTATATAAGTAGTGACTCCATAAAAAGGAGTTTTCCCAAGTGCATCGCGTAACAATGCCATAGGTAATTTATTCTTACCGCTCACATTAACGCCTCGCAATAGTGCTACATATCTCATTAGAATGAGAATTGAGTTCCGGCAGCGTTCATTTTACGCAATATTGGCGAACATCTATAGCGATCTTCTCGGTATAAATCATACATCGCGTCCAGTTGATTCACGCACCAGTCGATTCCTTTTTCGTTTGCCCAGGCGAGCAATCCTTTAGGGTAATTCACACCTTTGGTCATCGCGCTGTCTATTCCTTGAGCTGTTGATATGTTTAAAAACAGAGCGTCAGCAGCTTCATTGATCAACATTACAAGTACTCGATCTTGAATTTCTTTTATGAGTTCAGGAGATTTTACTGGGTCCGCTTTCGCGAAAGCGTGTTCACTATCAACATTCACATAATCATAAAAACCACGTCCTGATTTACGACCTAACCAACCAGCTTCCATCAGTCGTTTTTGAGTCAAAGATGGTTTGTATCGAGGATCAAAATAAAATGCTGCAAAAACAGTCTCGGTCACCACATAATTCACATCATGGCCTATATAATCCATCAACTCAAATGGTCCCATCTTGAAACCCAATCCTTTCAAAGCATAATCTATAGTGGCAAAACTTGCCATTCCTTCTTCATAAATACGCAGCGATTCACTGTAAAAAGGACGTGCCACACGATTCACTATAAATCCAGGAGTATCCTTTGCCACCGCAACTACTTTTTTCCAGTTTTCTATAGTCGCTACACAAGTGTCTGTTACATTTTGAGCCGTTTGCACTGCCGGAATCACCTCAACGAGCTTCATCAACGGAGCCGGATTGAAAAAATGAATTCCTATGCAACGTTCTGGTTTATCAAGTGATGCGGCTATACTGGCTATACTCAAACTTGAAGTATTTGAAGCAATAATACAGTCTTTAGAAACACAAGATTCTAGTTCTTGAAATACCTTTTTCTTGATATCCAGATTCTCAATAATCGCCTCAATAGTCAAATCAGAGTCAGCTAAATCTTTGATAGCATTTACATAAGAAATATTACCTTGAATTCGGTCTTTCTCGGCTGTATCAATACGACCTTTCTCAATCAACCGATTCATTATCTTTTCAAGAGCAGCCTGAGCTTTGTCCAATTGCTCCTGATTCACATCAAACAACTTTACTTGACAACCAGCCGTGGCAGCTACTTGAGCAATTCCACTTCCCATTGTTCCTGCGCCTATAATCGAGACTTTCTTAATTTCCATATTTCGCTATTCAATATTCTTTAATCGATATTCGATATTCTCTATTTGCCCTTGAAATTCGGCTTACGTTTTTCCATAAAACTCGCAACACCTTCAGCATAATCTTCTGTAGCGGCACTTTCTATTTGTAGCTTTGATTCTAGAGCTAGTTGTTCTTCTACCGTATTGTAGAATGATTGATTGAGTGCTTTCTTAGTATTAGCAAGCGCTACTGTTGGTAAATCAGCTAATTTTTGTGCTGTTTTTTGAGCTGTTGCAAGAAAATCTTCATCGGGAACTGCTTTGTAGATCATACCCATTTGGTCAGCTTCGGCGGCTGTAATTTTATCTGCTAGCATCATAGCTGCGCTAGCTTTTCCAAAACCGATTAATCGAGGTAAAAAGAACGTTCCAGCACTATCTGGAATTAATCCTATTTTAGAAAATGCTTGAATGAAAGCAGCACTTTTTGTAGCAATAACTACATCACAACATATGGCAATATTTGCACCAGCTCCAGCAGCGACTCCATTTACAGCGGCTACTACAGGCTTTTCCAAATTTCTAATTTTTAAAACTATGGGATTATAATGATCATCTAGAATGGCTTTAAATCCTGGATTTAAATCCGGATTTGTGATTTCTTGGATATCCTGTCCTGCACAAAATGCTTTTCCTTCACCTATTATTAAGACAGATCTCACGGCATCATTTGCAGCACAATGATCTAACGCATCTTGCATTGCAAATGCCATCTCGCGATTAAAGGAATTGAATACTTGTGGTCTATTAAGAGTTATAGTTGCAACGCCGTTATCGACTTGCAGTAGGATAGAATCTGACATAAATGATTTTAATTTATAAAGATAATGTTTGTTACGCTTTCGCGAAAGCGAGATCCACCATCCTATCCCATTCAATTAAAAGATTTAAAATTTAAAATAGCATATAAAATTCTTACTTTTATACAAACTTTTAAGTTATGAGAACTGTAATTTCCATTTTTGCACTATTTATTTCATTTTTCTCTATTGCACAAAATGATCTTGAGTTTCAACTTGATGCAGGATATGGTCCTAAAGGTGGCTATACGGACCTGACCTACACGGTAACAAATATTTCTCAAAACACGATCAGCAATCTGGTAATTACTCATCCCGATGCTGTTACAACAAGTTTCACTTTGAGTCCTTCAACTCTCGCTCCTGGAGCAACGGCGACAGCGACTGGCAGAAAAGCAATCTCTGGTAACGCGTCCATTCTAGGATCTACACAAGCAACGGTAACTGGAGCTATGAATGGCGTAACTATTACAGAGCAATCAGATGGGCTTGATGCGCAAGGAAATAGAATACCCGATGGTGTGTCCACCTATTTTATAAGTACACCTCAAAGTTATGGAGTTATTTATGTGGATGTTGATTTAGACTCAGCTTACACTCCTAATGTGGATACCATTATCCCAGGTGCTGTTATTAATGCTGTTAACTCTGATGGGCTTACTATTCAAGTGATTACCAATGAAACAGGATGGTGGTACATAGACCCTTTTTCATTAGGCACATTCACTGATGATTTTATAGCAGTAATTGATCAGAATTCTTTTCCTACTGGTATTTCTAATTACCAGTTAGTAGATGGGACTTCACCTTTTCAATTAGCACTAACATTGGCACATCAATTTGAATACAGAAATGGTTATAGTGATGGTAGCACCAATTTTGGGCTTATGAAAGCTACTGCATTTCTGGATGAAAATGCAAATGGTACTAGAGAAGCCAGTGAATCTCAAATGCCTTTTATAAAATTTGAGTTTATAGCAGATAATGACCCTACTACGAGTACCACCATTTTTAACGGAAATGGTGTTCCTGTTTTAAAATCTGACCTTAATCCTGGAATACAATTGAATGACGTTAATGCTAATTTATTCCAGCACTCTAATTTTTTTACAATAAACACTTCTAACTTTGATGACATCACCACAACTGCTGGTGTGACAACAGATCTAGAATTTGCAGTAACAGAGGTTTCAGCTAGCAATAGAGACGCTGGTGTAAATTTAACTAACATTATATCGCCTAATCCAGGTTTTGATAGCAAGGTTTCACTAGTCATATATAATGTATTAAATGGAGCTGCAACAGGAATGGTAGATTTCACAAATGACCCTAATGCAAGTATCATCACAATTGAAGATGTTAATGGTGTTGACCTAATTGCAAATGGAACTGCTACTCTTACCAGTACCGGTTTTAGCATGTCATACAATCTTTCAAATTTTGCAATTGAACGTTATACAGTTATTATGACTACACCTACTACAGGTATACAAATAGGTGATACATTTACACATACTGCGATGATTACGCCTAGTTCTTTAGACAATAATTCCAATAACAATGTGGCAAACTTTAATGTTGACGTGGTAGGATCCTATGATCCAAATGATATGACTGAAGCACGTGGTCCTAACATTCCTATCAACACTTTTTCTAATAGTGATTACTTAGAATACACTATAAGATTTCAAAATTTAGGAACCGCAAGTGCGCAGTTTGTACGTATTTTATCTACTTTAAATAACAAGCTGGATATGTCAACCTTTGAGATGATTACTGCCAGTCATAATTATACTTATTCCATAAATAATGGCAATGAACTGGATTGGTTCTTTGATGACATACAGTTAACAGCAGAATCATTAGACGAAAACGGTAGTCATGGCTTTATACGATACAGAATTAAACCACTGCCTGGTTATGCAGTAGGAGATGTTATAGGAGCAAGTGCTGGTATTTATTTTGATTACAATCTTCCCGTGATTACTGAATACTGGACTACAACTTTTAATGCACCGGCATCAATAAATGATGTTCAACAGATTTCTTTTTATCCTAATCCACTAGAAGGCAACACTATTTATTTAAAGGACATTGCCAATGGAACCTTCAGAATATATGCTCTTGATGGTAAGGAATTATCTACTGGAGTAATCAATGACAGCAAGATTATCTTGAACAACATTAAACCAGGATTATATTTTTTAAATATTAAATCAGGAGGCGAGAATAGTGTGCTTAAATTCTATAAGCAATAATAAAGACTTATTTCAAACACTTAAAATAATCAAACGGCTCTAGACAATCCTCACATTGAAACATTACTTTACAAGCAGTTGAACTTTATAAGTTAAAAAATTATTAGTCACCAAAAGTATTCCTTGTAAATTATTTTAGTACTTGTTATTGTCATCTAATCAGCTTATTGGTAGAAAAACTTATCCTTTATTACATATAACCATGTGCCACCTGTGGTAGTATAACTTACTTCATCTACATTACCATTAGAGTCTAGACTATAGTCCACGTCCATAGGCCAATTCTCTCCTGATGAAACATTATGTGTGCTAATGATATTCTCAGAAAATAGTCTAGTAGGAAAATCATAATTTAAAGATCCACTTAAATAAATAGGCATTAAGATTGACTTGAGATTAGCACCATAGGTGTTTTCCATTATTTGATTTACTGGATTTATAACTGAAGTGTAGGTGGTATCCCAATTACCTGAAGTTGTAGTCACCATCGTGTTCAAATTTAGACTTGAATTGGTTCTTGATTCTATATTATTTGTTCCGTTATAGTTTATATTCATACTAATAATAAAGTCTTGTATAAAATGCACTTTTTGTTCAATTAACTGGCCATTTGCATTTAAAATAAACTCGCGGTCCAATATAGGTGTTGATGGAGCTCCTGTATTAATGGAATTGTACATAACTTCAATCCTGTTCGGTAAATAGACAAAATCATTTCTATTACCAAATCCATTAGATGGAGAAATAGTACGTACCGAAGCTAGAGTACCATTTGTATTATAGTCAAAAAATTGATCAGGATTTATGCCGTTAGTAACAATTGATATCAAATCGCCATTAATATTATAGTTATAGTTTGAAATCAATACGTTCCCAGCGCCACTATAATGCTCAGATATACTTATTCTACCGTTTGATAAATAATTTATAGTTGAATCAATAACGACTGAAGGATTAGACTGATCATATAACAAGCTAATATGTTTAGCTAAAGTTGGGTTATTCTCTATTTCATTATCGTCCGATGAGCAAGAATTAATGAAAATAATTAATAAGATAGACAGGCATGTGTAAATTATATTTTTCATAAGGCTGATTTTTATTTAAGATGCAAGAACTAGTTAATGGTTGCGTGAATTCCAAAATATTTTGCATTTTTATTAGTTAACTAGATCATGTTTTCTACTTCAAACACTTAAAATAATCAAACGGCTCTAAGCAATCCTCACACTGGAACATTGCTTTACAAGCTGTAGAACCGAACTGGCTCACCAACTTAGTATTCTTCGAACCGCAGTTGGTACATTTTACCAATTTCTTATCATTGAGGAGTACATCTTTATCGGCAGTTTCTTCTAGCGGTGCAGCGATACCGTATTTTTCAAGCGCTTCACGACCACGCTCGGTAATCCAATCAGTCGTCCACGGCGGACTCATAATTAACTGAATGTTTGTAGTATACCCATGTGCAGCAAATGCTCTTTCTAAATCATCACCTATTACATCCATGGCTGGGCAACCGCTGTAAGTAGGTGTGAGTTTTATAGTAATTTCTTTTCCTTCTACGATTACTTCTCGTATGACTCCTAGATCAACTACGTTAAGAACTGGAATCTCTGGATCTTTGACTGACTCAAGAATATTTTGTAACTCCTGTGGTATGTTATAGTTTTGAATCATTTTGAATATCGATCAAGGAAGAGGTTATTTTGAAATCGAAATCGAAGTCGAAGTCGAAATTGAATTATTATGATTTGTTTTTAATTATGGTTACTACTATTCTAATTAATTGATCATTCTCATCCCTTAACGCTAGTAACTTACTTTCATCAATTAGCCTTGCTTTTTGCTGAATATTAAGATTTCTTAGACATTCTCTCAACTCTTTGAGAGTTATTCTTAATTTATTAATTTGATCTTTAACAGTTCCAGCACCCAAGGCCTCTCCATAATTCAATGCTGTTGAGCAGCTAGATCGAATTAATTGCTGGGCTAAATATTGCGCTGCATAAGAACTTGGCATTTTAGAATAAAGAGTTATTACTGAAGCTGCAAAATTTTCAAGCCTATCTGCTAAATCATAATCACTTTTTCCCATTTTCTACAATTTAAAAAATTTCGACTTCGATTTCGATTTCAACTTCGTCTTCCTAACTCTACCACTTACTATCCGGATATGTTCTCTGCATATACTGCATATCTGCAAGAATATAACCCATGTGCTCGCTGTGGAGTCCTTCTTTTCCGCCTTTTTGGAAATATTCAACTTCTGGGATTTCGAGTGTTGCGGTAGAAAGTAATTCTTCAACTTTTTCGTAATAATAGTCACGTAGTTGAAGCATATCTGGCGCAACTCCAGCTTCTATCATCGCTTTATCGGCAGCAGTGGTTTGAAAGAGTTCATCGGTGTAAATCCATAAGTCATTTACGGCTTCTTGAACTCGGCGTTTGCTTTCTTCAGTCCCATCGCCCAGACGTTTTAACCAGTCGCCAGAAAAACGCTCGTGATAACTAGCTTCTTTTATTCCTTTGAAAGCGAGCGCTCGTAAAGTTTCGTCGGCACTTTGCTGTAAAGCGTTTAAAAACATCTTGTTATAGACATCAATGAAAAACTGACGTACAATCACATATCCAAAATCAGTATTAGGTTGTTCTACTAGCAAAACATTTTTATACTCACGTTCTTTTCTTAAAAATGCGATATCATCTTCAGTAGATTTATCACCGCGTAATTGTGCGATGTATTGATAAAAGCTACGCACTTGACCTAACATGTCTAGTGAAATATTAGTAAGTGCGATATCTGGCTCAAGATTAGGTCCATGACCACAGAGTTCTCCCAGTCGCTGACCGAGAATTAAGTAATTATCTGCAACTCCTAGTAGGTAGTTGATTAGGTGTTGTTTGTTTTCCTTTGATTCAAGGAATTGCGGGTTTAATTCCTTGATAGGCGTTGAAGAATTTGAAATCGCATTCGAGTTTAAATTTGAAACGGTATCCATATTAAATATTGTGATTTTTAAACTTAAATCTAAACTGAAATTTAAATTTAAAAGGGTTTATCTTTTGTTTATAATAGCTACTAGAATTCTTACGATCTGTTCAGCTTCGTTTTGCAGTCCAGTTAAAGACTTTGCATTTCCTAAATTAGCTTTAAGCTGAATCTTTAAATTATTATTACACTCTTTAATTTCCTTGAGTGATATTCTAAGTTTATTGATTTTATCCTTTTCAGTTCCTGCTCCAGCAAACTCACTAAAATTTAATGATACCGAGCCAGATGATCTTATGAGCTGTTCAGCATAATACTTAGATGCATATGTTTTGGCAGGTTTATCAAAAACCTTAACCCCATCAGCAGCAAAACTGATTAATCTATCTTCTAAATCATAAGGCTTACTCATCAATTTTTAAATTTAGATTTCAACTTAAGTTTAAGTTTAAAACATATGTCAAAGCAGAGCTTTTACATATGTTTTAGTTCCTCAGGCAACTCATAAAAAGTAGGATGTCTATAAACTTTATCACTTGCAGGTTCAAAAAGCTCGCCGCTATCATCAGGGCTACTGGCTGTAATGTTATTAGATTCTACTACCCAAATGCTGACTCCTTCATTTCTACGAGTGTAAACGTCTCGTGCGTTATTCATTGCCATTTCAGCATCTTCGGCATGCAGGCTGCCGCAGTGTCTGTGTTCTAGTCCGTTTTTAGATCTTATAAAAACTTCCCAAAGTGGTATTTCTTGATTCATATTTCCATTGATTAAATAGCGAAGCCGTCCTTCGACGGCTTGACTTTATAATTACACTGCTTGCGCAGTTTTTTCTTTCTTTGCTTTCTGCTTAGCAGCATAAGCTGTTGCTGCCTCACGTACCCAAGCTCCGTTTTCCCAGGCATTACGTCTATCATCTAGACGTTTTTTATTCATAGGTCCGTGCCCTTTTACAACTTGCCAGAACTCATCCCAATCAATCTCTCCAAAATCATAACTTCCAGTTTCTTCATTCCATTTCAAATCTGGATCTGGAATGGTAAGTCCTAATAGATTTGCTTGAGGAACGGTCTGGTCTATAAATTGCTGGCGCAACTCGTCATTAGTTTTACGTTTCAACTTCCATTTCATGGATTGTTCTGTGTGCGTACTCGCCGCATCTGTAGGACCTAACATCATTAATGATGGCCACCACCAACGATTCAATGCATCTTGAGCCATTTCTTTTTGTTCCTCACTTCCATTACAAAGCGATAACATAATCTCATATCCTTGACGCTGGTGGAAACTTTCTTCCTTACATACACGCACCATTGCACGAGCATAAGGTCCAAAAGATGTACTACACAACGGCACCTGATTGATAATCGCAGCACCATCTACCAGCCATCCAATCGCGCCCATATCTGCCCAAGTCATTGTTGGATAATTGAAAATCGATGAATATTTTGCTTTGCCAGAATGTAAATCTTCATAGAGTTGCTCACGAGTGATTCCTAAAGTTTCACAAGCGCTGTATAAATAAAGTCCATGTCCAGCCTCATCTTGAACCTTTGCAAGCAATGCTACTTTACGGCGCAACGATGGCGCACGAGTAATCCAGTTACCTTCTGGCAACATTCCTACAATTTCAGAATGGGCATGCTGGGAAATCTGTCTGATGTGTGTCTTACGATACTTCTCAGGCATCCAGTCCTTTGGCTCAATCTTTTCATCTCTGGCAATTTTAGCATCAAATTGCTCTTCTAAATTCTTGATTTCTGCTTCACTCATGTCGTATATATTAATATTATTAGCACTTGGCTTTTGGCACTTAGCGCTTAGCTTTTTATTTTAATTTATTCCTCAGACTTCTTATCATTTTTGCTAGTTCTATCAGTAAAGTTCTTAACTTTAAATTCGTTTCTTTATTGATATAACCTCGTCTGAAAGCAAGTGTAATACAACTTACACATTCTCTAATAGAACCTTCAGCAATTTTCAAGAACCTATTAAATTGTGCATCTGTATCGCCATGACCTTCTGCGATGTTAAGCGCGATACTATTTGATGCTCTAGAAAATTGAGAGTTTAAACTATACATTTCATGTTTAGGAAATGAAGTTAGAGAATTGTGAGCTTCATCAATAAAATCTAATGACTTTTGATAAATCTTTAAATTCTCAAAATTAAACTCATTCATATTTATATTAATTTATTATTTGCTTATTAATGACGCTTTCGCGAAAGCGAAATAATCAAAAACTCTAAGCACTAAGTGCTAAGCGCCAATAGCTAAACATCATAATCCACCACCAACTTTTTACTCGTCGGTACGCTTACACAACTAAGTCTATATCCTTTTTCTACTTCTTCATCAGTCAGTGCGTAATTCACTTTCATTTCTACGCTTCCTTCTACGATTTTACACTTGCACGTACTACACACGCCGCCTTTACAGGCATAAGGTAAATCTGCTCCTGCGGCAATGGCTGCATCGAGCACATTATCGTGATCCTTTCCTAGCACAAAATGGAATTCTTTACTTCCATCTATAATCGTCACGTCCACACCATCTACTTTTTTCTCTAGCGCTGCAGCGGCTCTTGCTTTATCTTCTTCACTTAGACCACTTACAAAAAGCTCAAAATGAACGTTTTCTTTTTTCATTCCTGCCGCGACGAGTTCATCTCTTATCAAGAAAATCATGTCTTCAGGTCCACAAATAAAAGCGTGGTCCGTATGCGGTGCGTTAATTAAAGTCTGCGTGAGCGTTTGTAACTTTTCTTGATCAAATCTTCCATTAAATAACGGAATATCTCTATGCTCACGACTTAAAAAATAGAAGACTTCAAAACGACTTAAATACTTGTTTTTCAACGCCTCAATCTCTTCCTTAAAGATAATAGATTTAACCGTTCTGTTGAGGTAGAATAACTTGAATTTAGCATTTGGCTCACTGGCTAGATGTGTTTTAATGATACTCAACATAGGAGTAATTCCACTTCCTGCAGCAAATGCTACGTAATTTTTAGCCTCATTTTCTTCATAACAATCAATCCCAAAATCACCGCTAGGCGCAGCGACTTGTAGCGTATCGCCAACTTTCAATTCACGATTTACATAAGTAGAAAACTTACCTTCAAATATTTCTTTAACAGCTACTTTCCATTCACCATCCAGCGGACTGCTGCACAATGAATAACTGCGACGTAAGTCTTCACCGTTAATAATCGCACGCAAGGTTAAAAATTGACCTTGACGGTACTTAAATTCTTCTTCGAGCTCTTGTGGAACGTTAAAGGCGATTACCGTCGTGTCATCAGTCTCTTTATAGACTTGCGATAGAGTTATGTTATGGAAGTTGCTCACAGTTGTTAGGTCGTTAAGTTCACACAAAACTAACACTTGTTAGTTTGGAAAGCAAATTTGTATTATTATGGCTCGATAGCTTGTGTTTGTCACGCTTTCGCGAAAGCGTACTCCACAAAATTTTAATCTTTAACGTCATTTTCACGACCATAAATAGCCGACTCTCGTATATTGCTGTATATGAAGTATCCTAAAATTACAGCGCCCGATTCCATTATCAAACAAGCAGAAAAAGCGATGTCTTTTTATCCTGCTTTGAAAGACACTGAAATCATATTCAAGTTCAACGATATGGTGCGTAAAAACTTCATGCAAGCACAGCCTACTTGGAAAAGTCTATTCAAATCACGTAACAATCGCAGTTATATTATATTGATTAGTAAGGAATTTAAGGTTGAAAATGAGATTTTTACCATTAAGGAAGTGCCAAATGATGTATTAATAGGCTGGCTAGGCCATGAACTAGGTCATGTGATGGATTACCGCGCTAGATCCACAGTAGGAATGATATTTTTTGGACTCAAGTATTTGTACTCTCATTCACACATTCAAGAAGTAGAACGCGCTGCAGACGATTATGCCGTGCGTCACGGAATGGGTGAATACATTTTAAAAACCAAAGAATTTATCTTGAACCATACCAGCCTGTCAGAAAAATACAAACAGCACATGCGCAAATTCTACCTATCTCCAGAGGAAATTCTAGAATTAATCAATCGTTATGGAGAAACTGGCGAAAAGCCCAGTAAAGAAGAACTGGCGCCGCATTAGGTTTTTAGGTTTTTGCTTTTTTTGCGCGAGGTCTGAGGTACTCGAAGACAGACTTTCAAATTCAGAGTTCAAAGTTCAGAGTTCAGAGTTGAGTGGAAAAATCTAAAATCCTAACGCTCGAACAGATGTCAGTTCGAGCGAAAGACGAGAACGATTAATATAGGTAATTTAGATTCAAGTTTCAACCAAAATGCGAGGTTCGAGGTGTCACACTGAGCCTGTCGATGTGCACTCAAAGACCGATTTGAGGTTTTTTATAGCTTAAAACACCGCATTTCGAGAACCTCAATGCTCGATATAGTTACTTAACCGAGGTCTGAGGCACTCGAAGACCGTATTAAGTTTTGTAGATGAATCAAATGGTTATCAACACCATCACTACTCACCGACTCAAAAACTAACCGACTCACAGACTACTTACAAACTCTTCCCAAGCCTTAAATTTCTCTTCGTCCATTACTTTTTCCATTTTTACTTGACCACCTTTTTTCTTATTGTGATCGCTCCATTGAGAAAAAGTTTCTGGTTGTACTTTATGGACTTGGACGCCTTTTAAGGCTTTAGATCTTGCGACTTTATAATTTTTATTGGCTTCTTGAAGGGATTGATCTAGAGCTTCAGCAAGTTCTTTTTCTGAGGTTTCTGTTTCTGTTCCTAAGTACCAGACATGGTGGAAATCTCCATCTATTTTCTTAGCACTTACCGTAAACTCTTTTATACTGGTATTGAATTTTTCTTGTAATTCTGTAATCGCAGTTTTCATTTTAAGAACCGATAACTGGCTACCTACTACGTTCAAGAAAAACTTAGTACGACCGGTAATTTTGATTTCGGCACGTTTCACGTCTGTAAACTTAATGGTATCACCTATGAGATAACGCCACGCACCAGAAACAGTCGAAATGATTAAGGCATAATCTACTTCTTCCTCAACATCTGCCATGGAAAGTACTGGAGCATTTAATGAGATACTTCCGTCTTGCTCTACGTATTCTGGTTTAAAAGGAACAAACTCAAAATAAATGCCACCATCGGTTATGAGTTCCATAGAACTGGTTTCTGGACGTTGCTGGCATGCGATAAAACCTTCACTAGCTAGGTAAGTATCTACAATTTGCACTGGCTTGGTAAATAGTTTTTCAAATGCTGTACGATATGGCTCAAAAGCAACACCACCAGATGTATAAACCGATAAATTAGGCCAGATTTCATGAATAGAATCTACCTTATGATAATCCATCACTTTTTTCAACATCATTTCCAACCATGATGGAATACCACTTAACATTCCGATGTCCCAATTTTTGGCTTCTTCGGCGATTCTTTGAACGCGTTCATCCCAATCATCTATGGATGATATTTCTTTTCCAGGTCTGTAGAATGAATCTAAAAATTCAGGTATTTGACTTGCAGATATGCCGCTGATCTCACCAATTGTAAATCCGTTTTCTTCTACTAAATCTGTCGAACTTCCTAAGGCAAGCACCTCACTTTCAAAAACATCGCTGGACAAATCAAAATTAGTGAGCGCACTAACTTGCTTAGTTCCTGCAGCTTTTATGGCTGCAATCATCTCGTCGGTTACTGGAATGGTTTTGGACTTTTTTCCAGTCGTTCCGCTAGATCTTGCGAGAAATTTTGGAGTTCCTGGCCATGCGATATTGGGTTTTCCTTCTTTCATGCGCGACCACCATTGCTCGTCCATTTTATGATAGTCGTAAAATGGTACAGCTTCTGCAAAAGCGTGCTCTAAATCATTATTTTCTAAAACACCGTCAAAATCATAATACAAACCAAATGAGGTATTCTTTGCTGTTTTTAAAAGACTTTTTAATACTTCACGCTGCGCTTCAACATGATTTGAAGTTGAAGTAATAGACTCGTGAAGATTTAATGCTGTCTTAATAATAGGACCTAACAATGCCATTGTGATTGATTTTGCTCAAAAATAAAACTAAGACAGAGCATTTTTGGTTAAGGTTGTTGTAATCTTTTATGTATGGAATGAGGAATGAGGAATGAGGAATGAGGAATGAGGAATGAGGAATGAGGAATGAGGAATGAGGAATGAGGAATGAGGAATGA
>NZ_JBPOGG010000020.1:0-16091 GCF_051251825.1 Nonlabens sp. | reverse complement strand
GGAAATATTATAGGATGGTTTCAAGGTCCTATGGAGATTGGTCCCAGAGCACTGGGCAGCCGAAGTATTTTAGCAAACCCTGCCTTTCCGCAAATGAAAGATAAAATCAATGCCGAAGTGAAATTTAGGGAAGCCTATAGGCCCTTTGCACCCTCTGCTCTTGTAGAATCCTATAAGGATTTTTTTGATTTAGAAGTAGAAGCTCCCTTTATGCTGAAAATTTGTAATGTTTTGGAAGACAAACAACGTCTAATTCCCGCCATTACACATGTTGATGGTAGTGCACGATTACAAACGGTAAAGAAAGAATTGCATCCCAGATATCATGAAGTAATACAAAAACTGGGAGAAAGAACCGGAATTCCCGTTGTGCTAAACACAAGCTTCAATATTCAGGGTGAACCTGTTGTAGAATCCCCAAAAGATGCGTTACGGTGTTTTTATTCTACAGGATTGGACTACTTGGCAATAGGTAATTATCTATTGAGCAAGCGAAATAGTTGATATTAAACGAATACAACAAAACAAAAAGCACTGTAAACTAAATAGTTAACAGTGCTTTGGAACCACATTAAAAGTGATTAGTCGGGATGACAGGGCTTTAACCCAGTCTCACAATAATCTATATATCAATCAGTTACATTTTTTTTAAAAACAACTGTTATCCGATTTGTTAACGATATGATAAATGAACTCGAAGTAAAATGCTTTACTTTCTGATGGTGCAAATATATAATTTATGGACTTTCAAACCTGTCTAAAATGCAATCTATTTTATAATTTATAACAGTTTGTTAAATTTCTATCATATCTCTTTCATTTATCAATGTCAATAAGTTTTATTAAGTGAATAACAGCTATTGAAAAATTTGAGGTAGAGTGTATTCATACAATATTGCCGAAGTGTAAACGTCGCAAAATATTTTCAGGAAAGAAGCTGTTAGAAAAAACACCCAGTAAAAAACACTAATCTAAGATATTCACTTTTCTTAACTTAAGTGAACGTTTTCTATTCAGTTTTATTCTAGTTTTATGGCTAAACTAATTTAGTAAGTAAATAACAATTTAATGACCATGGCTGACATAACATTAAATGTGGACAACCCATCAACTATAAATAACAACTCGACAGATATTAATCGTAATATAGTAGTTCTCTGTTGTTTTTTGTATCCTCATCAAACAATAGGCAAAGAATGAAAAAAGAAGCTAACCGGAAACGAATAGTACTATTTTCACTGATAGCAATAACATTATCAAATATTTTTAGGTTTGATATTTTTAATCTCAAAACAGAATTACAACAATTACCAACTTGGGTTTTTATCTTCTCATCTCTTCTTCTTGAAGGTAGTGGCGTTGTTATAGGTGCTCTTATATCTATTTTATTGTTAAAAGGAAAGAGGGAAATTGAAATAACTCTTCGGTACTTCAAAATCAAAAAGCCTCTTAATGGGTGTTATTCCCATTGTTATTTTAACAATAATTGGAGTAGAAAATGATTTTACAATTAACTCTCGTTTATTTGGGTTTATTACTATAGTTGGGACATTGCTATATTGTATAATGGAGGAATATGGGTGGAGAGGTTATTTACAAGAAGAATTAAAGACATTAAAATCTTGGCAAAACTATTTGTTTATTGGTTTTTTATGGTTCTTATGGCATTTGTCTTTCTTAACAAAAGCGACGATTGGAGAGAATGTTTTCTTTTTTGTATGATGATTTTTGGAAGTTGGGGAATTGGTCAAGTTGCAGAATCGACAAAGTCAATATTGGCAAGTTCCTGTTTTCATTTGATTATTCAAATTATAATGTTTAATGCTCTAATAAAAAACGGAATTAGTTGGAATGAAAAGTTAGTTGTTTTGAGCGTATCTGATGCTTTGTGGTTTGTGATTTTTAAGAAATGGGAAAAGCAAAATAAAATTGTAGCATAATTAAAAAAAGATTTTATGAATTCTAATGAAACAAATGTAAGTAATGAATTAAGGTTCTATTTTTTTTCTCTGTTTTCTCTTATTTTGCTCAAGTCACTCAATATCATATATATACAAGGTTGATTTAAGACCTGAATTGGCATTGATTACAAAACCATAAAAAAACGCATTATAACATGAAACATCCATATCTAGATTTTAGACCCAAAGAAATGATTATATGGATGTTCCATGTGACCGTTAAAAAACAATAAAAATAAACACATGAAATATTCATCAATCAAAAATTGGACAGTAGGCATAATTTTAGCTTTGATTACGCTTAGCATATTATCTTGTTTAGTGGTTAAGTCCCAAATTAATCGACATATGGGGGGTAATACGGAGGTTGTAGATTCCTCAGTATTTAATCCACAGCAATCTTCAATAGCAATTACCAACGTAAGTGTCTTATCACCAGATTGTACAACAATGTTAGACAGTTTGACTGTATTAATAAAAAATGGGATAATTGTGAATATCTCAAAGGACATTTCCACAGCAAATGAATACAATATAATCGATGGTAGTGGACAATATCTAATCCCTGGATTAATTGATAGTCATACCCATCTTCATAAAAGTAAGAATGACCTTTTACTTTATTTAGCTAATGGTGTTACACATATTGCTAATCATAATTCAGAACAAGATAATAGTTTACTGAAATGGCGTAAAGAAGCTAATGAAGATGTTCTTAGTCCTAAAATATACATAGCTGCTGGCGGCATCAGTTCAAAAAAAGGTATCCTACAAAAATTTAAAACTTTGCTTGGTGATACTAAAAAATATAATACGTCAACTCAAGCAAGAAAAGCAGTTATAAATTTTAAAATACAAGGATACGATGCTATTAAATCCTATAACCCTAGTAAAGAAGTATATTTTGCAATAACAGACGAAGCTAAAAAGCAAAACATTCCTCTAATTGGTCATTTACCACCAGATGTGAGCTTGGAGGAAGTTTACTCATCAGGACAATCTCAGTTGGCACATGTTGAGGAAATAATCAAGGCTACAATGCGAGATTTTGGAGGCATGTCGTCAGACAACACAGAAGAATACCTAATATATCTTAAAAAAAATTCAGACCAAATAGCCTTTAAATTAAAGAAAGCAGATATCGTAGTTTCTTCAACTATTTGGTTAATGGAAAGCATTCCCAAACAAAATTTCGAACTAGTGAATTTTCTTAAAACCATTGAATTAGAATACCAAAATCCAGGTCAGATAGAAGGATCTAAATTAGCGAAAGGATGGTTGCCTGGAGATAATAGATACGAGAATATGGAGATTAAGAATAACCCTGAGCAAATCAAAAGAAGTAAACTATTTTGGAAAACTTATATAGAAGCCATTCACATAATGACCAAGGCTTTGGTAAAAAACGGAATTACCATTACAGCTGGTACAGATTCCAATACCGCAGGGGTAATTGCAGGTTTCTCTTTACATGATGAGTTAGCATCACTTAACAAGTGTGGATTAACAGAAAGTCAGACTCTTTATGCAGCTACTGTAGCACCTGCCGAATGGATGCACAGCAATTCGGGGAAAATACTGAAAGGACAAAGAGCAGATTTGGTTCTTTTGAAGAAAAATCCTTTAGAAAATATTGAAAACACCAAAACTATTAATGCTGTAACTATCAATGGTAAGTTTCTTGACAGAACAGCATTGGATAAAATTTTACAAGCCGTAAAAGATGCCAATAATAAAAGCAGAAAAATAAGTATTGAAGAGCTTATTAATTAATCTAATTTATATCCAATATATGAAAACCGTACATCTGATATGTGTCACATTTTTAATGATTTCTTTAAACGGATTTTCCCAAAAAATAATAGAAAATTATGCCCCATTGAAAAATGATAGCATAAGAATCGGAACAGGAGATAATGATTTCATGCCTCTCATTCAGAAAGGTTATACGTTAATGCTTCCTGCAGATAAAACAATCGAAGGTGTACTCATTTTTCTTGAAGATTCAGGGTTTGACCAAAAGAATAAGAGCTCTAAACAAATTTATAATCAAGCATCTGAAAAGGGTTTTGCGGTGTTGTCAGTTTCAACTGAAATACCTTTTGACTTTTTCTTTTCTAATGCCTCTATGCTTTCTACACATAAGCTAATTCAAGAAGTCTTTTCAAAACATAATTTACCTAAGGAAAATATTTTCTTTTTAGGAGCTAGTTTGGTAGGACATAGGGCTATGCAATATATTAAATTCAAGAATGATGCTAATGATGATTTTAGACTTAACATTAAAGGCATAGTTATTTGTAATTTTACCTTAGATTGGACAAGAAAATGGTATCAACATACGCGTGAAATTAGAATCAACCGAAATGACTTATGGGAAGCAAAATTTATAAATTATATGCTGGAAGCACATTTATACGGAACGCCAAAAACTTCGCCCGAAAGATACCACAGCTTCTCACCGTATAGCCACTTTGACGAAAAAAATGAAAATATCAAGGTTTACAAAAAATATGCTATAAGAGCTTATATAGAACCTGCAATAAAATATAGGCTAACAAAATATCTTAGAACCTTGTATGAAAACAATTCTACAGATTTTGTTGGTTTTTTAGCTGAATTAAAACTTGCAGGTAATGAAAATGCTGATTTAATAGTTTTACAAACAGAAGATAATCCATCACAAAAAAGGAATACTCAGACGACTTGGAATGAGATAGATAAAGATGAACTAATAGATTGGATTCAGAAGCAAGCGAAATAATAAACTACCGCCAATATCAACTTTTTAAATACCTAATAAAAATCAATTAAATACACAACCTTATTAATCATTCTTCTTTTGTTTTTTGGCTGTAAAGAGAAAATCAGAACAAAACGAAACTATTCTAATAAGGTTTTTAATAGATAGAAATGTAAAGAAAGATTGCCAGAGTATAAGCTTACATTCAATTTTTTCATAGCTAAAACTGCATTGGAAAATGATATAAAGAAAAGAATAGGTAAAAAATATTTAAAATATTGTGAGCAAAGTTATACCGAAAATCGATATTTTAAAAAGGAAGATTTAGTACTGTTGAAAAAAAATAAAACGGTATAAACAAATGTCATCAATCAATGAAAAACTAAGTCTATTTCTTGCATTTCTAATTAATGTTTCACATGTAAACTCACAGAACAAAGATATAGAGCATACAAAAATAAAATAAGACCTAAATTAATACTATCCGATATATCACATAGTTGCCAGTAATTTCGCAAAACAAAGAACAACCAGAAAATAATGAAAAAAACAATTTTAATACTTTTCCTCTTCCTAATCACAAAACCAGCTTTTGGACAAGAAATTGAAAATCGCTTAAACGGAATTGACCAAGAAATAGAAACTTTACTTAATTCATACAAAGCGGTTGGGTTATCAGTTTCGGTCGTAAAAAACAATGAAATAATTTATTCTAAAGGTTTTGGATATAGAGATTTAGAAAAAAAATTACCCGTAAACGAAAATACAGTTTTCCCTATTGCATCTTGTTCCAAAGCATTTACGGCTTCACTTATAGGAATATTGGATTTTGAAAACAAGATTTCCTTAAAAGATAAACCGAGTTTACATATACCAAAAATTGAATTCTATAATTCTGATATGGATAATCTAATTACCATTGAGGATTTACTATCTCACAGAAGTGGTTTAGGAGACCTTAACGGAACACTTGTTCTTTTCCCTGAAAAAAGTTCGCTTGAGGTTATCCCAAAGCTAAAATATATCAAACCTGAAGGTAATGTAAAAGACAGTTGGATTTATAGCAATATGGGATATACTGTTGCAGGTTCTATTATAGAAGAAGTTACAGATAAATCTTGGCAAGAAAACCTAGCCGAAAAAATATTTATTCCTTTACGGATGGTAAATACATACACGGATTTAGAGAGTATGAAAGAAACAAATAATTTCTCATTTGGTTACGGCTTGTCTAATGGTAAAACCAAAAAAGTACTTTATGAAAACTATTACAACTACAAACCTGCAGGTGGTGTAAGAAGTACTTCAAAAGATTTGGCAAATTGGATGATGACCTGGTTAAACAAAGGTAAGTTTAATGGAGAAAACATTTTACCTAAAAAATTTGTTCAAAATGCAACAACTATCCACAATATTAGACCTAATGAAAATGAAGAAAACGCATTTCTATTTGGTGATGGACTAGGATGGAGAATGGAATCTAGCAGTGGAAAATACAAAGTCTATCACGGAGGAAACACCTCTGGGTTTAGCACATTAATTTTAACCTACCCTTTTGAAAAATTAGGTATTACAGTTTTAACCAATCAAACCAATTCAATATTACCATACATTATAGCAGATGTTATAAAAAACAGAATGTTAGGTTTGCAAAAAACTGATTTAAAAGACTATCCTGTAAGCGTTATCGATATCTATATGCCCAGTGAAATAAATAAAGATGTAAACCCAGAAAAGAAGCCGTCACATAGCTTATCATCATTCATAGGTTTTTATTCAAATAAGGGTTATGGAACCATTGAAATTGCAATTAAAAACGGGAATTTACTTGCTTCGTATCCAAGACATGAATTCTTTTTAGAACACCTTTATTATAACGTATTTGTAATGAAACCAAAAAGAGAAATTTCGCAGGTAATGAATCCTGAATTTGCTATAAATTTTAAAACAAATAACAGCGGAGAAATTTCATCATTTATTATAAACTTACAATCGAATCCTGTTGAGTTCACTAAAGAAATGTAAGAATATAAACTACGGGCAACAACGTGTCTTATGAAAAGCCCTGGTCCAGTTAAAGCCGATATGAAAAAAATAATTTATTTAACATTAATCTTAACTTTTAACATCTGTTATTCTCAGAATGAAGCAGAAAAATTAGAATCTAATTTAAATTTCTTTATGGGTAGTGAAGTTGCGAACGCTGCAGACCAACCTGAAAAAGAAATAATTAGATTATGGGAAAGCTATCTAAAAGAAGGTGAGTTTCAAGACAATCAATCGCCATTTTGGTCATTTGACAATATGAAAATACCCGATGAATATTTATGGGCAGTTGGGGTTCAAAATTTGGACTCTCGGGAGCATAAGGTGCAATGTAAGATTATTGGGGTTTTTCCAGCTGAAAAAAATTATTACGCCCTTAAAAGTGCATTTACCCATATAGACAAAAAGGGAGAAATACATTTAGACACAATAACTTCCGTTTATGCTAAAAAGTTTGGCGAAAAGTATTTATTAATTAGTAGTGCTGAATACTACATGAATGTTTTAGAGCATCATAAAATAGGGAATATTAATTATTATGTTCATCCATCTCACAAATTTGACCTAGAGAAATCTAAAAAAATGAATGAATTCAATATTTTCTTGGCTAATGAATTCAATGTTGAACCTATGGAATTTGATTATTTCGTAGCAAATAATGCTCGTGATATTGTAGACATTTGGGGATATGAATATATGAATAAAATGTATCAGCCTGCACAAACTGGTGGGGTTGCTAGTATTCATAATAAGCTTATTTATGCAGGTAATAATTCAGAATATTATCCTCACGAGTTAGTCCATTTATATACTTATGATTTAGTTCCAAAAGATTATCATTTTTGGATAGGAGAAGGAATAGCTACATATTATGGAGGTAGTGGAGGAGAATCCTTAGAATGGCACCTAAATAAGCTAAAAGAATTTTTAAAACAAAACCCAACCTATGACCTCTCTGATATTGACAAATTGAAACAAATTCCTAATGGAGAACATTTCACTGATTTTAGATATGTAATTGGTGGATTTCTAATGAAAAAAGTTTATGAAAAATATGGTGTAAAAGGTTTTTTGGAAGCTCTTCAAATAGAAGGTGGTAATGTAAAAGAATTTCATAAGTCAGGCTCAAATGATGCTTACTTTACCTTTCTAAAAGTAAAACTTGGAATCGAGAAGAAAGATTTTGATAGCTATATAAAAAGAGAAATGAAAAACTAGACACAACACCGGTAACCGTTTGTAAGCTTCCCCTAGATAGAACTGCTTAGTATTCTAAAACTTCATTGATTTGACCTCCTCCCATTTTATGTACCGGTCAAAAGTAGAGAATCCGGGCTATTTGGAAAGTACAAATAACACATAAAACTAACTAAAAATAGATATAATATTTTTCTTAATTTTACTCGTTTAAAATTAACCGTTAATGGTTACATATCTAACAAGTAAAACAGATTTTGGAAGAAACACTTTTTAACTTTATTTCTAAATATATAAGTCTAAACAATGAAGAAAAACAAGCAATTTTAGATTTAGATATCTTCAGACAGATAAACAAAGGAACAATATTACTTAAAGAAGGTCAAAAATCAAAAGAAAGCTATTTTGTTTTAAAAGGCTGTATAAGAACATACTATATAATTAAAGGCGAAGAAAAAACTACAGCATTTTATACAGAAATGGAGGGAATCACCCCAAATTGTGTCATAAATAAAGAACCGTCAGAATATTATATTGCCACAACAGAAGATTCCATAATTACAACTTCAAACCCAGATATGGAAGCTGAAATTTTTCAAAAATTCCCAAAATTTGAATCACTTTGCAGAATATTATCAGAAGAACTTTTAGCAAAAGAACAGATAAACTTTGATGGCTTTAAGACATCTTCACCAGAACAACGCTACTTAAAATTGTTAGAAAAAAGACCTGATTTAATACAACGAGTGCCTCAACATCAATTGGCAAGTTACTTAGGGATTAAGCCTCAATCGTTAAGTAGACTGAGAACAAGAATCATTAAAAAAAATAAGAACTAACCTTCGCTTTTTAACTTAGGTGAACGTTTTTTAGCTTATTGGTATTATAGTTTTGCAGTATTTCAATGACAAACAATTGAATATATGCAAAATATAATTTTACTACTTGGTTTTATAATTATTTCATCAGCCAGCTCTCAACTTAATGCTCAGTATGCTAAACAAGACATAACATATAAAAAATGTTTTGTTGGCAGTACTTTTGCAATGTTAGGCAATTTATTACCTGACGAAAAGCCTGATTTTGTACAACTCAATATTGGTTACCGTATTACGGGCAGAGATGCGGTTTCGTTAGAGCTTAAAACGTGGAGGTATTTTGAACCCCTTGGAATACCCTACGGAAAGCCAAAGAATGACCCATTAGAAAATTTCCCAGGTTATATTAAAGAAAAAGGATTTGCAATTGCATATCAACATTTTTGGTGGAAAAGCTTATACACAGGCGTTCATGTGATGTTCGCATGGCAAAATTTCATTGATGATGATAATAAAAAAATCGATAATGGTTTTCAAGTCTTCAATACTTATAGGGCAGGCTATCATATAAAATTATTTAAAGGTAAATTTTTTATTGAACCCTCAATAGCCATAACACATCGCCCTTATCATTCCAAAATGCCAGAATCATTTGAACAAATGGACAATAAATGGCCAAAATTCTTTTTGGGTGAGCCTGGATTGCATTTTGGATATAACTTTTACTAATTAAAATATGAATACAAGGATTAAACTATCGATCTTATGGCTTTTAGTGATACTCAATATCATAATTGCTGATATTCTTTCAATTATAGTGGAATTAGTAAATAAGAATACGCTTGATATTTTGGGGGAAGTTAAAACGACAATGGGAATTGCAGCTATTCTTTTAAATATACCAGTATTGATGATATTTTTTTCTAAATCATTGAAGTATAAAACCAATAGAATTATAAATATAATTGCTAGTCTGATAACCTTATTGTTTGTAATTGGTGGCGGCAGCTTACTTCCTCATTATATTATTTGTGTCAGTATAGAAGTTATTATTTTGATTTTAATAATTCGTACTGCATGGAAATGGGATGGTAATATAAAAGGAACGTAAATGAAAGGGGGTAAACTGAACTTGACCTCCTCCCGATAAACTGGACAGAATAAAACTAGAGAAAATAGGGCGAATAAATGTTTAACTTTAAATATATCATTTGCTTATCTTGACTCTAACTATTAATCTGTATGGCAATCAAAATTCCGAAAACTACGAGCTCTATTTCGATGGGCGTCCCAATTGGATATCAAAACCTTTCGTTTTAGACTGATGGTAGATCGTTTTCCGTTTACGGTTATTCTAGCATAGAGTGATGCTTGATTGTCATTTGCCCTGGCGAAGTCCGCCCAGAACATAATACTGAAGGTTGAGGATGTTTTCATTTGTTTCGTCTTTAAGTTAACAACAGTTTGTTATCAGACGAAAGCCAAATCACTTATAAAGATACATTTTATTACCGAACCGAAAAGGCGATTTTAACAATTAGGTCAACACAAATGTTAAATCCGTTTTGTTATCCGATTTGTTGACTTTTGTTGACGGATTAAATCATTTCATTTGATTCCTTAAAAAACGCAAAATCCTGTTAATCATACGATTAACAGGATTTTGGTAACAATTGATATGTTAAATAGTCGGGATGACAGGATTTGAACCTATTGATTTCATTTAATCTCATTTATCTCAAACTAACTACATTAACTACTGTATAGTAGCATTTTATAATTATATTTGTATAACTTAGCAAGGGTAATATCTATTAATGTTAAGATATTTTGTCCGCAATATGTCCGCAAAGTAATAGAATTATGAGATGCAACTTTTACCTTGACAGACCTTACCATCCTGAATTTGATAATAAAACTATTACCAAAGAGAAAAAACGTGCTAGTGAAAAGAAAAAGAGATTAGCAACTAAATTTTACAATCCAAAACCAACCTCCGTTTATATATTTTTTTCACCTGACAAGAATACTAGGTTAAAATATAGAACTTCTATTAAGATATTACCTAAAGATTGGGATTTCAACAAAGGTAGAATCAGGTCTGCCACACCCGGAGCTTTTGAGCTTAATGTTGAATTAGACCAACTATCCTCACAAATTATTAAAGAAGCCTACTTAGCCTTTGAAAAGAATAAGTTTCTTTCTAAAAATGATTATAAGAATATCCTAGTGAAAACGGTAGATGAAGATTTATTAGTTGTCGGTGGTTCAAAAGTCAAATCCTTAATTACCGAATTTAAAAATCATAAAAGGCGTTATGTAACTGATGGGACAATGCAGGAATATAAAACGGTTTTTAAAGCTCTTGACGAATTTCAAAAATTAGAACGAAAAGAACTATCCTTATTGGATTTTAATAAAAATTTCTATATCGAATTTGAAAACTTTTTAAGTCAAAAGAATAACCCTAAAAATAAAAATCGAGGCCTATTAAATGACACTATTTATAAATATATATCTACTCTCCGTGTATTTTTAAAATGGTGCAGTGAAAATGGGAATAACATACATCCTTACAATTTCGAACAGCATAAATCTCTCTTTAAAAAGAAAGCCTATAATGAAATAGTAGTACTTAATGAAAGTGAGATTACTCAATTGGAAGCATTAGATTTAACTAATCATCCTTCCTATGAGAGAGTTAGAGACCTATTCCTGTTCATGATTTATAGTGGTCAACGCTTTTCAGACGTTAAACGCTTTTCTAAATCTGATTTCCGAGATAATAAGTGGGATTTTATATCTCATAAAACTAAAAAGCAGGTGGTCGTGCCTTTTAATGGTTATATAGCTAACGGATTAAGGATCCTAGAAAAATACAATTTTGATCTCCCTAAAATATCAAATCAAAAATTCAACACTTATTTAAAAGAGGTAGGCGCACTGGCAGAAATTAATACTACAGTCAGGATAATAAGATATCGAGGTAAAGAAGAAATTGTGATTGAGAAAGCTAAATGTAAATTTATGAGCAGTCATATGGGCAGAAGGACAGCAGTTACGATTTTAATCGCAAAAAACATTCCACTACCTCTTGTTCAGATGATAACACAGCATTCAGACATCCGAACATTGATGAAATATAATTCTGCAAGTATGGATTCACTAATAAATGCACTAAATAAATCTTAGGCAATGGAAGGATATTTTTTTAAAAAGAGAAAGAGTTTTGATTTTAAGCCAAACAAATTTGATTTAGGCAGACTATTTAGGCAATCGCCAACTCATTTAGATGGTTTTTTCTTGAATAAAATAAGAACAATTAATATAGACGAATACCCCAAATTGTATAATTATCATTTAAACTATTATATAAAAACTTGTCAAAACGCTGAAGAAAAAATATACTTTTCCAAATTGTATAAATTAGTAACTAAATACAGGACAAAAGAGTTTAAGAATAATTCTTCTGATATGTCCATAAAAAAGAAAGCAAGATCAGAAAAGATAATTAACGATTATGATGACTTTTTGAAAATGATGAAATCTAAAGACAAATGGGGAGTCACATTTAGTGAAAAAGATGATATCAAGAATATTCGTAAAATTATAGAGGACGGCCATGATAAAATGGTTTCCATGAAAAGAGAAATTCAAAGTTTAAATGAAGAGTTAGCAAAATCAAGAAGTGATTATAAGGACCTTGAAAAAACCTATCGAACTGTAGCTGTTCCTCCAAAAAAGAAAATAGACATTAAAAGTGAAAACTTTGGCACATTTATCAACTTAATAACGAAATTGAAAGAAGCAGCAAAACCGAAACAATCTGACGATAATGCTGAATTATCAGAAAAAATATTTGTTACACATTCAAATAGCACTTGGATCAAAGTAATAACTAATAATTTTTCCGAAGAGGGAGAAGAAATTGAAATTTCAAGAGTTGAAAATTATATTGTAAGAGAACGACCACTTCCTATGAACAGTCGCCAATGTAAAATTGATATTTCGTCAAAAAAAGAACGTTAATCATCCTACATGGATTTATAATATAATTCGCTTACTACTTCCACAGCCTATTTTGATGAATATTACTAAAAGCCTATTATTTTGGGTTGCTTAGTTTTTTAATCTAATATTTAAACTTCTTTTTAATTTGACGGAAAACTAATTTTCGTTCAAACACCTCGCTTTTCCATCCTAAGTTTGCCTCATCCTTACAAGGTAAAAGATAGTTGGCCACTATCATAGATATCATTTATCATCACTTTATAAAACCAAGTAAATTATGGAATTATTTGATTCAAGCGCACTGGTTCAGTGTATAAGAGAAGCCGTAAGAAACGAACTTAAAACAATCTTAAAAGAGAAGCGAAATTTGAGTTCCGACCCTAAAAAGGAAGAAAGTTTATTAACTAAAAAAGAAATGGCAGACGAGCTAGATATTTCTTTAGTTACTCTAACAGATTGGATGAAAAAAGGACTTCCTTATCACCGTCTTCATAGTCGTATCTATTTTCGAAAAGAAGATGTCTTTAATAGTATGAAGTCATTTTCAAAATAAGGAAGGCGTTCAATTTCCGCAAATTGAACGCCTTTATAATTTTTAATCACTCGTTTCACAGAGTACTATGTAAAGATATGCATTTTACTCTTCAACCTAATAGTCTACATGGAAGAATTACATGCCTATGACCAATCAGACAAGAAAGAATCTGTTTATGATAGAATACATACAGAATTCAAAAAGTATTACAAAATTAAGTTCAATGAAATTGCCCTAGAGTACGAAATCTTTGACAAAAGGAATGGTGAGATGTTTCATTTCAATAAATCCTCACTATTAATTCATTTAAATCGTGAAAATATTACCACCAGCTCACAAGTAATAAAAACATATTTGAAGAGTCATTTTATCCCTCATTACAATCCTCTAGTGAACTATTTTGAAAATTTACCAAAGTGGGATGGAATCGATTATATAAAACAGTATGCAAGTTACGTCAAGACCGATGATGACAATTTATATTACTACCATTTAAAAAAATGGGCAGTTCGAGCTATAAAAACGATTCACTTAAATGGACAGATAAATAAACACTGTATAATACTAGCCAATGGAGACCAAAATGCGGGGAAGTCAACCTATTTAGCAAACTTTTGTCCTAATCATTTGAGACAGTACTACTATGAAAATATTGGAGTAAAAAAGGATGATAGAATAAAATTGTGCAAAGCATGGATGATTAACATTGAAGAACTAGACATTCTAGGTAAATATGATATTAATTCAATCAAATCAATAATCTCCCAAATAACTGTTAATGAACGTCTACCCTACGCCGATAAATCCACCCTACTTTATAGAACCTGTAGTTTTATGGCCAGTACCAATAATGCTGAGTTCTTAACTGACCCCACCGGTAATGTTCGATGGATCGCATTTGAAGTGATAGGTAAAATTAATTTCAATTATAGTGAGGAATTTGACATCAATAATTTCTGGACTCAAGCATACAACATATATAAAAACGTACCAGATTTTAAATCTGATCTTAGTAATGAAGATGTTCAGATTAACGAGAAAAGAAATGAAAAATTTATGGTTCAGAGTCTCGAAAACGAATCCTTGCTACAATATTATAATCAATGTGATGACAATAATCTCTTTAGAACTGCCAACGATATTGTAAAAGAGTTGGCAACATTGGGAATTAAGGTTTGTGTGCAAAAAATAGGCTCATCACTTAAAAAACATGGTTACAAAAGGTATAAACATTCAAAAAGGCAGGTTTACGGATACAATGCTAAGCCTAGCTTTAAGTAGAAAATAGTTACCTAGTTACCTAATCTCTTATAATTTACTGAATCATTGATATTTAAACAGGTAGGTAACTAAAAATAATACTTATCTAAAGTGAATTAGAAAGGTAACCCAGGTAACCTATACAAAAACCTACTTTACTAATTAGTAGACTCATAAATAGATAGTTACAAGAAACAGGTAACTAGGTAAGCTAAAATTCCATTTTAATTAAATTAATAAAAACATGAATTGTAATACAGCTAATAAATTAAGTATTGTAGACATATTAGAGAACTTTAATATCCATCCACGAATACATCGTGGTAATCGGGTAAGCTTCTTAAGCCCGTTTCGGAAAGAACAGACTCCTTCATTTTTAGTCTGTACCAAGAAGAATGTATGGTATGATCACGGGGAAAATATTGGCGGTAAGGTAATTGACCTCATAACTAGATTCTATAACTGTTCAATAAGCGAAGGGTTAGCATTATTAAGTCAAAAATCTTTTTCTTTTCACCAGCAACCTTTTCCCATTAATAATCTTGAACCGACTTTTAATATTCAAAAAATATGTGAAATTCAAAAACCTGGTTTAATAAGCTATTTAAATTATAGGAAAATTAATGTTGCGATAGCAAAACGTTATTGTCAAGAAATACATCATTCATATAAAAGTACAGACAAACATTCACACTTTCATATAACATTACAAAATGACAATGACATAAAGTCTTATTATGCTATTGCATTATCAAATGACAAAAAAGGATATGAAATTCGTAATAAATACTTTAAAGGTTGTGTTGGTTCCAAAGCCGTAAGCACTATAATTAACAGCTCAAACACTGTTAATACCTTTGAATCATTCTCAGATTTCTTATCGTATTTAACAATCAGTCCAGACACACAAAGCCAAGATTTTATTATTACTAACTCTACAGCTTTAATAGAAAAAACATTACCAAAATTCTCATCGTACCAAAATGTAAATAGCTTTTTTGATAATGATAATTCGGGGATAAAAGCTACTCAAATCTTAAAAGATTTTTGTAAAAACAACTTTAAAGATTGCAGTACCGATTATAAAAACTATAAAGACTTAAATGAATTTTTAATGAATAGAGAAAGATTCAATAAACCAGATTAATGTGAATACTGAAAGTATCAGCAAGTAGTATAGGGGCAACACCCCCTAAATTCTACTTGCTCTGCGAGGCTCAGCCCCTACCACCATTGGGTTTACCGAGAACGAGATAATATATATAACTATATTAAAACTATAAAAAAACACATAACACACTGATTTTCAGTTTAAAAAAATGTAAAATGTCAAAAAAAAGCATACTCATCTCTGTTTATCATCATCGAGAGCTAAAGAAACTTAGTGAAGCTTTAGGACTTAGCTATTATAAGTTAGTTGAGGAGATGATTACATATTTCAAGAAAACAGGAATCAATCCTCAAGAGTCAAAAAATGAAAGCCCAGCAAGGGCATTAAAAGAATTGGATAAACGAATGGT
>NZ_JBPOGG010000019.1:0-26027 GCF_051251825.1 Nonlabens sp. | reverse complement strand
CAGCTAACAGCTAACAGCTAACAGCTAACAGCTAACAGCTAACAGCTAACAGCTAACAGCTAACAGCTAACAGCTAATTCACACCAAAACAATTGTTTACAACTCTGTTAACACTGATTTAACAAAGCTTTGACAGCTAACTAGGATAATGTCGTAAATTTGCACCGCGTTAAAGAAAAGGTGACAGAAATTTTCGAAAACAAACTTTATGAAATCACGTCATGTGTTTTTGGTTGGCTTACCACTAGTTTTAATATTCTGGTCATTTAGCAACAACCATCTGAAGTTAGATACTAGTTCTCTTTATACTAGTGCTACTGCAGTAAATAAAGAGTTCTATGATGCAACTGCCTTTGTAGGTCCTGTGTTGAATTCCACTTATTTTGATGTACGCTATTATTCTCTAGCCATCACTCCACCAGATTCTTTTTTAACCTTTAGAGAAGCACTCGCGTTTAAAGAGTCTCAAGGGAAATTCTGGAAAGTGAACAGTCTAGGTTACATGGGTAAATACCAGTTTGGTATGAGCACTCTTGAAACTCTAGGAGTTACAGATTCCTTACGCTTCTTACGCTCACCACGTTTACAAGAGCGTGTTTTTATTAAAAACTTACGTTACAATCACGAGATACTTGAACCATACATATTAAAGTATGCAGGTAAAAAAGTAGGTGGCGTTTATATTACTGAAAGTGGTATCCTTGCTGCTGCGCACCTTTCTGGCCCAGGTGGTGTGAAGCGTTTCTTTAAAACTAAAGGTCGCAAATCTAATCGCGATGCCTATGGTAGTTCTGTTAAAACGTATATGAAACGCTTTGCAGGTTATGATATGAGCGAGGTTATTGAACCTTAAAATTTTTCTTAAAATTTTATTAAAATGCTTTTAAACCTTTTTACTTTTTAGAGGTCTAAAGACAAATCAGAAATTTTAATTAATGAAAAAATTACTACTACTTATTCCATTTTTGCTTTTAGTGAATATAGGACTGGCTCAAACTTTATATGATAGAACTACGATTCAAGATATAAGAATTGTATTTGCACAAAGCAACTGGGATGCTCTACTAGATGCCGAAAAGGCTGGTGCTGGAAATTATATTTCTGCTACTTCAGTTACTATTAATGGAACCGTATTTAATAATGTAGGTGTCAAGTACAAAGGGAACAGCTCATACCGCGCTAACCAAGTTAAAAATCCTTTCCATATTGAATTAGATACTTATGTAGATCAAGACTATGAAGGTTATACAGATTTGAAATTGGCAAACGTTTATTTTGATCCTACGTTTGTGAGAGAAACAGTTTCTTATGATATAGCTACTAAGTACATGGACGCACCTCAAGCAAATTATGCAAACGTTTATGTAAACAATGTACTTATAGGTTTGTATACAAACGTAGAATCTATTTCTAAGAAATTCGTAAATAAGCATTTCGGGTCTAATGATAACGCCTTCTTTAGTTGTAGTCCGCCAGCTGGTGCAGGACCTCAAGGAAATGATTTTCCTAGTCTTCAATATTTAGGAACTAATTTCACAAGTTATGAAGATGCTTATGAGATTAAATCAGATCCTACTGGAACCGGTTGGGATGATTTAATCGACCTGACTAGTATTTTAAATACAGATATTAATAATATCGAAACTGTTCTAGATGTAGATGCTGCTCTATGGATGCTTGCTTTTGACAACGTTATGGTGAACTTAGATAGTTACATAGGCTTGTTCAAGCAAAATTATTACATCTATAAAGATGATAATGGAAGATTCAGGCCAGTAGTTTGGGATTTGAATATGTCCTTTGGAACTTTTGGGATGACTGGAAGTGGACCACCTATGAATAGTACGACTCAAAAAAGTCAATTGTCACATATGCTGCATGAAAATGATGCCGCTTGGCCGTTGATGAGTAAGTTAATGGCAGTGCCACGTTATAAGAAAATGTACTTGGCTCATTATAAGACGATACTTACCGAGAATATCTCAAATTCTGATTATCTCACAACTGCAAATGCTTATCAAAACATTATAGATCTAGCGGTACAGGCAGATAATAATAAGTTCTATACTTATGCTCAATTCAATAGCAACATCAATACAGATGTAAGCGCAGGAATGAATACTGCTAGTGGTTTAACAAATTTAATGAGTTCAAGAAGTTCATACTTATTATCTCAATCTGATTTTACAGCAACTCAGCCGTCCATTACTGCGGTGACTCCATCAGTAGCAACTCCTGTAATAGGAACAACGATTGCAGTTACTGCCCAAGTAAATAATACCAATTCAAATGCTGTTTATTTAGGATATAGAGAAGGTAACTTTGTGCCATTTACTAAAGTCCTAATGTACGATGATGGAGCGCATAATGATGGAGCTGCTGGAGATAATGTGTATGGAGCAGATTTACCTATCACAAACTCGCTGACACAATATTACATTTATGGAGAGAATAACACGATCGGTGCATTTTCACCTGCAAGAGCAGAGTATGAATATTATGAAGTAAATGCAACTTACACGACTATAACACCTGGTGACTTAGTGATCAATGAAATAATGGCTTCTAACAGCATGACTGCTGCAGATGATGATGGTGAGTTTGAAGATTGGGTAGAGTTATACAACAACTCTTCATCTACATTGAGCTTAGATAATTTATATCTTTCTGATGATGCAACAGATCCATTAATGTGGCAATTCCCTAATGGAGTTACTATTGCTCCAGACAGTTATTTAATAGTTTGGTGTGATAAAGATTTGACGCAAACAGGACTTCATGCCGATTTAAAATTCTCTACAAATGGAGAAGATGCTGTATTGTCTTATGATAATGGAACTGTGATTGAGTCCATCACCTTTGGAGCACAAACTACAGATATGGGATATGCTCGTGTGCCTAATGGTACTGGTAGTTTTGTAATTCAAGCTCCTACTTTTGGTGCTAATAATGAAACATTAAGCAATGATAATTTTGAGCTTAATGCAGCTTATTCTGTTTATCCTAATCCAGTTAATGACGTGTTGAACATCAATACTAATAATGGTGCGGTCAATAATGTAGTAGTTTACAACCTTCAAGGTCAAAGATTAATTAACAACAGTTTTGATAATGCACAACAAGCGCAGATTGATTTAACAGGATTTGTTCAAGGTGTTTATTTGGTGACTATAAATAATCAACAAACAATTAAGGTGATTAAGAATTAAATTCTTAATTAATTATAACATAAAACCCTGCAAAGCGCGCTTTGCAGGGTTTTTACATTTAGCGAAATTTTATTTTTTCGTTTCCATACTCTGTAATTGAATAGATAGAGCCTTAGTAGAAAGCTGTACTTCAATTAATGATAGAATAAGTGAAGTCATCAATGCAAATAAGCTGATTCCAAAAACTAGATTTGCCCAAAAACTAAGTTCAATATAAATCAAGAACATAGTAATTACCGCTAGTAAAAAGCTCAATATCGCAACAGCTTGCATATTTTTTATAATGGTGAGGCGTTTTCTAAGTTTTTGCACCTGAATCTTAACTTTATCTGATGGGTTTTCTTCATACTTAGCATGTAGATTTCTTATCAAAGCTGCAATCGCTAGGTAGCGTGCGTTATAAGCAAGCATGGTTAATGATATCGCTGGGAACAATAATGCTGGGATGCTTAGAGATAATTCCAATGTTTAAATTTTTATTAGCTGTTAATTGTATTTGTTGGGAAAACTTAGTTTTATCTTTTGAAAAACAGCGACTGCAACTGAGAACTAAAACTAAGCTCTGCTTCCAAAAATTGCACTTCCTATCCTCACCATCGTACTGCCTTCTTCCATGGCAATCTCATAATCGCCAGTCATACCCATAGAAAGTGTTTTTAACTCATGAGAATCACTGATCAGGTTATGATCGTTGATATGATCAAGTAAGGTTTTGAGACTTTTAAATTCCTTGCGCACTTGATCTTGATCATCAGTAAACGTTGCCATACCCATCAGTCCTGTAATACGGACATTTTTATAACCAGCAAAAGCATCGCTACTCAATAACTCCAGCAATTCTTCACGGTCAAAACCAAATTTTGTTTCCTCTTCAGCAATGTGAATCTGTAATAAACAATCGATTACTCTATCGTTTTTCTCGGCCTGTTTATTGATTTCTTTAAGCAAACGTGGAGAATCTACACTGTGGATTAAATGAACGTACGGCGCCATGTATTTCACCTTATTGCGCTGCGTGTGACCTATCATGTGCCAGTAAATGTCCTTGGGAAGTGTTTCCCATTTTTCGGTCATTTCTTGAATTTTATTCTCGCCAAAATGTCTTTGACCAGCCTCATAAGCCTCTTGCAGGTCGCTTATAGGTTTGGTTTTGCTTACGGCTACTAGAGTGGCTTTGGGTTCTATGCTTTCGCGAAAGCGTAATAAATTATCTTTTATGCTCATGATTCAAATTCGTAAATAGTAAGTCCGCTAGGTAACTTAGGTCTGATATAAGTGCTCTTAGGTGGCATGATCATCGACTCGTCTGCGATGGATTTCATTTGTTCCACAGTGACTGGAAATAAACCAAAACCAACTGTGAATTCTCCTTTATCAATACGATCTTTAATACGCACCAGATCTGTCTTGCCGTAGCTGTATGCAATACGTGAGTCATTACGCAAGTCTTCTATACCCAATATAGGTTTTAAAACCAGATCATATAACATTTGCGTATCTAAATCATCTAGCGATGTGTCGATGCTGTAGGTATCTTTACGCAAGTACAAGCTGTAGAACTCACCATCTAAGTACATAGAAAAATGGTGTTTTTTAGAAGGTCTGTACATTTCCAGACCACGATTCTGTATGCGGAATTTCATATCCAGTCGCATTAGGAAATCTTCTTTGGTCAAGCCGTTGAGGTCTTTAACGAGTCTGTTAAATTCATAGATACGCAATTGACTCTCTGCAATTAAGTAGCTCATGAAATAGTTGTAGCTATCATGTTGAGTTCCCATTTCGCTAGCGAGTAGGGAAGAGCTAGCACTGCGATGATGACCATCTGCAATGTAAACGTGAGGCATTTTTGAGAATTGAGCTTGTAACTGCTCGATATCTCCTGGTTCCTCTATAATCCATAATTTATGCTTACTACGGTCTGTAGTTACAAAATTATAAACGGGTATTTTCTCTTTTTGGGTAGCTATGATTGTACTCACTATATCATCATTTGGATAGGTGAGAAGTACTGGTTCAGCATTAAATCCGACGGTTTTTAAATAATCCTTAAAGAGTTGTTCGCGTTTTTCTAAAGTATCCTCGTGTTTTTTAATGAGTCCATCATTGTAATCATCTGTAGAAGTTCCAGCGATGATGCCCGTGTAAGAATTCACAGCGTCTGATCGTTCATAGATATAAAAAACGGGTTGATCATCCTGTATAAGATATTCTTCTTCTCTAAATTCAAGATAGCGATTGCGCACTAGGTTGAAACGATCTTCTCCTTGCAGCGTGTGGCTGAATTTATAACCAGGATTTAAAATGTGTAAAAAACTAAACGGATTGTACTTTAATAACGCCTCAAGCTCTGCATCACTATAATCTTGATAGGTACGCGATATTACATGCGACGCCATGTGTGGTGCTGCTCGTACTCCTTTAAAAGGTTTTATAATGGGCATTTGTATTTATTTAATTTCTCCTATCCATACGTTTCCTTTTTTAAAGGCTCGATAGTCTGTATCACTATTAGGAGTTTCAATTTTTATATGTTTTTTCTTAGCAAGATTATCATACCAGCGTTTTTCCTCTAAGTAATCTTCTATATTATGGTAGTCATCAGGTGTTCCTAAATCATTGAAATCTACCAGATTTTCATCCAATCTATGTTCCCATGTAAACTCTGGATACTTACTTGAAATATCACTTATACCAGACTTTTCAATGGTCATAGGTTTTTCAGGTTTTCTATGAGTGATTTCATAGAAATCTATACAATCATCTATAGCGCAAACCACTTGGGATTGTGAAAATCGATGTTCACAAAGCCATATTTTCAAATAGTAAGGTTTCCCTAGTTGATCTAATTGTTCTTTACGTCCTCTATAGATATCAATTAATCCTTGCGTAATAAGTCTTCTAGCTTTATTTCTAGGTTGTGGTATGGCATTATTTGACAGAGATATATTTGAGAAAGGTCTTATATAAACCTTTACCCATTCACGTTGTCCGTACTCCAATGTTTCAAAGTCAATCGATTTATATTCATCGACCCAAGCATTAATATCTTTCCAAAGATTTTGATAACCTCTATATTTTGTACTATTCATGATAGTGAATAAGAAATTTATTCATCAGTATTAGCAGGTACCTCTATAGTGAGTTCCTTTTCCAATCGAATTTCTGCATCTTCAAAATTATGCTTTGAAAAATAGTTGTAACGAACTTTATGAAACTCATTTAAATTTTTAATTTCTTTTTCCAACAACTTATAAATTTCTTTTGAAATCTTCAAAGTTAGACTGTCGTTTTTACTATTGAAATCTGGATTCTCAACACTTATATCTATATAGTTCAATTGAATGTCACCTTTATAACTGAAACTATTATTAATGCCTATTTCTTTAATTGATTTGGAAAGAAATTTTGCTAATTCCGTTTCGGTATGTTTTCTGTTTTTAGTGTATTTAATATTAGTAAACTCACTGCTTTTCTCAAATTCCTTTTTTAAAATATCATCACAAGAAAAGAAACATCCTGTTATAAAGATTATTAAAAATAAATTCCTCATAATTTTTCTATTTAAAACTACTACTTACCACTTCAGCCTTTCTAGATTCACTGTAGTCGTAAAAACCTTCTCCAGATTTCACTCCTTTTTTACCAGCCATCACCATATTTACTAATAACGGACATGGAGCGTATTTAGGGTTTTTGAATCCGTCGTGCATCACGTTGAGAATAGATAGACAAACATCTAGTCCTATAAAATCTGCAAGTTGCAATGGTCCCATAGGATGAGCCATTCCTAATTTCATTACGGTATCTATTTCTTCTACACCTGCAACGCCGTTATATAAGGTTTCAATGGCCTCATTAATCATAGGCATTAAAATACGGTTAGCCACAAATCCAGGATAGTCATTTACCTCAGTAGGTGTTTTACCTAGCTTTCGCGAAAGCGTCATAATCGTCTCTGTCACAGCATCACTGGTGGAGTAACCTCTTATGATTTCCACGAGTTTCATGATAGGCACCGGATTCATAAAGTGCATTCCTATCACTTTATCTGGACGTTGTGTTACGGCTGCGATTTGAGTAATAGAAATTGAAGAAGTATTAGTTGATAGAATACAGTCTGCTGGTGCAAACTCATCCATTTGACCAAATATTTTTAGTTTCAAGTCCACATTTTCGGTGGCTGCTTCAACTATCAAATCTGCTTTATGGACTCCAGCTTTAAGATCCGTAAAAGTTGCGATATTATCTAGCGTTGCTGTTTTATCAGCCTCTGTAATTTTTTCTTTGGCAATCATGCGGTCTAGGTTCTTAGAAATAGTCCCTAATCCACGATCGATGTTTTCTTGAGATATATCAACTAGTGAAACATTAAATCCTGATTGTGCAAATGTATGTGCGATACCATTTCCCATGGTTCCTGCGCCTATTACAGTGATGTTTTTCATAATTATAGCGTTGTTATTTTTTGAGTAATTGAGGTCCATACGATTTTAGTATGGAATCTGTAGCGACAAAGCTTTCATAAGCTTCTTGGCTGTTAAAGTCAGTATTGAGGAATGTAATTCTACCTATGTTTGTTTTAGGGTCAAAATACATTAAGGTAGAAACTCCTGGATCTCCACCAGAGTGACCTATTCCATCTCTTTCATAAGTAATAAACATTCCTTTATTGAATCCTTTATTATAATCGGCTAGTGATTTTTCAGTTTTAAACATGGATTCATCGAGTTGCTTTTTAAAGAACTGCACATAAGTAGCAGTTTTAAGCAAAGTGCCGTCACCATTATAGCCTTTAATAATCTCGGTAAGGATCACTCCTAAATCATTAGGTGTTGTGTACAGTCCACCATCTGCAAAGGTGATTAACCTATATACTGGATAGCGCAATTCTAGAGTACTGTAAAGTGTACTGCGCTTGCGCGAATCGAGGTCTGAAACATTCCACGAGGTATTTTTTAAACCCAATGGATCGATAATGTGTTTTTTAGAATATTCTTTGAATGAAGTTCCAGTTGCTTTTTCAATGATTAAAGCTGTTAAGCCAGCGCCTATGTTTGAATATGAGTAAGCGGTTCCAGGTTGGTACTCATTAAATATATAAGAAACCTGAGTTGTGTCCACAGTTTGTAATCCTTCTTTTAAATAAGCTTCAAGACATGGAGCTGATTTCATTGAATGGAAAAAAGCCAATTCTTCTTGGTCTATTTTGGGATTATTAACAGCATCTTCCTCAAGATTGATATAGGATAGTTCATAATAATCACCATCTTGAATACTACTCGTGTGCGTACTTAAGTGTTTCACTAAAATAGGAGTGTCAGGATGTTGTGGATTACGTACCTTAAAATCAAGGTATTTATTAATATCATCATCCAGTGTGAGGTGTCCATCTTCAATGGCTTTGGCAAGCGTTAAACCGAGAATTACTTTAGAAATTGAAGCGATGTTTTGAATGGTATGCTCTGTATAATCTGCTCTTATTTTACGGTCTAGGTAGCCATATCCTTCTTGAAAAATCGGTCCTTTTTCATTTACTACTGCAACTCCTATTCCGTGGAAATGCTCTAATTTATGAATGCTGTCCAGTTTCTTATCGAGTTCTACTTCAACAGCTTTTACGATAATATTCTCATCAATAGTATTGAAATCAGTATTCTTACAGCTATAAAGACTGCAAAAAGTGAGTAAAATGAGGAATAGTTTAGAGTTCATTATAAAGATTTGAATTCTTTGATGATTTTTAAAGCAACATCTAGCGCGGCAGTTCCGTCTTCAAGATTTACGATAGGTCGAGTGTCGTTTTCAATCGCGTCTGCAAATGTTTCTAGCTCATCGAGAATGGCGTTATTATCTGCTACCTCAGGATTATCAAAATAGATTTGCTTTTTCTCACCTTCGGCATTTTTAAGAATCATATCAAAATCTCCTGGAACCTCAGGAGCATCTTTCATACGTACTACTTCTACAGCCTTAGTTAAAAAATCTACAGAGATATATGCATCTCGCTGGAAGAAACGAGCTTTGCGCATTTTTTTAAGACTGATACGGCTTGCAGTAAGGTTCGCCACACAACCATTTTCAAATTCGATACGTGCATTAGCAATATCTGGCGTTTTAGAAATCACAGAAACACCACTTGCGCTAACTGCTTTTACAGGGCTTTTTACCACGCTTAAAATCGCATCTATATCGTGAATCATTAAATCGAGCACCACACTTACATCCGTTCCACGCGGATTAAATTCTGCCAGTCGGTGTGTTTCTATAAACATAGGATTATCAAATCGGTCTACCACAGATCTAAATGCAGGATTGAAACGCTCTACTTGACCTACTTGGCCTTTTACGTTACGCTTTCGCGAAAGCGTGATCAAATCATTTGCCTCTTCTACAGTAACCGTAATAGGTTTTTCTATGAATAAGTGCTTGCCAGCCTCGAGGACTTTCATTCCACTTTCATGGTGATAAGAAGTAGGAGTGACCACATCAATCATGTCGCAGGCCGCAATGAGTTCATCAACGTTGTTGAAATACGTATAGCCAAATTCTTTTTCTATTTGTGCAGCATATTCAGGATTTGCATCATAAAATCCTACGAGTTCATATCTAGAACTTTGATCTAATAATCTCAGGTGAATTTTTCCTAGGTGTCCAGCACCCAGCACGCCAGCTTTAAGCATTCTGTATGGTTTTGTGTAAAAATAATGGAAAACTATGGTTTTAAAGAAACCCTTGGTAATTTCTTAACGTAGCTTTTGTAGGGTTGAAATTTTATAGGTCGATGTTTTCGTCAGTATAAGTTGACGTTAATCGATATTAACACCTCAAGCGATAGCAAAATTGTTGTTTATAGTTGTAACGAAGGTATTTTTGCAGCAAATACATATCATTTTGAAACATATTTCTTTTTTTATTTTATTAGTAGGATTTTTAGGGTTTGCCCAAACTCCTGGATTACAAGACATTCTATCGTCAACAGCTTCTTTTCAAACTAAGCAATCACTTGCAAAGCAGCTATTCTCTCAGGCCAAAGCTCAACCACTAAATTATGTGGAACTAGAGCCTAGTCACAGACTTGATAAAGATATTATCAAGTGGAAACGTTATGAGAATTTTTACAAGTCAAGAATAACACTTAGCGGTGATCTACCTGATGTGGGAAGATTGCAACGCGAGTTTGATAAAGTTACTCAAGCTAAGCAGGCTAAAAATCTAGCCAACTGTGAGTGGACTAATATTACAGAGAGAAAACAAACAAGTAATGGATACGTAGGTTCTGGTAGAGCAAGTGCGATTGCATTTCACCCTTATGAAGCAGATACCTTTTATGTAGGTACTGCCGGTGGCGGAATATGGAAAACCACTGATGATGGTCTTACCTATACAAGCATCAGTGATGGTTTACCTTACTTTTCAGTAAGTGCTATTATCGTGGATCATACATCTCCTACAACACTATATGCGGCGATAAGTGATCATGTTTTTTATGGTCCACCAGCACTAGGTGTTTATAAATCTACTGATGATGGTGCAACATGGGCACCTACCGGTTTCTCAATAGATAGAGCAGAGAACAAGCGCATCTATTCTATGAAAATGCACCCTACAAACAACCAGATAATTATGGTTGCTACCGCAAAGGGATTGTATCGTTCTACTGATGGATTACAGACCACTACTCAAATACATTCCATCTGGACAGATTCTATAGAGTTTGATCAAACAGATGGTAACATTGTTTACAACACTCATAAACCTAATGGACAATCACACACTCAAGTTCATAAAAGTACTGATGCTGGAGTTACGTTTACCGCGATAAGCTCGTTTGCTGATTCTGGAAATAGTGCTATGGAATTTTTAATTTCAAATGCCGATGCGACTACATTCTATGCTTCAACAACAGCTCGATTTTATAAAAGTACAGACTCAGGTGCGACATGGTCTTCGTCAGTAGCTAAAGTAGGTGATGGGCTGTTAGTCGTAACAGGTCCTAATGATGAATTACTGATGTCAGGATTCCTTAATATGTATTCTAGTACAGATGGCGGAACAACTTGGACTCAAAGAACTCATTATTCTGGAGCTGCAAACGCTAGTATTTCTGTGGTTCATGCAGATCAACGTAGGATAGGTTACAATCCATTAAAGCCTAACAAGGTTTATCTATGTAATGATGGTGGAGTTTACATATACGATTATGCTACTAATAGTTTTGCAGATCGCGTGTCGGGTCTTATTATATCACAATACTATGACATCGCTGTAGCACAAGATGATCCTATTTTCACTATAGGTGGAACTCAAGATAATGGTGGAAGAATAAGAAATACAGACGGTTCTTGGTCTGCTTCAAATGGTGGTGATAGCTGTATGAATCTTATGGATCCTACAGATCGCAATATTTTTTATACCACATATCCTGGTGGAGACATTTATAGAACTACAGATGGATGGAATACTAGTGTCGCTATTGATAATAATATTGTAGGTAATGTAACTGCAGAATGGGTACAACCTATTACGCTAGATCCTAATGATGAGCAAACCATTTTTGCAGGATTTGATGTTGTAATGAAATCTTCAGACCGTGGAGATAACTGGACGGCAATAAGTGGACAACTTGCTGGTGGAGATGGTATCGATTATTTAAAAGTAGCACCTACAAATAGTGATTTTATTTATGGAATTAATGTGTTTGGTGGAGGAACTGGAGACTACTTCGGAACTAGTGCAAACAGTCAGGAATTATATAAAACGACTGATGGCGGAATTACTCCATGGACAACTGTAAATCTTAACTTTGTTTCAAGAATTACAAACCTAGAAATAGATCCTGCCGATGAAAATACCATTTATGTAACTCTAGGAAATTATCAAGCTGGAGAGAAAGTATATGTGAGTGTTGATGCAGGAGTAACCTGGACTAATTTTTCTGGAAGTTTACCTAATGTTCCAGCAAATACGATTAAAAGATATGATGCCATTCCAGGAGCAATCTTTGTAGGAACTGATGCTGGTGTATTCTATAGAGATAACACCTTAAACGATTGGGTCATCTACGGAGACAATTTACCGTTTACCGCAGTGACTGATATTGAATTTCAACTAGCAAGTGAGATTATAAGAATAGGAACTCACGGTAGAGGAATCTTTGAAGCAAACTTACCTAACTCAGCATGTGAAGGCGTTAATCCGCCAGATGCTGATGGTGATGGAGTTTGTGATAACAGAGACATTTGTCCGCTAGGAGATGATAATGTGGATTCTAATAACAATGGTGTTCCAGATGCTTGTGAAGAATATTGTGAGCCTAATCATTTTGCTCAAAATGAACATATTACCGATGTTAATCTAGGTTCTATCGCAAATATTGGTTCAGGTTATTCTACTGATGGATATGGAGATTTTACAAACATGACGACTAATTTAGAATTGGGGTCTAACTATAATCTAACGGTACTACCTAATTTTAGTTTTGATGATAGTAATTGCGTTGTATGGATAGATTACAATCAGGATAAAGAGTTTACTGAAGATGAAATTGTTGTAGATGTAGATGGTAAAGGGAATCCTTATGCAGGTGGTTTTACAGTTCCTAATGCTGCAAAAACCGGAACTACAAGAATGAGAGTGAGATTTTTATTTGGACCAGGATGGGTTGCCTCAGCTTGTTCAGGATCAGGTTATGGTGGTGGAGAGACTGAAGATTATTCAGTAAATATTAATGCTCCAGCTGCAACTAACTACGTGTATGAAAATGCAGCGTGGACACCAGCAAATCCGCAAGGAGTTGCTACGATTTTTGATACCATGGAAGTAAGAAATGGTACCTATGACATGACTGCCGATATTGAAATAGGTGATGTAACTATTAGCAATGGTGCGACATTACAAGTTAAAGCTCAAGAATTTACAGTGGCTGGCGACTTAGTGAATGACGGGACACTTTCTACAGACTTAAATGGACGTTTAACATTAGCAAGTTTACAAGGTCAAACGGTTTCTGGAAATGATTTGAGCATCCATCAATTACACATCAACTCGCTTAAGACAATTGAGCTTTCAAATAATGTAAATGTATTTGAATCGCTTATTCTTACTAATGGAGAACTAGACTTAGAAACTCAAAATGCAACATTAACGCTTAAAAGTACTGAAGGTGTTTCGGCTTATGTAGATTCTGTAATTGCTGGAACTATAAAAGGATCGATCACGGTAGAACAGTATTTTCCATCACAGCGCACAGGTCGAGCATTTAGATTCTTAAGTACACCGGTGACTCTTGAAGGTTCATTGTATGACAACTGGCAAGAAGCTGGTAGCAATACGCCAGGTGTAGGAATTCAAATAACTGGTGGAGCAGCATCAGCTGGTTTTGATGTTTCAGGTTCTAATAATCCTTCGGTATTTACATTAGTACCTACATATACAGATCCTACTCAAGCATGGGAAGCAATAACAAGTACAAATGGTTCTCAAGAAATTACTGCAGGAACAGCTTACAGAACTATGGTAAGAGGTGACAGAACGATTGATTTATTTACAGCAAACCAAGCTGCAAATAATACCTTACTAAGATCTAAAGGAACATTAGTAACAGGTAGTGTATCTGCTGCTAAGTATATGAACCTTAATGCAAACTCTTTCTCAATGATAGGAAATCCATATCCTGCGCAAGTTGATATGGTTGCTTTGCTTAATGCAGATTTAACTAGAGATATCAATAAAACAGCATTTTACGTTTGGGAACCTACTGGAGGCGCAAGTGGTAATGGAAGATACATTACGTATGACGTTGCTACAGGACCAGTACAATCTGGAGCAAGTACAAACCAATACTTGCAACCTTACCAATCGTTTATGGTGCAAACCGTAGAAGATAATGAATCAGCAGGATTGTTTCCTAGAATTATTTTTAATGAGACTATGAAACATGCGAGTACTGGATTATCAGATACTTTTATGGCGCCAGCTATGACTACTAGTGTGAAAATTAACCTTTTCAAAAACTCGGAGTTAAGTACCGGTTATTCAAGAACGGCATCACTTATTAAATTATCAAGTACAGGATCAAACGCCATAGATCATAATGACTTGAACACAATCTTTAGTAGTGGTGAAATGATCAGCTCATTTAGTAACGCAACTGCTCTAGCTATAGAAAACAGAGCTTTACCTGTTGATGGTGAGTTATTACCATTACGTGTAGAGAATCTAGCATCTACGTTATATACGATGCGTATCGAGACCACTTTACAGAATAGTCACGTGGAACTGGTAGATAATTATTTAAATACGGTGACTATGGTGCCTACTAGTGGATTGCAAGATTACAGTTTTATAGTAGATTCAAATGCAGGATCATATGCCCTAGATCGTTTCCACTTAGTATATAGAAATACAACACTTTCTATAGATAATAGTTCACTAGCGCAAATCGAGATGTATCCTAATCCAGTTGTAAATGACCAACATTTACGCATTAAAGGATTGAATGCAGCAGCGCAAATGGTGATTTACGATAATATGGGAAGAGTTGCCATGAGCAAGGATATTGAGGCAGTAAACGCAACCAAAATCAACCTTGCTAGTGGTCTGTACTTTGTGGAAATATCACAAGGAACACAAATCCAAACCTTAAAATTAATCGTTCAGTAAGCAACCTTTCTAGGGGAATAGACTGCACGACAGTATTTTAATTTTTTCCAATTGCATTGATTTTTTCTCTATAAAATTTCAATGCAATTGTTGAAAAATGTTTCTTGAAAATGGAATAAATTTGATTTGCTACAACTACTTTTAGGCACATCAAGGATAACTACATACATAAAGGGAAAAGACGCCAGCTCGTGGAGATGATGCGTAAAAAAGGAATCCAGAACGAGCAAGTTCTCGATGCCATGAATGCGGTTCCACGCCATTTATTTCTGGACAGTTCCTTTCTCGAGCACGCCTATCAAAATAAGGCGTTCCCTATAGGAGCAGATCAGACTATATCGCATCCTTACACCGTAGCTTTTCAAAGTGAATTATTACAGGTAAAGCCTAATGATCGCATCCTAGAAATAGGAACCGGTAGCGGTTATCAGTGTGCGGTGCTGTTAGAAATGGGCGCACAAGTTTATACTATAGAACGACAGAACGAGCTCTATAAAAAAACCAATTTGCTCTTTAGAAAACTGCAGTATCGACCTAAGCGTTACGTTTTTGGCGATGGATATAAAGGACTGCCAGATGATGCGCCATTTGATTCCATCATAGTTACCTGTGGTGCGCCAGAGATTCCCAAAACCTTAATGAGCCAGCTCAAAATAGGTGGTCGCATGGTGATTCCCGTGGGCGATGATCCTCAGATCATGACTTTGCTCGTACGTGAAAGTGCAACAGATTTTTCTAAGAAAACCTTTGGTGAGTTTAGGTTTGTACCTTTTTTAGGTGGAAAAGAATAAGGTTGTTATTACGCTTTCGCAAAAGCGTACACCAAACAACAAATTGCTTTTAAAATCCTGATAATTTAGGAATCTTATCACGCCAGTGGTGAAGGCCATTTAATATTAGTAACTCGATCATGGTATTCAATAGCGTCATTCATGCGCACGTTGCCTATTTCTTTAACGAGATGACAGCTGGAATAATCTTGAGATTTTTGATCGTAATCATTGAGCCAGTTTGTTAATTCCTGTTGTTGCAGCGTGGTGCGGTCTGGGAAAATAACTTTAATACGCTTCTGTTTAATGCGATGAGGTTTAGGAGTTAATCGAGCGCGGTAGCAGTTTTGTTTGATACATAACCAGCGGTACAAATAGTCTGCATTAAAATTCTTCATCATGCTTTTAGATTCCCAACTTCTCGCATCAAAATCTTTATTAGTTACCAGTACCCGATAGCCCTTATGCGTCTCATAAACTCTAAAACCTAAATGTTTAAAGGCACTTTTTGAAGCTGTTTTTTCAATCTTGCGCAGCATTAATTCTTTTTGAGACAGCTTACTACGGAAGAACAAATCTGTAAACGATTTAAAATAATCATCTATGTCTATAAACATGAGGTTTTTAGAATTCAACACCAGTGCACCGTATCTGTTGCGAGTAATAATATTATTCTCATCAATGGTGTCTATGATTTCTTCCATGATGTCAGCTTCATAATCGGTATCCTTATAAAGTTCACCGTTGATAATTTGCTGCGCTTTCATCAACTTGAATTCGGCATCTTGCAGTGCGTCAGACTCAGACAGGTTAGAGCCGCCATAAGCTGTAGAAGGTTGCTGAGTACCGTCTATAAAAAGCACTTTAGTATGCTGTTTCCAGTATTTAAATATTCTCATGGGTATGAAAGTAATCTATTGTAGTTTATTTAGGTGATTATTAATTCTTAAACATTTCACCTAATTCTAGCAAATCATATTTTTTTGATTCCCATTTAGAATTAGCGCTGATGATGGAAAATGACAGCTTTGTTTCTGTTGAAACTCTAGAAGAACTTAGGAGGAAACTTTTATAGAATGCACCGAGAGTAATAGTTGCTTTATCTTTTATAAACTTATCTGTCAGTTTTTCTTTAGAATTTATAATAAGTTGTGTGTGATTGTTTTTCTTTTTTATAGAATAAGTGCATTCTGGGAAATGTTCTTTGATAAATGGTTGGAGATCATTTTCAATAGTTTCACTTTGAGTAGAACAACTCATGAATAGAATGAATGAGATTAGGAGTGTAGTCTTAAGGGATTTCATACTTTTATTTCAACTATTTGGTGAGCAAAAAGGTTATTCAATGTTTCTGAATTCTGACAACCTTTTTTTGAAGTTGATAATGACTAGGCTTTTGTTTTTTCTCAGTGCTTTGTTGTCAGTAGTTTTTTATTCTTTTTTGTTTAGTTCAATCGGATTTGGGTTTTCGGGTAATCCGATTAATTTATCATCATAAATGTACATTTCTTGGATTTCCCCATCCCACAATTCCAACACAATACTATCTCCTCTTTTTTCATTCATTCCCAGTTCTATAATTTTCAGAGAATCCTTGGTGTTTGGCGTTAATTCATAAATTCCATAAGTATTAGGGTTTTCTGAAATATCTAATCGTAAGTTTCTATTTTCAATTTTAAAATGATAGTTCGTTTGTGAATAAGGATGGTTTTCTAAATATGAATTCCAAAAAAATGAGAATATCCAATAACAGACTATGGTATTAACAAAGAATAAAATCGAAAGCCTTTTTTTAATAAAAAGAACAATAATACCAATCAGAATATTCACTCCAAAAATTACAGGTCTGCGTAATTCAACTCCAGCAGACATAAATCGGTCAGGCTTAATATTACTAATCCAATATTTCATTAGCAAAATATCGATTAGCAAAATCAGAACTCCAATTCCGACTATTAATTTTGTTTCTGATTTCGTCATTCCCAAATTACGCACATCAGCTCCATATCTTAAGCATCACTTATAACAAGCAATAACTTTCTCCTTTATACACAAGCCTAACGATCTATTAATTTCCACTAAAAATACTAAATAAAAAAAGTCTCCAGAATCAAATGATTGAATCTATGTGCTTGGGATTATTATGTGTTTTGGATTAATGAAGAAAATCGTTGTTTTTAAGTTAGTTATTTGTAATATCACGATTTTATTCCACTTTTATTGAAAAATCATCTACAAATAATTCGATATTTCCCGCAGTAGGATTAGCTGTTGCTCCAATTTGTACTCGTTCGTAAAAAGTAGGTTCTTGTAGAGTGAAATCAATACCTTGATTTAGAAAAATATCTCTAAAAACCTGTGCATTTGGCATATTCATTCCAGTTTGATTGATGACTTCTGTTTCATTAATAATTAAACGATTCAGTCCATTTTCATTATCTGACATTGTCATTTCCCATTGAACTGTAACCCATTGATTTCTTGGGAAAGCAAAATTTGTTTGTTGTATTGTAGTTCCCGATATTTTTCCTCTTTCAATTGAGAGATAATCATTCCCACCAGACATCATTAACCTTACTCCAGGACATTGGTTTTCAGAACCGTAATTATTGCCAACAGTTGGGTCCCAACAAGAACAACATTCTAAATCAAGGAGTAATAAATTTTCAATAGTTTCATTACCAACTATAAAAAAGTCAGCTTTTATTGTAACCTTATCTCCTGAAACTATGTTTAGTCCATTTTTCTCAATATCTACTTTTGATAAGTCTGAATCTGATTGATAAGCAAGTACACGAAGTGCGTTTTGTCCCTCGTTGAATTCAGTATTTGAAATTGAAATTTCGTTTGTTGCGTTTGTTGGGTCAGTTTGTTGAATTGTTGACCACCGATTACCATTAGAAGGAAACAATTCGTCCAATAATTCATTTTGTGTTTCAAAGCCATCTTCGAACAAGAAGTTTTTCTCTAGTGGCTCTTCTGAAATATTTTCGTCATTATCACAACCCATAAAAATGAAAGCGATAATTACAAAAATTATAAATTGATGACTTTTCATAGATTTTAAACGTTCAAATTATTCTCTTGTTGTTGCAGTTTCCTCATATATTCTAAAACAGCTCCATATCTAAAGCACCACTTAAAACAAGCAATAACTTTCACCTTGATACACAAGCCTAACAATCTATTAATTCTCCCTAAAAATACTAAATAAAAAAAGGCTCCAGAATCAAATGATTGAATCTATGAGCCTAGAATTGTAGTGTTTTGAATTAATGAAAAGGTTGCGTTGTTTTTTGCCTTAGTTCTTTATTTTGTGTAGTTATTTGAATATTTTATCCATCTTTCCTTTAATGATTTCATATTCATATTCATCAAGAATAATTCTTGATTTAACGTGATCTAAAATTATGGAATGATATTTTTTATCCGTCTTGAAAAAATTAGTAACTGATGATTCTAATTCTCCTCTTGAAACATATAAGGTAGATAAAGATTGAATCAACTGGTTAAAAAGGGAATATAATGCTTTTAAAAAATCATCGGGTCTATTAGGATCTAATAATTCTCCTTCTAAATTATCACTAGTTACATCTGAAACCCATTCTCCTTTATCAACAGACAACGATAAATCCAATAACTCTCTGTCATTTTTGATGAGAAATCCAATTATAGCAAGAATAGATAGTTTACCATTTTTCGCAACATTCGAAGCATTTTCATTAAGATTAGCAGATTTAACAAATTCGTCATAATATGTAGAAAGCTTAAGTATATCAACAATGGTCGATTTATCTTGAGTTCTTTTAAATATTTTATTATATGTTGCACGATCAGCAAATATTTTTTTCTTACTACTTCTTGCAGTTCCTGGTTGTTGTAAAAGAACAGACAAAATTAGCTGACCTAGAGCATCATTTTTTAGTTTCTGCCATGGTTCAAGTCCTCTTTTTCGTAATATTCCCTCACCTCTCTTAATTTCAATATATATTTTCGGATCACCATCTTTAAGGTATTTTTGTATTCTTCTTTGTTCAGGTTGATTTGATTTTAAATCTCTATCTGAAATTGGTTTTTGAGAATTGGAAGCTTCTGCTATTTGAGATATGAAAAGATTAAAATAATCTTCACCATGTTTATCTGGTTTTACAATTTTACAAGGTATTGGGAAATCTAAATCTTCGTCAGGTCCTTTGTACGAGCCTAATAAAGTTGAAGTTTGACAGCCATTAACAATGGAAAAGTCATTTAGTTTAACATTATCACCATCAATATCAAAATCTTTACAGCCAATTATAATACCATTATTTAAGAACCAAAATTGATCCCTTTTGTTCTTTAATGAATCATTTATTTGATCATCAATTTTTTTATTTTTAACAAAGTACCTGAAATTTTGTTCAAACAAACCTTGGTCTCGATACTTGTCATATAATTTTCTGATTGATAAGGCTGATATATCTACTAAAATACCGTTACTCCCATTTTTTATATAACCATGTTCTTTGTAAATATCGACCTTACCTTCACTTACAAACCTCTGACCATCTTCAAAAGATTCAATTTGTTGTTCTATTTCGTTTTTATAGAAAATTGAGATTTCAAAATCTTCTAATTCTTTAATTTTATCTAAATGGCGTAAAATTTCTTCTTTTCTTTTGTCAGGCTTATTTAACCCTAAAAAAAGAACTAATTCGATTGAGAAATTAGAATCATCATTGGCATCATCAAATTTTTCTCGATATATTCTTCTTAAATTTTTATTGTATGAACCAATTTTTTCATTTTTGAAATCACTAGCTGTTTGAGACATTTTTGTAAAAATATCTTTGATTTCGTCTTTTGAATTAAAATCTTGAATATTTTTTGACTGCATTAATACTAGAGATTTCGAAATATCATTCTCGTTTACGGCTATTAAGTCAATACCTCCATCATTGGCTCCATCTGTAAATGCATTTTTAAAATCTGTTTTATCAAATTTCCCATCATTGTAGAAATATTTATAGCAAACTGTTCCAAATATTAAGTCATCAGAAATTCCATTATCAAACAAATTACTATTTGTAACTAGTTCATTTTGTATTTCATCTATAGCATTTTTAATATAATCCATATTTTATTTTTTAATTAAACACAACGGCTTCGTATATGAAAAGCAGCCCTGAAAATAAGCGATAATTTTTAGAAGAAATACCAGCCGAATTTTTATATTTAACTTATTAATATTTTTATTGGAAATCGTCAAATTTAAAAATTTGGCGACTTTCCAAAAACGCCCAAACCGTTGTGTTAGCAATGACTTGCGCTATTTATTATATAAATCGTAAGACATAATATTTTACATTTGCCAAAATTTCGCGAACCATTTCTCAACATACAAAGCCTGACTTTCATTAAATTTTATTGGTTCAGCACCCATATTTGCAATATGATTTGCAGTATATTCAAACCCTTCTAGGGTATCGGAAAAGTGATTTTTAACCCATAAATACTTTGAATAATGTTTTGGGTCTGAATATAAATTCTTTTTAATTCTATTATAGATTAAATGTAAATTTCGATTCTCAATAGAGTCATAAACAACTCTACTCGCAAAGGAGACAGAAAAAGAATCTTCATCTTCTACGACTAGGGTGTTTTTTCTTGCTTCCAATGTTTTAGGTTTTCTTGGATTTAGAAATGAAATAAATTCAGTTCTATCTTCTGCAATTTTTAGAACTAAAGAAGGGTCAATAATAACTCTTGGATATATGGCTTCAGATTCTAATAAATAAGCTTTAACCAGTCCTTTTCCTACAACTAAGTTTGAGTTTTCATCAAAATAAACTTCACCATAACTTATTGCTCCTCTTAACCAAATACCTTTTTGTGCAAGTGTAGATTGAATAGTCTGAACAGCCCTCAAGAGAGTTTTAAAATCCTTTTTAGTGTCTGGTGATATTAGAATAGTAGAGTCACTAATTAACAACGATTTTATGTTCCTCTTTTCATTTCCAATGATGTTTAGACTGTCTCTAACGGAATTAAAATAAATTTCTAAAGATTCAGTATTTCTTTTGTTTACTAGCTCTTTAAATCCGAGTACATCAAGGAAAGCAATGTATTGTTCTTTAAGATTCTCTTTTAGTTTCATTCTAACTAAGCCTAACGGTTATAAATCTAAACCTAAGCATAATCTTACAATATAGCAAACTTAGATGAGGATCTAAAGCAAAGCTTTTAGAGTTTTATTATATAACTTAAGTATGTAACGTTATGCGAACCAGTTTTAAATTAATTCTTTGAGTGTCACTTATTTCATCACAAAAAAAACCACCGCAACAGCGATGGTTCTAGCTCCATATCATTTCAGTACCGCGAGGTCTGTAGGATTATCTTTTGGCGAAAGCTAAATAATAATTACTCTTCTACAACCCAAAATTAATTCCTACCACAAAGGCGCCATAACTGCGACCGCTCGTGATGCTGTGTACATAATCCACACGGAAAGGACGGAACTTACCAAATCCTATATTATCGATTCCGGCACTGGCCTCAAAGTAGGGTTTGCGCTCTGTAAATAGTGCTTTACCACTCAGGATCAAGTCGTAGTTCAACTTGTTCAATCCTGGGATTTTACCGAGTATAAATCCTTTAAAATCGTGCTGTAAATGCACTTGTGCATAATCACTGTTTGTACTATAATCATAGTAATTCAACAGGCCAAAACCGTATGGATTTAACGCCTGGAGCTTGTAACGCAATCTATTGCCATTAAAGTGCTGGTAATCTACAAAGGAACTGTTCTCACCATTGAGGAACGTACCACCGTTTACCCAGTAACTACTGCGACCTATGTTACCCATGTCAAAGGACTGGTACAAACTGGCCTTAAACTGGTGGAAGTTATAATTGCTATTGCTGGACGCAAATCCACCTTCATAATTTAAGGTTATGGTCGGGTATTTTTCGTTGCGTATGTTGTACTTCTGGTCTGGATAGCTCTGGAATTTCTGTCCTGGACGTATGGTGATTCCTAGCCCTACTTTTACAATCTCGTGCTCGTCTATAAACGCCAGCCTGCTGTTATCGAGCTGCACAGGATTATTAGGCGTGTAATCCACGTCAGACTGTTTAAAAATCACTTGGTCTGTAGTGTTGTTCAACGGCTGGCGCTGCTCATAACCTACTGTAAGACTGGTAAAGAATCCATTGAATAACTCCTGACTGTAAGAAGCACGAGCGTAATCCAGTTCATAGAATTTGGCAAAATTACGTTCAAAGAGCAAGCTCGAGAGCGTATTTTCTAGCGTGGAGATAGGATCGCTGTTATTGATTTGTTGCACACCAGTTCCTGCGCTCAGTCTTAAGCTGCGACGGTTAGTTCTATTGAACCTGTAATAGAGCGATGCGTTATAGCGCACGCGATCGTCTGCAAATCCATAATCTACATTAAGATCTGTGTACAGATATCTGTTATAATCCTCGTCATAACCTTTAGAATAATACAATCCACTTCCCAGCACGTGACCTTGTACGGTGTTGAATCCTTTATAATCGTCCACACCTTTATAACCTATGGTCGTGCGTTTGTTTGAATTGCGGTAACTGTAACCGCTTATAATATCCATTAAGCCAAATTTATTGTTCACACGATCTACGCTGTCTTTATATTTAGGATCATTGCGCACGGTGGCGATACTGTCCTTTTTTACATATTCTTTATTCTCTTCTACAGTAAGCGGTACGGGACGTTTTTGATTCCAGTACGTGCTGTCTTTTTTATTGGCGCCTTCTTTAAAACTCAACACCTCAGGCCCGAAGTATTTTTTATCAAACTGTGGTTTAAAATTATAGTTGGTATAATTTGCCATAAAACGACCACGACCTTTAAAGGCAAATAGGCCAAAAGAGAAATCTATAGACTGCGATCTCTTGATCCAGTCGCCGCTTTCGTCCTCATAAGTAAACGACTGGTTAAAAACCAACTCCTCAATCACGGGAACGTTGATGTTCTCGCCTCGAGTCGTTAATTCCAGTCCATAAATGGTCCACTGATCTTCTACGATGTAGATCGTACCGTTAAAAGTGTTGTCCTTAGGTCGTTTTGAAGTAACCTGAATTTTATTAATTAGGAAGTTATTCTCGTCATAAAAGGTTCCCACGAGCTTGTACTTGTAGTAACCCAGCGCATAGTCTGCAATAGGAGAGACGATGCGGTTGTTGAGATCTATGTTGTTATTGTAAAAGTCAAAGTTAGCACCTTCAGCACTGTTTGCGCTGAAACCGTTATCATCACCGCTCACTTTACTCGCCACGATACGTTCCTTAAAATTGTCGGGCGCTTCATAAGAGATTTCGCTCACGGTTTCACTCAAGTAAATGATTCCGCTACGTGATAAGGAATCTAGCGATCCGTCCAGATCACCTATTTCTTCACCTAGGAATTTTTCAGGCACATCTTCCATGCGCCACAATCCACGCGAGTAGAAGTCGGCAGTGTAGCTGGAGAATTTCTTGCGATTTGCCTCACGATTTTTAATCGCTGCACGGATCACACGGTAAGCAGGATCTTCACCATTTGTGATTTGAACCGCATCAAGCGTGGTTAATTCTTCCACGAGCGTCACGTCTTTTTTAATGGGCGTACCGTTAAATTCCACATCTATGAATTGCGTCTTGTAACCCAGTGACTGGAACACGACTTTATAAGAACCGTTATCGGTAAACTTGAGAGCGTACTGTCCGTTATTATTGGTGGTCGTTCCCACATAAGTACCTTCCACATAAATAGAAGCAAACGGAATAGGTTCATTATTAGAATCATAAAGTGTTCCTGATAATTGCGCTTGCGCGAAAGCAACACAACACAACATCAAGATAGAAAGAGCACTTTTCATAAGAATTGGTTTTTTGGGTAGTTAGCCTAGTAACGAAAGTACAGACCATTTGTTACTAAGACGAGTATTTTTTCAAATGGTTGTCTTGTTTTAAGAAAAGTTTAGTTTTTTAAGGGATGTTGGGATGTTGGGATGTTGGGATGTTGGGATGTTGGGTTGTTGGGTTGCTGGGTTGCTGGGTTTTTGGGTACACCTATGTCAGTTCGAGCGGAGCCTGCCTGCCGGCAAAGGCAGGTCGAGAACAGCTAGTAAATGGGAATGATTTTGTGAGCTGTGAGTTGTAGAGTCTGTGAGTCTGTGAGTTCGTGAGTCTTAAGCGGTGATCACTCGTATGTCAGTTCGAGCGGAGCCTGCCTGCTGGCAAAGGCAGGTCGAGAACAGGTTCCGGAGATGTGAGCTTTGAGTCAGTGAGTTTGTGAGTACACGGATGTAGTTATAAAATCATCCGTGTTTCAAACCACTCCTGATTCAATTCTTGACTTGTCAAAATTGAATCTGTCCTCACCTTGTCTAAGGCGAGGAGCTTTTAATAAATAGATGAAAAAAGCTCCTTCCCTTGAGGCCTGCCTACCGATAGGTATGGAAAGGCTGGGATGGGTGTTTCACGGATGTAGATTTAAAATATATCCGTATTTAAAACCCCTTATTTTGGAACGTACACGACCAAAATTTTCCCCTTTTAAAAAGTGGAAAGCTTTTCTGAGTACTATAATATTTAAAATTCAAAAAAGCCTTTCCCTTCAGACGAAGGCATGTGCTGAGCCGTGTCGAAGTAGAAAACAGATACTTCGGCTTGCTGAATATCAAAAGGGTTTGAAACACGGATGATTTTACTTTCTCAAAACCTAATTTCCATCTAGTGCTTTAGCAATAGTTTTTGGCTGTTTGTAAATGGTCACACCATAAATGCTGTAAATTTTTACATATCTCAATTGTATACTCAATTGGTTGTTTTCAGACACAACTTGAGTGTTTTTTTCTTGAAAATCTACACCTAGATTGAGGCCTGAAAAAGAAGCAATTACTTCGTATGTATTACTATTATCTATTTTTTGAGTGAACATAGATATGTTATTGAAGAAGCTGTCATCCATAAAAATGTTTTTAGGTATAACCACTGTAGAAGTGAAGTTCATGGATTTGGATTCGTCGTCATTCTTCTTTTGACTTGAAATGTGAACTATGGTCAATACTAGAATAATAATACTAAGAACTTTATGACGATGCTGAAAAACATTTTTCCCGTATCTGATTAATCCAGCGATTACATAGATGAGATACCCTATGCAAATAAGGTTAATCAACGCAACAACGACATGAATAATGTTCTCTATCATTATTTATTAAATAATAAGTATTTATAAACTGGTCTTATCTTTCGCTCGAACTGACATATCGTTTTATAATTTCCTTAAACCTTAAACCTTAAACCTTAAACCTTAAACCTTAAACCTTAAACCTTAAACCTTAAACCTTAAACCTTAAACCTTAAACCTTAAACC
>NZ_JBPOGG010000002.1:0-586724 GCF_051251825.1 Nonlabens sp. | reverse complement strand
TGATTTTATTATTAAAATATCTTTTATCACATGGGCGAGAAGCCTGTGCCGCACTTGTTGCGGTAAGCCCAGGTGGGTCCACAAAAGCTTCAGTTAACGCTGGAGCTTTTTTTATTTCTTTGATTTTATTATTAAAATATCTTTTATCACATGGGCGAGAAGCCTGTGCCGCACTTGTTGCGGTAAGCCCAGGTGGGCTCATAAAAGCTTCAGTTAACGCTGGAGCTTTTTTTATTTGGACGTTTCTTGAGTTCTCAAAAGACACTTTTAGGTGAAGTTTATCGTTAATATGGTGGAGGAATTGATTTAAATAACTTTTTAAGTTGAAAATTAATGACAAATTACAGATTATAAAGCCCTTTTTATCGATGAAAAGCGTTAAAACAAATCTTTACTACAAGTTCGCACTACTTTTTTGCGCCAATTCAATTAAAGTTTTACTTTCGCATCCGTTATAACAACTATGAATAATTTTCTATCACTTTCCCTAGCAGTGTTAGTACAGCGTCCTCAAAATGGACCACCTGTGCCTAAAATGGATGCGCCGCCGCCGCCAGTAGGAGATGTTCCTGTAGACGGAAATTTGTGGATTCTTATTTTGTTTGCTGTAATACTAGGTGCAGCAGCGGTTTACCGCAACCGTCAAAAAGCCTTATAAGCTCATTAACCTTTTTACATATTTTCCGATTACATCAAATTCTAAATTGATGGTATCACCTATTTTCATACTCTTAAAACCAGTATGTTCATAAGTGTAAGGGATTATCGCTACTGAAAAACTATTGAGTTGAGAGTTCACTACCGTAAGACTCACACCGTTAATACAAATACTTCCTTTTTCAATGGTGACATTTTGTAAACGAGAGTCGTATTCAAAGCTAAAGATCCAAGAACCATCTTTATTCAATACTTCAGTACAAGTTGCTGTTTGATCTACATGACCTTGAACTATGTGTCCATCTAATCGTGCATTCATTAACATAGCACGTTCTATATTTACTATATCATTTACTTTGAGTTGACCTAGGTTGGTTTTTTGCAATGTTTCTTCAATAGCGGTTACGACGTATTTATTTCCATCAATTGCAACCACTGTAAGACAAACACCATTGTGAGCGATGCTTTGATCTATTTTAAGCTCGTTTGTAATGTTACTCTCCAGTGTTAGGTGAAGATTTGTGTTTTCTTTTTTGAGTTCAATAACTCTCGCAGCAGACTCTATAATTCCTGTAAACATAAGTGATGAAAAACCTTTACTTTTATCTTTTCAAAAATACGGCGAAAAACACAGCACCGCATGAACAAAAAGCAAAACATTAAAGTAGGAATTTCATTAGGTGATCCTAATGGGATAGGAGGAGAGATTATTTTGAAAGCGTTTGAGGATAGCCAGATGTTAGAGCTATACACACCAGTAATTTTTGCGAGCACTAAACTGTTATCTTATTATATTAAAACTTTTAATCTCAATATTAAAATTCATGGAATAACATCTCTGGATGATATTGTAGATGGAAAGGTAAATGTCGTACGATTAATTAAAGAACCATTCATAGTGAATTGGGGAACGGTTGATCCAGTAGCTGGTGAACTAGCTGTAAGGAGTTTCAAAGCAGCAACCACTGCTTTAAAAGAAAATCAAATAGATGTTTTAGTAACCGCACCTATTCACAAAGAATCCATTCAGTCAGACGACTTTAAATTTCCAGGACATACAGACTATTTAAATCAGGAACTTGAAGGAGAAAGTTTGATGTTTATGGTTGCTGAAGATTTGCGTGTAGGATTACTTACGGATCATGTACCATTAAAAGAAGTTCCGGATCAAATCACAGAGAAATTAATCAAAACTAAAATAGGTACGATTAAGGAATCATTGAAAAAAGATTTTGGCATTGTAAAACCTAAAATCGCCGTTTTAGGTATCAATCCGCATGTAGGAGATAACGGTGTTATTGGTACTGATGATCAAGAAAAGCTTATTCCAGCACTTGAAGAATTACGTAAAGATGGAACATTAATATTTGGTCCATATCCTGCAGATAGTTTTTTTGGGAATAAGAAACACTTACAGTTTGACGCTGTTCTTGCTTCCTATCACGATCAAGGTTTAGTCCCGTTTAAGACGATAGCATTTGGAGCTGGTGTCAATTATACCGCTGGATTGAGTCATGTAAGAACTAGTCCTGATCATGGAACCGGTTTTGATATTGCAGGAAAAGGAGAAGCAAATCCTTCCTCATTTATGGAAGCTATTCATACCGCTGTTGCTATTTATAAACACAGAATGATGTATGAAGAACTGTCTGTAAATCCTCTAAAAAATCTTTCTAAAAAACGTAGATAATATTAACAATGAATTTTTAATAACTTTTATTATCTTTGCCCGCTCGTTTAACGAGGAAGATTATGGAACTCAAAGCTTACATTATATCCTTTGTGGGATTAAAGCAAGGGAAACATCAGTTTCAATATGAGATCGATAATACGTTTTTTGAAAATTTTGGTTTTGAGGAATTCAATAGTGCTCAATTAAATATTGAAGCCACTCTAGATAAAAAGTCCACTTTAATGGAATTGCATCTAGAAGCTTCTGGTTCTGTAAACGTCAATTGTGATGTTACAAATGAACCATTTGATTTGCCTGTTGAATTACAAATGGATCTCATTATAAAATTTGGACAAGAGTTTAATGATGAGAACGAAGAGTTACTAATATTACCACATGGGGCTTATGAGTTTAATATAAGTCAGTATGTTTATGAAATGTTAGTTCTCGGGATCCCATTGAAACTAGTACATCCAGGAGTTGAGGACGGATCATTAGATTCAGACTTACTTGATAAACTAGAAGAACTCAAGCCTAAAAACCTTGACAACATAGAAGATAATAAAAAGAGTACCGATCCCATATGGGACGCATTAAAAAAATTAAAAACGGATAATAATAAATAGCCATGGCGCATCCTAAGAGAAAAATCTCCAAAACAAGAAGAGATAAAAGAAGAACTCACTACAAAGCTAGTGTTCCTACAATTGCAACAGATAGCACAACTGGTGAAGCACACCTTTACCACAGAGCACACTGGCATGAAGGTAAATTATATTACCGCGGTAATGTATTAATAGACAAATCAGAAGAAGTAGAAGCATAATTCACTGAATTATTAATTCAGTAGAAAACAGCGCTTTTCTTGCTAGAATCATAAAAAATGACACGTTTTTATTAAAAACGTGTCATTTTTATTTATTTCTGCTAGTTTTTCAGTAGCTTTCACGGCTCTAATAATTACTAGAATCACCTTTATGAGTAACATCAAAGCGGCGATTACTGCGGTAGGCGGCTACGTGCCAGACTACAAGCTTACTAACGCTATCCTAGCCACAATGGTTGATACTAATGACGAGTGGATTTCCTCTCGTACAGGTATTAAGGAACGTCGGATTTTAAAAGACGACGATAAGGGAACCTCTTATCTAGCCATTCAAGCAGCCCTTGACCTTATTAAAAAGAGAGATTTAGATCCTCAAACCATAGACCTTGTTATAGTAGGAACCGTTACACCAGACATGCCAGTGGCTTCCACAGCTGCATATGTGGCTAGTGAAATAGGCGCTGTTAACGCATTCTCTTATGATTTACAAGCTGCATGCTCTAGTTTCCTCTACGGAATGAGTACTGCTAGTAGTTATATTGAATCAGGTCGTTATAAAAAAGTACTTGTCATAGGTGCAGATAAAATGTCAAGCATCATTAATTACGAGGATCGTACTACTTGTATCATTTTTGGAGATGGCGCTGGGGCAGCACTTTTTGAGCCTTCTACAGATCCATCTGTAGGATATGAAGATGAAATTTTAAGATCTGACGGAATAGGAAGAAACTTTCTAAAAATTGAAGCTGGTGGCTCCTTATTACCACCATCTCACGACACAGTAGATAATAAACAACATTACGTTTTTCAAGACGGGAAAAACGTGTTCAAATATGCCGTTACTAAAATGGCAGATGCTGCAGAGAAGATCGTTAAACGTAACAATCTTACTAATAAGGATATAGCTTGGTTAGTACCACATCAAGCAAATAAGCGTATCATAGACGCGACTGCTCGTAGGGTAGATTTACCTGATGAGAAAGTAATGATGAATATTGAACGCTATGGTAATACGACCAGTGCGACTTTACCACTACTACTAAACGAATACGAATCTCAATTAAAAAAGGGTGACAAGTTGGTTTTTGCCGCATTTGGCGGTGGATTCACTTGGGGCTCTATATTGTTAACATGGGCTTATAATAGCAAATCATAACTACCTAAATTATGGATATAAAAGAAATTCAAAACTTAATCAAGTTTGTAGCAAAATCTGGAGCTAGTGAGGTAAAGCTAGAAATGGATGATGTAAAAATCACAATTAGAACTGGATCAGATTCTAATGACGTGACTTATGTTCAACAGGCTATGCCTATGCAGGCAGCACCTATGCAACAACAAGCCGCGCCAGCAGCTGCACCAGCGGCTGCAGCTCCTGAAGCTGCTGCACCAGCAGCAGACGAGAACAGTAAATACGTTACTGTAAAATCTCCTATCATAGGAACTTTCTATAGAAAACCTTCACCAGATAAGCCACTTTTCTGTGAGGTAGGTGATTCTATTAAAGTAGGAGACACTCTTTGTATTATTGAAGCTATGAAGCTTTTCAATGAGATTGAAAGTGAAGTTTCTGGTACAATCGTTAAAGTACTTGTAGATGATTCTTCTCCAGTAGAATTTGATCAACCATTATTTTTAGTAGATCCTTCTTAATTTTATAAGAAGGATTTTTTGTGGACACGCTTTCGCGAAAGCGTAAACTCCACATTTACACTAACATAAAAAACTTATCATGTTTAAAAAAATATTGATAGCAAATCGTGGTGAGATAGCTCTAAGAGTTATAAGAACCTGTAAGGAGATGGGAATCAAAACGGTAGCGGTTTATTCTACTGCTGATGCTGATAGTCTTCACGTAAAATTTGCTGATGAGGCAGTATGTATAGGTCCACCACCTAGTAATTTGTCTTATCTAAAAGTATCTAATATCATAAGCGCCGCAGAGATTACAAATGCAGACGCCATCCATCCAGGATATGGTTTCCTTTCTGAAAATGCAGACTTTTCTCGCATTTGTGGTGAGCACGACATCAAGTTCATAGGAGCTAGTCCAGATATGATTGCTAAAATGGGTGATAAGGCAACTGCCAAAGAGACCATGAAAGCAGCAGGTGTACCATGTGTGCCTGGATCTGAAGGAATCATTGAAGATTTTGACGATTGTAAAAAAGTTGCTCTTGAAACTGGTTATCCAGTAATGCTTAAGGCTACTGCCGGTGGTGGTGGTAAAGGAATGAGAGCTGTATGGAAAGAAGAAGATCTACTTAACGCTTGGGAAAGTGCTCGTCAAGAAAGTAAAGCTGCTTTTGGGAATGATGATATGTATATGGAAAAGCTCATAGAGGAGCCACGTCATATAGAAATCCAGATTGTAGGTGATTCTTATGGTAAAGCATGTCACTTAAGTGAACGTGATTGTTCTGTACAACGTCGTCACCAGAAATTGACAGAAGAAGTTCCTTCTCCTTTCATGACTAAAAAGTTACGTAAGGATATGGGAGAAGCTGCAGTAAAAGCTGCAGAATATATCAAATATGAAGGTGCTGGAACAGTAGAGTTCCTTGTGGATAAACACCGTAACTTCTATTTTATGGAGATGAACACTCGTATCCAGGTAGAGCACCCTATTACAGAGCAAGTAATTGACTTTGACCTGATTAGAGAGCAAATTCTCGTTGCTGCTGGAGTTAAGATTTCTGGTAAGAACTATGAGCCTATGTTACATTCTATTGAATGTCGTATTAATGCAGAGGATCCTTATCACGATTTCCGTCCATCGCCAGGAAAGATTACCACATTACATGCACCAGGTGGTCATGGAGTACGATTAGATACTCACGTTTATGCAGGTTACTCTATTCCTCCTAACTATGATTCTATGATTGCTAAGTTGATTACAACAGCACGTACACGTCAGGAAGCGATAGATAAAATGAAACGAGCTCTAGATGAGTTTGTAATTGAAGGTATTAAAACAACGATTCCTTTCCATAGACAATTAATGGATCATCCAGATTATGTTGCTGGTAACTATACTACAGCATTTATGGATGATTTTAAAATGGAGCCATTAAAAGATTAGTAGCTTCTATAAAACTTAAAAAGCCCTTATCGTAACATACGATAAGGGCTTTTTTTTGAAGGCTAATTCAATTATCTATTTCTTGTTACACATATTAGTTTGTACTTCAATCGCATTTTTATGTCCCCATGAAGGAGCAAAACCTGTTGTTTCTTCTTTCTCAAAAAGGATAATTGCTTCATCAATAAGACCACAATAAGGAGTGATGTCTTTTCCAAAGAATCGTGCACTTCCCATTAACCATTCTGCTCTTGAGAAGATTACTCGTGGATTTTCTGGTGCTATTTTTTGAGCTTTTTCGTAGAGTGCTGTAGTCGCAGCAGACAGTTTCATTCCATAAGTACTCGAGTCATAGGTTATCCATGTCGTATTTAATCGACCTTGCAGAATCATGATTTCTGGATTATTAGGAGAAATGGCTTGTGCGTCATTGATATAATCTTGTGCTTTTTTCATGTAAAGGACCGTTTTATCTTTAGGATGTTGTCCCCATGAACTGTTGATGTTACAAAACGCGACGTAGTAGGCTGGTTCCCATTTGTCATTTTCGGCTGCAGCGACTCTTTCAAATTGTTGTGAGGCAGCAAGCAAATCTGTTTTCATAAGTTCCATTCCTTTAAGCATAGCTTTTTCATAACCCGATTGTGCTGTTATGGATAGACTTATTAGTAAGATGATAATGGTAGATATAGTTTTCATAATTGTGGTTTTAATTGTTATTGATAGTGTAAAGATGTTGAGAATGATGCTTTCGCGAAAGCGGAATCTACCCAACTGTCACTTTTCAATACTGAGTTGTTGAAAGTGATGATTTATAAATTATCCAGCTGGTTATCAGTGCTTCCTAGTGTCCAGAAAAAGCCCACGAATATGAATCGATCTGCAGCCTGACCTATCGCTCTGCGGTCAAAATTGCCCATAGCGTTTGCTGTATTGCTGTATTGATAATTGAAAATATTATCTCTGCCCAAAACATTTGTCACTGATAGAAATACGATCTTTTGCTGGTCTATGAGGTACGCCCAGTTGAAGTTCAAGCTCTGAAAAGAACCCGTTTTATCATTTAAAAAGCCTGGTTGATTAGGATTAGTAAAGGTTCTACCGCTGGTATAATTGAATGTGGCACCTATTTGTGATTTCCAGTCTTCAACCCAATATTTACCTACAATACTGAAGTTGTGCGCACTCGCAAAATTAGGAGTTGCTCTTTCTTCAAAATTGCGGGACTTGCGTTCTGTATCTAGGTAAGAATAGCTCACCCAATAGTCTAGATTTTTCACACTTGTTTCATCTCTCCAAAAAAGATCAAGTCCAGTCGCATAACCATCACCATTAATGGCATAATTGCTATCAAACTGCGGTCGCTCTGTATCATAAGTGAGTAAGCTAGAATAGTTTTTATAGTACGTCTCTGCACGTAGCATGCGGCCGTTTTTTTGGAATAGGAAATTAAGAATGTAGTGTTCTGCACTTTCTGGAGCGAGGTGTTCTTCATATTGAAGTACATTATTTTGTGCTTGCTGGTAGAACTGTCCATAAGCTATTGATGCTTGCCAATTCTTTGAAACACTAATCGCAGCACTTAATCTAGGAGAAACTAGAAACTCTTCACTTAGTCCATAATAATCGGCACGCAGGCCAGCTTTAAAAGCGAGATCTTTAGAAACAAATACCTCAGCTTCAGTAAACGCTCCAGTATTTGATGGACTTATAGATGTATTAAAGGTATCGTCTTCTGTGAAAATGGTTTCTTTATAATCGACCAGGAATTGCTCTACGCCATAATTGATTTTAAAATAGTTGCTGTAGCGCTTGCGCAGTTTTAGCTTAGCATGCATGGCATTTTCACGTGTATCTATATCAGTTGCAGCGATTCTTAAATCGTTGCGATCATGCGCAAGACTCAATCCTGTTTCTATGCTCCAATCGTTTTCTAAACGACCATCATAGTTCAAGTTGCCGTAGTAGTTTCCATTTTTAAGTCCAAAGAAAAAACCGTCTTCTACATTAATATCTTCTTGAATAATGCTGAAGTTACTATGAGAATAAGCACTGTAAGCTTTAAACAATCCTTTTTCAAATTGATGTCTATAAACAGCTTCACCACTAAGTAATTCATAAGGATCTTCAAACTGATTATTCTGCGGTATCAAATCATTATAAGGACCAAGATTAAAATACGTTGCATTTACACTCACACTATTCTTACCCCAAATTTGTGTGTTTCCCACGCCGCCACCTACGCTCATGACTTGCAAATCTGTTTTTTCCTCTACGGCTACGTCAGTAGTGTTGAGGAGTAGAACACTAGATAGTGCGTCTCCATATTCTGCGCTGTAACCACCGGTAGAAAATGATATTCCGTCAAAAAGGAACGGTGAAAATCTACCACGTGTAGGTATGTTACCAGTAACTGCTAGAAACGGACGGAATACACGATTGTTATCTATAAAAATCTGAGTCTCATCGCCGCTTCCACCACGTACAAAAAGACGACCATCATCAGGATTTGCACTAGTTCCTGGTAGGGTTTGCAACGCACCTAACACATCTCCTACGGCGCCAGCGGTTGTGACAATATCGAGCGGTTTCAGTGCACTTGCCTTAGAACTATCGCCTGCGTTCAATGTTCCTGCGTTAAGAATGACAGAGTTGAGACTGTTCACGCTTTCGCGAAAGCGTATTTTCAAATCCTTCATATTTTCTACAAGAGCTTGTTGCTGGAAATCCTCATATCCTACAAAGCTCGCTACCAATGTCACATAGGAAGTCTCACTCGTTTCAAAAGTAAATTTCCCATCGATGTCTGTGGTAGCACCATCATAAGTTCCTTGTAAATAAACATTGGCGCCTAATACTGGAACGTTTTTCTCATCAAGGACTTGACCACTTATGGTGGTTTGACCTTGAGAAATAAGTACAATAATTAGAGCTAGAGTAGTCAGTAGAGTTTTCATAATACTTGGTTTGATGATACAAACATGCGGCGATTATGAGTTGAGAACTATTCTCGTTTACTGAGTTGTAGAATTTTTGAGATGAGTTGTTTTTTGAGTAAGCAGTAGTCAGGTTATCCCGATTAAAATCGGGAGTCAGTAGGCAGTCTGTTTATAATAGCAAAAAAATCATTATTTCATAACGAGCAGACTACTTCGTTATCGCTCCTTTCCTAATGACAGCTTAAGTAATAAACTCATCGTTTTCAGTTCGATACTGTAAAAAGCATTTCCCTTTGAAAAGGGAAAACAGGTGGGCGACGACATCGGCAAAGTCGATGGAGCCACCAAAAGGGTTTGACACTTTGCAAATCAACAATCCACAGCGTTCCATAACCAGTAGATTACTTCTCTCGGCTCAGCCGAGACCGTAATGACAGGTTCAATTATATTTTAATAAATACGCACAGTTAACAAACTAAACTCACTGCCTACTACCGTTTTAAAGCGAAGCGCAAAAAACGAACCTGCCTATTGTCTACTCTTTACTTCACCAAATCAAGCATCACTTTTTCCCCAGCCTCATAAGTATTTGCAGCATTGAAGAACAGTGTCTTTTCTTGAAACATGCATTCTATCAAATAGTAAGAACCTTTAAAATAAGAATTTAAAACAACGGCTTCTATCCCTTTATTACTGAGATGTAGTTGTTCTGGATAGCACATAAGCTCCTTTTCATTTTCAAACCAGCTAGGCAGAATTACATTTACTTCATTAAATAACGAAGCTCCATATATATTCAATGGGTTGTTATAACAATCAATCGTTTTTCTGTGGTCTATGATGTGCCCATCACGCATGATGATAGTTTCATGGGTAAAAGCGAGCATATCATCTTTATCGTGTGTGGCGATGAGGCATGTGATGTTTTCTTTTTTGAGATAAGAGAATAGACTACGTCTTAAATCGTTTTTTCTAAAATTATCAATATTAGAAAATGGTTCGTCGAGTAATAGAACTTGAGGTTGTTGAGCAAGTGCTTTAGCAATCGCTACACGCTGTTTTTGTCCGCCACTAAGTGTTTTCACCTTACGGTCTTTAAAGTCGCTCATATCTACTATCTCGAGCAGTTCAAGAATACGATTTCCACGATTGTCGAGTTGGATAGAAAGATGCTCACCTACATTTTCAAAAACGGTGGTGAATGGCATTAAGTCAAATTCCTGTGGTACATATTTCATCATAGGATGACCAGGAACGAGATGTGAATCTGCGCCTTCTAGTGTTTCTCCATTAAAAGAAATACGACCATTTTCTTCTTGTAATAATCCATAAATCAAGTTCAACAACGTGCTTTTTCCACAACCACTTTCTCCTATAAGGGCAACGTGAGTTCCTTGATCAAGCTTTACATTGATATCATACAAGGCTTTTCCTTGAGCATAAGAAAATTGAATGTCTTTTAATTGAAGCATGGCACAAAGGTATTTGCTAGAAACTAAAAAACCCATGCGATTCACATGGGTTTTTAGAATTATCTTTTCGCGTAGACGAAATATAACATCAATTACATCTTCACACGCTCATCAACCGCAGGAAGTTCTTCAAATCCCATGTTGTAGAGTGCAAAGCTGTAAATATCTGTTTGTTCTTGAATCACTTGAGCGGTAGATTTTCCAGCGCCATGACCAGCATCAGTCTCTATGCGTATAAGAGTAGGAGCATCTCCAGCTTGTTTAGATTGTAACTCTGCCGCAAATTTAAATGAGTGTGCTGGTACCACACGATCGTCATGATCACCAGTGGTTACCATAGTTGCTGGATAAGAAACGCCTTCTTTAATGTTGTGTAACGGAGAATATCCTTTTAAGTATTCAAACATTTCTGGACTGTCCTCAGCCGTTCCATAGTCATAAGCCCATCCTGCTCCAGCGGTAAACTTATTATAACGTAACATATCGAGAACTCCTACTGCAGGGAACGCTACTCCTGCAAGGTCTGGACGTTGAGTCATAGTTGCTCCTACCAGAAGTCCACCGTTTGATCCACCTTGAATAGCGAGATATTTAGTTGAGGTATAGTTATTTTCTTTTAACCATTCTCCGGCTGCGATAAAGTCGTCAAATACATTTTGTTTTTGCATTTTAGTTCCTGCATCGTGCCATTTTTTACCGTATTCTCCACCACCACGTAGGTTTGCTACGGCATAAATACCACCCATTTCCATCCACGCGGCTCTTGAAACAGAAAAACCAGGATTTAATGAGATATTAAATCCTCCATAACCGTAAAGGATTGTTGGGTTTTTACCATCAAGTGGTAATCCTTTTTTATGCGAAATGATCATCGGGATTTTTGTACCGTCTTTAGAAGTATAAAATACTTGCTTGGACTCATAATCATCGCTATTGAATTTTACTTCGGCCTTGCGGTATAATTCTGAAGTTCCTTTTTCAATGTCATATAAATAAGTGCTTCCTGGAGTCGTGTAATTTGTAAAGCTGTAGTACAATGTTTTATCTTCTTCTTTTGCTCCAAAACCGCCTACATTTCCTATTCCTGGTAATTCCACATCGCGCACAAGTGTTCCATCATAGTTGTACTGTTGCACTTTAGAAACGGCATCTACCAAATACTCAGCAAAAATATATCCACCACCTGTAGATGGAGAAAGTACATTTTCAGTTTCAGGAATCACATCTACCCAAGTATCTTGTGTAGGTTTAGAAAAATCAGTCGTGACGATGCGTTTGTTAGGCGCGTTATAGTCTGTTACTAACCATAATTTAGAACCTTCGTTGTGTAAAAGGTATGAGTTAGTATCAAAATTATCTAGCACAGTGACTAGAGGAGCATTAGGCTTATTCAATTCTTTCATAAACATCTTGCCACCGTTTGTAGATGTGCTTGCAGAGATGACTAAATAGTTTTGATCATCAGTAACGCCACCACCTACGTAACGGTATTTTTGCTCTGGTGTACCACCGAAAATCACTTGATCTGCGCTCTGTGGTGTTCCTAGTTTGTGGTAATACAATTTGTGCTGATCTGTCATGGCACTAAGTTCACTACCATCAGGCTTATCATAGCTGGAATAGTAGAATCCATCATTTCCTCTCCATGACATTCCAGAGAATTTCACATCTTGAATCGTGTCTCCTACTTGAGTTAAGTCTTTAGTATTGAGCACGATTACTTTTCTCCAGTCGCTTCCACCTTCAGAAATGGCATAAGCAAATAGCGATCCATCTTTAGTAAAAGAAGTTCCACCTAGTGAGGTTGTTCCATCTTTAGAAAAGGAGTTAGGATCTAGAAAAACTTCAGCATCTTTCATGTCACCATCTTTAGGAAAACGATAGATGACATATTGATTTTGCAATCCGTCATTTTTGTAGAAATAAGAGTAATCACCTTCTATGAATGGTGCTCCTATTTTCTCATAGTTCCATAATTCTGTGAGACGGTTTTTCACGCTTTCGCGGAAGCGTATTTGATCCAAGTAACCGTTAGTAACTTCATTTTGAGATTTTACCCATGCACCAGTTTCTTCACTGCGGTCATCTTCTAACCAACGGTACGGATCTGGAACATCTGTCCCGTGATAATTATCAACGTGATCAGTGGCTTGTGTAGTAGGATAGGTAACTGCCATTTGTGTGGATGCTTCTTTTTTTTCATTGCAGGACGCCAGTGCTACTAGAGCTGTGGCTGCAAATATGATTTTTTTCATGGTTTAGTTTTTTAATAGTTGTTGTGTACTTGTAGTACCGTTTGAACTTACCTTAAGGAGATAAGCTCCAGTAGCTAAATGAGAGATATTAATTTGATCTGTATTTTCAGGACTCATTAATAATCTAACGTTTAGGTCATAAATCTCTACTTTTTCTATGGCATTTATACTTAATAATTTGATAAAATCTGTAGTAGGATTGGGATAGATGGAAAAACCTTGTGTAGCAAGATCATCAAAAGTGGACAGCACATTATCACTATAAACATATACACCATCTTGAGTACTTAAGGTGCTAAAACCACCGCTATAGCCAGTATCTTTATCGAGAAAAGCAACATCAATGTGCTGGTCTGTACTCACATTAGTCCATGTAGTTCCATTATCTGTAGAATAAGAAGTTCCTGCAAATGCCGTATTTCCACCAGTGCTCACAACGCGATTTGAACCTGGAACGTATGCGATTGCACCACCATAAGGAAATCCTGTTCCTGAAACGTTCACGACATTCCAAGTAGTTCCTGCGTCTTGAGTAATAAATAAATTACCCGAATTATCTTGAATCAAACCTTTACTAGGAGTACTGAAGGAAATATCACCACTCAAATTAGTTCCTCCAAAATCACTCAACGGCGACTGAAAAACAGACCAATTCACGCCTTTATCTGCGCTGTGATATACTCTTCCTGTGCTGGTCGTGAACCAGATGTTATCGTTTAAATGTGTGTACTGCGCTAGATAGCCTACTTCGTTTGTGGCAGGTGCAGGAATGTTTGCGCTGGGCATTCTTGTATAACTCGTTCCACCGTTTGTGGTGACATAAATTTCCCAAAATCCTCCTGCAGGATCACCTATGGCAACACCATCAGTGGCGTTAAAAAAGTGAATCACGTTTGCAAAACTGCTGGTACTATTAAAAGCTGCTCCAGTTTGACGTGTCCATGTGGCTCCAGTATCTGTGGTTTGCCACACGCCACCTTGCTGTCCAGCAGCAGTAGGATGTACGGCTACATAAGCCGTTGAGGCGTTTACTCCAGAGATATTTGAAATTCCCAGTGTTGTGTTTCCTACATCTATAGTTCCAGCGGTCCATGTGGCACCAGCATCGCTCGTGGTTGTAAATCGCTGTACGTTTACATTAGGATTTGTTCCATCATAACCAGTTGCCCAGGCTACGTTATCATCTACGATATGAATTTTAGAAAGTCCAGTGGTAGTGAGAGGAAAACCTGAGGCATTCTCAGTCCAGAACTGTGCTTGAGTGCTCGCCGTTATGAAAAGAAATAAAGTAAGTAAACGTAAAACCATAAGAAAACCGCTTTTAATAAACGTAAAGTTAGTTAAAAGCGGTTAGTTAGTAATTGTACTAAAATTATAGTTTTAGCTACAGAATTTAAATCTTAGTAAATACTATGTCTTGATTTAAAGGAAAGGTAGATGGAGTATTACCATTTGGACAATTATCACCATTATCAAAATTTTCATTTTTTCTTGCATGAAAAGTCATCGATGTATGGCTTATTGAGCCAGGAGTCCGGTTAAGTTTATAATAAATCTGCTCTACAATACCGCAATTACTTTCCTCTATAAAAATGTTTTGTAATACGCCTGTATGATCTATAAAATCAAATGTAATAAGGTGAACAGAATCATCTGCTAGAGCCAAAGTAGATTTAATAATATTTCCATTAGCATCTTTGATTTCAAACCTTGTGACAATTTGATCAATAAGTAATCCGTCTGGATAACTATAGGTGTTTTCAGAGATTACAAGCTTAATGGAATTACCATTCACTTGTGATTGCCACTCACCAAGATATGGATGAAATACACCATTTACATCTTTAGTTGCTGTAATATTCTCAGGTATATCAATACTGGCTATGACATAATTACTATATTCCTCTATGCTCATAACTTGACAAAATGAGAATTGAGAAATAAATAAGAAAATTAAGATTGTTTTATTCATTATGACATAACTTAATTTTTCATTTTGAAATAATGAAAAACCGCTTTTAATAAACGTAAAGTTAGTTAAAAGCGGTTAGTTCATGAGATTAAACTTACCTAATGCGTGAAGTAAAAATTACCCAACTAAATCATGCGCTATCAAATACTCTGCAATTTGCACCGCATTTGTAGCCGCACCTTTACGTAAGTTGTCTGACACAATCCACATGTTTAAAGCGTTTTCACGAGAGTGATCTCTTCTTATACGACCTACAAAAACATCATCTTTTCCATGAGCCATAAGCGGCATAGGGTAGAGGTTGACATCTACGTTATCTTGAACGGTAATTCCATCAGTACTTGCCAGTATCCTACGGATATCATTGACGTCAAATTCATTTGCAAACTCAAGGTTTACAGATTCTGAGTGACCACCTACTACGGGAATGCGTACTGCTGTTGCGGTAACGGCAATCGTGCGGTCGTCGAGGATTTTTTGAGTTTCTCTTATAAGTTTGAGTTCCTCTTTAGTGTATCCGTTTTCTTCAAAAACATCACAATGCGGAATGGCGTTTTTGTGTATTTGGTACGGATATGCCATTTCGCCTTTTACACCATTATATTCATTTTCTAATTGTTCTACGGCTTTTACACCAGTTCCAGTTATGGACTGATAGGTAGAAACAATCAATCTTTTAATACCGTATTTTTTATGCAATGGAGCAAGAGCCAGAACCATTTGAATAGTGGAGCAATTAGGATTTGCGATGATTTTATCTTCACGAGATAAAGAACTCGCATTAATTTCTGGAACGACCAGTTTCTTATCTGCATCCATACGGAATGCACTGGAATTATCAATAACAGTAGTTCCTACGGCAGCAAATTGTGGAGCGAATTCTAAACTCACAGAACCACCTGCCGAAAATAGAGCAATATCAGGGCGCATTTCAATAGCTTGTTTCATGCTTACTACCTTAAACTGTTTACCCTTGAAAGTGATTTCAGTTCCTACAGATTTCTCTGAGGCAACAGGAATAAGAGTGGAAACATTAAGGTTGCGTTCTGCTAGAACTTGCAACATGACCTGGCCTACCATACCGGTAACGCCTACTACTGCTATTTTCATAGATTTGGTTTTAAACACGTAAAAGTATATTCTTAATTTGAGAAGTCTCCTAAATTTTTCAAAAAGCCGCAAATAAAAAAGCCGCTCTAAATAAATAGAACGGCTTTAAAAAGCTAGTTAAGATAAATAGCTTAATTATTTTTGCAATTTGATGGCGTCACGGATCTCAGCAAGAAGTTCTTCTTGAGTAGGTCCTGCTGGAGCAGCTTCTACAACTGGCTCAGGCTTTCTAGCTTTATTATAAGCTTTAACAATCATGAAAAGAACAAAACCTACAATGATTAAGTTAATGATTGTGTTTACCCATGCACCATACATGATTGCATTTTCAGGAACTGCAACAGTTCCGTCAGCAGCCATTTGAGCTTCACTAAGCACTACTTTCATGTCTTCAAAGCTCATTCCACCAGCGAAATGTCCTATGATAGGCATCATTATTAATTTTACAAATCCATTTACTACTAGACCTACAGCACCTGCAAGTATAACAGCGATGGCAAGATCGATGACGTTACCCGTCATGATGAAATTCTTAAATTCTTTTAACATGGTATTTATGTGTTATGGTTAATTAGGTCGCAAGTTATAAATAGTCGCCCAATTATGTTAAAAAAATCTAAACAAATTTAACATAAGGCAATAAAACAACGATAAGCGGATTTATATCTACGATGAAAGCCTTAATCTATATAAACGCGAGGTACTCTTTTTTGAATTCCTGTAAGAATCTCGTAGGAAATCGTTCCAGCTCTTTCGGCCATTTCACTTGCGGTGTGTTCTTGATTAAAGATAACAACCTCATCTCCTGGTTGACATTCTATATGAGTGACATCTACCATAAACATATCCATACATATTACACCTAAGGTAGGAGCGAGTTTTCCATTGATAAGTACACTTGCTTTACCTTTTCCATAAATGCGGTTGATTCCATCACCATGACCTAGTGCTATGACGGCATATTTAGTTTTTTGTGAAGCGGTAAATTGAAAGTTGTAACTCACGGTTTCTCCAGCCTCAATCCAGCGCGTTTGTGAAATCACAGATTTTAAACTTCCTATAGGTTTTAATTCTTTATCAAATCTAGAGTCGTTTCCATAACCATAAAGACCTATCCCAGATCTTGCCATTGTAAAATGAGCCTTTTTAAAGTTTAGAATTCCGCTAGTGTTGGATTCATGCGTTAAAAAAGGATATGATAGTGCTGCCTCAAACTGCTCGATAAGTTTCTCAAAAGTGGCAATTTGCGATTCTGTAAAAGCTCTTTCTTTAAGATCTTCACTGGCAGCGAGATGCGATTGCAATCCACGCATTTTTATGCAAGGATTAGCATTTAGTTTTGAAATGACTTGATCTAGGTCTTCTATATCGATCCCTAAACGGTTCATTCCAGTATTGAATTCTATGTGGATGGGATAGGATTGTTGTTGTTTCGCTTTCGCGAAAGCGATAAAAGCATCCAGCATTTCCATACTATAAATCACTGGTTCTAGACATCGCTCTATGCAATTTTCAAGCATGAATTGCTGTGGATGAAGAACTAGAATAGGTTTAATGATTCCGTTATCTCTAAGTTCAACAGCCTCGGCAGTGTAAGCAACGGCAAAGTAATCTACGTTTAATTCTTGTAATTTTTGAGCGATAGGAACAGCGCCATGGCCATAAGCATTTGCTTTAACGACCGCCATAAATTTTACCGCTGGCTGGAGCTTGCTTTTCAAGTAATGAAAGTTGTGTTCAAGCGCGTCAAGGTTTACTTCAAGTCTAGTTCCTTGTAATGGCATTAAGATTCCTTTTTTTGGGAAAGTTGTTCAGCTTCTTTAACGTCTAGTTTGTTAACTTTCTGTTCCAGCATCGCTTTATAGTAAGCACCACGACTGAGTGGTTCATATTCTTGTTGTTCACCTAGCATCACCACGTTTTCATTACTGGTTTTACGGTAACTGAATTGGGCTAGGTTACCAGTTCTGGTGCACACGGCATGGACTTTAGTCACATACTCTGCGGTTGCCATAAGTGCCGGCATGGGACCAAATGGATTTCCTTTAAAATCCATATCTAGTCCAGCGACGATGACTCTTATACCGCGATTAGCAAGATCATTACACACGGTAACAATCTCATCATCAAAGAATTGCGCCTCATCTATTCCTACGACTTGACAATCTGCTGCGAGCAGTGGAATATTTGCGGCGGCAGGAACTGGTGTGCTCTGGATTTCATTTGAATCGTGAGAAACGACCTTTTCCTCATCATATCGCACATCTATAGCAGGTTTAAAAATCTCTACTTTTTGCTGTGCAAACTGGGCTCTTTTTAAACGTCTTATCAATTCTTCAGTCTTTCCTGAGAACATAGAACCGCAAATCACTTCGATCCAGCCGAATTGCTCTTTATGATTTACCGTGTTTTCTAGAAACATTTTGTAATTTACAGCGTTTAAAATGGAGTCTGCGTTTCTCGCAAAATCAGACTCAAAAATACAATAAAACCAGCGGCATATTAAAGCATTATGAAAAAGAAAATAGTAGCAGATCTTACCAGCCTAGCACACCGTATTCTACAAATGAAGAATAAGGAAGATATCCACGAGTTACAGTCAGCAGCAAAGGAACTCTATGAAAAGCTGACTATTCTTTCTTTTACTGAGAAGCATTTTGGCGATGTACAACCTACCGCAGGAACTGCTGAGGTTCAAGAGAAAATAGAAGAAGCCTTTACCGCAGCACAAGAAGATGTAGAAAGCATGACTCAAGAAGTAGAACAGGCTATGGAAGAAGCAAAATCTACTGCCGAAGAAACTTTTAACAATCCAGATCTGAGTGAACTTTTTGTCCCTGCAGACGAGGACATGAGAGAAGAAATAGAATTACCTGGAATCTCTACAATACATAAAATGGTAGATGAATTTCCAGAGGAAGAAATAGAAATAGACTTTCCTAAACCTACCTATGAGAAAAACGACATGGAAGAACTCACAGCTGGTTATGAAAATCTTCCAGAGTTTGAACGCAAAGTGAATGATCAATCTGAAAAACCTAAGTCTCTTAACGACCGCATGAAATCAGGATTGAAAATAGGAATGAATGATCGACTAGGTTTTATCAAGCATTTATTTAATGGAAGCGATCAGGATTACAACCGCGTGTTATCACAATTAAATACGATGGAAACTAAGATTACGGCTCAGAACTTTATCTTCACCATGGTAAAACCAGACTATAATGACTGGGAAGGAAAAGAAGCTTATGAAGAGCGATTCATGCAAATCATTGAGTCTCGATTTGAATAAATAATATGAAATATCTTTATTGGGTTGCCACCGGTTTACTTTGTGCATTAATGCTATGGTCAGCAAGTATGTACTTAATGCAATATGAAACGGTCACCGGTTTTTTTGAAACCTTTGGGTTTCCTACATGGATTATTTATCCGTTAGCTTTTCTAAAAATTGCTGGAGTTGCGATGATTTTATGGCGTGGCAATCGCTGGTTAACAGAATGGGCTTATGCAGGCTTTTTCTTTGATATGATTCTAGCTTTGGGCGCACATTTAGACGCCATGGATGGTGGATATATTTTTACCATAGCAGGAATAGTACTTTTATTCATTTCTTACTTTACAGGCAATAAAGTAAGGAAATGGAAGGTTTAGAATACGTTTACACTTAAGCGTGCTCAACACATTAACTCTCATAATCACATCTTATATATGACATTATTTCAATCAAGAATACAAGAAGTCCAAGGCTTTTTTAACAGTAAAGATGTCGTACTAGGCTATCGTAAATTAATGGATTGCGCCATGGATACTCAAGACATGAGTATTTATAATCAAGTGATTGCACTGACGGACTGGAAAGAAAATCATCCCGAAGATGTGGATGGACTCGTTGAAAAATCGCAGTCTATTATAGAGCAATTGAAAGGAAAAGTCGTGGAAGAAAATAACACGGCAAACGCTGTTATAGACGCTATTGAAATTACCAAAAGCTATAATAATAACGGTTTCAAACTAGGACCAGTTTCTTTATCTATTAAGAAAGGAAACGTTTATGGACTTGTAGGAGAAAATGGAAACGGAAAAACAACCTTACTTAGAATCCTTGCCAAAGAGCTGGATCCATCTCAAGGAACTATTAATTATCTCTTTGATAATACTATAAAGGATGATTACAAACTACGCACCCAACTTATTTATATACCGCAGCGCACAGCAACCTGGTATGGAAGCTTAAAGGATAATTTAAAATTTGTACTATCTAGCTATGGAATTGCGCCAGAGGAAAATGAGACTCGAGTGCTTATGATGATTGCCCGATTAGGTTTGTGGAAATACAAGCATTTAAAATGGAGTGAACTCTCTTCTGGATATAAAATGCGATTTGAACTCGCTAGAACCTTATTAAGGCAACCAGAATTATTATTACTAGATGAACCACTTGCAAACCTGGATGTGCTGGCACAACAAGTAATTCTAGAGGATTTAAAATCTATATGTAGTTCTGTAAATAATCCGATTGCTTTGATATTGAGCTCACAACAGCTTTATGAGGTTGAAAAAGTGTCTGACAAAGTTATTTTTCTTAAAAATGGTAAATACACAGATAATAGTGAAGACCTTATAGATGAGTCACGTCAACTTATCATAGAAATAGATACTACCGCAACCCGAGAAGAATTGATGAATGTCTTTGCCGCGGTAAACATGGAGAAACTCATATTTAATGGTGGTGTTTTTATGGCTTATTTTGATTCAAATGTTGAATTCTATGAAGTCATGACCGCACTGGGAAATCATAAAATTCCAGTCACTTATTTACGTAATATATCTACATCCACTCGTCGTTTCTTCATCTCATAATAACAGCATCACATGAATAATTTTATACATAAAACCAATCAATATTTACTGGAGCGCTTTCCTATTATATGGAATACAAAACTTCTATGGATGCTAGCTGCTGCAGCAGCATTACACATACTTTTCTTTTTCTATGGATTTTTATCCATGGCAAATCCAGTTTCACTTCAAGAATATAATGCCGAAGATGTTTTCTTCACCAAAGGTGGAATATTTATCTCCATCATCACGTCAGTTTTAATGATTGTGTACTGGCTCATCATGATGTTCAAGAATAACGCATTCAAGAGTTTTTATCCTACGAGAGCTTGGGATCTGGTAAAGCAATTTGGCGCTTATTTACTTATCATATTTGTATCGATAAGTTTTGTTTTTTCATTTCAAACAGGACTTAAAACATATATCAATCAGACCTATGATGAGGCACGTTTTGAACAAGATATAGAAACAGCAAATAGAGCCGCTTTATTCTTCTCTCATAATATCTTTGAATACAATCTAAATAATAAAAAGTATCCACTGGAATTTCAAGAGCTGTATTGTGAAACCGCAGAATTTTTTATAGATGAAAACAAACCACATGTAAAGTCCAGTTTTGATAATCTGTATCAATATTATTCTCTTAAAACAATCACACGAGATATCAACTCAGAATATATAGATTCTATATATGACGCGAGTGTTTATAATGAGTCTGCAGGAAAAGATTTAAAAAGGTATTATTTTAAAGATGAAGTAGTTGATGTAAGAGGAATTATTGAAACAGCTCAACCTAGTTATTATCATTTCTCTAAGGTGTATTACCAGCGAGGTGCGAGCAGTTACAATTCTTATAATACTTATGTTGAAGGTTATAATGATTATGGTTATGGCAAGGATAAACCTCAAATATCTGATCTACAAGCGAGGCTGGTTCAAGAGAATCATGATCTTTTAAATAGAAACGATCCACAGGAAATAAAAGCTTTACTAACTGCATTTTTAAAGCTAACCAAGGAATATAAAATTAAAAATAATATAACCGTAGATGAGTGGTTCCGTGCGGTGTATCATCCTGGAAATTTTCAGGTAAAAGCACTTATTAATTCAAGAAATACTGACTTGCGTTATGATAGACTGTATGACGAGAATGATGAACTCACTCCTTTACAAGTCTATGCCGAAGATATAAATTCAGATTTCTTTATCAATACTGAGAATTTGGAAACCTCTTTTGGTAATATTCAAGACATTAAAGAAAGTGAATATCTAGAGGTGGGAATTCATGTGATTTTATGGATTTCTTTCTTTATCGCTTTATTGATTTTTGCGTTTAGGTTGACTAGTATTAAGTCTGTCTTATTTACAATTATTGCTGCAGGTTTGTTAGGAATTATCATCGCAGTGATTGCAGTATTTGCATATATGAGTGCTGGCAGCTACTCAAACAATGAATACTTTGTGATGTATCTCACGCTGTTCATAGGAACTATGATATTGCTAGGAACCATTCTATGGATGCCTCAAATGAGCAAACTAGTAAGCTCCATATTCTTGAATCTTACCATGATAGGTTTATTACCTTATATACTATTAATATTAGGAATCATTACCTCACACCAGCAAGATGCTTGTAGAATACGTTACTCAGATTATATGGAACGCAAAGAGAACTGTTTTATACTCTTGGACAGCTTAGGAGCTTACTGGAGTCTAGTTTTTATGGTGTTTGCGTTTTTTACTATTTGGTGGATTTCTAAAAAAGCGCTGGAATGGAAATCACTACCTGAAGGATAGTTCAACTAGAGAATTTTGAGAATGTGAAGAGTTGTTTTGATCACGCTTCCGCGAAAGCGTGATTTTAATAATTAATATAAACCCAACTCACTCTCGCAGGACTGCCATCCTTGAGATCCAGATGCCAGAAATAAGTGCCAACTGGCAGTAATTCACTGCTGTTGTGTAATATACCGCGATTAGGAATTCCATTCCAGTCGTTATGATAACCGGTCGCTTCATAAACGATCGAGCCATGACGATTGAAAATTTTGAGCTCGCTGTCAGGATATAACTCGATACATTCTATTTCAAAAGTGTCGTTAACACCATCATTATTGGGTGAAAAACCTTCAGGGATTTTAAGGCAATCGGGTCTTGTAAAAGCTTGTGAGCTGTTGTTTTCTAGGTTGACATCATCTAGCGCATTGCCGCTGTAAACGTTCACTATATTTATAAAATCACCAGGAAGATTAAAGCTAACCGTGATTTCTAGAGAAGCACTGTCGCCTGGATTCATATCGCCTAGCAGCCATAAACCGCTAGAATTATCAAATGTTCCTGCAGTCTCGGTATGTGAAATATAATTATAGCCACTAGGCAAAAATTCTTCCACAACCACGTCTGTAGCAATAGCAGTTCCTAAATTTTCTACGATAATCGTAAAAGTAACGCTGCCATTCACATCAGGATTGAATTCATTAACAGTTTTAATTATGTTCAAATCAAGAATAGGCAGCACTTCAAGAGTTGCAAAAGCTGTAGAAACATCTATATTATTGAGATTTGTAAAGTTTTGGAAATCGTTAACGTAAAAACCAGGAACACTACTGGTCACCTCTACAGAGAAACTTATTTCTTGTGTTCCTGCGGGAAAACTCAAGTTCTGAATTCCTATAGTATTAGAGCCTATGGTGTCTATAAAAGCACCGCTGGCACCATTTTGATTCACCCATGTTGCATTTCCAGTAAGTGTGATTTCTGGTGGTAGATTATCAGTAAAACTGATGTTGCTTTGTGCAGGAAGACCTACAGAATTTGTAAGTGTAAAGGTTAATATAGAAGTTTCTCCGGTATTGATTATGGATGGTTCAAAGCTTTTGGCAGTTTGAGTGGTAAGTACAAAAAGGCTCGATGTAGAGATATTTGAGTCAGGAGTGTTTTCTCCTTGCTGTGTAAAGTCGGGTTGAGCTTCAGCTCTGTTTTCAAAACTACCACCATAAGTAGGTGATGTAATAGGAATGCGCACCTGAATGGTAGCGCCCGATTCCATAAAGGGAATAATTGCATCAGTCTGATTTCCAGTTACATTAAATGATGAAATACAGGTAGCATTTCCAGTAATGAGCGTACAAGTAGGCGATCCAGTAATCGTAAAATCGGGATGCATTAAATCTGTAAATGTGATATTACTAGCGTCCACACTTATGTTAGAATTTGTAATATCGATGACCCATTCCAGTGGAGCATTTATAGGAGCTGACGTGACTGATGGGTAGGTTTGAACCACAAGATCTACACATGGAACCATAGGTGTTGCAACGCTAGCACTCGCACTGGCTATAGTAGCAAGACTTGAATCTAAGGCTTGCAATCCTAGATCATCTTGAACATTTACGACCATTACAGAACATTCTGGTTTCCAGTTCACCACTTTTTCATAAGTTATAGAACTGCTTGCAGGCATGATAAAATTATCTGTATCTAGAATTTCCCAAAAGGTGTCTCCTGCGACATTTACAACTCCTATATTTTCATTAAGAACAGTAGGGCAGGTTGCTCCACCGGTCGTTCCTGTACAAATTATAGATTGTAAAATTCCTGTTCCAGTAGAAAATTGTCGATCTCTAAACTTCACGTGATGAGGAATAGTATCTAGATTACTCATCACTATTTCATAAGTAATATCACCATAAGGATAAGGTCCAGCGCCAGGTGCTGGTATGGTTTGAATTTCAGTTAATGTTATAATAGGATCGTTAGGAATATCTACACATGGAGTTACAGGTAAACCTACTATTGCAGCGCCGTTAAAATCGTTTGTTAAATCACAATCTATAAGAGCTGGATCATTTTCAAAAACAATACCGCGCATACTACAAACTGGAGCAACTCCACCTGTTGTGCATTCTGGCGGTATAAACCTAACCGTGGTTCTTACTGTAGCACTTGAGTTTGCTGGAAATACAAAGTCATCTGTGAGCCATCTAAAATCTGGAGCGATAACAATATTTATATCAGAACAGTTGAGAGTTCCTGTTGTTCCCGTGCAGGTTGCGGTTAATACTTCAACTCCAGTATTTAAATTACTTGTATTAATAAGGTAAGCACCACCTATAATATCTAGCGGTCCATTATTAGTAAATGTAAAATCATATGTAACGATATCTGTCCAAGCATTTAATGTCCCTGCAATAGGACTTACCTTAGTAACTTGAGAAGTTAAATCAGTACATGGACATGGCGTGTTGAGTAATGCAGTTGTGCTTATAGAATTATTTTCTAGGAAATTTGTGTTATTTATATAAGTGTCAATGATCACTGAGTTCCCTATTATCAATGGTACGTTAGGATTCCTGCGGCTACAATCACCTTCTTCTACTTTATAAGTTGCTCTTAAAGTAAAAGAAGCACCAGCTGGGAAAACGACTACTTGACTGTGATTATAGTATTCAAACTGACCCGTAAGATTCTCTGCAATCATAGGGTTAGTAGCAACAAGAGTTGGGCAGTTCATTCCGTTACTATTGATACAACTAAAATTTTCTAAAGTCACTAACGTGCTTCCTGCGCTATTTACATTGCGAGCAGCGATTGAAAAATTCTGTAACGGGTACTCGATTCCAGAATTGTTAGTAATAGTTATCTCATAAGTTACAGAATCACCCCAACTAGCAAGACTTCCATTACCAGCAGGTATAATTTGCGTTTGAGAAATTTGAAAATCTATAGGCCGCTCTGTCATGATTATACTAATCACAGAGGAGTTTGTAGAAAGATTAGTGTCTGTAGTTCCAGCTGGAGGATTTACTACCGCTGTAGCGGTTGCTCCACCTAGAAAAATAGGCGATGCACGCACCGTTACTAAAATTTCAAAACTTGAAGAATTAGGCATGTTAGGTAAAATACCCGAAACTGTATTTGAAACGATGTTAATGGTTGATGGTGACACTGCACCACCTAGATTATTTTGAGCGACAGCACTTTCTATGTTATTGACAGAACTGAGCGATAGGTTGAAATCAGCATTTACAACTGGTGCACCAGTGTTACTTATAGTAATTAAATAACTGTATCGTTCATAAAAGTGAGCTTGTGAAATAGGGCTTCCTGCAAAATCCTGTGCCTCTACAGTAATGGCAAGATCTGTAGTCTGGCCATAACAGGTAGTTATGGAGATAAAAAACAGGAGGAGAGAAACTAAAAACTTCATAAGACTATTTAGTGCTATAAAGATAAGATGACTTTTCTTACCATTGGTTGCGTACCATTTTAATAAATCATTATGCTTAATTTTACTCTTGAAAAATACTCTGGATGAGTAAGGGTTTTATTTTCACGCTTTCGCGAAAGCGTAAACTCATAAACAATTGTATTCTAAATAATTAAATATCATTTATGAAACTTTATCTAGTGCCTACACCTATAGGGAATCTAGCCGATATGACTTATCGTGCCGTGAATATACTAAATGAAGTGGACCTTATTCTAGCAGAAGATACCAGAACAAGCGGTAAATTATTACAGCATTATGAGATAAAAACACCGATGTTATCCTATCATATGCACAATGAACATAAAATTGTGGATCATGTGGTGAATCGCATTAAAGCAGGAGAAACTATGGCGTTAATAACAGACGCTGGATCTCCAGGAATAAGCGATCCAGGATTTCTCATCACTCGTAAGATGATAGAAAATGGACTTGAGGTTATTGCGCTGCCAGGTGCAACCGCATTTGTTCCTGCGCTGGTTGTTAGTGGTTTACCATGTGATAAATTTGTGTTTGAAGGCTTTTTACCTGTAAAAAAAGGTCGTCAAAAAAGACTAGAATTTCTCAAAGATGAAAAGAGAACGATTGTTTTCTATGAATCACCGCATAAACTATTAAAGACACTAGGGGATTTTAAGAATCATTACGGAGCAGATTGTCAAATTTCTATTTCAAGAGAAATCACTAAAATGTTTGAAGAACATTATAGAGGAACTGTGGAAGACGCGATCACCTTTTTTGAGGTTAAGAAACCTAAAGGTGAGTTTGTTGTAAGTTTATCATTACAATAATAAATCAACTCATATCTATTGGGCGTTTAAAGAAGTATTTAATCTAAAAAATCTTTAACATTTCATTTAGATTTCAATAAAGTCTTATTTTCCAATGTTAATTCATTGAATTCTTTTTAACCTAAATAAACTTTTATGAAACTTAAATTACTCTTGTTGGGTGCTTTTGCAATGCTTTTAAGTATTTGCGGTAGTGCTCAAACTACAACAATTATTGGAACGGGAACTTCTCCTGGAACTACTGGATCAAATGGATCACCTATATATAGGTCAACTGCGGGAAGTAGTTTTGATTATTCTCAAAGCGTCCTATTATATACTTTTGCTGATTTAAGCGCAGCTGGAATCTATAACGGAGCTGTTATTTCTTCTATAGGATTTAATAAGACTAACGCTTTTGGTGTAGCACCTGGTGAAGCAGGAAGTATGACTATAGGAATGAATAACTCTGGTAGTAATAGTTTAGATACTTCAGACACATTTGCAACTCTTACAACTGGTTTTACAAATGTTTATACTAGCGCAGCAGTAGACGAAACAATTATTTCAGCTACTCCAGGATATGTGGTATTCACATTAGATACTCCATTTACTTATACAGGTGGATCTATTGAAATAGGACTGGATTGGGACATAAGTGTTTCAACTGGAAATCCTACAACTGGTGGATTTGCATTTGCATATGACACGGTTACAGATGTTCAAGGACGAGGAACAAGTGCAGGATCTCCTATTACTGGAAATTTAACAACAGGAAACACAAGACTTTATCAAGCACAAATGATTTATACAGGTGGTACAGCGCCAACTTGTTTACCTTCTACTAATTTAGGAGCTGTTTCAACAACTTTTGATACTGCTGACCTTTCATGGACAACAGGTGGAAGTGGTGAAACGCTTTGGGATGTTGAATTAGGTGCTGAAGGATTTACTCCTACAGGAACTCCTACTGATCCTGGAGTTACTAACCCATATACTGCGACTTCTTTAACTGCAAATACTGGATATGATTTCTATGTACGTGCAGACTGTGGTGGTGGTGACTATAGTGCATGGGCTGGACCATTTAACTTTAGAACATTATGTGTTGCAGTAACTGATTTTAATGAAAATTTTGATGCAGTTTCTACACCAGATTTACCATCATGTTGGACTTCATTTAATACTACACCAGTAGGAACTACTGCTGCAGTTGTACAAACGAGCACAGCTGGAGATAGCTCTGCACCTAATGGAGTAAGAATGTATAGCGGTAGTTTAACAGGGAATATAGGTAGTGGTACTACTGATGAAGGAGAGAATATGTTAATATCTCCACAATTGAGTAACCTTGCTGCAGGAACCTATAGAATTAGATTTTCTGCCGATGCTGGTACTACAACTAGTACTCTAGAAGTAGGTACAATGGCAGATCAAACAGATCCTTCAACATTTACTTCTTTAGGAACTTTTTCTCCTACTACAACTCATGCTGAGTATATTCAAAATTTTGATACTTATTCAGGAACAGATCAGTTCATCGCCTTCAGACACGTGTTTGCAGGAACTTTTGATACTATGTATTTAGATGATATTGTATGGGAAGCGATTCCTTCTTGTTCTAACCCAACAGCTTTTGCAGCATCTGCTATATCAGATACGGCGGTTTCTCTTACGTGGTCTAATAATGCAAGTGCAGCTGCGTCAAGTATTCTTTACGGTCCTACTGGTTTTGATCCATTAACAGCGGGAACAACTGTCCCTGGTGGAGCAGATAGTGCTACTGTAACTGGATTAACGGCTGAAACAGCATATGATTTTTATGTTACACAAGATTGTACTGCGACAGGAGATGGATTATCTCCTCAAATTGGTCCTGCAAGCGCAACTACTCTTTGTGCTGCGTTAGTTCCAGATACGATTGAGACTTTTGATACATTCGTGCCTAACTGTTGGGAAGAAGCTTCTACTGGAGACCTAACTACTGGACCTATGACTTTAGGCTCTGGAGATTGGGGCGTTGAAGAATTTGCTCACGCTAGTACTTCTGGTGGTGGAGCTGTTAACGTGAACTTATTTAACGCAAATACTTCAGACTGGGTTCTTTCACCTTTATATGACCTGTCAGCTGGTGGATATGAGCTTAATGTGGACGTAGCAGTTACTGCTTATAATTCGACAGCAGCCTCTGCAATGGGTTCTGATGATCAGGTTCTTTTACTATATACAGAAGATGGAACGACTTGGAATATTTTAGAAACTTGGGATGTTACAAACACACCATCAGCTACTGGAGACACTTATAATAATCCATTAACTGGATTAACTAGTGCTACTACTCAATTTGCTTTATATGCCACTGAAGGAACGGTAGATGATCCTGAAGATCTAGATTTCCACATGGATAATTTCCAAGTAAGAACTCCACCTACGTGTCCAGACACTGCAAATCTAACATTAGTTAGCAGTACTGATGTTGAAGCAACAATTAACTTTGATAGTGGTAATGCAACAAGTGCTGGTAACTATGAGTACTCATTAACAACTGTTGCAGGAACTGCACCAGCAGTTACAGGAGCATGGACTGATGTTGCAGGAGCAAACCCTAATGTAACTTATACTATTACGGGATTAACTGCAGAGACAGAATACTTTGTACACGTAAGAGAAGTATGTGCAGTAGGTGATGAAAGTGCATGGACATTTGTTCCATTAAACTTTACTACGGCATGTGCAGCAATTGCAGCACCATATACTGATGATCTTGAAGGATTTACTCCTACGACTAGTTTTACATTAGAAAACTGTTGGTCAGAAGTTAGTCCTGGTGGATTTGCTTGGGATCTTGATGGTAGTGGTGGAACTGGTTCTACAAATACGGGACCTTCAGGAGCTAATAGTGGAACAAACTTCTTCTTTACTGAGGCTTCTGGTTCTGCATTCGGTGATACAGCAATTTTACAATCTCCAGCTGTTGATTTAAGCGCACTGACCGTACCTTCATTAATATTCCAATCACATCTTTACGGTGGATCTATTGGAACTTTTGATATTTTAGTAAGCGCCAATGGTGGTGCATTTACAAGTGTATATTCTATTGTAGGTCAACAACAAGCAGCAAGTGCAGATGCTTGGTCAGAAAACATTATTGATTTATCTGCCTATGCAGGTCAAACGATTGTAGTACGATTTTCTCACACTACTGCAGATAATGCAAATGGAAGTTTTAATTATGATGCTGATGTTGCTATTGATGATATTAGTTTTACTGAATTACCAGTTTGTAACGACGTTTCTGCTGTAATGGTTGATTCTGTTACTTCTGACTCTGCAACTGTAAGCTGGACTGAAAACAGTCTTCCACCTGCTACTGCATGGGAAGTTGTTGCAGTACCAACTGGAGATCCAGCACCAGCTGTTGGAACATCAAACGCAACTGTTAATCCATATACGATAACAGCACTTACACCTGAAACTACATATGATATTTATGTAAGAGCAGATTGTAGTACGACATTTGTAGGACCTATATCTGCAACTACAGATTGTGCCGTGATTGTGCCAAATGCAATAGAGACCTTTGATACGTTTGTTCCTAATTGTTGGGAAGAAGCTTCAACTGGAGATCTAACTACTGGACCTATGACTTTGGGCTCAGGAGATTGGGGTGCTGAGGAATTTGCTCATGCTACTACCTCTGGAGGTGGAGCTGTAAATGTGAATTTATATAATTTAGGAACATCTGATTGGGTGCTTTCACCACTTTATGATTTATCTGCTGGTGGTTATGAACTTAATGTTGATGTAGCAGTAACTGCTTACAATTCTACTGCAGCAATAGCTATGGGTTCTGATGATCAAGTAATATTACTCTATACAGAAGATGGAACTACCTGGAATACACTAGTGACTTGGGATGCTTCAAACACACCTTCGGCTACTGGGGAAACTTATAATAACCCATTAACAGGTTTAACAGGTGCTACGACTCAATTTGCATTTTATGCAACTGAAGGAACTGTAGATGATGCTGAGGATCTTGACTTCCACATGGATAACTTCCAAGTGAGAACTCCACCAACATGTCCAGATACGTCTAACCTTACTGTAGTAGGTACTACAGATGTAGATGCTACCATTAACTTCGATAGTGGTAATCCAACTAGTGCTGGTAACTATGAATATTCATTAACAACAGTTGCAGGAACAGCTCCTGCAGTTAGTGGAGCTTGGACAGATGTTGCAGGAGCAACACCTAATGTAACATACACAATTACTGGTCTAACCGCTCAAACTGAATATTTTGTTCACGTAAGAGAAGTATGTGCTGTAGGTGATGAAAGTGCATGGAGCATTACTCCAGTGAACTTTACAACTGCATGTGCTCCAATTGCAGCGCCGTATGCCGAAGATTTTGAATTGTTTACGACGTCAACAGCTGCTTTTACTATTGAAAACTGTTGGTCTGGAACTGGTGGATCTTATTATTGGGAATCTGCTCCAGGGACTGATACAGGTTCAGGAGGAACAGGACCAGCGCCATCGATTACTACTGGGAATTATTTCTATACTGAAGCATCATCAGGTAGTGCAGGAGATACAACAGATTTAGTATCACCTTTAGTAGACTTAACAGCCTTAACGGCTCCTTCTTTAGCTTTTAACTATCATATGTTTGGTGGGCAAATAGGAACGTTAGATGTATTAGTAAACGGTACTACTAACGTATGGACATTAAGTGGACAGCAACAAGCTTCAGATGTTACTCCTTGGGAGCTTGCAACTGTAGATTTAACAGCATATGCAGGTCAAACGATATCAGTAACATTTAGAGCAACTAGTGCCGGAACATTTGAAGGAGATATCGCCATTGATAATGTAAACTTTGATGAATTACCTTCTTGTGTTGATGTGACTGGTATAACTGTAGATTCAACAACTTCAGATTCTGTAACAATAAGTTGGACAGAAAACAATGTACCTGCTGCAACGGCTTGGGAAGTTATAGCGGTACCTGCTGGAGACCCAGCACCAACTGCTGGAACTACTAATGCTACTGCAAATCCATTCACTATTGGTTCTTTAATGGCTAATACATCTTATGATGTTTACGTTAGAACAGATTGTAACACGACTGCTTTTGCTGGACCTGTTTCATTCACTACAGATTGTTCTGCCGTAACGATGTTCCCAGCTGCGACAGACTTTACTAACAACGTACCTAACGCTTGTTGGAGTGAAGCTGGAGATGGAGAAATTGCAACAGGACCTACAGGAGTTGGAGCATCAGAGTGGAAAGATGGTCGTGCATATACTAATGGTATAGGTACAGTAGTTCCTAGTAACGTAATGAATCTATATAGACAAGGAGATCGTGAGTGGTTAATTTCTGAAACTTATGACCTATCTAGTTTAACTACTAAGATTTTAACTATAGAAGTGGCTGTTACGGACTATACTTTTAGTGGAACATCTACTGCTGCAGATACAGGTGTAATGGGATCTGATGATACAGTAGATCTTCTAGTCACTACAGATAATGGAGTGACTTGGACGTCGCTTGACACATGGAATGCTGCAAACCAACCAGCTGTAATAGGAGATAGTTATTTTTATGACTTAGCGGCTTATACTGGTACGGTACAGTTTGCTTTCTTAGCAAGTGACGGTGCTGTAGATGACCTTGAGGATTTTGATTTCCACGTTAGTAGATTTGTTGTAGATGCTACGGCAGGTAACAATGACGCTGTGTTAGAAAATACAGTTTCACTTTACCCTAATCCAGTATCTGGAGACACGATGACTATTAACTTAGGAAATGTGCCTGTAAGTGATGCTTCAATTATGATCTATAATACTTTAGGTCAAGAAGTGATGTACAGAAACTTTAATAATGTATCAAATAGTACTCTTGTGGTGGACAACTTAAGTTCACTTACCACTGGAGTTTATTTAGTTCATATTTCAAACGGTTCATCAACTACGGTGAAACGTTTTATAAAGCAATAGTATAATATCTATTCAATTAAAAAGGAGCTCAATTTGAGCTCCTTTTTTGTTTTATACGCTTTCGCGAAAGCGAGATAAATTAACATACTACTTCTTAAAAGTCAACTTTTCTGAACGTCCTTTTTTAAAAATCTTGTTACTGTTATACTGCCCAGCTCTCAATTGTTTTTGTTCTTCAATAGGTAATTGAATGATTTCTCGACATTCTGTACTGCAGCAGTTTTCCATCTTTTCTTTGCAGCTATCACATTGAATGAATAAAAGATGACAAGCCTCATTTGCACAATTAGTATGCAGGTCAAAAGCAGTACCACATTGGTGACAGTTTGCGATCACCTCATCACTTATTTTCTCAGCAAGCCTGTGGTCAAATACAAAGTTCTTTCCTTTAAACTTGTTCTCAAGACCTTGCTCAGTCACTTGTCTATGGTATTCTATAATTCCACCTTCTAGCTGGTACACATCTTTAAAACCTTTGTGCTTGTAATAAGCACTAGCTTTCTCACAACGTATTCCACCGGTGCAATACATGACTAGTTTTTTATCTTCTTTATGGTCTTTAAGTTTATCTTCTATGTAGTCGAGACTATCTCTAAAGGTATCCACGTCTGGAGTCCAGGCGTTTTGAAAATGACCTATTTCAGATTCGTAATGATTACGCATATCTACGAGTACAGTATCTGGATCTGCTATTAGTTCATTAAATGCGATGGCATCTACGTGAATTCCTTTATTAGTTACATCAAAGGTGTTATCATTCAAACCATCTGCAACAATCTTGTTGCGCACCTTTACTTTGAGTTTGAGGAAACTCTCATTATCCTGTTCTCTAGCGATATTAAGACGTACATTTTCTAGAAAATCTATACCATCTACAAAAGCCTTGAACTCTTCAAATCGATCTCCAGGAACTGAGAGTTGCGCATTAATCCCTTCATGAGCGACATAAATTCTTCCCAGCACATCCATGGGATGCCAGTGCAAGAATAAGTGGTCTCTAAATAATTGTGGATTACCGATCTGGTGGTACTGATAGAAAGATATGGTTAACCGCTCTTTTCCAGCGGCACGTATGAGTTCTCTTCTTTCTTCAGCACTTAATTTGTTATACAGTTGCATGCTATAAACATTTTATGTGTTGAGGCGGCAAATATAATTGTTTTATTTAAAGCTGTTTAGCTTAAATCTTGTCATTGCAAGTTATCGATATAATCTGTTTTTTAACAAATAATTAAGTTAAATGCCGATTGAATCGACATTTAAAATTACATTGCCCTTCTGTTAAAAAAAACCAAATATTTTAATTATGAAAATTAAATTACTCTTAACGGTTGTTATTACTGTTATTCTAGGAGCCATAACCTCGGCTCAGTCTACTATTAATATTACTACATCTGGTGGTAGTTATACCACCGAAAAATGGGTAAGTATTACTACTGCAGTTGACGGTGGTGGTACTCAAGTTTGGGGACAAGGAAACGGTACATATGGTGATGGTCAAGGTCTTATTAATCAAGACATATCTATTGCGCCAGGAACGTACTGGGTAAATTGTTATGATCGTTACTCTGATGGATGGGATGGGACGTTAATCTCTGTTACATCTTTAGGGTCAGTAATAGGAGATAATGGAGGTGTTAGTCCTAGCGATTCAAGTACTAATGACACAGACGGTAGTTGGGAAACCCCAGCCGATGAGTTAGAAGCTTCATTCCAAATTGTTGTTATAGCTCCACCTTCTTGTTTACCACCTTCGGCAATGACAACTTCTAACATCGATGAAACAAGCGCAGACATAAATTGGACAGTAGGAGGAAGCGAAACGTTATGGGATATTGAATATGGGATAACTGGTTTTGCACAAGGTTCAGGAAGTCTTATAGATGACACATCTAACAAACCTTATAATTTAACGGGTCTTACGCCTGATACTACTTATGACGTATATGTTAGAGCTCATTGTGGTGTTGGTGATGAAAGTCCTTGGGCCGGTCCTGTTCAATTTAAAACTCTATGTAATGTTATTACTACATTTCCTTGGGAAGAAACTGTAGAATCAGCAAGTGCAACACTATCTTGTTGGACTATAATTAATAACAATGCTGATGCGGATCAATGGAGTGTACAAACAACTTCTACTTATGCAAATTCAGGATCTCAATCGTTTCAAATGTATACTGACTACAATAACGGTTCTAACGATGATTACTTAATCACGCCACAGCTAGCATTAACAGGTAATGAAAGATTGAAATTTAATTATAGAGCTCGTTCATCATCAGAACCACAAGATTTTACAGTCTTATTATCTACAACCGGTACTGCTCCAGCAGATTTTACTACTACAATTCTACCGAATGCCTCTTATAGTAATACTACTTATGATGAGACGATCGTTGATTTAACTACTTATACTGGTAATGTTTACATAGCATTTCATGTTCCTCCAGCAGGATTAGATGGTTACTATCTTTATATAGACGATATAATAGTGGAAGAGCTACCTACTTGTATTGAGCCATCTGCTCTTACCGCAGCAAATATGAACATCTCTTCTGCTGATTTGTCATGGACATCTGGTGGTAGCCTAGAATCTGCATGGGAGATAGAATATGGAGCTTTAGGGTTTTCTCAAGGCTCAGGTACTATTGTTAACGCAAATTCAAATCCTTATAATTTAACTGGTCTATCTTCTGGAACAACTTATGATTATTATGTAAGAGCTGATTGTACTGGAGGAGATTTAAGTGAATGGGTAGGACCTTATAGTTTCACGACTGCGTGTAGTACATTTAATATACCTTTTACTGAAAATTTTGATACAACTGCTGCAGGTAGTACTTCAGCACCTAATGCACCTAATTGTTGGAGTTTTATAGATGGAGGTTCAGGATGGACTTATATTTTTAATTCAAGTTTTAATTCACAATCTGGATTACAAAACTATCGTTTATACAATGGTGCTGATACTACAGGAGACTATATGTTAATTTCTCCTGAAATAGCTGAATTAACAACTGATGGTATTAAAGTAAATTTTAGTGTTAAAGGTGCTTCAGGTCAAGAGTTAGAAATAGGTACGATGTCAGATCCTTCAGACGCGTCCACTTTTACAGTTTTAAACACAGTTTCTTTAACTTCTTCTTCTTATGAAAATATAGAATTAATTGTAGTCGCAGGAACAGATTCTTATCTTGCCTTAAGACATGGGCAAACGGGTACTTATGATTCGTATTACCTAGATGATTTTAGTTTTAGTGAATTACCATCATGTATAAAACCAACTAATTTAGGAACGGCTAATGTTACTGCTACAACCGCAGACCTTAATTGGGTGTCCGGTGGAAGTGGAGAAACTTCTTGGGAAGTAGAATATGGAGCTGTTGGATTTACACAAGGTGCAGGAACAACTGTAGCTCCTGCAACAAATCCAGTTAGTATTTCTAGCTTAAATTCAAATACCAATTATGATTTCTATGTAAGAGCAAGTTGTGGTGGTGCAGGATTTAGTGAATGGTCAGGTCCTTTAAGCTTTATGACATTGCCAGGTGCTCATACTTATCCGTTAAGTGAAGATTTTGAAAGTGGATTTGATTTATTTGAGAATGCTACAGGTAATTCTACTGATTTTGCAGTATCTACTGCTTATTTTCACACAGGTAGTCAATCTGTTCAGAATGCACATGGTACTAATGACTTGAATTATCTACATGAAACGGGACTTTTAGATTTATCGACTGCTACAAGTCCTGAATTAAGATTTTGGCAAATAGCAAAAACTGAAGGAACTTGGGATAAATGTTACATTCAAATATCAACTGATGGTGGTGCTACTTACATTAATTTACCAGCAGCAGCATACAGTGGTAGTTCAACAAATTATGGAACGGCAGGTTATTTCCATGAAGATTCTTATGCAGTATGGGGAACAGCTTATGATACTCCTGATAATGCAACTTGGTGGCAAGAAGAAGTATTTTCATTAGATGCTTACAAAGTCGCAAATGTTAGAATTAGATTCTTCCTTGATTCAGATGGCTCTGCTAACAGAGAAGGTTGGTTTATTGATGATATAACAGTTGATGAAGCTCCGCCACTTGAGTACATTTGGGACGGTACATCTTGGAATAATACTCCAGAAGGTTCAATAACTTCAATTAACAACATGACTATCCAAGCTGGAACTATGCCTTCTTTAACAGCTGCAATTAGTGTAAATGATTTAACTATTGAATCTGGTGCAACACTTGAAGCTGATAATGGAGACATCACAGTAGCAGGTAGTTTATCTAATAATGGTACTATTACTGGTTCAAATGAAGTTGTCTTTACAGGTGGAACTGAATTTATTACGGGAACTGGAACAATGGACAACCTTACAGTTGCCGCTTCAGGAACTGTAGTTGTTGCTGGTCAACAATCTATAATTGAACAAGTAGATGTTGTATCAGGTGGTTTCTTATCTGTAGATACTAACGGTAGTCTTACATTAGTTTCCAATGCTTTTGGAACTGCAAGAGTAGATGAGGTTGATACTGTATCAATTACAGGTAATGTAACTGTTGAACGATATATTCCTGCTGGAAACAGAGCTTATAGGTTCATAGGATCTACGGTATCTGGTCCAACGGTATTTGATAGCTGGCAAGAAGGTGGTAATAATGCTGCTGGTTTTGGAGTACAAGTTTCTGGAACTGCAGGAACTGCGGGAACAGTAAACGCTACTACTGGACATGATGAAACAGTTTCTGGTAATAAGAGTATGTACAAATGGGATGCTGCTAACCAGGCTTGGGTAAGTGTAGATAATACGAAAACTGAAGTACTGAGCGCAGGAGATTACTATCGTTTATTTGTGAGAGGTGATAGAACAACAGATCTTTCAAATAATGCTGCTGCTCATACCGCAACAACTTTAAGAGCAACAGGTACTTTAATGCTAGGATCAATGACAGTTACTCCTGCAGTAGCTTCTGGAGAGTTCTTTGCTCTTGCAAATCCTTTCCAGTCTAAAGTTTCTATGGCAACAGCTACAACTAATGGTGTTGCTGCAGATATGTATTACTGGGATCCTAACCTAGGTACTAATGGTGGTTACTCTGCAATTGATATTGCTGGAGGAACTGGAACTGCTGGAACTGCAACTAACATCTTAGATGCTGGACAAGCTGTGTTCTTTGCAGACGCTAGTGCAGCTGCATCAGTTACTATTAATGAAGCTAGTAAAGTTTCTGGAAATAATAATGGTGGTGTATTTAATACTACTCCATTAACTCAAGCTTTAAGAGTGAAATTATATCAAACGGCTCGTTTTAACAATGGACAGTCTGAAAGTGATGGTATGTATGTTCACTTTAATGCTTCACATAACTTAAACGTTGACTATAATGATGCTGTGAAATTGTACGGTTTAAATGCAAACATTGCGATTTCTAAAGCAACTGGTGAAACACTTGCAGTAGAAAGAAGAACACTTCCTACAACTGCAGAGTCTATCAACCTTAATATCTCTAACTACTTAACGACTGCATATACTATTGAAGCAACAGTTGATGTGCTTCCTGGGCTTACAGCTTACCTTAAAGATAACTTTACAGGTACTATGACTGAGCTTATTCAAGGAACATCTACTGCAGTTGATTACACGGTAGATATGAATGATGCTGCTAGTTTAGACGCGTTAAGATTTGAAATCGTTTTCCAAACGGTTACTTTAAGTAATGATGATACTGTATTTGGTACTAACCTTTCAGTGTATCCTAATCCAGTAACTGGTGATGCAATCACTATTAACTTAGGAAACACAGTAAATGAAATGGTGTCAGTTCAAGTATATAACACTCTAGGACAACAAGTAATGACTAATGATTTTGACAACGTTTCAAACGGAGTGATTACATTAGACAACTTATCAGGTCTTAGCAATGGAGTTTATATTATGAATGTTTCAAGTGGTGACGCAACTACTTCGCGTCGTTTCATTAAGAAATAAGACTAATTATATTATTTTAAAAAAGGAGCTCAATTTGAGCTCCTTTTTTCGTTTTATGACGCTTTCGCGAAAGCGTAATCTCATAAAGTTAATAACCCATTTCAACTTTCATTGTTCTAATAAATAATGGGTTGTATTTTTACCACAAATAGATTTAAAAATGGCAGAGAAGAAAGACGATAAAGAAAAAGAAGCTAAATTAAAAGCACTCAAGTTAACGCTAGATAAGTTAGATAAAGCATACGGTAAAGGAGCCGTTATGAAATTAGGAGATAAGCAGGTAGTGGATGTAGATAGTATTCCTACTGGATCACTTGCTCTTAATGCCGCACTCGGTGTAGGTGGTTACCCTAGAGGTAGAGTGGTAGAGATTTATGGACCAGAATCTTCTGGTAAAACCACACTTACATTACATGCAATCGCTCAAGCGCAAAAAGCTGGTGGAATCGCTGCTTTTATTGATGCAGAGCACGCATTTGACCGTTTTTATGCGGAGAAGTTAGGTGTAGATATAGATAATCTTATTATTTCCCAACCAGACCACGGAGAACAAGCACTTGAGATTGCTGAGAACCTAATACGTTCAGGAGCTATCGATATCATAGTAATTGACTCTGTAGCAGCTCTTACTCCTAAGAGTGAGATTGAAGGAGAAATGGGAGATAGTAAAATGGGACTTCATGCACGTTTAATGTCACAAGCATTACGTAAAATGACAGGAACAATTTCTAAGACAAACTGTACCGTAATGTTCATTAATCAATTAAGAGAAAAAATTGGGGTGATGTTCGGTAATCCAGAGACAACTACTGGTGGTAATGCATTAAAGTTTTATGCCTCTGTACGTTTAGATATAAGAAGGTCAACTCAAATTAAAGATACATCTGGAGCTGTTTTAGGAAATAAAACACGTGTAAAAGTGGTAAAGAACAAAGTAGCACCACCATTCCGTACGGCAGAGTTTGATATCATGTATGGTGAAGGGATTTCTATGGTAGGAGAAATTGTAGATCTAGGTGTGGAATATGAAATTATTAATAAAGCTGGATCATGGTTCTCTTATGAGGATACTAAACTAGGTCAAGGAAGAGATTCTGTTAAGAATATCCTTAAAGATAATCCAGACCTTGCCGATGAATTGCAAGCAAAAATCATGGATGCTATAAAGCTGGTTAACAGCTAGAAACATCATTTTAATAAATATCTATCGCTTACTTTTGTTCCCTAACCGGATAAGTAAGCGATTTTTTTATGGCTGTCACGCAACCTTTTGATAAGTACAGCATCTAGTTATTAAGAATAAAGAAGATTACATGAAATATTTATGGATAATGATTGCTGTTTTAAGCGCAATCTCGATTACAAGCTGTGAATTACCTGAAGAAGGATTAAGAGTGTCTTATGATGTAGTAGCTGTTGATAGCGTGCAAATGCCGGCTACATTCAACTTTGGTCAGACCTATGATATTCCAGTTTTTTATAAAAAACCGAGTGATTGTCACGTATTTGAAGGTTTTAATGTAACACCTGAACTGAATATTCGTAATATTTCCACAGTACTAGCTCGTCTAGATGGCGGTGATTGTGTAGATGGTAATTTGCCCGAGGAACAGTCTCTACGGTTTACAGCCGCTAGTAATGGTAGTTATATTTTTAGATTTTTTAATGGAGTTGGTGCAAATGGTGAAGCAACATATTTAGAATATGATGTACAAGTATTAGAATAACTTTAATGGTATCCATGTGGTTCTAAAAGAACTTATAAATGAATGTAGAAATAACAATCGCAAGGCTCAAAAGGAACTCTATGACAGGTTTTCTAGCAACCTTTTTGCGAGTTGTTTAAAATATGCGCCTAATTATGAAGAGGCTCAAGACATTCTACAAGATACTTTTATAGTAATTTTTAAAAAAATAGATCAATTTAAAGATGATGGATCTTTTGAAGGATGGTGCAGGAGAATAGCGGTAAACACAGCGTTACAGCGTTACCGTAAAAAGAAAGTTTTTAATCTAGTAAATGAAGACCAGATTAAAGATGAAGAGGTTGAAATAGAAGAAACAGATGATATAGACCTCACAAGTCTATTAGCAATGGTACAACAGTTACCAGAGCGATACAGAATGGTTTTCTCTATGTATGTCCTAGATGGTTATTCTCATAAGGAAATAGCTAGCATGATGGAGATCACAGAAGGAACCTCTAAGTCTAATCTCGCAAGAGCTAGACAACATTTAAAAGAAATGATTATAAAATGGCGTGAAAATAATAGTAACGCCAGCTGAATAGAATGAGTAGTAAAAAGAACATAGACAGATTATTTCAGGAACGCTTCAAAGATTTTGAAGCAGCGCCACCTATGGCAGCTTGGGATAATATTGAGAAAGAACTCGATGGTAAAAAACCAGTCGCTGTGCTACCACTATGGATGAAATGGATAGGTATCGCAGCTGGAATAGCATTGTTAGCTACGCTAGCATATACTGGTTATACTAATGCAAATAACGATACTGATATGAATCAGCAAATCGTTACTGAAACTAAAAACGCCGATTCTGATAATAGTACTAATACAATCCCATCTCAAAACGATAATTCGTCAAACGATCAATTTGTAAATAGCGAGAACAATAGTGATACAGAATTAGATTCGCATAGTTTAGGAAACAATCCTACTCATAGCGATGTTACTTCAAGTTCAAATGATGATATGAAATCTCATGGGGAAAGTAATGAATCATCACCGAGCTCTAAAAATCTTAAAAGTTCACAATCTGGAACTAGAACCATAAATCAATCTGAAGTAAACGATAAAAGAGTAAATAACAACAACAGCTCATATGCTAGTTCAGCGCAAATTGATAACAATCAAAATGCTGATACTCAAAAGAACTATGCGGCAAATGCCTCAAATTCTAATAAAGATCCTTATAAAAAAGTAAATCAACCTATCGATAAGCCTAAGCAAGATGGATTTGCTTTAGATACATCAGCAGGTCAACTTAGGTTAGATAATGAGAATAGTAATGATAAATCTCAATTACCTACTCAGAGTTCAACAACTCCTGTGAAGAAAAGCGACAAGTTCATGACGCCATCATCTTCAGGTTCTGATATGGCAGCAGCACAAGTGGATAAGGATTCTACCATAACACTAGGACCTTCGCTTGAGGACATGGCTGCTCAGCAAAAAGAAAAGGAAGAAGAAAACTTAGACGAGAATTTATTTAAAAAATGGAATGCATCTAGTGTCCTTGCACCTGTGTACTCAAGCACTATGGGTGGATCTTCTATAGATCAACAATTTGCAGATAATAATAAAGCCGCCGGACTCAACCTGAGCTATGGAGTAAATGTAGGCTACAACCTTACTTCTCGATTATCAGTACGTACGGGAATTCATAAGGTAAATGTGAGTTACACTACAAACGATATTATTTACGGTGTTGCTACACAACCTGGTGATGTTCAATTATTATCTGTAGATAATTATGATAGTAATGCAGTTTCTAATCCTGGTAGTATATCTACAGACAATTTGGGTAGTTCCTTTTCACAAGAATTCTTATCAGATAATACATTTAATGGATTCCAAGGCGAGATTTCTCAGCGATTGGGTTATCTAGAAGTACCACTTGAAATGAAATATAAAGTCTTAGATAGTAAGTTGAGCGTTAACGTGATGGGTGGAATGAGTGCTTTATTTCTTACTGACAATAGTATAGCAGTAACTAACAGTACTGCAAAGCTTGAGTTAGGAGAAGATGACAACTTTAATTCTTTTAATCAGAGTGCAAACTTTGGAATAGGAATCGATTATTTATTTACAGATCAATTAGGAATTACCGTTGAGCCCATGTTTAAGTATCAGCTCAATGCACTTAAAGAAAATACTGCAGGTTTTAAACCATTTAACGTTGGTGTTTACAGTGGGATTACCTATAAATTTTAATTAGGTCATTGCAGGACATAATTAGTTAAGTTGAAAAAGAAGAATATTGAGGTTGGTTAATATTGAACTCAATGGTTTGCAATGATGAAGAAAGCCGTTCCAGTGCCATGGAGCGGTTTTCTATTTTTGATCATTTTCTAGAGTAGTAAGAATGATGTTTCTCACGCTTTCGCGGAAGCGTACTTTATCATCCTTCAAATTCATACCAGCAGTAGGAATAGATTTATGAGTAAGTGCTCGCATTTTTCCCGGACTACCATAAAAGAAGTCAAACGGAAAACGTTTTTTATTATCAAATAATGTGACTGGTAACACAGGAATTTGGTGCTCAATCGCCAGTCTGAAAGCGCCATCCTTAAAAGGATCTAACAGGACATTTTCATCTTCAGTAACGCCACCTTCAGGGAAAATACAAATCCCTACACCAGTATCCAGTCGAGCGCGTGCTCTATCAAATACCGCTTTACGACTCCTAGGATTACTACGATCCACAAGAATGCAAGTACGCTTATAGAAAAAACCAAATATTGGAATCTTAGCAAGAGAAGCTTTCCCTACAAACACAAACGGATTCTTAGAAATCAACAGCATCATCATTATGTCAGTCATACTCGTATGATTTGCCACAAGCATATAACTTTGCCCTTTTACCATAGGTTCCTCACGCTTGATTACTGGCCAAAAACCCATTCCATAGATTATAATCGCCGACCATAGCCGAGCAATCGCAAAAAAGATATGATAGGTCTTTTCAGAAATGGTCGCTAGTACTAGAATAGGAAATAGAATAATAATAGGAATACCCATCAATATATAAAACCATATTCTGTATAAAGGAGATAATATGTAACGGGTCCATTTCAAGAAATCAAAAATAGAAGAATTTATGAAGTAACGATGATTAATAGGTCTTAATCGTCATTATGTAAAGCGCAGCGATGAAGTAATTTGACTTTTTAAATTTCAGTTTTTAAAATAACCTCAATGCTCGTCATGTCTGTTCGAGCGCAGTCGAGAACTATCCATGACTGTACAAATCTTTCATTCTTTTAAGGGTTCAATACTTAACACCTAATATCTTTCACTAATAACAAGAACAATTTACCTTTGCACTTCAATTAATTTACCATGTCTAGAATACTTACCGGCGTACAATCTACAGGAACTCCACATTTAGGAAACCTTTTAGGCGCTATTTTACCAGCTATAGAAATGTCTGCTCAAAAAAAGAACGATGCTTTTCTTTTTATTGCAGACATGCATTCACTCACTCAAATTAAAGATGGTGATACTTTAAGAGAGAACACCTATTCTACGGCTGCAGCATGGTTAGCTTGTGGACTGGACATTAATGAAACTACATTTTATAGACAAAGTGACGTACCACAAGTAACAGAATTGAACTGGTATTTGAATTGTTTCTTTCCATATCAAAGATTGACACTAGCACATAGTTTTAAAGACAAATCAGATCGTTTACAAGATGTGAACGCGGGATTATTCACCTATCCCATGTTAATGGCGGCAGACATCTTATTATATGATGCTGAGGTTGTTCCCGTAGGAAAAGATCAAATGCAGCACATTGAAATCACCAGAGAAGTTGCTGGGAAATTCAATAATGCGATGGGAGAAACTTTAATTGAACCAGAAGGTAAGATCCAAGAAAGCACCATGCTCGTTCCTGGAACAGATGGTGATAAAATGAGTAAGTCTAAAGGAAACATTATCAACATTTTCCTGGCAGATAAGAAACTACGCAAGCAAGTCATGTCTATAGAAACAGACAGTACTCCACTAGAAGATCCTAAGGATACAGAGACTTGTAAAGTTTTTGCACTTTATAAAATTATTGCTTCTCCAGCACAAGTAGAATCTATGCGCGCAAACTATGCCGCTGGAAACTATGGTTATGGTCATGCTAAACAGGCACTTTTTGAAGCGATTCTTGAGAAGTTTGGTTCTATCAGAGAGCGTTACAACCACTTTATGGACAACAAGCACGAGATAGACGCCGCACTAGAAGAAGGAGCTGCTAAGGCTGCTATAGTTGCAAATGCAACGTTGAAACGTGTGAGAGAGAAGTTGGGGTATTAAAATTTACGCCAGCATAAACATTTTCCCAGGCAATGGTTTAATCACACCTTTTAATTCCATACTCATTAATAATGAAGCTACTTGATGAACGGGTTTATTAATATTTATGGCTATGATGTCGAGGAGTTCTTTTTCGGTTTCTTTTAGGTAACGGTAAATCAGTTTTTCATCATCGTTGAGTTCTACAAAGAGCTGTTTTTGCACACCAGTATTGCGTTCTTGCCAGCCTAAGATATAAGGTAAATCGGCAGCTTTTGTGAGAAGATGTGCTTTGGATTGTTTAATGAGTTCGTTACAACCTACAGAATATTTATCAGACACGCGTCCTGGTACGGCAAATACTTCTCGATTGTATCCAGCAGCAAGATCTGCGGTTACAAGAGAACCACCTTTTGAAGCACTTTCTATAACAACCGTTGCTTCACTTAGTCCTGCTATAATGCGATTGCGACCTAGAAAATTCTTTCTATCAAAAGTCGCCGTGTGCCAAAAGTCTGTTACAAAACCACCATTTGCCATCATTTGCTCATTATAAGCTTCGTGATTTCTTGGGTAGGTTTGATTGAGTCCATGAGCAACCACGGCTATGGTTTGTAAGTTGTGTTTTATAGCAAGTTGATGCGCAAGTATATCTACTCCATAAGCATATCCACTTATGATGAGTGGTTTAAGCGGCGCAATCTCTGCGATGAATTTTTCTAGAAATGCTGCGCCAGTTGAAGTGATTTGGCGCGTACCTACTATACTCATGGTGTAAGGATTATGCCAATCTATATTTCCTTTTTCAAAATAAACGATCGGGCCATCCACGCAGTATTGCAATCGCTCCGGATAGTCGTCTTCATAATATACTCTGGCTGTGATATTTTCTTTTTGAATGAATTCCAGCTCTTTTTCGGCCTTGGTAAAAAGATCTGTGGCTTTAATAAACTGCGCTTTTTTATCACCTATTCCTTCAATAGCAGCAATTTCACGCATGGATTGTTCAAAAACTCCTGTCGCACTACCAAAAGTTCTGATCAACTTTTTGGCCATGATATCACCTATGAGCGGTGCTTTTTTAAGTGCGAGAATTGAGAGCAGTTCTTGTTCTTCCATGCTTTAAATATATAAAAGGATTAATTTAATGTTAGTATTTTAAAGACCAATTCTATAAAGTCCATTAGATGCCTTAGAAAAATGACCTAAGAGAGTTTTACGTTAAAAATGAATTGAGCGAAAGGTCAAGCAAAAATCATTTAGAAACGGATTGGATTAAATATATAAAAGATGATAATATCTCATAGATTATTAAAAGTAGCTAACCTTTTTTTTGCGCTGTAGCGATAGAAATTTTTAGTAAAATGCTCTTAAGTCTTGATTTTCCTGCCTGCCGGCAGGCAGGTTTGTTTCCCAGCCGCACAATCTCGCTCAAAGTATACTTTGCCGTCATCAAGGAAAAAATGAAAAAGACTTTTTAAAAACAATTTTGCATTTAATCTATTATAAATGGATAAGGATCCAAAATCACATTCTTATAACTCGCTAACTCTTCTGTTGCAGCAACACCAGGGAAATCACCTCGATATTCCCTCATATCTGTCATCACCTGAAAATGTAAATGCGGTGAGTAACCACCATTTTCTTGTGGAGTACCTAGGGTTGCTATGTTCTCGCTTTCGCGAAAGCGTAATCCTACAGACCAATGCTCCATATCACTAATCGCCAAATGTCCATAAAGGCTATAGATTTTCTTACCATTCCAGTCATGTTCTAAAATTAAGGTAGGACCATAATTTCCGGCGTCGTTATTATGAGCAAAGGAATGAATCACACCATCCATTACGGCATGAACACTCGTGCCTGCAGGAGCCCATAAATCGATTCCCATATGAATATCGCGAGTTATGCCAGTTTGAAAACGCGCGTTTTTGCGGTAAAGTGCCCGTTGTTCTAGATAGCCACCATGAGCCACGAAAGAGCTAGATTCCTGACGTTTTTCTTTTAAATATTGTTCAAAAATAGCAATATCACTCACATCATTTTCATCCCAGAAAGGATTTGAGACTGATAAATTAATAGGGAAATAACCTTTATTACTTAGTTCTGGATCAATGAGATGTTTCTTAATATTCATAGGTTGCATTAAACAAAGCAATTTATTTAAAAGAAGCGAAATACCATCTTGATTGGGTATTATTAAAATGGTATTTTTAAAGCAAAATAGGATGACATGATTAAGAGAACGGTAAGTGGTGTAGAAGAAGCACTGGAAGGCGTTAAAAGCGGCATGACTTTAATGGTAGGTGGTTTTGGCCTATCAGGAATTCCTGAGAATAGTATTGCCCAATTGGTAAAAACAGGAGTAACAGGTCTTACTTGTATATCAAATAATGCTGGAGTAGATGATTTTGGCCTTGGTTTATTGCTTCAAGGCAAGCAAATCAAGAAAATGATATCTTCTTATGTAGGAGAGAATGATGAGTTTGAAAGACAAATGTTAAGTGGCGAACTCGAGGTAGATTTAATACCGCAAGGAACACTGGCAGAGCGCTGTAGAGCAGCACAAACTGGAATACCTGCCTTCTTCACACCAGCAGGATACGGTACTGAGGTTGCCGAGGGAAAAGAAGTAAGAGATTTTAACGGGAAACCTCATATTCTAGAACATGCTTTTCAAGCAGATTTTGCTTTTGTAAAAGCGTGGAAAGGTGATGAAGCTGGAAACTTAATATTTAAAGGAACGGCTCGTAACTTTAATCCAGTCATGGCTGGCGCGGCAACTATTACTGTTGCTGAGGTTGAGGAATTAGTTCCTGCTGGGACTCTAGATCCTAACCAAATTCATATTCCAGGAATATTTGTAAAACGCATTTTCCAAGGAGCACGTTATGAGAAAAGGATAGAGCAGAGAACAGTGCGCAAACGTGATTAATTTTTTAATGTGCTGATATGAAAATGTGCTGATGATTAATAATTGAATGATGCAGAAAAATGTAATTGTAGAAAAATCGACTGAGTTTGCATTAGAAATTATTTCTTTCACAACAAATTTGAAAAAAGAAAAGCATTTTGAAATATCCAGTCAGTTATTTAGAAGTGGCACAAGTATAGGAGCAAACGTTAATGAATCACAAAATGCCGAAAGTAGAAAGGACTTTGTACATAAATTAAAAATAGCAGCAAAAGAAGCTTCTGAAACGAGATACTGGCTATATCTCTGCACAAAATCAGACAGTTTAATATCGCCTAAACCCGAATTGCTGGAACAGCTAGAAACAATTGAAAAGCTATTATCTAGAATTATAGCCACTACTAAAAGTAGAATGTAATTGAGGTAATTAATATTATCATTTTACGTGTTTTTTAAAAATTAGCACATCATCACATTAACAAATTAGCACATTCATGTTATGTTAGACAAAATAGGAATCGCAAAGCGCATAGCGCAAGAAGTAAAAAACGGATACTACGTTAACTTAGGAATAGGAATCCCTACTCTGGTTGCAAACTACGTTCCTCAAGGAATAGATGTAGAGTTTCAATCAGAGAATGGAGTACTAGGAATGGGACCTTTTCCATTTGAAGGAGAAGAAGATGCCGATGTTATTAACGCGGGAAAACAAACCATCACCACATTACCAGGAGCAAGCTTTTTTGATAGCTCTATGAGTTTTGGGATGATACGTGGACAGCACGTAGACCTCACCATTCTAGGAGCTATGGAAGTAGCAGAAAATGGTGATATAGCCAACTGGAAAATCCCAGGAAAAATGGTAAAAGGTATGGGCGGTGCTATGGATCTCGTTGCAAGTGCTGAGAATATCATTGTAGCTATGATGCATACCAATCGTGCTGGAGCTTCTAAACTTTTAAAAAGATGTTCCTTACCACTTACTGGCGTGAATTGTATTACTAAAGTAGTGACAAATATGGCAGTAATGGATGTGACTGATAAAGGTTTTGTACTTCTAGAACGTGCGCCTGGCGTGACTGTAGAAGACATAAAAGCCGCTACAGAAGGTAACCTAATTGTAGAAGGCGATATTCCCGAGATGGTGATATGATCCTGAGATTTTACGTTAATTGTGGAGTCTAAGTAATAGATTGAATATGTATCCTGAAATCATTGTACCGCTTAATAAAGTGAAAATTGCTTTAATAATAGTTGGTTCTTTTTTGTTTGTAGTTGGTGGTTATCTTATGCTTTGGAATGTCTTCGGAATTTTATCTATTATATTTTTTGGTGCCTCTGGCATATTTGGACTTATTAAATTATTTGACTCAAAGCCCGGTCTAGTGATTAGTTCAGAAGGTATTATTGACAACACAAGCTTAATGAGTGCTGGACTAATTAAATGGAAAGATATAAAGCATATAAGAAGTCAAAATATAGGTTCTCAAAGATTCTTTATGATTGAACTTTTTGAACCCTTAAAATATGTCGAACAAGCAGGAAATGGTTTTAAATCTCTACTCATGAAAATTAGTATGAAAATGTACGGCACACCAGTTGCAATTTCAACTATTATATTGAAATATAACTTTTATAGTTTAGATAAGTTATTGTACGATGAACACAAAAAGAATAAGCTCTCAAAATAAAATCTAAGCAACTGTTTATATTTAGTATGGATTATAATATTCTCAAGAAATCATTAAAAATGGTTGCGGCTTTTACAGAAAACAGCCACGCTATAAATACTGCTGACGAATTTTTAACTATTCATACTCGCAACATGGACATGCTTCATCAGTATGTGGAAAAACATAATGATGATTTTGTAAAAGAGTTGGTCTCTACAATTCCTAACCTCAAACATAATGAAATTCAAGGTTTTATAGATAATAACCGAGGAGTTAAACATCCAAGCGATTATTTCGGACTCTTAGGTTATGTCTATATGAAAATATTTAACGTAGGCGGAGTCAACGAAAAAAATTCTATGGAAAAATTTCACTTGATAGCTAGTCGTAACATCACGATAATTAAGATACTTGAGAATAGCGGTTATTAAAAGAGCCTTTCCTAAGGGCAGACTTAAGTCTGCCTTTAGGAAATATAAGAATCGGATTAATTAAACCTCATCAAAATTCACTTTCACCTTAGCACTAGTCGGATAAGCTTGACAGGCTAGAGAAAGCCCTTCGGCTATTTCACTGTCTGTGAGGATGGCGTTTTTGGCCATTTGTGCACTTCCTTCTTCTATTTGACAAATACAGGAACTGCATATTCCACCCTGACAGCTGTATGGAGCATCGATGTCATTCTTAAGCATGATGTCCAGTAAGTTATCGCTACGTTTCATAGTGAAGCTTAATTCTTCATCATCAAGGATTACGGTAACTTCAGTAAGATGAGAATCTTCTGTGATTTCAATTTCGTTTTCTTTTGTGGCAAACAGTTCAAAGAGAATATGTTCTTTGGTAAGAATTTCTTTCTCAATGAGATTATCAGTCGTCATGCTAATCATTTCTTCTGGACCGCATAAATACGCTTTCGCAAAAGCGTAATCCACACAATCCTGCTTCAAGAAAAAGTTGAGATTTCCTTTAGTCACTCGGCCAAATAACTCACCATCACGCTCTTCTCTAGAAAAACTATAGCGTAGGATGAAACGATCGCCGTATTGATCTTTTAAGTCATTAAGTTGCTCATAATAAATCGCTTGAGAAACACTCTGGTTTCCATAGATTAGGGCAAACTTGCTATCAGATTCTGTTTCTAGCACTGTTTTTATAATAGAAATAATAGGTGTGATTCCACTACCAGCGGCAACACCTAGATAGGTATGGGCACTCGTTGAGGTTTCATGTAAAAACAACCCTTCTGGTGCGGCAACTTCTAGAATATCTCCAGCACGCAAGGTCATCGCATAGTTGGAGAACACTCCATTTTCAACCGCTTTAATAACCACACTCCAGTGGTTCTCATGTGGCGCACTAGATAGAGAATATGCACGGCGCACTTCATTTCCATCTATAGTTGCCTTCAAGGTTAAATACTGACCAGACTGGTAGCTGAAAGATTCCAGTAAATTTTCTGGAATGTCAAATCGTATCTCTACGGCTTGTGGAGTGACCTTAGTTACTTGTTGTATAGTGAGTTTATGAAAATCCATTTGGGTACTTTTAGCGGCTGCAAAAATAAGAAAGGAAAATAGACCTGTAACATTTTTACAACTTTTGTAACTAATACTTCAAATTCACTAACCATGATCAAACATTTTATCAATCTGGAATGGAAAAGCTTCTTTAGAAGTGCAGCATTTAAACAGAACCTTGCTATAAAAATCCTAATGGCTTTTGGGGCACTTTATATGATAGTCGCTTTTGGAAGTTTAGGAGTAGGAAGTTATTTTCTTATTGAGGAGTCCATTGAGGAAGGTAAAATAATTGCAAATAACCCATTTGAAGTCGTGAATCGATTTTTAATCTACTGGGTATTTGCAGACATAGGTTATCGTTATGTGATGCAAAAAATGCCTGTAGCAAATATTAAGCCTTTACTTTATCTACCATTTAAAAAAGGGAAGATTGTAAATTATGCTTTGGGTAAAACGGTGGCTTCATTTTTTAACTTATTACCAGCCTTTTTCTTTATCCCATTTAGCGTTGTTTTGATTATCCAAGGATATAGTGTGATAGGTGTAATAGGATGGCACCTCGCGATGTTATTTATTACACTTGCGGTTAATTTCCTGAATGTATTCATGAATAATATGGACCGAGTGTTTTATCCAGTTCTTGCTGTGATCGCTGGTTTAGGATTATCACAGTATTATGGAATCTTTGATATCACTCTTTACACACAACCTGTATTTATGTTTTTCTATGAAAATGCATGGGCTTTTATAATTCCATTATTGCTATGCGTTGCTGCTGGTTATTATGCATATCACTATTTCATAAAACAACTTTATCTAGATCAGGGATTAAAAGCCGTAGCTCAAGAGGCAACTACCGAGGATTTAAGTTTCCTAGACCGTTTCGGTAAACTATCTACATACTTAAAAAACGATATTAAATTAATCAAGCGTAATAAAAGAGCTAAAATGACCTTTATCATGGGATTCTTTTTTGTGCTTTACGGCTTGTTTTTTATGAATGATTTGTACTCTAGCATCAACGGTATGAAGGTCTTTGCAGGATTATTTTGTACCGGTGGATTCCTGTTTAGCTTCGGTGGACTGGTTCCTAGTTGGGACAGTAGTTATTATAAATTGATGATGGCACAAAACATTCCTTATCGTGAATTTTTATTGAGTAAATGGTGGCTCATGGTTGCCGCAACTGTGGTGAGCACGATTCTTTGTACATTCTATCTTTACTTTGGACTTGACTGGTGGTTTGGAATACTAGCTGGTGCGGTTTATAACATCGGTTTTAATAGCTCTGTGGTTTTATGGGGCGGCGCATTTGTAAAAACACCTATCGATTTAATGACTACTAAAAAAGCTTTTGGCGATTCCAAAGCTTTTAATGCCAAAACCCTTTTGCTATTGATCCCTAAACTGGTATTACCAGTCGTGATTTATTATGCATTTGCCTTGACCATCAATGAATCGGCTGGATTTATTGCGATTGCGGCTACTGGAGTGCTAGGATTGCTCTTCCGTAATAAGATTTTTGATATGATTGAAGATATTTATAAGAACGAGAAGTATGACACTATAGAAGCTTATTCACAAAAAAATTAAATGTAGAATAGGGATTAATTTTTATACGCTTTCTTTTAAATTTCGCTTTCGCGAAAGCGTATTTCAAAAGAAGTTTATGCCGCACTCGATGCGGTACGAAAGCGTAATTAACACAACCACTAAGAAACAACGATTATGATTACCATAAATAACCTTTCAAAACAATACAACGGTACTAAAGTTCTAGACATAGAAAGTCTTGAAATCCCTAAAGGTCAGGCAATAGGTCTGGTAGGAAACAATGGTGCTGGAAAAACTACTTTATTCTCACTATTACTAGATTTAATTGAGCCGTCCACAGGTCATATCGTTTCAAACGATGTGAGAATCGATCAAAGCGAAGACTGGAAACCTTTCACGAGCGCTTTTATAGATGAGAGTTTCTTAATAGGTTACTTAACACCTGAGGAATATTTCTATTTCATAGGAGAATTACGTGGGCAAAACAAAGCAGATATTGATGCGCTTATCGCTAGTTACAGTGACTTCTTTAATGGTGAAGCAGTAGGTCAAAAAAAATACCTGCGTGATTTATCTAAAGGAAACCAGAAAAAAGTGGGAATCATTGCAGCATTAATAGGAAAGCCTAAGGTGGTAATTCTAGATGAACCATTTGCAAACCTAGATCCATCTACGCAAATCAGGTTAAAGAAAATTATCACAGAACTAGCAAACGATCCTGAGGTAACTGTTCTAGTTTCTAGCCACGATTTAATACACGTAACTGAGGTTGCAAAACGTGTTGTGCTTCTTGAAAAAGGTAAAGTGGTAAAAGATATAGAGAAGAGTAGCGCGACATTTAAAGAACTGGAAGATTACTTTATAGGAATCTCAGAAAGTCACGCGCCAGTAACAGCAACTCTAGAAGAAGAGTAATTATGAGTTCTAAACTGAAGATGTATGTGATTCACGTAGTGAGTTTTGTTGCGATATTTTTAATAGCGCGTTATATTACAACGCAATTTGTCGTAGATCCTACTATGTGGACCACCATTGTACCGCTAGGTGCTGGATGGTTGCTAGCTCCTAAACCTCATGTGGAAGAAACAGAATCTGGACCACAGTATGGATTGAGAATTGTGTTTTCTAATAAAATTATAAAGTTGTAGTTACCTTTGTAAAAATAAATGACATGAGCGCAAAATTTAAAATGTATATAGTTTACGGATTAGTGTTTTTAGCTCTATTCTTAGGTTTATGGGTAATTGCTGGATATTTGTTTGAAGAAGACAGCACGTTCCGTAAATTGACTCCTATCGTTCTATCCATTATCTTATCTCCTAAACCACACGTGGAAGACACACAGTCGGGAAGACAATATGGTTTAAAGAGTATTTTTCTTAAAAAAATAGTGCGTTTTAAGGACTAGAAGGAGCGGTTCATAACTTCCATTTTTTCATTTTCATAGATTAGGGATAAAAAATCCTTATTTTTACGGCCTTTCACAATATCTATGCTATTTAAGCAGTTATCATAGCTAGATAAAAAAGGAACATTTGAGAACCATACTTATTAACATTTTAACGTTTCTATTACTGCTCATAGCTGTCACCAGTTGTAGCCGTAAAAAGAACTCATTTATAAGTCGCAATTTACACGCGGTAGGAACCGAGTATAATGTGCTTTATAATGGTGATCTTGCTCTGCAGGCTGGACTCGATGAACTAGAGGCAACCTACAGTGAGAATTATTGGGATGTGCTACCAGTAGAGCGCATGCAAGTAAAGCAAGAGGTTTTTCTTCCAGGACAAAAACCTGCAAATCCTAACTTTGAAAGAGCCGAAGAGAAAGCAGTAAAAGCGGTACAAAAGCATTCTATGCTTATCAATGAGGAAGAGTTAAATCCTCAAATTGATGAGGCTTATCTACTTCTAGGAAAAGCTCGTTACTACGACCAGCGATTTGTTCCAGCACTTGAGGCGTTTAATTACATTTTGCAATTCATGCCTGAAAGTGATCAATTGAATCAGGCAAAAATATGGCGTGAGCGCACAAATATGCGTCTCGATAACAACGAAACAGCCATTATTAATCTTACCAAATTACTAAAGGAGGAAAGCAAGACTATTGAAAATGAAGATTTAGCAAATGCAAATGCGACGCTGTCTCAAGCCTTTTTAAATTTAGAACAAATCGATAGCTCACTCATTTATATGAATCGTGCGGCAAACCTGACTAAGAATAAAGAAACGATTGCTCGTTATAAATTTATTGCAGGACAGTTATTTGCTAAGGCTGGAATGCGCGACAGTGCTTTTGTAAAGTTTGATCAGATTATTGAAATGCATCGCAAGGTGCCACGTCGTTACTACGTGCATTCATTTATTGAAAAAGTAAAGCTATTTAATAAAGACACAGATAGCAGTGCTGAGTTGTTAGAAACCTTAAATGATCTTGCAGAGAATCGAGAGAACAGACCATGGTTAGATCATATTTATTCCCGCAAAGCGATTTACTTTGAGAATAGAGACTCGTTAAATGATGCTGTTGAGTTTTATAATTTATCGCTTAGAGCAAAAGGTGGGAAAGACACTTATTTGCGTGGTAATAACTACAGTTCGCTAGGTAAAATAAGCTTTGACCAGAATAAATATGCTGCTGCAGGAAAGTACTATGATAGTGCGATAGCAAATTATGTAGAGCGTAGTCCAGAGCACAGACTGGTTAAAAAGAAAAGAGATAACCTAGAAGATGTTATTCTCTATGAAGAAAGACGCCGCAGTGCAGACAGTATTTTTAACGTGCTCGACATGTCACCAGATCAGCAAGTGGCTTATTATAATGAATATATTGAAGAGCTAAAAGCAGAGGAAGAACGACTGGCAAAACTAGCTGAGGTTGAAGCGTTAAAAGAAGCTCAAAATCAAAATGCTTTTCAAACCATAAAAAATAATAAAACCACTAAGCGAGGTAATGCTGGACCAGCATTTGGACCTATAGGAGCTCCTACTGGACCATCAATAAGTGGAACACCTACCTTTTATTTTTATAATCCACAAACGGTGGCTCGTGGTAAGCAAGATTTCCGTTCTAAATGGGGAAAACGTAAACAAGAAAATAACTGGAGACGCAAGAATAAAAAGAACGATGCTGGTGGCGATATAGTCATAGAAGAAGATAAAGTAGATGTAGTTGAAGAAACAAGACCAGAATTTACACCAGAATTTTACATAGATCAGTTGCCTGAAGGAATGAGCGTTCTAGACAGCATTGCCAGTGCTCGTGACTTTGCCTACTACCAACTAGGAATTATTTATAAAGAGAAATTCAAACGTGAAGATCTAGCAATTCATCGCTTAGAGAACTTGCTCAAATTTGAACCAGCAGAGAAGTTATTACTGCCTGGATTATATAATTTATACCTTATCTATAGTGAGAATGGCGCTTCCGCGAAAGCAGAATTATACAAAAATCGCATTCTTAACGAGTTTCCAGATACTAGATATGCTCAGATTTTATTAAATCCCGATGCAAAAATCGAAGATAACGCAAGCCCTAGCGCTGTTTACAAAAGACTTTATAAGGAGTATGAAAAAGGAAACTATGAGTTAGTGGTAACAAATGTTGAACGATATGTGACCTTATTTAATGGAGATCCTATCGTTCCAAGATTGGAGTTACTCAAGGCATTTGCCAGTGGTAGATTGTTCGGCTTTAAAGAATATAAAAGAGGAATTGATTATGTGGCTCTCAATTTCCCAAATACTGAAGTAGGGAAGAGCGCTCAAAAATTAGTGGCAGATGCAGAGAAATTAAAGATTGCTGAGGTTTTCTTACCAGAAAAAGGACTCTCAGACTTTAAATTAATATATCGCATACCTAAAGAAAATTATCAAGCTGTAGAACAATTAAAAGGGCAGTTAGAGAAAGCGATCGCGCAAGAAAAATATGGCTTTACAGTTTCTGTAGATGTTTATTCAGCACAAGAAAATTTAGTAGTAGTTCATGGATTGACTTCTAAGTTAGGAAGTCGTGGATTAGGAGATTTTATGTCAAATCCTAGCAATGGATTTAATATCAACACACCATCAGTTCCTATAGCGACTGAAAATTATAAAATCATTCAAGTTTATAAGAGCCTGGACGATTATGAAAAAGAAATGCTTTAAACACATATATTATGTTTAACGATAAGAAAAGTTCAAAAAAAGGACACATGGAAGCAGGTAAATCACAAAATAGAATAGGTCACGGAACGGTGATAGAAGGAGATATTAAAAGTAAAGGCGGTTTTAGAATCGACGGAACAATTAACGGAACCTTAGAAACACCTGCCAAAGTAGTGATAGGGAAAGATGGAGCCATAAACGGTTCTCTACAATGCAGCAATGCAGATATAGAAGGTAACTTTAAAGGTAAACTAACGGTAACTGGGTTGTTGACTTTGAAATCAAGTGCTGTTATAGAAGGAGAAGTAATTATCTCAAAACTAGCAGTAGATCCAGGTGCTACTTTTAATGCTACGTGTTCTATGAATACAGGTGTTAAGAATTTGAGCGATAGTAATAAAAAAGGGAAAAGCGCTTAGATTTTACATAACATCATTTATATATGAACTTCTATCTTAAGGCGTTTTTACTTATTCTATTATCGTCAATATTACTTCTTGGTATTCATTATTTTATGGTGGAGGATCCAGCTATTTCACTATTAAAAACCTATTCTTTCCTAGGAGCTGCTGCGTTTATTACAGTGAGCGCCTTAAAATATATTTTTGGGTTGGTTCCAGATAAATTAGGCTTCGCATTTTTAGCATTAGTATTTGTAAAATTTGGTGTTGTACTTCTTTTATTCCCTGAATTATTAAGTGAAGACCCTAAACTTTCTAAAACAGAACTACTCGCCTTTCTAGCTCCATACTTTATCTTTTTGTTTATGGAAGCGGCAATTGTTATTAACTGGCTTAATAAGAATTAATTGCAACTTTAAAAGCTTAATAAAATTCAATAAAAAATTAACTTTTAAAGCAGACTTTTTACACGTTTTTTTGTCATACATTTGCAGCCGAAATAAAAGACCTAACTTTTTAAGGTGATTTACATGTATAGAGCGTACTTTAAAACAGCTTTTTTTGCTTTAATCTTTATAGCTTTTGCGACTGCACAAGCGCAAGAAGATCATGGTGACTATGCTTTTGATAATGAGACTGAAGCTGATGGCGGTAAAATTAATACCAAAGCAGAGATCGATTCCTATATCGATCATCACTTAAAAGATTCTCACGACTTTCATTTATTCTCATATACAAATGATGCAAATGAGCGCAAGCACGTAGGTTTTTCACTTCCTGTAATAGTTTGGTCTAGTGAAGGACTGCAGTTTTTTATGTCTTCTCAGTTTCATCACGATGATGATGGTAAAGTTATAGTTGAGTCAGGTGGAGCAAAATTCACTAAGTTACACAGTAAAATTTATGAATTAGATAATGGTGCAACTGCTATCAATTTTGATGCAGAGCATCACCCTATAAACGCTCATAGAGTTTTTGATTTTTCTATTACTAAGTCAGTTTTTGGTCTGATTTGTATTGGATTATTGATGCTGCTTATTTTTGGTGGTTTAGCAAAGCAATACAAAACTAAAAGTATCCCAACTGGTTTTGGTCGAGTATTGGAACCATTAGTTTTATATGTAAGAGATGAAATTGCTCGCCCTAACATAGGAGAAACTAAGTATAGAAAATACATGGGTTATTTACTTACTGTATTCTTTTTAATATGGATTGCAAACCTTTTAGGATTAACGCCTCTCGGCTTTAACATCACTGGTCAGATTGCAGTAACGGTTTGTCTTGCTCTGTTTACATTCTTTATTGTACAGTTTAGTGGTAATAAAGATTACTGGATGCACATTTTCTGGATGCCAGGTGTTCCCGTTTTAATGAAAATAGCATTAATTCCTATTGAGTTAATAGGTTTACTTACTAAACCATTCTCATTGTTAGTACGATTGTTTGCAAACATTACTGCTGGTCACGTGGTAGTTATGGGCTTAGTTGCATTAATGATTACCCTTAAAGCACAGTTTGGAGTAATAGGATCTACAGGATTATCTGTATTTCTTACCTTGTTCCTATCAGTTATAGAATTATTAGTAGCCTTTTTACAGGCATTTATTTTCACAATGTTGTCTGCTCTATTTATAGGGATGGCAGTTGCAGAGCATGATCATCATGAGCATGCTGGCGCTGACGAGGATGATGTTGATGAAGTAAGAGAACGTTTTATTTAATTTTTTGTTTAATTTTTTTTAATACCCATTATCATGGAAACAGCTTATAATTTAATTGGTGCAGGTCTTATCGTTATCGGTGGTGGTATCGGTCTTGGTCAAATTGGTGGAAAAGCAATGGAAGCAATTGCTCGTCAACCAGATGCAGCTGGAAAAATCCAAACTGCGATGATCATCATCGGTGCACTTCTAGAAGGACTTGCATTTGGAGCTCTATTATTAGGTAAGAACTAATAAAAGAGTAAAAAGCTTAAACAATTCTTGTGACGGTTGGTTACAAGAATTGTTTAATTATTAAAATTTAAACATTACAACATTTTATTATGTTAGATTTAATTAATGATTTTTCGCCAGGCTTGTTTTTTATGCAAGCGATTATTCTCATCATCTTAATTTTATTGATGAGAAAATTTGCATGGAAACCTATTCTTGATGCTTTAACCGCTAGAGAAGAAGGGATTGAAAATGCACTAGCTGCTGCAGAGAATGCAAAAATAGAAATGGCAAACCTTGAGGCATCTAATCAAGCTGCTGCTCAACAAGCTCGTGCTCAAAGAGACGAAATGCTTAAAGATGCACGTGAGATTAAAGAAAAAATGATCGCAGACGCTGCAGATCAAGCTCAAGAAAAAGCAGATAAAATTATCGCTCAAGCTCAAGAAGCTATCGAAGGAGAGAAGAAAGCGGCACTTGCAGACATTAAGTCTCAAGTAGCAAACCTTTCTGTAGATATCGCTGAGAAAGTGACACGCAAAGAACTTTCTGAGAAAGATGCTCAACACGCACTTATCGAAAAACTTCTAGCCGAAGCAAATATTTAAGAACATGAAATTATCTAGAGCTGCATCCCGATACGCAACCGCTATTCTTAGTCTAGCCATAGATAAGAATGAGGCTGCTGCTGTGAATGAAGAAATGAAAAGTATTCTAGTTACTATTAATGGTAATAAGGAATTACGTGATTTCATGAGCAGTCCTTTAACTAAGGCTGAGCAAAAACGTGGCGCTTTAAGACAAATCTTTAAAGATGCTGGCGCTATCACAATGAGTTCTTTTGACCTATTAGTAGATAACAAGCGTGCAGACATATTAATGGATGTCGCTACTAAGTACATTCTTCTTTTTGAAGATATGAATAAGCGCGAGATTGCTACCGTAACAACAGCAGTAGAAATCACAGCAGACTTAGAGAAGAAAGTTCTTGCTAAGGCAAAAGAATTAGCAGGAAAAGAAATAACACTGGAGAAGAAAATTGACGCATCTATTTTAGGAGGATTTATCCTTAGAGTAGGTGATCAAGAGATTAACGCTAGTGTAGCAAACAAATTAGGAGAATTAAAAAGAACATTTGCTACTAAGTAGTAGGTGAATTTTAGTTTCACGCTTTCGCGAAAGCGTAATTAACAATAAAATATAGCTGTCACACTAAGCTTGTCGAAGTGCGGCGACAATAAATAAGAATAAAAACAAGAACATGGCAGAAGTAAATCCAGCAGAAGTATCTGCAATACTTAAGCAACAATTATCAGGATTTGATGCAACAGCATCACTTGATGAAGTGGGAACCGTACTTACAGTAGGTGATGGTATCGCACGTGTTTACGGTCTTTCTAACGCTCAATATGGTGAGCTAGTTGCGTTTGCATCAGGAATTGAAGGTATCGTTCTTAACCTAGAGGAAGATAACGTAGGTGTGGTACTTTTAGGCCCATCAACTGGTATCGCTGAAGGTGACACTGTGAAACGTACACAACGTATCGCATCTCTTAAAGTAGGTGAAGGTATTGTAGGTCGTGTAGTAAACACATTAGGTGAGCCTATCGATGGTAAAGGTGCTATTGAAGGTGATCTTTATGAAATGCCTCTTGAGCGCAAAGCTCCTGGTGTTATTTATCGTGAGCCGGTAACTGAACCTATGCAAACTGGTATCAAGTCAATCGACGCGATGATTCCTGTAGGTCGTGGACAGCGTGAGCTTGTAATCGGTGACCGTCAAACTGGTAAAACTACCGTTTGTATTGACACGATTCTGAACCAAAAAGAATTTTATGATGCTGGTGAACCAGTATATTGTATATATGTTGCTATCGGGCAAAAAGCCTCTACAGTAGCAAACATTGCAAAAGTACTTGAAGAAAAAGGTGCTCTTGCTTATACAACTATAGTTGCAGCAAACGCATCTGACCCAGCAGCAATGCAGGTTTATGCACCATTTGCTGGAGCATCGATAGGTGAGTACTTCCGTGATACTGGTCGTCCTGCGCTTATTATATATGATGATTTATCTAAGCAAGCAGTTGCTTACCGTGAGGTTTCTCTTTTATTACGTCGTCCACCAGGACGTGAGGCGTATCCTGGAGATGTATTCTTCTTGCACTCAAGATTACTAGAGCGCGCAGCAAAGGTGATTAATAATGATGCTATTGCAGCAAGCATGAACGACTTACCAGATAGTTTAAAGCCTATTGTAAAAGGTGGTGGTTCTCTTACAGCACTTCCTATTATTGAGACGCAAGCTGGTGATGTATCTGCATATATTCCTACTAACGTAATTTCTATTACTGACGGACAGATTTTCTTAGATGGAGATTTATTCAACTCTGGTGTACGTCCAGCTATTAACGTAGGTATCTCAGTATCTCGTGTAGGTGGTAACGCTCAGATCAAGTCTATGAAGAAAGTTTCTGGTACTTTAAAATTAGACCAGGCAGCATTCCGTGAACTAGAAGCATTTGCTAAGTTCGGATCTGATCTTGATGCAACTACATTAGGTGTTATTGAGAAAGGAAAAAGAAACGTTGAAATCTTAAAGCAAGCAGAAAACGATCCTTACACTGTTGAAGATCAAATTTCTATTATCTACGCTGGTTCTAAGAACTTATTGAAAAACGTTCCTGTAGAAAAAGTAAAAGAATTTGAAAGAGATTATATAGAATTACTTAATGCTAAGCATAGAGGAGTTCTTGATACTCTTAAAGCTGGAAAACTTACTGATGAAGTGATTGACACACTTACAGCAGTAGCAAAAGACCTTTCTAGTAGATATTAATTTGGAATAAAGAAGAAAGAAACAAGACTTAAGAACGTCTTGTTTCTTTTATCTTTCTTCTTTTCTCTTAAAAGTTATGGCGAATCTTAAAGAAATAAGAAACAGAATATCCTCAGTATCTTCTACCATGCAGATCACCTCTGCGATGAAGATGGTGAGTGCGGCAAAGTTGAAAAAAGCACAAGATGCTATTACAGCTATGCGTCCGTATTCTGATAAGCTAACTGAGATTTTACAGAGTCTAAGTTCTACCATGGAAGGTGAAGGTGGAAGTAAATTTGCAGAGCAACGAGAAGTGAATAAAGCACTTGTTGTCGCAATTACTTCTAATCGTGGTCTTGCAGGAGCTTTTAACTCAAACATTATAAAAGAATTAGTTCGTTTAAATCAAGAAGATTTGAATGGTGTTGCAGTTTCTTATATGACTATAGGTAAGAAAGCAAACGACTTTGGAAAGAAAACAGATAATGTGATCGCAAATAAGAGTGATCTTTTTGATGATATCTCTTTCGATAACGTTGCGGTAATTGCTGAAGAGTTAATGGAACTATTCATAACAGGAGAATTTGATAAAATCGTTCTCGTTTATAACAGTTTTAAAAACGCAGCAACACAAATCGTAAGAACTGAAGATTTTTTACCACTCAAGCCGGTTGCTCAAGATGAAGCAGCACTAGAAAATCAAAAAGAACTGGATTACATTTTCGAGCCTTCTAAGAAGGAAATCATTGAAGAGTTAATACCTAAGTCTTTAAAGATGCAATTGTACAAAGGAGTGCGTGATTCATGGGCTAGTGAGCACGGTGCACGTATGACAGCAATGCATAAAGCAACAGATAACGCAACAGAGTTAAGAGACCAGTTGAAATTAACTTACAATAAAGCTCGTCAAGCAGCCATTACTAACGAGATCCTTGAAATCGTAGGTGGAGCAGAGGCATTAAACAACTAAGTTCAAACTGTCATGCTGAATTTATTTCAGCATCTCATTTAAGAATATCTAAGCCTTTCAGAAATGAAAGGCTTTTTTCATGCACAAAAGTTTTTTTCATTCTAGATGTAACATAATCTGATTTTATCATCTAAAGGGAAATTATAAACTAGAAATCATGAAAAAATTTATCATTCTTTTTGTCGCTTTATGTTTATCTACATCATTATATGCGAGCAATGACAACAAAGCAATTCACGTAGAAGTATCGGGTAATGGGCAACCCATTTTATTTATTCCAGGATTTACGGTGCCAGGAGAAATATGGAATCCTGTGGTAGATAAACTGAAAAATAATTACCAATGTCATGTAGTTACCTTAGCTGGTTTTGGTGCTAAGGAACCTATAGAGTTTCCTTGGTTACCTAAGGTGAACGAATCTTTAGAAAACTACCTTTCAGAGAACAACTTAGAAAATGTAATAGTGGTAGGACACAGTTTAGGAGGAACCATAGCCACATGGTTAGCTAGTAGAGAAAATTCTAGAGTTAGTAAGATTATACTTGTTGATGCTTTACCAGCTGCTGGAGCCATTATGTTTCCTGATTTTAATCCAGATAATTTAGCATATGAGAGTCCATTTAATAAACAACAACTAGAAATGGATGCTACTTCATTTGAACAACTTGCTACTGGAATGTCTATGGGAATGAGCACTAATACAGAAGCTCAAACACAAATAAAAAACTGGATTCTTGAAGCAGACCGTAAAACCTATGTCTATGGATATACAGATTATCTTAAATTAGACATGAGAGAAGCGCTTAAAAACATTACTGTACCAGTTACAATTCTCGCTGCTGACCTACCTTATGGAGCAGAGTTAGCAAGAAAGACTTATGAAACTCAATATGCTAATTTAAAGAATTATAACCTAGTCATGGCCAGTGATGCGGCTCACTTTATCATGTTAGATCAACAAGAATGGTTTATGGATCAACTTTTAAAAGCGTTAAACGAATAATGATTCAGTCAGAAAAAGAATTTCACGAGGTATATAATAATCATACAGATAAGGTATATCGACTATGTTTAGGTTATGCCTCCGGTAATGTAGACTTAGCCAAAGACTGGCATCAAGAGACTTTTATTAAAGTCTGGAATCATAGAAAATCCTTTAAGGGAAATGCTTCTATCAGCACGTGGATTTATCGAATCACTGTAAATACTTGCTTAAGTGACTTGAGAAGCTCTAAAAGAAAAGCTGCGATCTCAAACCCAATTAAAGATGAGGAAATTACTCAGGAAGTAGTGGATGATAATTCTCTGATGATTCAAAAGATGCACAGCTGCATTAATAAATTATCTCCTCAAAATAAAACGCTCATCTTAATGGAACTAGAAGAAATACCACAGGCGACTATTGCAAGCACGGCAGGTTTAGAACACGGAACTCTAAGAACTAGATTAAGCCGAATTAGAAAATCACTTTTAAAATGTATTAAAAATGGAAAATGATATATTAAACAAACTATGGAATGAAAACTCAAATTCTGAGGACATTCAAAAACCAGATACTGTTATAGCTAAAGCTAACGAACAACGCAACAAGCAAAAAACAGGAATCATTGTTATGGGAATTACGGTGGTTATTTTGTTGGTTTATGCGGCATTTTATTTACCTAGCTCATTTAATAACTTCAGTTTGGGTCTTGTACTTATGATTGCATCTTTAAGTTTTAGAGTTATTGTAGAGATTTATTCTAGACTCAAAAAGACAGAAAAATTAACTTCTATGGATACTAAATCCTATTCGCTTTATTTAGAGAAGTATTACCAATGGCGTATGAAAATTAATTACATACTTACTCCTATATGTTTTACCCTTTATTGTTACGGTTTATATATTTTATATCCTTTTTTCAAAAGGGAATTTTCAAATGGTTTTTATATTTATTTAATCGTGTCAGGAATTGTTTCTTTAATAATCATTGGTCTCATAATCATCAACCAAATTCATAAAGAAACAAGATTTTTAAAGTCTTTAAGGAACAAATCTGTTTAACTTACTGGTTTATGGCACTGCTTTTGAAAATTACTTTCTAAATTACACCCATGAAAGCACTATACATCATCCTAGCACTAGCGATAAGCTCATGTGGAGCACAAAAAATGGAACAAACTTATAAGAATACTGATTTTCCTAAATCTCAACAACCCTATGCACAGCAATGGACAGGTGGAGCACCAGGTTCTGGTAGTGGAATCACGTTATATTTCCCTACTGAAGTTACTACTGGTTATGATCTCGTTGCGGTTTATTTCCGTAATAGTATAAATAAAAACGTAAGCTACACGGCAGACGATCGTTTGATGATGGTCTCACGTTTCCGTACAGATTTTAATAATCGCAAGGACGTTATCATGGATCTGGATTCAAAAAACGAAATGCAAAACGAAGCTCCAGATCTTGAGAAGTTCCCTTTTGAACTCAAAGATGATGAAGCTATAATTGCACTTAAAAAACCCAATAGTGAAAAAATCACCTATGTGAAATTGATAAACATTGAAGAACGCTCGCAACTTGCGTTACCATCTATGCCACAATAGATTTTAAATACTTAATGAAATAGACATTTCACTCAATGAAATACAGCAGGCGCTCATTATAGTTATGAGCGCCTTTTTTATGCGCTTATGTTTGGTACATAAAATTTATAACTATGAAAAATCTATTTAAAATTACACTTATAGCTTTGACCTTTTCAGGACTTGCAAATGCTCAAGGAGCTGTCATTGCAGAGGAAATAAGAAGTTACATGAATGCAGAGTCCAGCGACGAGATGATTGAAGTAAAAGATAAAGCTGGTAAAACACATTATGTACGTAGCGCTGCGACCACTTCCACGCACCACATCGGTGGGCAAAATACTTCTACAAACACTGTAGTTTTTGATGCGTTTAACGCGCATCCAGAATGGAAAAATATGAATGTGGTCGTGGACTGGACTGGTAGTATGTACAGCTATGTAGGTCAGGTTGTAAGATGGCAACACGTGAATAAAGACAAGCAATTGATGAATAGCATGGTGCTTTTCAACGATGGCGATGATAAACTCAGACAAGGTCGTCACGGCAAACAAATAGGTAAAACCGGCGGTATTTATTTCCCTGATCATCTCGACATAGAAGACTTTTTAAAAACCGTTGCAACCGCTGTTGATAACGGCGGCGGCGGCGATGGTCCAGAAAATGATGTGGAAGCGATCATTGCTGCTCAAGCGCAGGATCAATCTGGTAGCGATTTTGTTCTCATCGCAGACTCTACGCCTATAAGAGACATATCGCTTGTTCATCAAATTAAGCGACCAGTGCATGTAATTCTTTGTGACCACGTTACTCCAGATTATATTACACTAGCACGCACCACTGGCGGCAGCATCACCTGGCCAGGTGGATTTACAGATTATAGTCAGGTAGCCTGCACGACACACCATATTACCATTTGTGAGCACCATCACACGCACGACGTAGCTTGTCACGTGCATTAAAACGGAGTGGAGTAGATAGATTGTTTTAATTACGCTTTCGCGAAAGCGTTCCATTGTACAACCTCGTGATTATAACTACCTTTGAGCAGTAATAATCACAAGGTTTTTTTGAGCTCTATCAATCGTCTTTTTAAGCACACCTTTGTTTACGGTCTAGCGACGGTACTGCCGCGATTGTTGACCGTTTTACTCACCAAATTATTAACCGAGTATTTACCGAGTCGAGAAGATTTTGGAGAGGTATCCATCATTTTTTCTTGGATCATCATTTTTAATGTACTGTTGACTTACGGAACAGAAACAGCCTTTTTTAGATATTTCACAGAAACTAAAGACAAGTCCAAAGTTTTAGGAACCGCTATAGGAACCTTACTAGGTAGCACATTAGTATTTGTTTTAATCGCTTATTTAAGTCTTGATTATATAGAAGCATGGACAGATAAATCTGCAGATTACTGGAAATGGGTGATAGGTGTACTGGCTTTTGATACGCTGGCAGTTGTGCCGTTTGCTTACATGAGAGCACAAGGAAAAGCTATGAAATATGCTGTGATTAAAATGATTAATGTCATTATATCTGTAGGTTGTAGTGCGCTATTTTTAATCTGGTTGCAGGACATTCCTGGATTGAGAGAATGGTTGCCTAGTGATAAGATTGAGTTGTATTTCATTGCGTTTTTTGGAGCTAGTTCATTGACGTTTTTAATGGTTTGTAAACCATATTTCAGCAAGTGGAAATTTGACCTGCAATTGTGGAAAAAGATGCTGCGATATGGTTTTCCTATTCTTATAGCAGGATTAGCATTTGCCATAAATGAAACCTTTGATAAAATACTATTAGAGTGGTTGCTGGTAGATAATGCTACTGAGCAAGTAGGAGTTTATACGGCATGTTACAGACTAGCGGTAGGAATGACATTATTTGCAACGGCATTTAAACTAGGTGTAGAACCATTTTTCTTCAGTGAAGCTGGAAATGAAAAAGCACCACAGCTCTATGCTCAAATTACTAAGATGTTTGTGATTTTGGGTTCTGTCGCATTGTTAGTTTATACCGTTTTAGTTGATTTAATAAAGCCGTTATTAATTAATGAAGAGTACTATGAAGCTATGGATGTTGTTCCGTTAGTTCTTGTGGCTTACCTATTCTTCGGTATTTATCAATCTATATCAGTTTGGTACAAAGTAACTGATAAGACGAAGTACGGAGCTTATATATCAGTTCTAGGAGCTGCATTAACTATAGGAATGAATATTATATTGATTCCGCACATAGGTTATATGGCAAGTGCGATCACTACATGTGCAGTTTATGGATTAATGATGGTGACCTCGTACATGATGAGTAGAAAACACTTTGCGATACCATATGACTTGAAAAACATGTTACTGTATTTAATCGTATCCATTAGTTTTACTCTTTTATTCTTTTATTTTTTCAGAGCAGAATTGGGAATAGGAAGCTGGAGTCTTTATCTTGTGGGAATCCTGATGACTGCAATTCTTGCAGGATTGATTTGGACTCGTGAAAAGACATTTATTAAAAATTTGATTCAGAAATAATGACTATAAACATCATCAATAAATCAGCGCACGCATTACCACATTATGAGACTGAGGCAAGTGCAGGAATGGATTTAAGAGCAAACCTAGAAACGGCAGTAATGCTGGAACCTATGGAGCGTGCCATCATTAAAACAGGTTTATTTATAGAATTACCTATAGGATATGAAGCACAAGTAAGACCTAGAAGTGGTCTTGCTGCAAAAAAAGGAATCACTGTTCTCAACGCACCTGGCACAGTAGATGCAGATTATCGTGGGGAAATAGGCGTGATTCTTGTAAATTTATCAAACGAAACTTTTACCGTAGAAAACGGTGAGCGTATCGCCCAACTCGTGATTGCAAAGCATGAAAGAGCTGAGTGGCATAAAGTAGAAGAACTAAGCAGCACAGATCGCGGTGCTGGCGGTTTTGGAAGTACTGGAGTGAAATAAAAACTAATTCCCACGAAAGTGGGAATCTCAATCAATACAGCATATATCGCAGGTTAAACACCATGCGGAATAAAAGAAACAACAACTAATGTGATTCATTAATCAATCACACTTATAAAATCAGATTCCCATTTTCATGGGAATAAAGCTTATGAAAATAATTGTACCTATGGCTGGACGTGGATCCAGATTAAGACCACATACCTTAACCGTACCTAAACCATTAATTCCTATTGCAAACAAACCTATCGTTCACAGATTAGTGACAGATATTGCACGCATACTGGAAGAACCAGTTACTGAAGTTGCTTTTATTCTTGGTGATCCAGCGTTCTTCGGAGATGATGTCGTGAGTAGTTTAGAAGAGCTTGCTCAAAGCTTAGATGCCAAAGCTAGTATTTATCGTCAAGGTGAACCTCTAGGAACAGGACATGCCATTATGAGTGCTGCAGATTCACTTTCAGGACCAGCAGTAGTTGCTTATGCAGATACATTGATAAGAGCAGACTTTAAACTAGATCCTACAGCAGACGCTGTGATATGGACCAAACAAGTAGATCAACCAGAAGCTTATGGAGTTGTAAAACTAAATGAGAATCAGGATATCGTTGAGCTTGTTGAGAAACCAGAAACATTTGTCTCTGACCAAGCGGTGATAGGGATCTACTATTTTAAAGAAGTAGGCGATCTTAAAAAGGAATTACAGTTTGTACTTGAAAATAATATCATCAACGGTGGAGAATACCAAATTAACGATGGTATCAAGCGCATGATGCAAAACGGTAAAGTATTTAAAACCGGAACCGTAGACGAGTGGATGGACTGTGGTAATAAAGTAGTTACTGTAGAGACTAACACGCGCATCATCGAATTCATGAAAAAGGACGGAAGTGATGAAATCAACACAAATCCTACGCTTGAAAATGCTAAAATCATCGAGCCATGCGTTATAGATTCATCGGTTGTGATAAAAAATTCAACAGTAGGACCACATGTTTCTATAGGAGCAGGAACAGTTATTGAGAATTCTACGATTAAGAATTCGTTGATACAGACCAACTCTGTGATTAAAAATGCGACACTTGATGAAGCTATGATAGGAAATCACGTGAAGTATGATGCAAACTATAAGAAAGTAAGCATAGGTGATTACACCGTAATGGAATAGTTATTGAACTTGAAACCTCATGAATAAATACATATCGATTTTCTTGCTGCTTGCTGCTCTTTCATGGAGCACGACGAGCTATGCCCAGGAAGAAGTAGAGTCAGTAGAAATCAATCAAGATGATTTAGGAGACGTTTCAAGTAGTTTTAAAGAAGCCTTTTTTAACGCACTGGCCGAAAAAGCCAAAGGAAACCACGACCGCGCGATTGAGATGCTAGGAAATTGCGCAAGAATGGAACCTACATCTGGAGCGATACAATTTGAACTCGCAAAGAATCATTTTGCAAATAAAGACTATCCTAAAGCTGAAGAATCCATAAAAAAAGGACTAGAATTAACGGGCCAGAATGAATGGATGCTCGACTTGCTTTTTGAGATTTATGATACACAAAAAGATTATGAAAAAGCCGTTCCTGTGATGGAACAGCTTGCTCAAATGAACGATAACTATGAAGAGTTCTTGCCTACACTTTATTACAGAATAGGTGAATATGATAAATCCTTACAGTCGCTGGATGATATAGATGCAAAACAAGGTAATAATGATTCTCGCAGGAATGCACTACGTCGCAGTCTAGAGTCTAGGCAGCAGCAAGAAGTACGTAACGAGAATAATATCGAGTCGCTGGAAGCAGAGATTGCAAAGAATCCCAAAAATGAGCAAGCATACATCAATTTGATTTACATGCATGGTCGTAACGGTGATAAAGATGCTGTTTTTGAAGTTGCCCAGGATTTTGAACGTAATGTTCCTAAAAGTGATGCAGCACATTTAGCACTTTATAAAATTTACATAGAAAACGGCAGTACAGATGAAGGAATTGCTAGCCTTGAAAAAATCTTAACCTCTGACAGTATCGATAAAGAAACTAAAATGAAAGTCCTTCAAGACTTCATTTCCATGTCTGACGGTAATCTAGAACTGGAAACAGCAGTTCCTCAAGCCATCGACTGGCTGGCAGATGATGTGGAAGACCCTAACGCTTATCGTGCCATGGGAGATTTTTATTTAAAAAAGAAAGATACCGCTCAAGCGATTTCATTTTATGAAAAAGGGCTAGAACTGGACAGTAATAATGTGGACTTGATTAAAAGTGTGGCACTATTAACTATTGATATTAAAGATTATGAAAAAACGGTTTCTTTCACAAATACAGCCATTGAAAAGTTTCCTGCACAACCATTATTCTATTTATTAAACGCAGTGGCACACAACTATTTAAATGCACCAGATAAAGCGATCGAGAGCTTAGAAATGGGACAAAGTTATCTACTGGATGAGGTAAAACTAGAACAAGATATCTATAAGCAACTGGCTATTTCTTATGATAAAAAAGGAGACACCACAAAGGCTTCTCAAATGAGATTAAAAGCTCAAGAACTTTCTAAAAAATTATAAATGAAAGCATATAGAATACTTTATGTTTTACTCGCAGTACTCGTCATGAGCTGTGGTAGTGTTCAAAAAGCGGCAAATAATGCTAACGCTACTGCAAAAAAAGCCAGCGTCGTAAAAGCTCATGAAGCAGCTCGCACAGACTTTAAAACCATGCAGTCGCGTCTATCTGTAGATTATAAAGATGAGAAGCAATCGCGCAGTGTCACGGTAGATTTGCGCATTGAAAAAGGAAAGCAAATATGGATGAGTGCAAAATTCCTAGGCTTTACCGCGGCAAAAGTTTACATCACCCCAGATCGTGTTCAGTTTTATGAAAAGCTAGGGAAACGTTCTTTTGATGGTGATTTCTCATTGATTAGTAATTTCCTGGGTGAACCTCTAGAATATGACCAGTTAGAGGATTTATTACTAGGTCAAGCGGTGGAATCCTTACAACCGCATCAGTTTACAGTATCAAATAATCAGTATCAATTTACTCAAGGTCAGTTGATTGAAAAATTATTTAAGCTTCGCCCGTCAGACTTTAAGGTAAGTGAACAATCCATAAGCAAACCAGCTGAGGACAGTTTTCTAGTCATCACCTATCCCGATTATCAAGTGGTGGATAAGCGCATCATACCGCTAGAATTAAACGTGGAAGCTAAACGTGGTAAGCGTTTTTCTCAAGTGAATTTGGAGTTTAGAAACGTAGAGTTCAATCAGGACTTATCATTCCCATTTTCCATGCCGTCTAACACTAAACCTATGAGTCTGTAATGATTAAAAAAGGTCTCTTATTTGTGGTGTTGTTGTTGAGTTTCGCTTTCGCGAAAGCGCAATCAGAAAAAGCACAGCTGGAAGCTCGCAAGGCAAAAATCCAGTCGGAGATCAACCAATTCTCACGACTGCTCAATAACGTAAAAAAGGAAAGTAAAACGATGGTACTGCTCGTAGAGACCATCGATAAAAAGATTGCAAGTACTCAAGAACTAATCAACATTACAAATAAACAAGCCAACTTAATCACGCGTAGTATTAAGAAAAATACAGACGAGAATGCAAAGTTGAAAAAGGAAATTAAGCTTCAAAAAGATGAATATGCACGCATGATTGTAAAAGCATATAAGTCTAAAAATGAGCAGAGTAGATTGATGTTTTTATTGTCGTCTGAGGATTTTTTACAAGCTTATAAAAGAGTTCAGTACTTAAAATCATATGCCGACTACCGCAAGAAACAAGCTGACGAAATCACTGCAAAATCTGTACGTCTAGAAGAAATCAATAAGGAACTTGAAGTTGAAAAGAAACAAAAGCAAGAGGTGTTGAAAGTTAATAAACGACAACGTATCGCTTTGCAAAAAGATAAGCAAGAACAAGAAAATTTACTCGCTGTTGTAAAGCAAGACGAGAAGAAATATTCTAAAGAAATAAGAGAAGCTAGTAAAGAACGAGCAAAAATAAATCGCCAAATTCAAAAACTCATCGAGGCTGATATCGCTGCTTCAAACAAAGGGAAAACAGGCGCTGTTAAAGGAAAATTCTTCCTTTCTCCAGAGGCAAAAGCTCTTGCAAACAACTTTAAATCAAATAAAGGAAAACTACCTTACCCAGTAGATGAGTTTATTATTTCAAGAAAATATGGTGATCAACCGCATCCAGTTCTTGGTGGTATAAGAATCTCTTCAAATGGTTTGAGATTTCAGGCACCAGCTAACTCACCAGCCAAAGCTATTTTTACCGGTGAAGTAGTACGAGTTCAAAAGGCAGCAAACGGAATTTTATCAGTCTATGTGAGACATGGTAACTACACCTCGATTTATGACCATTTGAAAAGTGTGTCAGTTCAAAAAGGTGATCAAGTTACTACACAAGACATTATAGGAACCGTGTTTACAGATAATTCTGGCGTGACAGAACTACGCTTTGTGCTCATGGAAGATAGTCACACTGTAGATCCAGCAAGCTGGTTGTTGCGCTTTTAATCTTCAAATAGTGCTTTTAGCTCTGTAGCATCTTTAGCCTTCATTTTTCCAGCAAGAACGAGACTTAATTGTTTGCGACGTAATGCACCTGCAAATTGCAATTTTTCATCATCAGTTTCTGGAACGATCTCTGGAATTTGAACAGGTCGTCCTGTCTCATCTACTGCTACAAAGGTGTAAAGACCTTCGTTAGCTTTAGTTTTTTCGCCGCTTTCTCGATCCTCAATCCATACATTCATATGAACTTCCATAGAAGTCTTGAAAGCTCTTGTAACCTTTGCTTCAATAGTCACAACACTACCTAAAGGAACCATTCTATTAAACGCTACGTGGTTTACAGATGCTGTTACCACAATACGTCGAGAGTGTCTTCTAGCTGCAATACTAGCCGCACGATCCATACGAGCCAGTAATTCTCCACCGAAGAGATTATTCAATGGATTAGTCTCACTAGGCAAGACCATATCAGTGACTGTAGTAAAAGATTGTGAAGGCGATTTGGCTTCCATTTTTGTGATTTTGTGCAAAGGTACTATTACCGATTCCTATTTCACTAAAATGCACAAAAAGCTAAGGATTATTTAACGTGATCTTATTTATATCTATCTTATTATATAGAGTCTGTCAAGCTGAATTTATTTCAGCTTCTTATTATTACAGCGATAAAAAGTTTTTTAATAGAAGCTTTTTTTAAAACAGCATAGATTATTTAAAAACATATCTCGACCTGCCTTTGCCGGCAGGCAGGCTCTAGCTCGATATTGCATTTTAGAATTCTAATTATTTTTTAACGGTACTTCCCATTCCTCACGAGTCTGCTTGTAGATAACAAAATCTTTTTCTGCTGGATAAGGTCCATAAACTGTCATTCCGTTATTAAGAGCGACTTTTTGTGACCCTATATTTTCTTTGTGTATGACGGAAATAAGCGCATTGCCAAAATCTTTATCATAAGCTCTTTCAAAACCAATCTTCTTAATAAACTGTGCAGCTTCACTCGCATAACCTTGTTGCCAGTATTCAGGTAAAATAGAATAACCTACTTCTAATTGTTTAGTGTCATCTACATCCTGAACTAGTAATCCAGCTTGACCTATCATTTTGCCCGTTTTTTTATGAATGAGAACGTTCATTCCGCCAGTTTGTTCTTTGTAACGGGTCATTGCTTTATCAAACCATTTCTCACAACGTTGCTGCTGGTTGAAATTTTTATCCATAGAGAGATAAGTTCCCACCTCAGGTCGAGCAAATAGCGGTAACCATTCTTCAAAATCAGATTCCTCAAGAAGTCTAAAGGTTAGTCGCTCTGTTTCTAAGTTGGGTAATAGGTATTTCATTACTAAATTATTTTTTCAACCACTCATCCCTAGACTGACTATACACATGAAAACGATTGTCGCCAAAATCGGTAAACGTTTTTTCTAGTGTCATTCCGTTAGAAATGGCCACTTTTTCTGAGCCGTGATTATCTACGTGGAGCATAGAAACTACAGTATCGTTAAAGTCTTTATCAAATTCATGTTTAAACGCATAATTTTTTGCCGCGATAGCAGCTTCAGTGGCATAGCCTTTATTTCTATGATTAGGCAGCATAGAATAACCTACTTCTAGTCGTGGCTCGTTATCCATATTCTGTACTAGAATACCACACTGACCTATCATTTTACCTGTTTCCTTAAGAATTATAGCGTTGAGTCCGCCACGGTTTTCTTCATAACGCAAGAGACATTTCTCAAACCAAAACTCGCATAATTCCAGTGCGGTTTTATCAGGATCTAAGAAAAGAAAATGCCTGTTCAAATCTGGACTAAAAAAAGGCAACCAAGCTTCAAAATCACTTTTATCAATCAAGCGAAATCGCAATCGTTCTGTTTCCAAGTTTTGAGGCACGTATTTCATAAGATGAATTTAGGAAAAATAGATTTAAGTTATTTAAAAGCATCTGTGAATCAAACCCATTTGATATTCAGCAAGCTGAAGTATTTGTTTTCTACTTCGACAGGCTCAGCACAAGCCTTCGTCTGAATGGAAATGCTTTTACTCATCTAATTCTATAATTAAGATTTAGGGACTAACAATCTTTTTATAAATGAAGGCATTGGGAAGTCTGTCGTAATAAAATGAAAATGCGTGAAGCGTCAAGAAGAAAAGTGGGCTCAAATATTTATTGGTGAAAGAGTGATTCGTGAATGCATTTTTTTAATAAGCTCAATCTTAGTTTTTCTTTAGCGAGTGTATTGAAATTTTTAGACAGGTGTCCCACAGCCTAGATTTTCCTGCCTGCCTGCCGGCAGGTTTGGTTCGTTTTTGCGGCAATGGCAAAAATGAACAATCCTTATTATGAGCAAGGTGTTTTTAAAATTAGAAAAAAGCCTTTAAAGAATATTACTTCTCAAGAGAACCAGTAAGTAACCACGCACCAGAGAAACCTTCTTTTCTCAAGCGGTACAACTCATTAATCGCGTCGTTACGGTCAGCATAGCTAGAGAATGCTACGTTGTGTAAACCGTATTTGTTCACGCCTATACGTTCTGCTGCATAACCTTTATTGATAAGCTGTTGAACTTTCTTATCAGCATTTGCGGGATCTCTAAAAGCACCTGCAACGATGTGGTAATTTTTAATTAATGGAGCAACTTCCAGCTCAATACTAGGCAGCGGATTGCTAATCATAAACGTCGCCTCTTGAATCCCACGAGTAAATTCCTCGTCGGCCATTTGTTGAACAGCGATGTCGTTTTGAGCCTCTTGACGTGTGTACGTATTAAAACCTACGTAGCTTAAACCTACGAGCACTGCTCCTATAGCCGCATAGCGCAACCATGGTGTTTTACTCGTTTGAGCAGCAGGAACATGTAAAGGAACTACTGGAGTTTCTTCTTCTTGTTTTAGAACTGGAGTTTCAACAGCAGGTGATTCAATAACTGGTGCAGGAATAAAAGTCTCCACTGGAGTTCTATCAACGGCATAGGTCTCATGAGCCGCCAGGCCAAAAGCCTCAGGCAAGTAATTCACTAAATACATAGGCGTGAACTGTAATGATTGTTCCTCATTACGTGTAAAACGACCTATTTTGTGAATGGTAATAACGCCATTAGTGTCAAGCTCATGATCTAGAAAACGCACATAGTTACGCACTTCTTGCATGGCTTCTTGATACGGAATGGACTCTACTGTAGCTACATAATTTACCAGTAAACCATCGTTTTGCTGGATTTGAGCATTAAAAGTAAGCCCTTTTTTAGGCGGATAAATAGTATGACTACTCACAAAATGCTGTGCCGGTACACGACGCGAGATAAACGCACCATAACCAGGTAACACCACACATTCATGGCGGTACAATAAATCAGATATGTAAGTAGCAATTTGCATATCACAAATCTATAAAAATTATAAGTGGCACCATGTGATCTAGCCCAGTAGTTATTAAGAAACGGTTTGATTTGCAAAAGGATTTGGTTTATAGGTGTTTTACTTTTTCTTTAACACGCTTTCGCGAAAGCGTTTATAAGAAAAGTTTATGCCGCACTCGTTGCGGTAAGAAAGCGGAATTAAAACAATCACACAGCAGTAATTAACATGTTATTCACAATAGTATTAGGATGGATAGCATTTTAAAAATAACTAAATTTGCAGCCATTAAATAAACACCATGCTGGACCGAGTTAAGGAACATATTGAGAAAGTAAAAAGCTTTAAGGCCGATTCTAAGGACGCGATTGAGGCGTTCAGAATTGAATATCTAGGTAAAAAAGGGTTATTGAATGACTTTTTTGCTGCTTTTAAAGAAGTACCTAATGAGCAGAAGAAGGATTTTGGTCAGGCTATTAACGAGCTCAAGCAAAAAGCGACTGAAAAGGTAAACGCACTCAAGGAATCTATAGAGTCCAAGCAAGAAGAAGCTGGAATCTATGGTGATTTAACACGTACAGGATATCCACTAGAGATAGGTGCGCTCCACCCGATTTCTCTTGTAAAAAACCAAATCATAGAAGTCTTTTCACGTATAGGTTTTAATGTCAGTGAAGGGCCAGAAATTGAGGACGACTGGCATAATTTCACCGCACTTAATTTACCAGAACATCACCCAGCACGAGACATGCAGGATACGTTTTTTATACAAACTGATCCAGATGTGTTGCTAAGAACACATACCTCAAGCGTTCAGGTGCGTTATATGGAAGATAATAAGCCACCTATTAGAACAATTTCTCCAGGTCGCGTATTCCGTAATGAGGCGATAAGTGCTCGTGCGCACTGTATTTTTCATCAAGTAGAAGGATTATACATAGATAAAGACGTGAGTTTTGCAGACATGAAACAAACACTGTTGCATTTTACTCAAGAGATGTTTGGTAAGTCTAAAATTAGATTGCGTCCATCTTATTTCCCGTTTACAGAACCTAGTGCAGAGATTGATATTTACTGGGGTCTTGAAAATGAAACCGATTATAGAATCACTAAAGGAACTGGCTGGCTAGAAATAGGTGGTTGCGGTATGGTAGATCCAGCGGTACTTACTAATTGTGGTATCGATCCTGAGGAATATAGCGGTTTTGCCTTTGGTATGGGCGTGGAACGTATCGCGATGTTGTTATACGGTATAGGTGACATTCGTTTGTTTTTTGAAAACGATGTGCGTTTCTTAAAGCAGTTTTCTAGCGCGATTTAAAAGGTGATTACGCAACTCATTTTTGTTTATAATGCTAACTCGGGAGCGATCAACTCCTTACTGGATAGCGCACATAAAATAGTAAGCCCAGCGACTTATGATTGTAAGTTATGTGAGTTGACTTATGGTGTTTTTAAAGAAAATGAAGAATGGTCACGCTTTCGCGAAAGCATATCTCAACATCATCCAGATTTACAACTAGAGTTTCTTCATAAAGACGAGTTCAATAAAAAATACTGGTCCAAGTGGTTGCCTAAATACGAGTTCCCGATTGTGCTGAGTATGAGTGATGCGGTACAGGATTATAATGATGGTTTTGGCACAAATTCTGGTCTGGATATTTTTATGAGTACCACCGATATGAATTCGATAGAAACAATCGAAGAGTTGATGGGAAAGATTGAAAAAAGGTTAAATAATTAGAAGGTAACATTTCTTAACGGCAGATTAAAGTCTTCCTTTAAGAAATAGTTCAAGAAAATATAGTCATGAAAAAAGACATCATTATACCAGAAGTTAAGGACGTTCACATAGCCATAATGAAAGAATGGAATGAAGATTTCTCATCAAACGATTGGAATATTTATCTTATTAATAATGGGAAAGAGGCTATTGAGTCTGTTATGGTTATGAGTAGAGGAAAACACAATGATGGACGCAAGACGACTACCTTTAGACAGGCATTTCCAGTAGTTGCTGCAAAAAGTGCCATTAAAGTAGAACTTATCATGGAAGAGGTTTTCTCTTTTACAAATGAGTTCATCCTTACATACTTTTTAGGTTCTAAGCTATATGATAAAACCTATACAGCATTACCGCACAGCATTAAAGTTGATCACTTTACTGATGTTCCAGTCATGGGTGAAAAAGGTGTGTTGTTGAAGTAGGTTTTTAAAACGCATTTCAACGAGCGCGCGACGCGGTAATCTGGTGTTTTAACGATATTACTACAGACAAGCACAACCGAATAGGTCAACACCATGATACCAAATAAATCTAGGAGTCTTACCTTCTTCCATGTATACTAGTCCTCTTGCAGGCTCATTCAATCTTTCTTGTGATGTTAAATCATCGGTAGAAAAGAAATATAGATTATCAAACCCTTCAAGTCTTCCAAAGGATTTCATTCTTTCTAAACTAATAGGACAATCCATACAATTCTCTTTAGGTAGATAATTTTGGAATTTTTTATCAACCTCGGGAAATGAATTAAATTCAATTTTTATCGATAAGGTAGCGGCTATAAGAATTGGGTCTTTAGTCTGTTTATTAGTTTTAGTATTAAAAACGTAATAGATAAGATCATCACAGGCCTCAGTTAGGTAAGCCATATGAGACAATTCAGATGTATAAGAATATGAGCTAGTATGAACAGATAGTTCTATTGGTTCATTTGGACTTAAGGAATTTAGAACATTAGGGTAATTAGTTATCTTTCCGTACTCTAAATTTTCTCCTGAAAAATCTTTTGAATCTACTAAAAATTGAACATCTGGTGTGTTTCTAATTGAACCAGAATTACCATAAATACCACCTATATCTACTACTGCTGGACTAATTCCGTTAATATCAAATACACCCATTAATGGTCCTTGAATTAGAATATTATTCTCGTTTCTAGGAAGAAAGCTTAGTAATCGTTCGTTTTGATCAAATGGTTTGACATCTCTATCAGGATTCCATATCTCACGTTCAGTTATCTTTGATATAATACTATCGTTAGGAAATAGATATTGCCATTTTTCAATACAATCATTTGGTTTCTCAGGCTTAAAATCTTGATTTGATTGAATTATGGATGCTTCTCCAACAATAACCTGAGGACTCCAAGATTTAGAAACTAAACCTACACCTATCAATACTATGAGTGGAAACAGGTACTTTGCTATTTTCCATTTAGAAACTGCCATTACCCTACAAACCGCTCATCCGTCTCCATCGTTTCACCGCAAATATCACAAGTACGCAGTTCTTCACTAGCATAGTATTCTCTAAAACGTGGTTGGAAATCTTTTTCTACATCGTCGAGCTTGAAATAAGTCTCGTGCAATTTGTTATTGCAGTTATCACAAAACCAAAGCAGTCCATCTACATCATCTTTGCTCGTGCGTTTACGCTCGATTACTAACCCTATGGAATTATCAAAACGTACCGGAGAATGTGGTACTTTCCCTGGATGTAAATACATATCTCCAGGTCCTAACTTCATGGTCTTCTTCACGCCATCTTCTTGAATATGAACCTCAATATTACCTTCAAGCTGGTAAAAAAGCTCTTCGGTCTCGTTATAATGGTAGTCTTTACGAGCATTAGGTCCAGCAACAACCATAACGATATAATCGCCAGCATCTTTATATAAATTTCTATTTCCTACGGGCGGTTTTAAAGAATCTCGATTTTCTTCGATCCACTTGTTGAGGTTGAACGGTTTTGCAATTGCCATGTTGAATGAGTTTAAAAGATAAAGTTAGGGTTTTATAACAAGCTTTACAATGAGACTAAGGCTACTTTCAACAAATTCTTAACTACAACGGTATTCTCTTTTTAAGTAACTTGTAACTCAAATTCTACCTCATGAAAAAACTACTTTTTTTAATAGCAGCTATTGCCATAACAGCTTGTCAAGAAACTTCTCAAAACGCTCCAGATAATGAGACTCCTCAAACGCAAGAGCAAACGAGCGAATTTGCTATAGTGATTCACGGTGGCGCTGGAACTATTAAAAAGGAGAACATGACTCCAGAGTTGGAAAAGCAATACAATGAAAAACTTACCGAGGCTATAAAAGCTGGCCACACCATTCTTAAAAATGGCGGTGACGCGATGGACGCTGTTGAGGCGAGCATTCGCATTATGGAAGATTCGCCACTGTTCAATTCTGGAAAAGGAGCTGTTTTTACGCATGATGGAGTGAACTCACTCGACGCTAGTTTTATGGATGGTAAAACGCTCAATGCTGGTGCTGTTGCTGGAATCACTACGGTTAAAAACCCTATTTCACTAGCTCGTAAAGTCATGACAGACTCAGAGCATGTGTTATTGAGTGGTGCTGGTGGAGACGCTTTCGCGAAAGCGTTACAAGATTCAAACATAGAGATCGTCCCTAACTCTTATTTCTATACCGAGAATAGATTCCAATCGTTACAACGTGTCTTAAAAAGAGAAGCCGAAAAAGAAGCGCAAAACGATAAAAAAGTAGCCCAATTAGAACTAGAAGATCCATTTATCAAGGATTCTAAATATGGAACCGTAGGTTGTGTAGCGCTAGATAAAAATGGCAATATCGCTGCCGGAACCAGCACTGGCGGAATGACCAACAAAAAATACGGCCGTATAGGCGATTCACCTATTATAGGTAGCGGAACTTACGCAAATAATGCTACCTGTGGTGTTTCTAGTACGGGACATGGTGAGTATTTTATACGCGCACAAGTCGCTTATGACATTAGCGCGATGATGGAATATAAAGGCATGACTTTACAAGAGGCTACTGACGCTGTAATCCAGAAAAAGCTCGTCAATTTAGGCGGTACTGGTGGAGTAGTAGCATTAGACCATTTAGGAAATGTTTCTATGGAATTCAATACCGCAGGAATGTATCGTGCGACTATGAATGATAAAGATGAATTGGTTGTTGGGATGTATAAGGATTAGTCTGGAGTCGTTTAGTCCGCAGTCCTTAGTTTGTCATTCCGTTGTAGAGCGGAATCGGTAAATACAGCATTCTAATTAGTTTGAAGACTGAATTTCCGCACTTGATGCGGAAACTGCATATGCCACCAAAATGCCGTTCAATCATTACCTTCGTAAAATAATAAAATCCATTTATGAAAATCATATCCTATAACGTCAACGGCATACGTGCGGCGATGAAAAAAGACTTTATCACGTGGCTCAAAGCAGCAAATCCAGATGTGTTATGCTTACAAGAAATAAAAGCTACCGAAGACCAAGTAGATACCGATGCTTTTAAAGAAGCTGGATATGAATATCAATATTATTACAGCGCTCAAAAGAAAGGATATAGTGGTGTTGCCATTATTTCTAAGACGAAACCAGACCACGTAGAATATGGAACTGGAATAGAGTCCATGGATTTTGAAGGAAGAAATCTGCGAGTAGATTTTGGCGACGTTTCTATTATGAGTATGTATTTACCTAGCGGAACAAACGATGATCGTTTGAGCTTCAAATTTGAATACATGGAGCAGTTTCTGGAATATTCTAAAGAGCTGCGCAAAGAACGCCCTAACTTGATTGTCTGTGGTGATTATAACATTTGTCACAAAGCGATTGATATCCATAACCCCAAAGGACTTAAAAACACCTCAGGATTCTTGCCAGAAGAACGCGAGTGGATGGATCGATTGGTTGCCAGTGGTTTTGTAGATACGTTTAGAATGTTCAACGATGAACCAGACCAGTACAGCTGGTGGAGTTACCGTGGCGGTTCTCGTGCAAGAAATAAAGGATGGCGACTCGATTACCACATGGCAAATGACACCATGAAAGATCGCGTAAAAAGAGCTTTGATTTTACAGAGTGCCGTGCATAGCGATCATTGTCCGGTTGTGGTGGAGATTGATTAGAGGTATATATAAAACATAAAAACGACCTCTTTCTCAAGAGGCCGTTTCTCAAACATCAAAACAGGCTTGTGCAATCGCACAAGCCTGTTTTGCTAGTTAAGATTACTAATTAACACGAGTATTAACATGACTAAATAAAAAAGGAATAAAGGAGAGCATAAAATTAATCCAACAATTACGATTCCATTTTTTGCGCTCTTTTTTTTATTAAGAATATACAATGATATTGTAAAGCCTATAATTGTAGAGCCAACTTGAATAATCATAACTGGCAACCGTATAGAATCGGTTATAATACTTTTAGTTTTCACGACGCCATATATTGCAATATCAATTATACCTATAAATACTATACTAACTGATAAAAGTCCCAACAAGACCAGATAACCTCTTTTTTTAATAAACCATTCCATGATTAAGCCTTCTCTTGATCATCAATAAATTTAACATCTCTCGTGTTTTTTTGCACTGCAATTGCGGCAAATAAACTAAGGGCAAAGGACATACCGTAGAATCCTTTCTCGCTCAAAAGTAAGTCTGCGTTCCATAGTCCTATGACTAGCAATACCAGTGAGGCTATGGTCACAAACCACGAGATACCATAATAAATGTCTGTCACTGCGACGCCTTCTTGTTTATCTCGCACCGCTTTTTGAACTGATATCACCGAGAATAAGCCAAATAATAGGATGACAAAATAGTAGCCTTTCTCGTTGAGCAACATGTCTGCATTCCATAGTCCTATACAATAAGACACCATACCTATGAGTAAGGCACTCCATGATGCGGCTATAAATGCTGGAGTAGGTTTACCGTTGAATGCTTCTTTCTCTTTCTTTTCTGTTTTTACGTTTACTGGGTTGAATGTTTGATTTTCCATTTTGTTTTGTTTTGATTGTTTGATGGGACAAATCTGCGACGCATATCAAGTTTACTAAACTCCATTTCAAACTATTTCTTACGATTAAAAAAAGATAAATTAATCATATATACTTTATTTAAAGTAATTTAGGCATATAATAAACGATGATATGAAAGAGCTTATTGCTATCATAAGTAGTATGAATGGAGAAGAAAGGCTGGCTTTTCACGCTTTCGCGAAAGCAAAAAACAGACGCTCAGATGTCAAGAACATCACTCTTTTCCATCTACTAGAAAAAGGAGTTACTACTGGACTAGCTGAAAAGATTTATGGTAAGGAGAATCATAACGCGCTCTATGCATTAACTAAAAGATTGCGCGATAGCTTGATAGATTTCACAACATCACACAGCCTGGAAACCGAAAGTGATGAAGAAATGCAAATTTTAAAAAGTTTACTCGCATCTCGAATTTTCTTTGAAAAAGGACTTTATAAATTAGGTTTTAAAACTTTGAAAAAAGCACTTCAAAAAGCTCAATACCTAGAACTCTATGCGTTATTGAACGAGATTTATCACACCTTACTCCAATATGCTCATAAAGATGAATCCATTGAGTTGCCCTTAATCATTCAAGACTATCAAGAGAATTTAAAAAACCATCTTGCCGAAGCTCATTTAATAACAGCATATGCCTCTATAAAAGCAGATTTACAACACACAAGTCAAGATGTGGAAGAAGTAATAGCTAGACATTTAAAAGTTAATGATATAAAGTTAGATTCGAGTTTTGGCTACAAGTCTTTATACACATTAATGACCATCGCCGCAGATGCTGCTGGAATCAAAACCGATTATTATAGTGCTAGCCATTTTATGGAAGAGGCTTATCGCATAGTAAGTGCCAAAAAAGACCTTGCTAGTCGTCATCTTTATTATCATATCGCCATCTTAAATTTAATGAGCATGACTCATTTTAGAAACAAGGACTTTAAAAAAGCGTCAGTATTTCTTGATATTATGAAGGCTCAACTAGAGCAGGAAAAAGGAAAGCATAAAAAAACCTTTGAAGAATCTTATATAAAACTACGTTCCTTAGTTGCTATTTATACAGGGAAATTAAATGATGGAATAACACAATTAGATCATATTAAAAACCCATCTCCCGAAAGTCAACTAGCTGCTATAATGGCTCATTTTCAAAAAGAAGATTATTTAAAGTGCAGTTCTATCATGCGCGACCTTTCTCACAGCAATGACTTTTATGAAAAACGAGCTGGCTTCATTTGGGTAATAAAACGTAATATCATAGAAATCCTCATCCTCATAGAACGCAATCAGCCAGATCTAGTGGAATCTAGAATGCGCAGTTTCAATAAAAAATATAAGAAGCGATTGCTCGATAAAAATGAGATAAGAGTACTGGCCTATCTTAAGTTACTACGTAAATATTATGATGCGCCTCATGAGGTCACTACTGAGGCCTTTTTTAATACCGTAGAAAAATCATTTAACTGGATAGGAGTAGAACGAGAAGATATTTTTGTGATGACTTTTTATGCATGGCTTAAAGCCAAAATGCAGTCCAGACCGCTTTATGAAATAACACTTGAGTTGACAGCCATGTAATTATTGTTTCTCCACCACACTTTGATGCATAAATCCACCCAAACCACTTGCAGTTCTTACATGGTACCAGTTACCTGAATTCCCTATAATAGTTACAGGTTCAGTTTTTAAATCTTGAATAATAGCACTACTGCTGGATGGTTCTTTGCGTAGGTTTGCTGCAAAACCGCTGGCTTTGGCTTCTTTAATTAAAGGTAACTGCGGTGTGTTTTCTGGAGCTTGAGTTTGCCATATAAAAGGTTTAGGATCTACCGCTTTTCCGTTTTTATAAATTCCAAAATGCACATGTGGAGGCGTGTTTTTAGCATTACCGGTATTTCCTATATAGCCTAGAGTGTCTCCAGACCATACCATATCGCCTTCACTCACAATCCATTCATCGAGGTGTGCATAATAATGTAAATAGCCAGTGTCATAATCCTTCACCCAAACTTGTTTTCCACCTAGTCCTCGATTCCTTATACTGGAAACGGTTCCATAAGTGATGGCAACTACTGGATGTCTTTTGGGCGCAAAAATATCATTTCCCTCATGGCTGCGACTTCCGCCACCTCTAGAAGCACCCCAAAAACTCTGTATTGCAGCATTTCCTTTTCCGGCTACTGGAAAATCATAGCGTGGTGCGGTAAAGACTTTAAAATTTGTCGTGGATTCAGTTTCTAACTTTGCTTGAAGAACAATACGTACTTTCATATCCTTTTCTGGAATGAATCGAAGAACTTGCTTATCGTTTTCTAGCTTAGAATCTTCAAGAAGTTTTTTATTTAAATCATATACTTCGAGAATCCATGAATCAGTGGCATCAACTTGAGCAATAAGAGTTTCACCAAATTGAAGCTCTATTATATATCCAGCCGTAAAAGGAGTTTGCCTAGATGTCAGGACTTTTTCAGCTATGGAGCTTGTTACTATAGCTTTATCATTACTTGCAATGGTAAAAAGATTATTCCAGCGCTCTAGTTTCTTTGGAAATTCAACAAAGCTGCGCTCATAAATGGTGCGTTGCGATGGTCTTAAAATGAAATCAAAAAATGCTGGATGAACTATATATGTAATAGTCATGACCGCAAGCAACAATAAAATGCTTAGCGTTATCCAGTATTTCTTTAAAAACTGCAAATTATAAGGATAACAAACCGTCTATCACAGTAGTTAAACCAGTGTTACTAGGTCTCATGGCAGCATCATCAATCATGCGGCCATCTTTTCCATATAACATATAACGTGGAATGTTGCTCACATTGCGCAGTTGATAGAGTTTTCCTTTAGGATAATTAAGAGCTAGATAAGTTTCGTCTTTTAATTCTTCTTGCTTATTAGCTTTTTGCCATAGTTCTGTATCTCGGTCCACAGATATATAGATAAAAACGATGTCTGCATCTTTATATTTTTCTTTAAGGATTCTAGAAGAAGGCATTTCAGCACGGCATGGTCTGCACCAGCTCGCCCAGAAATCTACATAAACTAGTTTACCTTTATATTGCTCTAGAATGGTTTCTAGGTTGGTATAATTTCCCGACGGATCTTCTAAATGAATTAGGTCATTATTAGAAAGATCAATTTCCACAGCTGCTGGTTCATTCTTGCAAGAAATCAAGCAGAATAACACAGGTATTAATAAAGTCCATTTCATAATCATATATTCTTTAAGAGAATAAATATTTTACTAATTCTTCAATTTTTGAGAAGGTTTGCACATCAGTTCCTACATCATTAAACTTCTGTTTTGCAGGCGCAATAAACACTTTTTCAAAGCCTAATTTTGCGGCTTCATTCACACGTTGTTCCATACGTGAAACTGGTCTTATCTCGCCACCTAACCCTACCTCTGCACTAAAACAGTGTTGCGAGGAAAGCTCAATATCAAAGTTTGAGGAAAGAATAGCGGCTACTACAGCAAGATCAATTGCTGGATCATCTACCGTTATTCCACCAGTGATATTGAGGAAAACATCTTTTTGACCTAGTTTAAATCCGGCTCTTTTTTCCAGCACGGCCAGAATCATATTGAGACGTTTTAAGTTATAGCCTGTCGCACTGCGCTGTGGTGTTCCATAAACTGCCGTACTTACCAGCGCTTGAACCTCTATCATTAATTGTCGCATTCCTTCCATGGTCGCTGCAATTGCGGTACCACTTAAACTAGTGCCACGCTGGGAAATTAATATTTCACTAGGATTAATAACTTCACGCAATCCATGACCTAACATTTCATAAATTCCTATCTCATGCGTACTACCGAAACGGTTTTTCAACGCACGTAAAATTCTATACGTGTGATTGCGATCGCCTTCAAATTGTAGCACCGTATCCACCATGTGTTCTAGAATCTTTGGTCCAGCGATGTTTCCATCTTTGGTTATATGACCTATTAAAAGCACAGGCGTATTGGTTTCCTTTGCAAATTTTATGAGCTCGCTGGTACATTCCCTAATTTGAGAAACACTACCAGCGGTACTCTCTATAATTTCAGTTTGTAATGTTTGAATAGAATCTATAATGAGCACCTCGGGTTCCATCTCTGTAATTTGACGGAATATATTCTGAGTTTTAGTCTCTGTGAGTATGTAACAATTGGTCGCATGTTGCTTAATACGATCAGCGCGCATTTTAATTTGTTGCGCACTTTCTTCACCACTTACATAGAGTGTTTTGAAGGGTAAATTGAGACAAACTTGTAATAAAAGAGTAGATTTTCCTATTCCAGGTTCACCACCTAAAAGAGTTACAGAACCAGGAACAAGTCCACCACCTAGAACTCTGTTAAACTCTGCATTTGTAGTGTCTAATCTAGGTGTTTCAGTTACATCTATTTGAGAAATGAGTTGTGGTTGAGGTACACGCTTTCGCGAAAGCGTATCACCAGCAGCACTATCCCAAGAAGGTTTTTTTTCTTTTTGAACGACCTCTTCAACGAGTGTATTCCATTCTTTACAAGTCGTACATTGTCCTTGCCAGCGTGCGTGTTGTGCACCACAATTCTGGCAGAACCAAGTGGTTTTAACTTTGGCCATTTATTTTTTCTCCTGTAGCATTTCTACTTTATCTAGCACATCATCTTTAGTAATTCCCACAGCTGGATCTAGTGCATATGCTGCGTTATACGCTCTAAGAGCTCTAGCTGGCCTACCTATTCCTTCATAGCCTATTCCTTCTATAAAAGGACCGTAAAGCTTTTCTGGATATTCTCTTGAAGCAAGTCCTGCTACATCTATAAGTTCATCATATTTCTTGTTATCAATGAGATACTCTGCAACAGTAACAATATCTACTAATCGCACACGCATGTCGATGCCGTAGACTTCTTTTATAAATTTATATTTTTCCAGCAATTTTTCAAGCGCTGTGGCAGCATCTTTATCTTTAATTTCTTTTCCTGTAGCAGCCATGTCTGAGGCCACAGCAGTATTTACAAGCGCATCTTCATCTATGAGTTTATATTCTTCAAAGATGTAATTTAATCCACGTGGTATAGCATGAGCTCCTAAGCCATACTTGTCCACGCCTTCAATTTTGTCATACTTGAGGTGTATGTTTTTACGACCTTTTAATAAAGAATCGACTGACTTTGTAAACATATCATCGGTAAGACTTGCTTTTTCTGGTGTTGCGACATAGTAATATTTATATCCTTCCAATTGGGATATTTTATTAGTAAGATTCTCAGTTATAAGATTTGAGTAGTCAGGATCTATATTCAGGTAAGCTTCAAAGGGAACTTTTTTACGCATTAAAAAATAGGTAGCAAGATTTGCTGTGATATCCTTACCTACAATTACCGTAAATGGTGCGATGCGATATTCATCTTTCATAGTTGCTACTACTTCCATAATAAAATCCATGAACTCTGCACTTTGAGGCATAGGTAAACCGCTTTCTCGGTCTATAGAGGTCTCATCATAACGGCTTTTGCGCTGATTGATTCCTAGTACAAAGCTTTCTGGAATTTGATCCCAGTAGGATAAGTAATCCACATTTCCAGCAACTGGCTCAAAGAGGTAATCACCATCTAGTACTATTATTAAAGGATAAGTTTTTTCAGGGTTCTCAACATAGTTACGTGGTTTAAGCACTTTTATGTTGCGTTCTGTTCCTAGTACATCACTAGGGTAAGCTCTATAAAGTGCCTGAGCAAACATAGTGTTACAGGTAAATAGGAATATGATTAACGTGATAATGTGTTTCATTTCAAAAAATTTGGGAACGGAATTTACAATTATTTAGCCGAAAGACTATTTTTAATAGCTAGCATTAAAAACGAAACTAGACCATATACAAGAACTAACGCTGTTTGGGATGTCCATAGTATCCATCCTAGAGATGTTCCTAAGGTTTCTGCAACTCCAAAAAGGATTAACACTTGTGCGATAAAATATGGGTATGCACCAAAACCTCCATTTGTAAATGCGACAGCAAAACTACCAGCTACAAAGGCGCTCAAAATACCACTTACTGGAATTAAATTAGTTCCTGGGAGCGCAAATATGCTCACATAAAACATGAGTAAATACATGCTCCATATGAATATGGTGTGAGCTAGATAGAGCCATTTTTGCTCCATGGTCCATATGGTTTGAAAACCGTCTTTTAAACCTGAAATGAAGTTCTTAATTTTTTTAAATGGTTTGAAGAATTTAAGCAACAGCAGCAGTAGGATGATAGCAACACCTATGATTATAGCATAAAGAGTAATTGTTGAGGTGTCCGCTTTCGCGAAAGCGGAATTCAAACGTTCCACAAAGAAATCAATAATCAAGTCTCCCGAAATGAGTAACGCGGTAGCTGTAATAAAAAGTAAAATAATAAAATCTAGAACTCGCTCAGCAATGATGGTTCCTATGGCTTTATCAACGGGAATGTTATCTATACGGTTTACAACTACGGCACGAGCTACTTCACCACTACGAGGAATTAACAAATTCATAGCATATCCAGCTCCTATGGCGAGCACATTAGTAATATAAGTAGGTTTGTGCCCTATGGCTTTAAGCATATAGTTCCAGCGCCAGGCACGTGAAAGATGACTTAATAAGGCTAAAATCACTCCTAGCACAATCCAACTATAATCTGCATCTATAAGATAAGATTTTATCTCGTCGAGTTGTTCATCAGTAAATTGCGATAGAGAATAATATATTAAAAATGCACCTAGACCTAATGGTAGGATGATTTTTAAGGCTTTAAAGAGTGCTTTTTTCAAGCTATTTATGATAAGGTGTTGTCCTCTTCATTAGGGAAAAGTAGTGTAGGCTTGAATGCTTTTGCCTCTTCCATAGTCATTTGAGCATAACATATAAGGATAAGCACGTCTCCTGGTGATACTTTTCTTGCTGCAGCACCATTTAAAGTAATCTCTCCACTGCCGCGTGGTCCTGGAATAGCATAGGTTTCTAAACGGTTACCGTTATTATTATTAACGATTTGAACCTTTTCACCTTCTACAATGTTTGCACCATCCATTAAATCTTCATCAATGGTGATACTACCTATATAATTAAGGTCTGCACCGGTTACTTTAACACGGTGGATTTTTGATTTTACTACGGTAATTAACATGAGGCAAAGATACGATTTGTAACTATTTAATGAACTTATTTATGATAAACGCATGTTATCTATTAAACGTACACCTTCTAAATGTGCGACAATGAAGCCGCGATAGGTGTGTTTTTTAAATTTACGTTTTACTGGAACTAGAGTTTCTTCACTGGCAATAGTGAAATATTCTAGTTTCATGTCTGGTTGTTGTTGAAACAACTTCTGTACCATTTCTGTGGTTGATGGAATGCTGTGGGATTGGAAATGAATTTTTGCTTTTTGAAGTGTATTATAAATAAAGGCTGCGTCTTTTCTTGCTTGTTTACTTAATCGCTCGTTACGTGAACTCATGGCTAGACCATGAGGTTCTCTTTTAATAGAACATCCTACGATTTTAATAGGTAAATTTAATTTTTCCACGAGCTTCTTTACAATTTGAAGTTGCTGGAAATCTTTTTCACCAAAATAAGCATGGTCAGGACGCACTTTATCAAATAGAAATTCTAGAATAGTTCCTACTCCATCAAAATGGCCAGGTCGATTTGCTCCTTCCATCACGTGTTCTAAACCGTCGTAAAAGTATCGTTTAGAAACAGCCTGTTTCCCATAAACATCTTCAATACTAGGTGTATAAATAACGACTTGTGTCTTGCCAAATTGTTTATAGATGAGTTCAATATCTTTATCTACAGTGCGAGGATATTTTTTTAAATCACCAGCATTGTCAAATTGTGTAGGATTGACAAATATGGAAACAACGAGTACGTCATTATCTTTTTTGGCTTGTTCCATTAAGGATATATGTCCTAGGTGTAGAGCGCCCATGGTAGGTACAAAACCTATTTTGAGAGACTCTTTTTTGAGTTTCTCGATTTGGGTGGATAAAGTTTTATGGGTTTTAAATACCATGAGGATATTGATTTTGCTAGTGTTACAAACATAAGCTTAAAGAAGTAAAGTGCAAGAAATTGTGTATTTTTGCAACTTGCTAAAAGTTAGGCAACAATAAAACAATTTATGAAGGAAAAAAGAGTCTTGTACGTATCCTCAGAAGTTATCCCTTATTTACCAGAAACTGAAGCATCATCGATGTCCTATTTTAGTCCTAAAATGGTGAATGATCGTGGTGGTCAGATCAGAATATTTACACCGCGTTTTGGAAACATTAATGAGCGTAGACACCAGTTACACGAAGTGATTCGTCTAAGCGGTATGAATCTGATTATTAATGATCTAGACATGCCTTTGATTATAAAAGTAGCTTCTATTCCTAAAGAAAGAATGCAAGTTTATTTTATAGATAATGAGGATTATTTTAAACGTAAAGCTACCCTTACTGATGAGGATGGTAATATGTTTGAAGATAATGATGAGCGTGCGATCTTTTTTGCAAAAGGTGTTATTGAAACAGTGAAAAAATTAAACTGGGCTCCAGATATTATTCATGTTCATGGATGGCTTGCTGGTCTACTTCCGTTATACATTAAAAACTACTATGGTAACGATCCTTTATTTGAAGATAGTAAAATAGTTACCTCAGTATATAATCAATCCTTTGAAGGAACGTTAGATACTGAAATGATAGATAAACTTAGGTTTGACGCATTAGATGATGAGTCTGTGGCAGAGTTTGAAGAGCCTAACTACATCAATTTGATGAAGAATGCCGTTAGATTTAGTGACGCTGTAATCAAAGGTAGTGAGGATCTTGACCCAGAATTGAATACATATATCGATTCACTCGATAAACCTACATTAGATTTTCAATCTCACGAGGAATTTGCAGATGCTTATGAGGGATTCTATCTTAATGATATTTTAAATGAAAAAGAAGAAGATGAAAATGAGTAAATTGAAGCGTGCGATATGGAACGCTTCTATTGTTACAGGTTTAATGCTAGGTTTTGTAGCCTGTGACGACGAGTTAAACACCATAGGTAGTGATATACTAGGTGCAGATCAATTAAACGATCGTATTAAAAAGCAAGAGTTTGATGTGGTTGCTTTTAATGAGTTACTAGGACCTATTCAAACTAATAATTTTAGTTCCATGTTATTGGGGTCTTATGATGATCCTATTTATGGAAGAACAGACTATAGTTTTGTGACGCAGGTAAGTATACCTACATCAAGTCCGTCATTTGGAATAAACCCAGTACTCGATAGTGTTGTGATGAATGTTCCTTATTATACATCACTATTAGAGATTGATGGTGATGACCGTACTTATGAGATTGATTCACTTTATGGTTCAAATAGATTTCACCTTCAAGTTTATGAGAATAATTACTTTTTAAGTGATATTGATCCTCTTAATATAGAAGAGGCTGCAGTCTATTATTCTGATTTAGGAGCCACTATAGATGCTCAAAAAGGTAATTTGCTTTATGAGAACACTTCTTTCATACCGGATCCTTTAGAGATTATTCTTGAGGAAGAAAATGAGGCAGGTGAAACGGTAGAAACTGAGCGATTAACACCTAGATTAAGAGTTGTTTTAGGAAAAACAGCTGCTGCTAATGCTACCGCAGAACAACTGGCTCAATTGACCTATTGGGAAAATACTATCCTTAATCAAGCAGGAACTTCTAACTTACAAAGTAACAGCAATTTTCAAGACTACTTTAGAGGTCTTTACTTTAAAGTAAATAGCATTTTAGCAGATGGTAGTTTAGTCCATGTAGATATTAGTGGAGCGACAATTGATTTGTATTTAAAAATCAACATTCAAGATATTAATGATATTGATGATGATGGAGATGTTGATGAATTCAATGTAGTTGATAGTAAGTTTACACTTCAATTTGGAGCTAATAGAGTAAACTTAATTGATAGTAGTTTGATAAATCAATCTGTTATTGCAGACATTCAAGCTGCAAATGATGATGTAAACGGAGAAGAACGACTCTACCTTAAAGGTGGTGAAGGTTCCATGGTATTAATCGACTTATTCGGTCCAGATTTAGACATGAATGGCGAGGCAGATGCTTTAACTCAAGTTATAGAAAACGAGTGGTTGATTAATGAAGCCTCTCTAACTTTTTATGTCGATCGATCAGCTGTAACAGAAGGAGACGCAGATCCTGAACGTATCATCTTATATAATTTTGATGATAATGCAATCTTAGCAGATTTTTCACTAAACCCAAGTGGTGAGGCGCTTAACTCAAACATTGCTCATTTAGGTCGCTTATCTAGGGTTGATACTGATGATGAAAGTTCTTCAAAAGAAATTTATAAAATTAGAATCACTGAACATGTCAATAACATTATAAATGGTGATATTGAGAATGTCAGACTTGCGCTGGCAGTAACGCAAAATGTGAACCTTATTTCTAATGGTGCAATAAAGAATCCTAATGTGGCAGATAAAGTTCTCACTGGAGCTGCCATTTCTCATGAAGGAACTATTATTTATGGGAACATAGTAAGTGATCCTGCAGATCAAGACAAGCGCTTGAAATTGGATATTTACTACACTGAAACAAATCAATAACTAAACAATTATGTGCGGAATCGTAGGTTACATAGGGCATCGTGACGCTTATCCTATAGTGTTAAATGGTCTCAAAAGATTAGAATATAGAGGTTATGATAGTGCTGGAATAGCAATATATGATGGTAAAGACCTTAAGTTTTCAAAAACTAAAGGTAAAGTCGCTGATCTCGAAGCAAAACTTGAAAAAGATATATCTACCACAGGAACTATTGCTATAGGTCACACTAGATGGGCAACTCATGGAGTTCCTAATGATGTGAACTCGCACCCACATTTTTCAAATAGTGGAGATTTAGTAATCATCCATAATGGGATTATAGAAAACTATCAACCTCTTAAACAAGAGTTGCAGAATAGAGGATTTACTTTTCAATCAGACACTGACACAGAGGTGTTAGTTAATCTAATCGAAGATGTAAAAAATAAAGAAAAGGTAAAACTAGGTAAAGCTGTTCAAATTGCTTTGAATCAAACAATCGGAGCATATGCTATTGCAGTTTTTGATCGCAGAAAGCCTAATGAAATTGTAGTTGCGCGTTTAGGTTCACCTCTAGCAATAGGAGTAGGAGAGAACGAATTTTTCATTGCGAGTGATGCGTCACCTTTCATAGAATTTACAAAAGAAGCCATCTATCTTGAAGATGGAGAAATGGCTGTAGTGCGCACGCACAAAGACATGAAAATCCGTAAAATACATGATGATTCTCTAGTTGATCCTTATGTACAGGAACTACAAATGAATCTTGAGCAAATTGAAAAAGGTGGTTATGATCACTTTATGCTTAAAGAGATTTATGAGCAACCTCAAGCTATTAGAGATACCTTTAGAGGTAGAATGCTAGTTGATCAAGGCCTTATAAAAATGGCCGGAATTGATGATCATATCGATAAATTTTTAAATGCTAGACGTATTATCATTGTGGCATGTGGAACATCATGGCATGCTGGTCTTGTAGCTGAGTATATATTTGAAGACCTTGCTAGAATCCCAGTTGAGGTAGAATATGCGTCTGAATTTAGATATAGAAATCCTGTCATTGATAAGGATGACGTTCTTATTGCTATTTCTCAAAGTGGAGAAACTGCAGATACTATGGCTGCGATTAAAATGGCCAAAGAAAAAGGAGCCTTCGTATTCGGTGTATGTAATGTAGTAGGAAGTTCTATATCTCGTGAAACTCATGCTGGAGCTTATACTCATGCAGGTCCAGAGATAGGTGTAGCTTCTACAAAAGCATTTACAACCCAGATCACAGTTCTTACACTTATTGCTTTACAACTTGCAAAGAAAAAAGGGAAGATTTCAACAAGTGATTTCCATAGATATCTACAAGAACTAGAAAATATTCCAGATAAGGTTGCTGAGGCTTTAAAGTCTAATGATCACATCGAGAAGATTGCAGCTATTTACAAAGATGCACCTAACTGTCTTTATCTAGGTCGCGGATTTAATTTCCCAGTAGCACTTGAAGGAGCATTGAAGCTTAAAGAAATCAGTTATATCCATGCTGAAGGTTATCCAGCTGCAGAGATGAAACATGGTCCCATTGCTTTAATTGATGAACAAATGCCAGTCGTGGTTATCGCAACTCGCAAAGGTCATTATGAAAAAGTAGTAAGTAATATTCAAGAAATTAAATCACGTAGTGGTAAGATTATTGGTATTGTTACTGAAGGTGATGTGGATGTGCGAGAGCTTGCAGATCACGTTATAGAGGTACCTCACACCATCGAGTTTATGACACCTTTATTGACTACCATTCCTTTGCAGTTATTGTCTTATCATATAGCTGTAATGTTAGGAAAAAATGTAGATCAGCCGCGTAACTTGGCAAAATCAGTTACGGTTGAGTAACAATTAGATAACTATTATAATATCCAGAACCACTTGAGAAATCAGGTGGTTTTTTTATACGCTTTCGCGAAAGCAAATAGCAACAATTTATAGTGCAAAAACATTAATATTTTACACCATAAAAAAATTGAAAAATCTGATGTTGATATAATTAGGAAAGCAGTATCTTTGCGCCACTGAAAAAAGGCTTTTTAAAGCCGTATCTTTTTAAGTTTAAAAATAGTATACAATGTCTCAAATTACAGGTAGCGTTTCACAAATCATCGGTCCGGTGGTTGACGTAACATTTGATAGTGCACAAGGCGCACTTCCTAAAATTTATGATTCTCTTGAAGTAGAGCTTAAGGGTAACCTTCTAGTATTAGAGGTTCAATCTCACATAGGTGAGAGCACCGTAAGAACGATTTCAATGGATTCAACAGATGGTCTTTCTCGCGGTACAGCAGTAAGATCTACAGGGAACCCTATAAAAATGCCTATTGGAGATGACGTTTACGGTCGTCTATTTAACGTGATTGGTGACCCGATTGACGGTTTAGGAAGTCTTCCTAAAACTGGAGATGACGGGATGTCTATTCACAGATCTGCACCAGCATTTGAGGATTTATCTACATCTACTGAGGTGCTTTTCACAGGAATTAAAGTAATCGACCTTATTGAGCCTTATGCAAAAGGTGGTAAGATTGGACTATTTGGTGGAGCTGGAGTAGGTAAAACAGTATTGATTCAAGAATTGATTAATAACATTGCAAAAGGTCACGGTGGACTTTCAGTATTTGCTGGAGTAGGTGAGCGCACACGTGAAGGAAATGACCTTCTACGTGAGATGTTAGAATCAGGAATTATAAAATATGGAGATGCATTTATGCACTCTATGGAAGAAGGTGGATGGGATCTACAACAAGTAGATAAGGAAATCATGAAGGAGTCAAAAGCGACATTCGTTTTTGGTCAAATGAATGAGCCACCAGGAGCACGTGCACGTGTAGCACTTTCAGGATTAACTATTGCTGAGTATTTCCGTGATGGAGCTGGAGATGGACAAGGGAAAGATGTACTTTTCTTCGTTGATAACATTTTCCGTTTTACTCAAGCAGGTTCTGAGGTGTCAGCACTTCTAGGTCGTATGCCATCTGCGGTAGGATATCAACCTACACTTGCAACTGAAATGGGAGCGATGCAAGAACGTATTACTTCTACAAAGAAAGGATCTATTACATCTGTACAAGCAGTTTACGTTCCTGCAGATGATTTAACTGATCCAGCACCAGCAACTACGTTTGCTCACCTTGATGCAACAACAGTACTTTCACGTAAAATTGCAGAGCTTGGTATTTACCCAGCGGTAGATCCTCTAGATTCTACATCTCGTATTCTTACGGCTGAGATTCTAGGTAAAGATCACTATGAGTGTGCACAAAATGTAAAAGAGCTTTTACAGCGTTATAAAGAACTTCAAGATATTATTGCCATTCTAGGTATGGAAGAATTATCTGAAGAAGATAAACTAGCTGTAGGTCGTGCTCGTCGTGTACAACGTTTCTTATCTCAACCATTCCACGTAGCAGAGCAGTTTACTGGTCTTAAAGGTGTACTAGTTGATATTAAAGACACGATTAAAGGTTTTAACATGATTATGAATGGTGAGTTAGATCACCTTCCAGAAAGTGCCTTTAACCTTAAAGGAACTATTGAAGACGCAATCGAGGCAGGAGAAAAAATGCTTGCTGAAGCATAAATTAGTAAACAGTAACAGTCTCAGTTGTAAAAATACTGAGACTGTATTACTGAGACTGTAATACTGAATTAAGATGATTTTAGAAATAGTTACACCAGAGCACACACTTTTTAGTGGTACTGTAGAATCAGTTTCTGTACCAGGTGTCAATGGACAATTCCAAATGCTGGATAATCACGCACCAGTGGTCTCATTACTGGGTAAAGGAGCTGTAAAGATTTTTGGTAAAGTAGAATTAGATGAATCTGTTGCAAGTTTATTTACAACAGGTGATGGAACTACAGATTTTGCTATTACCGGTGGTGTAATAGAATTAAAAGATAATAAGGTTATCGTATTAGCTGACTAATACCTGAAAACTTCAAGACATAAAAAAAGCCTCGATTCAATTGAATCGAGGCTTTTTTTTGGAGTTGTTTGTGAATCTACTTTAATAATTCCTTCATAGTTGCAGCATGTGATCCAGCTACTAGATCAATAGCTTTCTTACCATCTATTTCAATAGAAGTATCTGCTCCAGCTTGTACAAGTGCACGCACTAAATGTGGTTGTTGCATTTCTACAGCAGTCATTAAAAGTGTTTTATTTCCACAAGTATTGTTAAGGTTGATTTTCTTATCATTTATTAAAAACTCAAGAACATCTGCGCTATCCATTTGAATAGCAAGATGAGCTACAGATGATGTAGATCTTCCCACTTCATAACAGGTATCTTTATTACTGTCACTTACTAAAGTGCTGATAGCGGTAGTATCATCGTTCTTAAGAGCAATGGTAAGCTCTTTACTAAGTTGTTGAGCGCTAGCTAGAGTTCCTAGACATAATGCTACTATAAATATTGCTTTTTTCATCGTGTTGTTTATTAATACGTTGCTAATATAAGATTATCTTTTGAAATCTACGAAATCAATCAGCACGATACTCAAGAATATCACCAGGTTGACAATCTAGAACCTCACAAATCGCTTCAAGAGTTGAGAAACGGACTGCTTTGGCCTTACCAGTTTTAAGAATGGATAAATTTGTAGAAAAGATGAGTCAAAAACCTAGAATGAAAGTTTTACGACATATTCACTAAAGAAGTCTGCAGTTAACAGGCAGTCAATAACCGATTACTCCTTACTTTTGCCACATGCTACCCGATAAACTCTTACGCAAACTAGGTATGCGCCACTTCTCAGGAAGTATGCGTGAGCTCAAGGCGCATGAGAATTTAATAGACTTTGCATCAAACGACTATCTAGGATTTGCAAAAATGCCCGTAGAGCACGCTCCAGACAGTAAAAATGGAGCTACAGGTTCTCGATTATTATCAGGACACAGCAAGGGTTTTGAACAACTAGAAGAACGTATCGCAACATTCCATAAAGCAGAAAATGCGCTCATCTTCAACTCTGGTTATGATGCAAATCTGGGATTAATAAGCAGTGTTGCCGTGCGTGGCGATTTGATTCTATATGATGAACTAGTTCATGCCAGTATAAGAGATGGAATCCAACTCTCTATGGCGCGCTCGTTGAAGTACCGCCATAATGATATGGAGCATTTAAAAATACTGCTTGAGAAGTTTGGCGATGGGATCGAGCAAGAAGTATATGTCATTACAGAATCGGTTTTTTCCATGGATGGAGATCAAGCACCGTTGCATCAACTAGTGCGGCTAACTCTAGATATTGAAAACGCACATCTTATTGTAGATGAGGCACATGCGCTAGGCGTGATAGGAGAACATGGTGAAGGTTTAGTACATCATCTAGGACTAGAAAATGAAGTTTTTGCTCGAGTGGTTACCTATGGAAAAGCTATGGGATGTCATGGTGCGGCAGTTTTGGGTAGTTTTGATTTGACTCAATACCTCATTAATTTTTGCCGTCCATTTATATACACTACGGCATTGCCTCCACATGCTTTGGCATTGATAAATACTGGTTATGGACGCCTAGAAAATGGTCATGAAAACATAGAGAAATTGCAGGATGTGATTCACAAATTTAATAGACTTGTGGTGCAGAGTGGATTGCGATTACGCTTTCGCGAAAGCGAGACCGCCATACAAGTGTGCATCATACCAGGTAATCAAAAGGTAAAAGACACTGCGACTCAATTACAACGCAAAGGTTATGATGTAAGGGCTATTTTATCACCGACTGTTCCTGAAGGTCAAGAACGATTGCGATTGTGTTTGCACAGTTATAATAATCTAGAGGATTGCGAGCAAGTACTTCAAATTATTGCTAAATCACTGAAAAACAAATGAGTAAATTCAGAACCATAGCGGTTTTTCCATATCCTGCACAAGCCGCAGTGATTAAATCCAAGCTTGAAAGTGAAAATATTGCCGTGTTTCTGAGAGATGAATTTACCATCGCGACAGATCCATTTGCGACCAATGCGATAGGCGGCGTAAAAATGGATGTCTATAAGGAAGATTATATAAAGGCGATAGGCCTTGTGGAACAGTCTAATCCCGAAATTACTCAAAGCATTACAGATCTAGTCGTGTGTCCCAACTGTAAAAAAAGACAAGTGCGAGAGCAGAGCGATGTGCTCACTGCGACTACATTTGCAGAACGATTAAAAGCAGTGTTCTTGAGTATTTTCCCGTTTTCAAGTGACAAACATTACAAATGCATGAACTGCTCACATAAATTTGACTTGAATGAATAGTTATTTCATCACAGGAATAAGTACTGATGTAGGTAAAACACTAGTCGCTGCAGCGGTTACTCAAGCTTTAAAAGCAGATTATTGGAAACCTATACAAAGCGGCGGCATAGAACATTCTGACCGTATGGAAGTGCAGCGACTCATTCATAATGATAAAACTGTATTTCATAAAGAAAGTTATTTTCTAGAAACGCCCATGAGTCCGCATGAGGCAGCTGCGATTGATGGAATTACTATAGATATAGAAGAGATAAAAAGACCTCAAACAGAAGATCATCTTGTCATAGAAGGCGCCGGCGGACTATTAGTTCCTTTAAATAATACACATACTATTATAGATTTAATAGAACCTACTGATAAAGTAATTTTAGTGAGCTCGGGTTATCTAGGAAGTATTAATCACACCTTATTAAGTATTGAAGTATTAAAGGCGCGTGGTTTAAATTGCGCTGGTATTATTTACAATCAGGTAGAACTGGCTGGAACCATTGAAATTATTGAAAAAATGACTGGAGTTCCTACTATTGCTCATTTATCACATATAGAATCGCTAGACGCTACTGCTATTCTTAAAGTAGCAGACTCGATAAGAGAAAAATTATTGGATTTATGACCTTAAAAGAAATTCAAGAACTCGATGCAAAACATATATGGCATCCTTTAACACAGCATAAAACGGCAAGTAATCCACTGGTGATTAAAAAAGCACAAGGTAATTACCTCTATGATATGGAGGATAAGCCTTATTTTGACGCTATTTCAAGTTGGTACACCTGCAGTTATGGCCATGCAAATCCAGTTCTTACTCAAGCTTTAAAAAAACAAGTTGACGAATTACATCACGTAGTTTTTGCAGGAATGACACATGAACCGGCGGCAGGACTTGCGAAGAAACTGATTGGTATCTTACCAGAGAATCAGGAGAAATTATTCTTTTCAGAGAATGGATCTACCAGTGTAGAGATTGCCTTAAAAATGGCATTTCAGTACCATTTTAATCGTGGTGAGAAACGTAATGTAGTTATTGCGCTAGAGAATGGATTCCATGGTGATACTTTTGGAGCGATGAGTGCTAGTGGTTTATCTGTATATAACGGTCCTTTTGAAGATTTCTTTATAGATGTAAAACGCATTCCAGTTCCAACAGAAGAAAATTTAAGTATCGTTTTACAACTGATTGAAGAGTTAACAAGCCAGTATAAAGTAGCCTCTTTTATATATGAACCACTAGTTCAAGGAGCAGCTGCTATGCAAATGCATGAACCAGAACATCTCTGTCAATTGCTTAGAAAATGTAAAGAAAAAGGAGTTCTCACAATTGCAGACGAGGTAATGACCGGTTTTGGTAAAACAGGAAAGAATTTTGCAAGCGATTATATGGGTAACAAACCAGATATCATGTGTTTATCTAAGGCGCTTACTGCCGGAATCATGCCTATGGCGATTACCACTTGCACGCAAGATGTTTATGATGCTTTTTATGATGACGAGTTAGCACGTGGATTTTTCCACGGTCATACCTATTCAGGGAATCCGCTGGGATGTGCGGTGGCTGCGGCTGGTATTGATCTATTGACCTCTAGCGCGATTCAAGAGAATATTCAGTACATAACTAAATCTCATCAACAACATATAGAAGTTTATCAATCGCATAAGGCTGTGGCACAAGTGCGTTCTTTTGGTGTTATTCTAGCCATAGATCTAGCCATTGAAATGGAACGTTATGGAAGTAAACGCAATGAAATCTTTCAATGGTTTATGAAAAACGGAATATTTCTGAGACCACTCGGTAAGACTGTTTATATAGTTCCACCATTTACCACGACACCTCAAGAACTAGAGTTACTTTATAAGGCTTTACTGGTTTTTCTAGATGAACTCTAGATTCTATTCTGCCAAATAAAAAACCCCTGTGAAAATTAATTCACAGGGATTTTTGCACGTTTAAGTTTCTAAAAAGTAGCTTATACTATTTATTAATTCTTAACGAATCTTTTAGTCACATTACCTTGATCAGAACTTATGCTCATAAGGTATAATCCAGATGATAAATTTGTTACATCTAGTTGTGTACTTAGTTTATCATCTACGTTTGTGTTCATTACTTCTCTTCCATTCATATCAGTGATTGAAAGATTTTTGATCGTGTGATTATCACTATTAATCGTAATGATATCGTTTGCAGGATTTGGATAAATTCTAAAAGTATTTGCAGCAATATCATCAACTGTTGCTGTAGTGTCTATAGTAAAATTGTCCAGTGCCCAGAAAACACTTCCTGCAGGATTTGCCGCAATTGCATTCTGAACTCCAAAATAGTAAACACCAGCACTAGGTGCTGTGTAGCTATGATTGTTTATTTGAAATGCTGTATTATTAAAACTTACTCCACTGGCGATAGAAGTAGTCTGTGCTGCTGAGTTTTGAGCGGTTCCTACAGTTAAATTGTAGGCTGCATCAGTAGTGGAACCTGTTTGAATAGCTCCTGTGTAAAATGAAATGTTCACCGTTTGGTTTGCAGCAAGATTAACTCCACTAGAAATGATCCAGTCATTTGCTTGAGCTGTTGTTACTCCAGCACCTACACGAGCAGAGTATGCACCATCTTGAACACTAGGATCTCCTGCACCAAAATTTACAGACTGCCAAAAATTACCTACGGTACCAGATGGATCTCTTTCAAATCTCCAACCGTAATAAGAAAATTCATCATTTTCAAAGCTAGTATTATAAGGAAGGTTACTAGGTTCAAAAAGAGAAGTAAATGTAAAAGGTCCATTCCAGTTACTCACATTTCCTGCACAAACAGTTCTTACGTAATAGTCATAAACAGAATTAGGAGTTAAACCAGTTAGTGTATATGGAGAAGAAACAGTTGGGCCAGTAAGTAAAGTTCCAGCGGTTGCTTGATCAAACCCTTGAGGACCGTATTCTAGTTCTATTCCTGTTCCTCCATTAGGAGTCCAAGTTAAATCTGCCGTATTTGCGGTAGGATTAGTAAATCCTAAATTAGTAGGTCTTGCACAAGCTACAGGAAGTCCTAATCTCACTTGTGGGCGAAAGTTAGAGCCTGAAAGCGTAGTAGGTGGAGCCGTAGATCCAGATGCAGATAACGCACTAAAAACTCCTTGAGCACCGCCGACAGGTGAATTGTTACAGTATGAGACATTTGGTGTACCAGCTACTGGATTTGATAAATTTTGATAATCAAATGCTACAAATAGATTTCCACCTGTGTAATTAAAAGTATTCCCGTTGCTGAATTCGATATTATAGTCTCCTACGGCTGCAGGAATGGTAGTTGTAGCGTCACTAGCAAGTGTCATTCCAGTAATAATGGTTGCCCAGTTTGTGCCTTTATTGTTAGTCGTAGCTGTTGTGTTTTGCAAGTATATTTTAATGTTCCCAGTAGTAGTGATATCCTGACCTGTCTCATAGGAAAAGCCTAAACCGCTGATTTGATCTCCTGATACAAATCCTCCAGCAGTCATTTCTGCATCTGTGACGATAAAAACAGTTCTGGTTATGGCTCTTAATCCTTGAGGAGCTCTACCATTTTGTGAAGTACTTCCACCAGTAATTACAGAGTTAAATTGACTTTGAGCAATCACATCTGTGCCCAATAATAAAATCGATAGTAAGAAAAGGTACTTACCTAGTTGAGTAATTTGTTTCATAATAGTCATTTTAGTTAGATTAGTTTAAAGATATTTAAATTTTTAGTACACCAACTATTAATATTATTATAAATTATTGGTCTTCATTTATTTAGAATTAATATTAGAAAATATGACGAGCTATAAATTCTTCTATAATATTATAGGTTTCTCTAGATGTTCTTTGCATTTTTGCGATAGTAAAACATCTCGTGAGAAACCCCATTTACATTAATGATTCGGCAATTATTGCTGGTGTTGATTCCTTTGATAATCAAATCCTGGATTGTTTTTTTGAAAAGAAAAATGACGCCTGGATCAAACCTATTTCAAAAACGAATGAAATTAAATTCAACACTTTTCTTGAAAGCCATAAACCTTATCAAGCATTAGATAGAAGTGTGCAGCTGGCCATATTTGTCGCTCAATCTTTAAAAAATGTTCCAGAGCAAACGGCCGTGAATATAGGTTCTAGTCGTGGAGCTACTGGTTTATGGGAGAATTCTTATGCTCGCTTTCGCGAAAGCGGTACACTTCCCATCATAACTTCTCCTCTCACTACATTAGGGAATATATCTAGTTGGGTAAGTCAGGATCTAGGCTTAAATGGTGTTTCATTCTCACATAGTATTACTTGTGCAACAGCTTCTCATGCTATTCTTAATGCGATTGCATGGATAGAAAGCGGTATGGCAACTAGTTTTATTGCTGGTGGAAGTGAAGCACCACTTACAGATTTTACCATATCTCAAATGCAAGCTTTACGTATTTATTCAAGAGAAACAGACTCCTTTCCTTGTAAACCACTAGACTTGAGTAAATCTCAAAATACCATGGTTCTAGGAGAAGCAGCGGCTTGTTTTTTATTATCTAAAGAACAGACTAAACATACAATGGCAAAAATCGTAGGTTATGGGATAGCTATTGAAAAATTGAGCAGTGCAACCTCCGTAACGACAAATGGTCAATGCTTACAAGATTCTATGAAAATGGCACTTGTCAACACAGCGTTTGAAGATGTAGATGCGATTATTACACATTCACCGGGAACTATAAAAGGTGATAAAGCAGAGTTTGCTGCTATAAAAGAAGTGTTTGGTGACAATCATCCTGCACTATGTAATAATAAATGGCAGTTAGGTCATACGCTAGGTGCTAGCGGTGCGATGAGTATGGCAATGGCGCTGGAAATGTTTGAGAAATCAACCATATTTGAAATACCATATTTAGATTCAACCTTTACCAATCCTCGAGGAATTAATAAGGTTCCACAAAAGATTTTAATTAATGCAACAGGTTTTGGCGGTAATGCGGTGAGCCTATTGTTAGAGAAATTTTAGTTTTCAGTCTCAGTCTCAGTTTTCAGTTGTGATTAATTTTGTAAAAATAAATCGGTTCTCGAATTGTATTTGAATTGCTATTTTGTTTTTTAACTATTGAACATTGAACTCAATAAAACATTTTCTGCATAACAAATACTATAGGAATACTTATTTTTACCCTTTACATTGAACGATTATGAGACACGACTGGACTAAAGAAGAGGTTTTAGAAATATACAATAAGCCATTAATGCACCTATTATATGAGGCAGCAACGATACATAGAGAATCACATAACCCTAATCAGGTTCAAGTTTCTACTTTATTGTCTATAAAAACTGGTGGTTGTCCAGAGGATTGTGGTTATTGTCCACAAGCCGCACGTTATCATACAGACATTGAAGGAAATGATTTGATGAGCGTGCAACAAGTAAAAGCTCAAGCATTACGTGCAAAATCTAGCGGTAGTTCTCGTGTATGTATGGGAGCAGCATGGAGAAATGTTAAAGATGGACCAGAATTTGACCAAGTGCTAGAAATGGTACGTACTATTAACAAACTGGATATGGAAGTATGTTGTACGCTTGGAATGATTACTGAGAATCAAGCGCACAGACTTGCTGAGGCTGGTTTATATGCTTACAATCACAACCTAGACAGCAGTGAAGAGTATTATAAAGAAGTAATTTCTACACGTGGTTATCAAGATCGTTTAGATACGATTGATAATGTACGTAAAACTAATGTAACTGTTTGTAGTGGTGGAATTATAGGAATGGGAGAAAGTGCTGAAGATCGTGCAGGAATGTTAGTTGCCTTAGCAAGTTTGAGTCCACAACCAGAAAGCACACCTATTAACGCTTTAGTCGCCGTAGAAGGAACGCCACTTGAAGAACAAACACCAGTTTCTATATGGGATATGGTCCGTATGGTAGCAACGACTCGTATCGTGATGCCAGAAACTCAGGTGCGTTTAAGTGCTGGACGTACTCAAATGACTCGTGAAGGACAAGCAATGTGTTTCTTTGCAGGAGCAAATTCTATTTTTGCCGGTGACAAGCTATTAACTACGCCTAATCCTGATGTAAATGAGGACATGGAAATGTTTAAATTATTAGGTCTTGAGCCTATGAAACCTTTTGTGAAAAAGGCGCAACCAGAAACGGTAGAAGCTCAATATTCTGAATTTAAGGCTATGGGAGAAAAGCCTAAATGGAGCCGTCCAGGTCATACTATTGAACGTAACGAGGAAGCTAAAGCGGCTGGAAAAGCTTTGAAGGCTTAAGCTTTAGATAATAGTCAGTAAAGTTTATCGTTAAAGAATAGTGATCTATGTCGCTTAATCTTGAACACATCCCGCGGATTAATTCCATAAGTAAAGATGATTTTATAAAAAATTATCTCAAGCCACAGCGCCCAGTAGTTATAGAAAAGATTACTGAGGACTGGCCTGCTTATAAAAAATGGAATCTTGAGTACATTAAGAATGTAGCAGGAGATCAAACGGTACCATTATATGACGATCGACCGGTAAAACACGAGGAAGGTTTTAATCAAGCCCATGCCGAAATGAAAATGGCAGACTATGTGGATCTTCTCAATGAAAAGCCTACTAATTATCGCATTTTCCTTTATAATATTCTTCAAGAAGTTCCTGCCATGCAAAAGGATTTCAAGTTCCCCAAACTAGGAATGCGATTGATTAAAGGGTTGCCCATGATGTTTTTTGGCGGCGCTGGATCTAAGGTTTTTATGCATTATGATATAGACTTTACTAACATATTGCATTTTCATTTTCATGGTGAAAAAAGGTGCGTCATTTTCCCACCAGACCAGACCAAGTATTTATATAAAGTACCGCATTCGTTAATTGCAAGAGAAGATATAGACTTCACAAATCCAGACTTAGATAAATGGCCAGCATTAAAACAGGCTCAAGGCTATGTTTGTAATTTAAAACACGGCGAGATGCTCTACATGCCCGAAGGTTACTGGCATTTTATGCATTACCTAACTCCAGGTTTTTCTATCAGTTTGCGCAGTTATCCACGCAAATTTAAAAATTTAGGAAAAGCACTTTATAATCTTGGAATTATGAGACATTATGATAACTTCATGAGACGTAGAAAAGGACAAGACTGGATCGATTATAAAAACGAGCAAGCCATCATAAGAACCCATAAAAAATTAGGGATTTAATTTATTTCAAATTCGAGTTCAGGTTCAAGTTCATCACGGAATAAGCTCCTTCACTTTATCATACACTAAATCTCCTTCCCAACCTCTGTATAAAAGATAGTCAGCCAGTTTTTTACGTTTGCGGTATTTATCCTTTTCACTGTGGAGTTGTTCATATCGCTTCCGCGAAAGCGTCTCAAAAGAAGCATTATACTCCTCAGGAGTTATTTCTTGTAAAGCAATTTTGATATTGCGTTCGCCTATTTTACGCATTTTGAGCTCGCGTACAATCCTGTTGCGACCCCAATGTTTATTGCGGAATTTCCCTCGGGCAAAACTCTGTGAAAAACGCGTTTCGTTTAAGAATTTGTGTTCAATAAGATGAGGTATAATCTCGTCGATAGCGAGTTGAATCATTCCCATTTTGCGCAATTTATCTTCTACCTCTTTATGACAGCGCTCCTGATAGACGCAATAACGTTCTATCGCTCTGGTGGCTTGTTCTACGGTGAAGGATTCTTGTGGCATAGAGCAAAGATAGTGGTAAACTCAATAGTGGATACTTAAATAAATCCCACAAAAAAACGCCTATAAACATATGTCTATAGGCGTTTTAAGAATTTTAGAGCTCTTTGCCGTCTTTATCTGTGAAATTATATTCCAGGTAAGTGTAAGCGTCTCTAGGCGATACTTTAATCCATTTCTTGTGTTTCATAAACCACTTTGAACGGATTGATGGGTAGCCCTTAGTTATAAATGCGGCTATAAAAGGGTGCGCGTTCAGCGTTACTTTTTTATGACCGTTTTTTAAATGTCTTTCCAGCTCTTCTTTTATTTTATTAATAATAAGAATAGGAGCTTGAATTTCATTTCCATTGCCATCAGGATTCTCTTCTCGAGTCTTGATGTCCATCTCTTTTCTCACACGTTGTCTAGTGATTTGAATTAATCCAAATTTACTAGGTGGTAGAATTTTGTGTTTTGCACGATCATCAGCCATTTCGTCTCGCATGTGTTCATAGAGTTTTTTTCTATGGTCTGCCTGGCGCATGTCTATAAAGTCAACGACTATAATTCCACCCATGTCTCGTAATCTCAATTGTCGTGCTATTTCACTAGCAGATATAAGATTAGTTTCTAGGGCAGTGTCTTCTTGACTGTTTGCTTTATTTGATCGATTTCCAGAGTTCACATCTATCACGTGCATCGCTTCTGTATGCTCTATGATAAGGTATGCACCTTTACTCATAGATACGGTTTTACCAAAAGACGTCTTAATCTGTCTCTCGATACCGTACTTTTCAAAAATAGGTGTACGTGGATTGTGATATTTTACAATGGACTCCTTCTCAGGAGCTATGGTTTTTAAGTAATCTTTGATTTCATTATATACTTCTTCATCATCTACAACTATTGATGTGTAGGTGTCATTAAAGACATCTCTCATGATGGAGTTCGTACGGCTGACCTCGGTCATTACTTTAGTAGGGAAATTTGCTTTGTGCAATCTTGCACACATATTTTCCCATTTAGTGATAAGGTTCTGTAAGTCCTGATCCAGTTCTGCTACTAGTTTGTCCTTTGCAACGGTACGTACGATAACGCCGAAGCCTTCAGGCTTAATACTTTTAACAAGTCTTTTAAGTCGGCTCTTTTCTTCACGATCTTCTATTTTCTGAGAAATAGAAATACGATCTGAGAAAGGAACGAGAACCACGTATCTACCAGGAATAGAAAGCTCTGCGCTTAATCTAGGTCCTTTTGTGGAGATAGGTTCTTTAACTACCTGTACTAGAATAGGTTGGTGTGGTGCAATTACATCAGTAATGCTACCAGATTTTTCTAATTCCTTTTCTAGTTGAATATCTTTAAGCGCATAATTCTTGCGTCTACCGCTTAGAATTTGCTTGGTGAATTTAAGTTGTGTTAGGTATTGTGGTCCTAGATCATGATAGTGTAAAAAACCATCTTTCTCATAGCCTACATTTACAAATGAGGCATTAAGACCAGATAAAACCTTGCGTGATTTTGCAATAAATATATCGCTTACCGCAAACTTATTTTCATCTTCATCTTGGTGTAACTCGACTAGCCTACCACCTTTGGTGAGTGCATAATCGACTTTAGTAGAACCGGAACGGATAATAATTTCTTTATCCATAATTCCAATTGTTAGTTCCATAACCGGAAAAGGTTATAGAAACAGTTATACTTTAAATAATGTTACAGATATCATATCTGCAACTAGGCGAGGTATATCCCTATATCTCTATGTCAATGAACTCAAGGTTTCTAAATTATATCAAACAGTAAAACGTTACCTTATGCAATACAGAATTGCTGCACATCTTTATTATAAAGAGTGCCTTTCATAAGGTAACAGTTGAACCAGTTTTGATATAAAAAGAAAAAGTAGTGAAATACTACTTTTTCTTCTTGTGACGATTTGCGCGACGACGCTTTTTACGTTTGTGAGTCGCTACCTTATGTCTTTTTCTTTTTTTACCGCTTGGCATATCTCTTATATTTTTACTTAACTTTTACGTTTGTTTTCACACCTTCTACAAATACCTTAGCAGGTTTAAATGCTGGTATATTGTGAGCTGGTATTTTAATTGTTGTGTTCTTAGAAATGTTACGTCCAGTTTTCTCTGCTCTCGTTTTAACGATAAAACTACCGAATCCACGTAGATATACATTCTCACCAGATTCTAATGAACCTTTTACTTCATTCATGAAAGACTCTACAGCTGCCTGTACATCAGTCTTTTCCATTCCTAACTTATCTGAAATTTTAGATACGATATCTGCTTTCGTCATGTTTAAATTGAATAATTAATTAATAGGGTTTGTTAAACAGGGCGCAAATATACGGTAATATTGTAAATACAAATCTCTAATTGATTAAATTTTAAGAAGATATATCTTGCAGTCCCTTAAATAGATAGAGCAATGAGCTTTCATAAGCAACTTATAAAATGGTATGAAGTACATAAAAGAGACCTGCCATGGCGTGAGACTCAGGATCCTTATCGCGTCTGGTTAAGTGAGGTGATCCTGCAGCAAACCCGTGTAAATCAAGGACTACCGTACTATGAGCGCTTTGTCGAGGCCTTTCCTACAGTACAAGAGTTGGCAGCTGCGCCACAGGAAGAAGTACTTAAATTATGGCAAGGATTAGGTTATTATTCACGTGCTAGAAACCTTCATACTGCTGCGCAACAAGTAGTAGAAATGGGTGGAAATTTTCCAGATTCTTATAAAAAACTGCTCGATTTAAAAGGAGTAGGCGATTATACGGCTGCTGCGATCGCTAGTTTTTGCTTTAAAGAAGCCGTTCCTGTGGTAGATGGAAACGTTTATAGAGTACTTTCACGCATTTATGGAATAAGTACTCCTATTAATGAAACCGCTGGGATCAAAGAATTTAAAAACCTCGCTGCTCAATTACTGGATAAAAAAGTTCCTCATATATATAATCAGGCAATCATGGAATTTGGTGCGCTACAATGCGTTCCTAAAAATCCAGATTGTACCGTTTGCCCGTTTCAGCGCAGTTGCGTGGCGTTTCAAGATCAGCGCATTGAGGAATTGCCTGTGAAAATTAAAAAGACTAAAGTTAAAAACCTTCATCATCATTATATAGTACTGCAAACTCCTAACGATAGAACGATTCTTCAAGAACGACCACAAACTGGAATATGGGCAGGATTATATGAATTTCCTTTTATAGAGAGTGATGGAGCACTACTTTCTGTTGAATTTAGAGATCAACTTGAGGAGCAGGAATGGTGGAGTGGAGTCCGCTTTCGCGAAAGCGTATTCAACCAGCAACCCATTATACACAAACTATCTCATCGCAAAGTACATGCGTATTTCTGGATCGTTGAAGTAGATGAAGAGCTAGAAAATAGCATTCCTATTGCTGATGCTTTTCAAAAACCTTTACATATTTTAATGCATCGATTTATGAGTTCTTTCTGGAATTCTTATCTTTAAGATTAATTATCTTTACACGCTTGATAAATATCAAAAAGTAGAACAATGGCAGGAACAGTAAATAAAGTGATTCTTATAGGACACACCGGTGATGAAGTAAAAATGAAGTATTTTGAAGGTGGTAATTGTATAGGTCGTTTCCCGCTCGCTACAAATGAAGAATACGTGAATAGAACTACTGGTGAACGTGTTTCTAATACGGAGTGGCACAACTGTGTGGTACGCAATAAAGCTGCCGAAGTCTGTGAGAAGTATCTTAAAAAAGGCGACAAAGTTTATATTGAAGGTCGTATCAAGAATAGACAATGGACTGGTGACGATGGGCAACCACGTTACACGACTGAAATTCAAGTTCAAGAATTTACATTCTTAACTCCTAAAGGTGATAACACTGGCGCACCGGCACAACCGCAAGCGCAGCGTCCAGCGCAGCCTCAACAGGCTGGTCGTCCTACTCAACCAGCACAACCACCTGTAACACAAACTAATTCAGCACCGCCGGTATCTCAAGCCAGTGATGATGATGATTTACCCTTTTAATTGAAACCAGTGGATCCTGACTCATCGCATTTGTTTCTTGCTATAATTTCTGGTTCTGGTGAACTAGTTTATTTTATAGTGTTTTTAATACTACTTATTTTAAGTGCCATGGTTAGTGGCGCAGAAGTTGCTCTTTTTTCTCTAGAAACTACTGATCTAGAAGAAGAGCGTGATGAATTTGCTCGTCGTGAGTTAGTTGCAAAATTACTCGCAAGACCTAAAAAATTACTCGCAACTATATTAATTGCAAATAATGCTATTAATATCACCACGGTTTTAATATTCAGCATACTTGCAAATAGTTGGTTTGTAAATATTCAAGATCTTGATCTTTTTGGTTTTCAAATTAGTGTACGATTTATTCTAGAGGTAATTGTAGTTACATTTTTGATATTACTTTTTGGAGAGATTCTTCCTAAGGTATATGCAAATCGTAATGCCGTTAAGTTTGCAAATTTTATGGCGATACCACTGAGTGTGCTCGATAAGCTCTTCAGCTTTTTAAGTTTGCCCATGCGTTATGTCACCATTCAAATTCATGAACGATTAGGAACTAAAAAATCTAGTATTACCGTTTCTCAATTATCTCAAGCCCTTGAATTAACAGATCATCACGATACCACAGACGAGGAACAGCAATTGCTACAAGGTATTGTAAGCTTTGGGAACACTGACACAAAAACAGTGATGCGCAACCGTACAGATGTGTTTGCTCTAGACGAGAATATGGAATTCAAAGACATTATTGCTGAGGTGATCTCAAATGGATACTCAAGAATTCCTGTTTTTAAAGAAAGTATAGATCAAATCACAGGTGTTCTTTATGTAAAAGATTTACTTCCATATATAGATCGCAAAAACTTTGAATGGACTAAGTTGCTGCGAGAAGCATACTTTGTTCCAGAAAATAAAAAGCTGGATGACTTATTACAAGAGTTTCAAGAGCAAAAGAAACACCTGGCTATAGTCGTAGATGAATATGGAGGAACGAGTGGTTTAATATCACTAGAAGACATTATAGAAGAAATAGTAGGTGATATAAGTGATGAATTTGATGATGAAAATCTCGTGTATTCAAAGCTGGATGAAAAGAACTTTGTGTTTGAAGGGAAAACTCCTCTTAAAGATTTCTATAGAATCACAGAGCTAGAAGAAACTCAAATAGAGTTGTTTGACGCTGCAAAAGGCGAGTCAGAAACGGTTGCTGGATTCTTACTGGAGCAAACAGGTTATTTTCCACGCAAGCTGGATAAAATAACTTTTGAAGGAATTACGTTTCTTGTTGAGTCCATGGATAAGAAACGCATTAAACAAATCAAATGTACCAAACCTTAAAAGCTTTACTTATAATAGGAATAATTGCTGTGCTTTCTAGTTGCGGTGATAATGAACTACAGCCTAAACCACAGGCTCAGTTAGCACTACAATATCCTACTCCAGAGTATCAAAAGATGGAGAAAGATAACTGTCCTTTTAATTTTGAAATTAACTCTTATGCTCGTGTGCTGGCAAAAAGTGATTGCTCCATGAAAATCGAGTACCCATTTATGGAGGCTACGGTTTACATGGATTATGCACCTGTTCAAGATAATATAAGAGAATTACTCATAGATGGGCAAAAACTCTCATTCTCCCACAACCGCATGGCCGATGTTATAGATGATAAGATCTACATCAATCCCGATAAATCTGCCTATGGAATGATGTATTCTATTGAGGGAAATGCTGCGTCAAACGTGCAATTCTACCTCACAGACAGTGTGCAGAATTTTGTTACCGCATCGCTTTACTTCGATCGTACACCTAATTATGATTCTATTTATCCAGCGATAGATTATATCAAGCTGGACATGCGCAAGATGATGGAATCTATGACCTGGAAATAGACTACCTACTGATTTGTATTCCATTTATGAAATAACTAAGATTTAATCTTAGAAAAAGAATGACCTTTGAGTTTTCAAATTCTCCATGGATAATTCAAAACTCAAATACGTTTACTTAGTCATTCTTAGTCTCATTTGGGGAACTTCATTTATTCTTATTAAAAAAACCTTAGGCGATGATGGATCTGGAAACCTGGTCATGCAGCCACTACAAGTAGGTGCAGGACGTACTATTGTATCGGGTTTTATACTCATAGCTATAGGGTGGAAGTCTTTTACCTCAGTAAGCCGTAAGGACTGGAAATGGCTTTTTCTATCAGGATTGCTAGGTACTTTTTTTCCTGCTTTTCTTTTTGCTTATGCACAAACAGAGATTGATAGTGCTATAAGTGCTATTCTTAACTCAACCGTTCCATTGATTACATTAATAATGGGATCTGTAATTTTTGGGATAGCATTTTCTCGTACACAGTTACTAGGTGTAATTATAGGACTTGCCGGCGCAGTTGCTCTAGTGTTCTCAGGAATGGAAAATAATCCAGAGCAGAATTATATGTTTGCCGGGCTCGTTTTTATTGCCTGTACTTGTTATGCGAGTAATGTAAACATCATTAAGCGTTACTTACAAAATATAAAACCGCTTGCTATTGCTACTGGGAACTTTGTGTTCATTCTACCACTTGCAATCATCGTATTTTTTAGTGCAGATGGTGCTTCACTTGAATTTACAAGCGAACCAGTAATGCGCAGTATAGGCTTTATCGTGATCTTATCCATTTTTGGAACTGTTGCTGCAAAAATCATGTTCAACAAATTAGTTCAAATCACTTCACCTGTATTTGCAAGCTCGGTCACTTATTTAATGCCAGTTGTAGGATTAACATGGGGAACGATGGATGGTGAGACTTTTAGTATCTGGCAAGGGCTTTCTACAGTTGTCATTATCCTCGCAGTGGTCTTGGTAACTAGAGATAAAAAAAAACCAGCATCTAAGTAGATACTGGTTTTGAGTAGTTGGGTTGTTTAATCACGCTTTCGCGAAAGCGTAATTATTAAAATTCTAATTTCTAGAAATCTGAATCTGTAAGTCCTGAATTCACTTTAAGATCTTTTAATTCAAAAGTTATTTCCTGTCCCATCATAGGAATTACCATAGCGGTTGGGAATTTTACACCTGAGAATTCTTTATAATCTGAAAACTGTGTAACAGACATTGTAGGTCCTTGAGGAGTCATAGTCATTCTTTCTAATCCTACAAGAAGTCCAGTTTCTGTGTCGTAGTATGATTTTCTCATATCTGTCCACTTAATCACAAAAACGTTGTGACTACCTAAACGCTCTGCGCCTACAAGCTCAGCCATGTCTGCATGATAAAGTTCTGGGAAGAACAATGCTTCAGACTTAACGGCTTCTAATTGCTCACCGCTCAACTGTTGTGATTGTCCTTGAGCTTTTACTAATCCGTTTCCATCTTTATACACTTGCTTGCTCATCTCGCGTCCACCCATTTTCATAGTTAGAGCCCAGTTATCACCTTTTTGGTTTTTAGTATCCATAATTATCTCGCCCATAGGTGAAGTAAATACAGAGAACTGAGAAACCTCATTCACATTTGAAACGGCACTCTTTCCACCTATTGCTTTGATGTAGTTATCTAGAACAGTTTGAGCAGTTAATCCAGCTGGAATCTCTACTGTAGAAGGACGCTCAGTTGCGTTTGCGTTTTTATCAAAGAATTTAATAGGCACCGGTTGTCCATTAATAGTCATTTTTTCAAGTGGCTCAAGGACATCTCCAGCTTTTCCTACTACGATGATACGTATGTTATCTGGACTTAAAAATCTATTTGCTACACGCTTTACATCTTCTTTAGTTACTTTATTGATGTTTGCAATAAAGTTCTTGTAGAAGTCTTTATCTAGTTCGTTCTTTTGAACACTGATAGAGCGATCTGCAACAACACTCTTATCTTCAGACGACATGATGAAGTTTCCTAGGAATTTAGCCTTGGCAGTAGCAAGCATTTCATCTTCTACATATTCTTCACGTATTCTGTTCAGTTCTTTAAAAGTTTCAACAATTGCACTGTCAGTTACCTCATTACGCACTTTTGCAGTTGCTCTGAAAGTACCTTTGTAATCTCTACCAGTTCCTATACTAGAACGAGCACCATAAGTATATCCGTTTTTCTCACGTAAGTTCATGTTTAAGTAAGATCCAAAAGAACCACCAAATACATAGTTAGTGACAAGTGCTGCATAATAATCTGGATCATCCATTTTAAGGTCAGAAAGACTATAGATAGCAAGTTCAGTTTGAACTGCATTAGGCACATCAATTAGGTTGATTTGTGTTTGATCAACATCTGCAAGAGTAGGTAGAGTAGGTTTAGGAGCTGTTCCTTTTTTCCAGTTACCGAAGTATTTCTTCACTAATTTCTTTGCGTCTTTTTTCTCAATATCTCCCGTGATTACTAAGTAACCATTTGAAGGTTTGAAATAGTCTGCATAGAATTTTTTAACGTCATCTAGTGTTACGTTATTTACAGTCTCCTCTGTAGCAAATTCACCAGCTGGGTGATCTTTTCCATAAACTAATGCGCTACGTACTTTACCAGCAATCGCTGCAGCACTGTTCTCACCAGATTTTAAGCCTTCTAGTAATTGAGATTTTTCAAAGTCTAATTCTTCTTGAGTGAAGTTAGGCTTGAAAGCCGCCTCTGCAAAAAGACTAAATACTTCATCTTTATACTTAGATAAACTTGATGCAAAACCACCACCAGTTCTTGCACTAATGAATGCTCCTAGAAAATCAACTTTTTCATTGAATTCTTCTTTTGCTGTTTCTGTAGAACCTTTTCCTAGTATAGCACTAGTTAAAGATTGAACTCCTGCTTTATCTCCTTCAAAGATTGGAGGATTATTTAAGTCCAGGCTCATGCTGAATGTAGGTAACTTTTTATCAGTCACTACAAGTACTTTTAAACCGTTTTTAAGTTCAAATGTATATGGCTTACCTAAGTTGATCTCTGGAGTAGGTCCAGATTCAGGCGCTTTAGATCGGTCTATTTGTGCAACGGCAGTAACTCCAGTAAGGAATAATACCATTAAAAATATGAGTTGCTTTTTCATTTTGATAATTATTTTTTAGTAATGGTAAATTCAGTTCTTCTAGATTGCTCGTACTCATCTTCAGAGCATTTTTTGCTTTCACAATCTACTACTGGGTTTTGCTCTCCACGTCCTACAGCTTTAACTCTGCTTGCAGCAACACCTTTTGAGATCAAATAACCTCTTACAGCATCTGCACGTTTTTGGGAAAGTGTCTTGTTATAAGCATCACTTCCTTTAGTGTCTGTGTAAGTTTCTGCAAGAATTTCCATAGAAGAATTCTTCATCATCATGTTAACGATACGATCTAGTTCTTTAGAAGCGCTAGAAGTAATAGTTGCTTTATCGTTATCAAAGTAGATTTTATTAATCTGTAACTTATTGTCCACTATTTTTACTTCGTTTGCTGCTGCGGCCATTTCCTCAGCGGTAGGTGCGCTACCAGCAAGATAATCTAACTCAAGTCTTTGGTTAGTCTTTAAGTACTTATTTGCTACACGTTTGATGTCCTCACGAGTAATGCTTCTATAAACATCTAGTTCCTTATTGATAAGACTAGTATCTCCTTTAAGCATGTTGTATGTTGCAAGAGATGCAGCGATACCTTCTACTCTTGAATTTGAACTTACAAATCTAGTTTCAAATTGATTTTGAAGTTTTTGATATTCTCTTTCAGAAATCAATTCAGTTTGAAGCTTAACGATTTCCTCGTCCATAACTTTTGCAAGTTGGTCTAAAGAAACATCACCTTTTGCTAGAGCACCCATAGTATAGGTGCCATAATCCTGGTTAGCTTGATTAAAAGCTAGTACTTGTAAAGCGATTTGATCTTCTTCAACCATTCTCTTTTGCATTCTAGAACTAGCTCCACCAGTTAATACTGAAGAGATATAATCTAGCACATAAGCATCACGATCTACAGATTTAGGAGTGATGTACGAGAAGATTTTTGCTGGAATTTGAATGTTTGCATCATATTCTGTCGCATAACGAGTGCTAGTAATAGGATCTTCAACTATTACTTTACGTACATTTCTAGGTGCCTTATTAGTAATAGGACCGAAGTAATCTTCGATCATTTTCTTAGTCTCCTTGATATCTATATCACCTGCAACTACAAGAGTAGCATTATTAGGGTTGTAGTATTTGTCATTAAATTCTTGAAATTCTGAAAGCTTTGCAGCATTCAAATCTTCCATAGAACCTATCACACTCTGTCCATAAGGGTGTTTTTTAAACAAGTGCTTATCGATTCCAGTTCTATAGATAATAGCTCCATATGGAGAGTTGTCGATACGCTGGCGTTTTTCTTCTTTAACAACTTCGTTTTGAGTATCTACACCTATTTGCTCGATTTTAGGGTGAAGCATGCGCTCACTTTCCATCCATAAACCAGTCTCTAGTTTATTAGAAGGGAACGTTTCATAGTAATAAGTACGATCTTGAGTTGTATTTGCATTATTGCTACCACCGTTTGCACTTACTATGTCAAACCACTTACCACGCTCGATATTTTCAGTTCCTTCAAATAAAAGGTGCTCAAAAAAGTGAGCAAAACCAGTTCTTCCTGGTTCTTCATCTTTTGCTCCTACTTGATACATTACGGCAGTTGTTACCACTGGCGCACCATTTTCTTGATGTAGGATGACATGCAGTCCATTAGGTAAATCGTACTCAGTGTACTCTACCTCTTGTGCAAATCCAGTCGCAGCTATAAAAGCTACCGCAAGACTTAATACAATTTTTTTCATTTTGTGATTTTTACGATTGTTACTACTGTTAGTGTTTTTTATATAAGAAATGTTACAGAAATCTTATAGAATATCAAAAATAGTAGTTAAAGTCTTCTCTACGAGTTAAAGAAATATCAAATAGTGGGCTTGAAGTATATAAACTAAGTAACTTAAGAATAAAAAAATATCGATATGTCAATTACAAGAAATACAATCAAATTATCACTCGCAATCACTGCTATCTTAATCATATACTTTACAATCATTGCAATTGCAGGAGCCGCAGACCAAATTTATTTAAGCTTTCTCAATGCGCCCATCATGGCAATTGGACTTTACCTTATTATAAGGAATGTATATAATGAGGAACAATCACAATTCAATTATATGGATGGATTTACCACTGGAGTTGCTAGTGGATTTTTAATTTCCTTATTGTTTACCATTTTCATGGCTGTTTATTTATTGGAAATTAATCCTGATCTAGTTGAAAAATTAGGAGCAACAATTCCGATAGCTACAGGAACTGGGAATTTTGCTATTTTAATATTTATTTTCCTTTCTGGACTTTCTACTGCTGTTGTTTCATCTTTAATCATTATTCCTATCTTTAAAAGATCATGGAATACGAGACAGGTGAGAAATGAGCAAAAGCCTTTAAATCAGGATATTTAGAGAGAAATGAACTTGTTTTTACGCTTTCGCGAAAGCGTAAATTAAAAAACTTTGCTAATTAACAGAATAGCAGTATATTTGCGTCCATTTTTTAACAAAGTTAAATTACAATTATGTACGCAATCGTAGAGATAGCAGGGCAACAATTCAAGATCGAGAAAGATATGAAGTTGTTTGTACATCGTTTACAAGAAGACGAAGGAGCGACAGTTTCTATCGATAAAGTTCTTCTTTTAGGCAATGACAACGACATCACACTCGGCGCCCCAGCTATAGAAGGAGCATTTGCTGAGGCAAAAGTTCTGGGACACCTTAAAGGTGACAAAGTAATCGTTTTTAAGAAAAAACGTAGAAAAGGATACCGTAAGAAAAACGGACACCGTCAATCATTCACACAGATTCAGATCTCTAGCATTTCTGCAAGTGGTGGTAAGAAATCTGCTCCAAAAGCAGAAAAGAAAGCACCAGCCAAAAAAGCGGCTCCTAAAAAAGAAGCAGCTCCAGCAGTAAAAGCGGCTCCAGCAGCAGCTCCTAAGGCAGAGAAAAAAGCACCAGCTAAGAAGGCAACTTCTAAAGGTGATGACTTGAAAAAAGTTGAAGGAATCGGACCAAAGATTGCAAGTACTCTTAATGAGGCTGGTATCATGACTTTTGCAGATCTTGCAGGAACTGATGCTGCTAAGATTTCTGAAATCATTGCAAATGTGCGTGGAAATCACGTTACAGATTCATGGCCTATGCAAGCTCAAATGGCTGCAGATGGTAAATGGGACGAATTAAAAAAATGGCAAGACGAAGCTAACGGCGGAGTAATGCCTAGTTAAATTAAAGTAGAACACGATATCATTTTATAGATATCCTTAAAATTTATAACCATGGCTCACAAAAAAGGAGTAGGTAGTTCGAAAAACGGAAGAGAATCCCAATCAAAACGCTTAGGTGTTAAGATTTTTGGTGGACAAGCGGCAATCGCTGGTAACATTCTTATTCGTCAGCGCGGTATGGAGCACCATCCAGGTGAAAACGTATATGCTGGTAAGGACTTTACATTACATGCAAGAGTGGACGGATTAGTGAAGTTCACAAAGAAAAGAAATAACAGATCTTATGTTTCTATCGTTCCGGCGGCAGAGGCTTAAGAAACCTTTTTTCACATATTAAAAATCCCAAGTTGCTCAAGCGACTTGGGATTTTTGTGTTTTAATGTAGAAGATTAAGCTAGGTAATTGCTTCACCAAAGAAGATGATTTATTTTATCAATCCATTCTTACTTAGAACAACTACGAGTGAATCTACAAACTCTCTTTGAGCGAGTGATCCTTTATTCTCGATATGAATGGTATAGAAGTCTGTAAAGCTAGTTTGATCAGTAAGCGTGGTGTCTAGTAAGCCGTTTAGACTTGTAGTAAGTCTTGAAACAGGCCAGTCGGTCATTTGTATAGAGTCGGTCGTTATTTTAAGACCAGCGTCGCCATAGATACCACCTGCGTTTCCACCTTCTATAAAGCCCGATAAATTATCAGTAATGATTTCTTTATGAGCAAAATCCGTAGAGCATGAGGTGATTATTATGCATACAGCGATAAGTATTAAGTTCAAGCTTAAATGTTTCATAGGGTAATAGTTGTGTGATTAGAAACGCCGTTATGGCTTATTAAAGTATAAAAATAAAAATAGCCAGTAAAATATTCCATTTAGTTAGAATGTTTTACTGGCTATTTAAAGTGATTAGAAAATAGACCTATGGTCTACCTTTCAATCTTTTCTCAATCTTCTGCTTTTTTGCAGTGAGACGTTTCATGAGATCCATGATCTCTTCGTCTTTGTTCTCTTTGTAAATATCATTTAAACCTAGGATAATTCTCTTTGCCTTTCTTGAGGCGTGAACCCTATCACTGGTTGACATGTTACTCATTGTTTCAGTTTCAAAAGCTAATGCTTCTTCAATAATCTCCATAAATTGTTTTTAATACGCTTTCGCAAAAGCGTAGTTGCAATATCCACGCCATTTGTAAAAAGTGTTAAGTTAAAAAATAAAACTTAATACCCAAACAAATGACTAAATATTAATATCTGTAATACTCAGGCTTGAATGGACCTTGTACATCCACACCTATATAATCTGCTTGATCCTTTTTAAGAACCGTAAGTTCTGCACCCATTCTAGACAAGTGTAAAGCGGCTACTTTTTCATCTAAATGCTTAGGTAACATGTAAACTTCATTCTCATAAGCGTCTCTATTGTTCCAAAGCTCAATCTGCGCGAGCGTTTGATTTGTAAACGAGTTACTCATTACAAAACTAGGGTGACCAGTTGCACAACCTAAGTTAACAAGACGACCTTCAGCAAGTAAAATGATGTCCTTACCATTGATGGTATATTTATCAACCTGTGGCTTGATTTCAACCTTAGTATCACCATGTTTAGTGTTCAAATATGCAACATCTATTTCATTATCAAAGTGACCTATGTTACACACGATTACTTTATCACGCATAGCTTCAAAGTGCTCACCACGTATAATGTCTTTATTTCCTGTTGTAGTTATTACGATATCTGCATTACCTACTACATTCTCTAATTGCTTTACTTCAAAACCGTCCATTACAGCTTGTAATGCACAAATCGGGTCAATCTCAGTAACAGTTACTATAGAACCAGCACCTTTAAAAGAAGAAGCTGTTCCTTTACCTACATCACCATATCCACATACTACTACGCGCTTTCCAGCAAGCATAGTGTCAGTTGCACGACGTACGGCATCTACAGCACTCTCACGACAACCGTATTTGTTATCAAACTTAGACTTAGTTACAGAATCATTTACGTTGATGGCTGGCATTACTAAAGTTCCGTTTTTCATACGCTCGTATAAACGGTGAACTCCAGTTGTAGTCTCTTCAGATAAACCGTTGATTCCTTCTGCAAGTTCTGGGAACTCGTCAAATACCATGTTAGTTAAATCACCACCATCATCAAGTATAAGATTTAATGGTTTTCTATCTTCACCAAAGAAAAGAGTTTGCTCAATACACCAGTTAAATTCCTCTTCACTCATTCCTTTCCATGCATATACTGGAATTCCAGCAGCAGCAATAGCAGCAGCAGCGTGGTCTTGTGTAGAGAAAATGTTACAAGATGACCATGTAACGTCTGCTCCTAGAGCAACTAGTGTTTCTATAAGAACTGCGGTTTGAATAGTCATGTGAAGACAACCAGCAATACGAGCTCCTTTTAAAGGTTGAGAGTCTTTATACTCTTCACGTAGTGCCATTAAACCAGGCATTTCAGCTTCGGCAAGTTCTATTTCAAGACGACCGTACTCAGCAAGAGTAATGTCTTTTACTTTGTAAGGTACGTAAGGAATTGTTTTTGTGCTCATAATATATTTTAATGTGTTAGCTTTATAGTCGTTGATATGTTTAAAAATCAACAAATTAAAAGCCGTTATTTGCTTAAATTGCGGCTGCAAAATTACAAAAAACTAATCGATTCTTGTGCCTCTTTACAAAACCCTAACAAATAGAAACAATACTCAAGTGTACGTCTGGAAAATTTCAGAGTCCGAGGCGTGGTTGCGCACAGGTTTAGACCTATCAGAAAACTCTAGAAACAGGTTGTTTACCATGAGCTCAGAGCTGCACAGACGTGGTTTTTTAAGCATAAGACACTTACTGAGAGAAGCTGGATATACAGATCAAAATTTATATTATTCAGAAGAAGGAAAACCGCATCTCGATGATGATAAGTATATTTCAATTACACATAGCTACGAATTTACAGCCATTATCATCAGTGAAGTTCCTGTAGGAATAGATATTGAAAAGCTGCGCGAAAAAATACAACGCATCGCTCCTAAATTTATAGGTTATGAAGAGGAATTTGTAAAAGAAGTTCAAGAACCTATAGAATCGCTTACCGTAATATGGGGTGCTAAAGAGTCTATGTATAAACTCTACGGGAAAAAAGGCTTGGGTTTTAAAGCACATTGTTATGTCGAGGATTTTGAGCTAGATATGCAGCACACTATAGCTAGAATAGTTTATGAAAATGACAATCTTAAGTTTGATGTTTATTTCCATCAGTTAGAAAATTTTATGATGGCTTATATACTTCCAGCTCATAATGCATAGTATTTTAAATACGATTCAGTTAGGAGAACGATCTATGGCTTTTCTCCTCGATCCAGAGAAAACAGCTATTGAGGATTTGATAGATGTTTTTGAAAGGGTTAATAAATTACGCTTGCTAGTTCAAGAGAAACTAGAAGTGACTCAATTTTTCATTTTTGTGGGTGGTAGTACGATGCTAGATGTTGATTTAGATTTATGGATCACAGCAGCAAAGGAAATCATCAAGATACCGATTGTTATCTTTCCTGGTTCACATCATCAGCTCAGTGAAAATGCTGATGGATTATTGTTCCTCAACCTCATTTCAGGCGACAATCCAGATTTTCTCATAGGCCATCAACGTCTTGCAGCTTCACATTTAAAAAACACCAATTTAGAAATTATACCTACAGGTTATTTGCTCATTAATGGTGGTCATGAAAGTGCCGTGCAGCGCGTTTCAAAAACAGAGCCATTACTACAAGAAGACATTGAACAAATAGTGAACACAGCATTTGCAGGTCAGTTGATGGGAAATACATTGATTTATTTAGAAGCAGGCAGTGGCGCTATTACATCAGTAAATGAACAAATCATAGAAAGTGTTAGAAATCAAATCAACATTCCTCTTATAGTCGGTGGTGGCTTGCGATCTTTGCAACAACTAGAATCTTGTTATCGTGCGGGCGCAAATTTGCTAGTAGTAGGAACAGCGCTCGAGCAAAACGTAAACTGGAATTAAATTATACTTATGAAAGCATCTATAGAACTCACCATGTCACCATTACAAGATGATTATGAACAACATATCATCGACTTTATAAAAAGGCTTAGAACATCTGAGTTTACGGTATTAGAGAATCCACTGGCGACTCAAGTATATGGAGAATTTGTGCCACTTATGGAATTTTTAACTCGTGAAATGGCACGCAGTATGGAAGAAACCAAAGCTGTTTTATTCTACATGAAAGTGGTAAAAACCGACCGTAGTGAATATGAAGCGTTTTTCTAGATGAATGAGATTATAGAATTCATATTTGGCCAGTACAGAGAATATAGCACGACACATATTATCATCGAGCTAATCGTTGTTGTCACAGCTGTGATTAGTGTTTTATATTCTAAACGTAATAGTATTTTAGTATTTCCATATGGAATTATAAGCACCTTACTTTTTTCTTATTTATTATATCAATGGAATTTGTTAGGCGATATGACTATCAATATCTATTATTTTATTATGAGTGTTTATGGCTGGTATATATGGACTCGTAAAGGAGTTGATAGAGATAAAGCGACACCTATCACATTGACCTCAGTCAGAGAATGGCTTATTGGACTGTTGCTACTAATCGCTGCAGCACTCGCCATCTTTTTTCTTTATTATAAAACAGATCGATTAGAAAATGTAGTTTCCTTTGTGGATATGCTTACTACTGGAATTTTCTTTGCAGGAATGTGGTTGATGGCGCGTCGCAAGTTGGAGCATTGGCTTGTGCTTTTAGTAGGAAATGTTATCTCGGTACCGTTGTATTTTTATAAAGGATACAGCTTCAGTGCGCTACTTTATATATTTCTCGCTATTATTGCTTACTTCGGTTATTTAGAATGGAAAAAATACCTCAACAAGCAGCTTATTCTGGAAAAAGAATAGTGTTATATGGACCAGAAAGTACTGGTAAGAGCACGCTTTCGCGAAAGCTAGCTCAACACTATCATACTGCCCAAATCGAAGAGTTTGCTCGAGAATATCTACAAAACAAGTTTGAAAAAAAAGGAAAAGCCTGTGAATATCACGATATTATTCCTATTGTCATAGGGCAGCGCAACATAGAGAATGAAGCGGTTCAACACGCTGGTGAATATTTGTTTTGTGACACCGATGTGCTGGAGACTTATGTGTATTGTATGGCATATTTTAATCGAGCACCACAAGAACTTGTGGATGCTGTGGAGAAGTCTAGTTATGACTTATATTTACTTTTGCAAGTGGATGTGCCTTGGACTCCAGACGATTTAAGAGATCGCCCAGAGCAGCGCGAGGAAATGTTTGATTTATTTCTAGCTGCATTGCTCAAATTTAAAAAACCATACAAAATCGTTGATGGACTAAATCAAAAGCGATTTGAAAATGCAATAAATGCCATAGAAGAGAAAGTTATATGATCCAATTTACTCCAGTACAACTGGCCCAGCTAGAACGTAAAAACATCACAAAGGAAACCATCTTAAAGCAAATTGAACGCTTTCAAACGGGTTTTCCAATGGTAAAAATGAATCGTGCAGCGGTAGTGAATGATGGAATTTTAAAATTCTCAGATCAAGAGATTCTTTCGCTTCAACAACATTTTGATGAAAAATCGAGTGAGTTAGCTTTATTAAAATTTGTCCCAGCAAGTGGTGCAGCAACTCGCATGTTTAAATTTTTACATGAGTTTATAAGAGATTATGATCCTAGCGAAGACTCTATTAATTCCTTTATTAATAAAAATAAAGCGCGAGAATTATTTACCTTTTTCATAGCACTGGAAAAATTTCCTTTTTATGATGCCGTTATGGAATCTCTTAAAGAAACTTATCCTGACTGGCATGCCAAAGCAGACCGTGAAAAAAAGTTGCTTTTTGTAAAACAAATGTTGCAAGATAATGGGCTCAATTATGGTCACATGCCTAAAGGATTAGTTCCTTTTCATAAATATAAAGATCACAGCGCAACGGCGTTTGAAGAACACCTGTTTGAAGCTAGTGTATATGCTGCCACTAATAATAAAGCAAGATTACATTTCACAATCGCAGAGGATTTTAAGGATCATTTTACAGCAGAGTTTAATCGTATAGAACAAATCGTAGAGCATAAAACAGGAACCGAATTTGATATCGAGTTCTCCCATCAAAAAACATCTACTGACACCATTGCTGTAGATAAAAACAACAATCCTGTCATTACAGAAAATGGAGAACTATTCTTCAGGCCATCGGGTCATGGAGCGTTGCTTATGAATCTTAATGAGATTAATGCAGATATCATATTTATTAAAAATATAGATAACGTCACAGTTTCTTCTCTGGAACAAGAAGTAGGAGCGTATAAAAAAACTCTAGCTGGCTTGTTGCTTAATTTACAACAACAGTGCTTTGATTACTTGGAATTAATAGATGATAAAAAAGTTGATGCAGCATTACAATTAGAGATAGAGGAGTTTTTAACGGGTCAACTATGCGCCGTTTTACCTAGCGATTATAAAAAATACGCCAGAGAATTTCAGCTAGAATATCTTTATAATAGATTAAATAGACCACTAAGAGTATGCGGAATGGTAAAGAATGAAGGTGAACCTGGTGGTGGACCATTCTGGGTTTATAATCAAAAAGGAGAATTATCTATAGAAATAATTGAAGGAGCTCAAGTAGATACCTCAAATAAAAAACAAGTCGCTATTGCTAAAACAAGTACCCATTTCAATCCAGTGGACTTAGTTTGTGCAGTGCGTGATTACAAAGGAAATAAATTTGATTTACTAGAATTTTGTGATGAGCAAACTGGTTTTATCACACACAAATCTAGATTGGGTAGAAGTATTAAAGCACAAGAGTTACCTGGTTTGTGGAATGGTGGTATGGCTTATTGGAACAGTGTTTTTGTAGAAGTACCTCTCATTACGTTCAATCCAGTAAAAACAGTAAACGATTTACTCAAGCCAGCTCATCAAAACTAGATGGATACAAATCAGCTCCATAGAGAAGTAAGTTATAAGGCAACTACTAGTAGTGGTCCTGGTGGTCAACATGCAAATAAGGTAGCGACTAGAATTTTGCTAGAATGGGATGCGACTTCAAGTATCGCTTTCGCGGAAGCTGAACATCAAAGAATTCTTTCTAAACTACAAAACCGATTGACCAAAGACGGCATACTGCAATTGAGCTGTCAAGATTCTAGAAGTCAAGCGGCCAACAAAGAATTGGTTTTTAAACGATTTCTCACAGTATTGCGTGAAGCGTCTCAGGTTCAAAAAGTGCGCAAGAAAAGAACCTTACCACGTTCTGTAAAACGCAAGAGATTGAACGACAAGAAAAAGCACAGCGAGAAAAAAGAAAACAGACGTTTTAAGTATTAGGGAATAATATCACATACCTAGTGACTTTTGTCATCTTTTTATTGAAGACTAGAGGCTTATTTTTGTGTCATGGAATTACAACAAATCATTAAAGACGCAACCGAAAAGGCGATCTCATATGAGCAATACAGAGCTCTAGTAGAAGCACACACCACAAACGGAACAAACAGCGGTGATGAGATCACAGAAGATCTTGCAGAATATACTAAACTCAACAACCAGCGCATGAAGCGCCTGGATAAAACCTTAAAAATCTTACCCGAGAATAAAGAGTTTCTAGAAGCTTTTGATAAAGAAGTTTATTTCTTAATCATTACCGAAAGCTGGTGTGGTGACGCCGCGCAAACCATGCCTATGATGAATAAAGTGGCGCAAGCGGCAGGAGTGGACTTTAAAGTACTCTTACGTGATGAAAATCCCATATTAATGGATCAATTCTTAACTAACGGTGGTCGTGCTATCGCAAAGCTTATTGTCGTAAATAAAAACACAGGATTGCCAGTGACCACTTGGGGACCACGACCTACAAATGCAACAGCCTTAGTCGCTGCTGAAAAAGCTGCTAAAGGAGAATTGACGCCAGAATTCAAGCAGGAATTACAGAACTGGTACAATAGAGACAAAGGAAAAGATACCGAGAATGATCTTGTGGAGATGTTGAAGGCGCTTGTGTAGTCCAAAATATTTTACTAAACCTATGTAAATTTTGATTTATTTAACCATACAGCTATTTACCTTTGAGTAAAAATAGCACCATGAAGGTTAAACATTTATTGTTATTTATTTTAATGTTTTCTTATGCTCTAAATGCGCAAGAGCACAGTGATACAAAAATAGCAAGTCTCATAAAATCATACAGAGAGCTTGATCGCGGACCCTATAAAGAAATCAACTGGTTTTGTGAAGATGGGTCCATAAGAGCAGCTAAAGATCCTTGTCCTGATTCCTTAGGTGGTGGTATTCAACATGCAAGCTATAAAACCGAAGTCATGCAACTGGCAAAAAAAAGGCATGTCTATCTAGGCGAAATCTTAGCGTCCAATGATATTTGGGGTTTTTGGGACGCTCCTTTTAATCATAGCCGTTTAAAACAGTATCAATTACAGCGCTACCTTGAAAGCGTAGATAATGGATGGATCCAAGAAAAATCTAAATTCTATCGAGGCGCAAAACAAATAGAAGATGAGGAAGAATGGGGACGTAAATTTTACTATACCATTCTGTCCAGCAATGAAATCATGGAAAGAGACTTTTTCTTAACTCGAGAAAGCCTGAGAGACTTACCACATGATGGAGACACTAACCTAGCACAAGAGATAAGAAGTGTAAGTAAAATTATTGCAGACAAGTATCCTAAATTTATGGATATACGCATTAAAATACATGGAAATCCAGAGGCTAAAGATATTATAGATGTAAGTAATTGGGTAGAGAATAATAAGTCTAGGCTTAATGAGAACACTTTACAAGATTTTGAAAAACTTCAAGCAGATATGACAGAGTTTTTCAAGCCAGTGAGCGTCGCTGAACTAGTAAAGCTCGTTGCAGACTGGAAAGATGAAAGCTATATCAAGCAACAAACAGATTGGTTTTCAAAAACCTACGCTCAAGAATCTGATCCTGCTATTATCATTCCAGCAACATCAGGTTTGATGTGTGACATACGCACTAATATACTTGAGGATAATCGAGGAACTCGTCGCACCAGTGCGCTTGAATTAAGTTTGCGATTAGAAGAACTTATTTTTCAGAAGGCTTCTCAATGGGAACCAGCTACGATAAGAGAACACATGGATAAAATTCACGCTTTAAGTGAAGCACTTGCCTCGGCGGGATACGTGGAGCAATGGGAATGGGATGCTGTGGAAGATCAGTTATTAGTGGAATCAAATAAGACGATGACGGCAAATCAGTTAATGGATTTTATAAATGTGGCTCGCAATCAGGTTTCATGGGGAACAGGAATGGTTACGAGTATTTATGGAGATGTAGTGGAGGATTATACAGGATTTGAACCACTAGCTTATGGGTTTTATGACGACCGCATACGCAGTTCGCTACTATTACCATTAGGATCCTCGATCGGTGAGTTTTCGGGTTTAATTTCTAGGCAATTAGGTAGTTCTACTTATGTTCCAGTATTAACTAATTCTAGTACTGTAAGAGGTCTCAATCCTGGATATGCACAAGGAGAACTGGTCGTAGTTACTGGTAATGCAGAAGGTATGACCGTAGATCCTAATAAAATCTATGTTTTTGATCATCCACCTAGTGATTTGAAGCCAGTTTCTGGAATAGCAACAGTTTCTGAAGGGAATTTAGTTTCACACGTACAATTACTCGCACGTAATTTAGGAATTCCTAATAGTGCTATAAGCGTAGAAAATCTAGTTGATTTAAAAGAATATCATGGTAAGCAAGTTTTCTATGCAGTGAGCGATCGTGGTGCGGTAGTTATAAAACCAGCAAGTGAGATGAATGATGAAGAGAACTCTCTTTTTAATAAACAGCAGCAAAAAGAAAAGAAAACCATAAGAATATCTGAAGAGAAACTTCGACTAGAAATAATAAAGCCTATTGATATGGCTAGTGTTAATAGTAAAGATAGCGGAGTGCTTTGTGGACCCAAAGCTGCAAATTTAGGCCAGTTAAAACAGCTTTTTCCTGAACAAGTAGTGAATGGTATCATCATACCTTTTGGAGTTTTTAAGGACCACATGTCTCAATCCATGCCAGGAAGTGAAGGTAGTTACTGGGATTTTTTGGAGTCCGCTTTCGCGAAAGCGAGACAATTAAAAGCTAACGGTTCTAGCCATGAAGAAGTAGAACAATACCAGCTCCAGCAATTATCAATACTGCGTAAGGCGATAGAAGTAATGCCTTTAAAAGAAGAATTTGTACTGGATTTAAAAAAGGATTTCAAAAAAATACTCGGTAATGATCTAGGTAAAGTTCCCGTGTTTTTGAGAAGCGACACAAATATGGAAGATCTTGAAGAGTTCACTGGAGCAGGATTAAACCTAACAGTTTTTAACGTGGTTGATGAAGTGAAAATCATGAAAGGTATACGCGATGTATGGGCAAGTCCGTATACAGATCGTAGTTTCAAATGGCGACAGGCATATCTAGAAAATCCAGAAAACGTATATCCATCTATTCTTGTCATTCCTACGATTGATGTGGATTATAGCGGTGTTCTCATTACAAAGGATTTTGTAAAACAAGATCAAAACAGTGTAACCATAGCAATGAGTCGTGGCGCTGGTGGCGCCGTAGATGGTCAGAGTGCTGAAACTTTTATAATCGATCAAGAAGGAAATGGAAGTTTAATTGCACCAGCGAGAGAAAGTAAACAACGCAAACTGCCTGTTACTGGTGGCTCAGTTATGGAGTTTGTAAATTTTAATAAGTCTATACTAACTCCTGAAAACTTGAAAGAGATAAGAGAATTTGCCCAAAAAGCTCATGAAACCATGCCTGGCTCTAAGGATGGTAGTTATACTGGAGCTTGGGACATTGAACTAGGTTTTAAAGATGACCAATTATTCTTATTCCAAATAAGACCATTTGTGGAGAATAATAACGCCATTACAAATAGTTATTTACTAAAGATGGATCAACAAACGGACTATGGAGTAGAGTTACTTTTAAATAAACAAATTGCCTTATAATGAACGTATTAAAATATAGTGTTTCCATATCATTAATTCTTGTCCTCACATTACTGTATCCTATAGATGGCTATAAATCTACAGGTATTAAACGACTCAAAAGGCTGGAAAAGACGCTAGATAGTTCTCTAGTGGAGTATTATTTAAAGCCTGGTTCTTTTAAAATGAGTGATGAGATCAACTTGTGGTTATGTGAAGCAACAAAGCCAGTGGATTCCTTAATGAAAGTTGATCAAGACTTTCAGAAAAGTATGATGCGTTTATTCCCAAACAGTTCAGGATACGGAATCACAGTCATGGATATTACTGACACCGATAATCCTAAGTATGCTGAATTAAATGAGAATTCAGGTTTTCAACCAGGTAGTGTTGGTAAGATTGCGGTTGCAACAGCGTTTTTTAATGAGCTACGTAATTTGTGTCCAGAAGACTGGAGTATACGTCAAAATTTAATGCGCAATAAAGTGGTGAAGTCGGGAAACTGGGGTCTTTACGATCATCACACAGTTCCTTTTGTAAATATTGAAACAGATAAGTTAGTAAAACGCACTGTTGTTTTTAATGATGAATTTAGTCTGTATGAATGGATGGATCATATGCTGAGCGTAAGTAATAATGGTGCAGCGAGTATTGTGTGGAGAGAAGCATTATTGATGCGTGTTTTTGGAGATGATTATTTTGGCCTCACACAGCAACAGGCAGATGATTATTTTGACAATGCAAATAAATCAGAGCTTACTGACATTGCAATTAATCTAGTAAATGATCCTTTGAGAGATTTAGGAATCGCTCATAATGAATGGAGATTAGGTAGTTTTTTCACAAATGGACCTGATCGTTATGTAGGTAGTAAAGGTGGAAGTATAGGAACTCCTAAAGGATTGATGAAATACATGCTTAAATTAGAGCAAGGATGCGTTATTGATGAGGAAAGTAGCTTAGAGATTAAAAAATTATTATACATGACAGATCGTAGAATACGTTATGCTCAAAGTCCACAATTGAATAATGCGGCAGTGTATTTTAAATCGGGCAGTTTATACAGTTGCGACAAGTCTAAATCTACGCCTTGTGGTAAATACATGGGAAATCGATATAATTATATGAATAGCATCATCATGGTAGAACATGAAGATGGCACTAATTATATCGTGTGCTTAATGAGCAATGTGTTGAGTAAAAATTCGGCGGGAGCACATATGTATCTAGCGACTGCTATTGATAAAAAAATACGTGCTATTAATACGCCTACTGCTCCATCAGAGGATTATGTTGATCCTAGTAATGATTAATTAAGCTATTTTGTTCTTTTTACGTTGATGAAATGACTGAATTGCTTGAGACACTACTTTAGCCCTATATGGTGGCAGATTAGATAATATACTGACGCTTATTTTTTCATTTTTAAAATCTAGATATTGTACGGTAGACTCTAAAACTGCTTTCTCAGGAATGAGTAATAGCTTGCCAATCAATCTTGTTCTATCAAATAGTTTAATTTTCTCTTGAAACTCAAAAGAGTCACTATTAATTGTACTTGATTCTAGTTCAAATAAAGGAAATAAAAGATTTTTAAGGTTCCTACTCAGTATGCCGTTGAGGTATTCCATGGCATGCAATCTTGAGACAGTTTCCTCACTCGTCATTCCTTTATAAGCGACAAATACATCTTCGGGATTGTATTGTTGAGAAAGTAAATGGAAGATGATTTCTAGTTGGTCGGTAATGCATTGATCAATGGAGTTCAATAATTTTTCTAAAGTGTTTTTTTCTGGCAACGAAACGATCCCTTCAGTCGTTTCAATGGATCGCTGTAGCACTTTTATGGACCAATAGCTTCTTATCAAATCCTTGTATAAATTGGATTCTTTATCGATAAGTTGCATCAATTTTTTCTTTTTTAAAAGTGACTTCGACTCCTGTTTCCTTAAGCCAAAGAGCATTTCAAACGACTGCTTTTTAACTGAAATATCACATAACTGGGCTAGTTTAAGTAAAGAACGAGTTGCTTTTTTAGTTTTTAAGTGATTCAATAAGTTTAAAAGAACAACTTGATGTTTTGAATTAATATTCTTTTTATGAAATGATTGTTCAATCAGTTCAATAGAACGATTTCCAAATTTCTTAATAGATTTAAATAATGGTTTTCTAAGATTTTCATTATTTAAATGACCTAGAAGTAAGGATAGAAACTCAAAGTCTTTTGTGTGACCAGCTGCTTTTATCGCTGCACTTTGTAGTTTAATATTCGGATGGTTTAGAAATTTCTTAATTATAGGATTATAATTATCAGTAGAGGCATAACCTAGAACCTCAATTAGTCTGCACATCTCTATGGTTTGCAATTCGTTTCCGATAATTTCATTTGAAAACAACTCTATCCTTAAACCTAGATTATATTTCTCTGCAAGTAAAGGATTATCTTGAGATACTTGAGCAAGTGCTAGTAGTGCAGCTGTAGAAATGGATTCGTCTTCATCATCTAAATAATTTTCAAAAAACTGATAAGAGATATCCTCATGTCGCAACAGGTATCTCATTGACGCATTAATTAACGCGTCATTCTCGTTATAAATAAAATCTTGAATTTCTGCTATAGGTTTTGTGCTCACATAATCTATATTATTAATCACTGCAGCTTTTACTTTGTCATCAGGATGGTTAAGTAAGTCCACTACTTGATTTTTTATGGCCGTAGCGTCGAGGTCAGGTATTTTGTTCAACATAGTAATAATGTCTTCAGAGCCACCAGTTTCAAAAATAATTTTCATGTTACTCAATAAAGTCGCATAATTAGTTTTAACCTTCTGAAGTTTTTCTCGTTTTTCAATGCTGTGCTTGAAAATGCTTAAATAGGTACCTTTTACCTTGAAGACAAGTGCAATCCAGACTATAGAAAGTACTACAATAGAAATTGTAATAACATAGTTAGGCAAATCCAGTCCTTTAATCACAAAAATGATAATTAAACCTGCCATACCAGTTGCTAGACTATCCACAACTACATCTATAAAAGTTTTGGTTTTATTCTTTATATCACTAGGAATAGGTAACGCTAGAAGTTCTAGGGCGCTTTTGTGTAGTGATTGTTTAAGACTGCCATCTAAACCCTTTAAAATCACTACTAGCCATAGTTCAGGGACTAAAAACAGTAATAAAGCACAAGCAATGATACCTACAGGTAAAATCATTAAGTTAGTATCAACATTGAAGTGTTCTAAAAATTTCTTAGTAACCAGCAATTGCAAAGCCAGTGAGATAATATTAAATGTACTGAACCAGAACCCAAAGAAAGAAGCCAGCTCCATAGGGTCTTTAATTCTTTCACTTGCTAGATAACTAAATTCATAATCTACCAGCTTTGCTACAATGACGCCTATACCTATTACTCCTGCGAGATAAGTAAGATGTTTAGAATCTAGAATTAGTTGTATGGAAGGTGTTTTAGAAACTTCTTCTCTCTTACGCACATCAAACTTGACTTTTCCTTTATGGCTTAATTTTCTGATTTTGCGATATATAAAAGAACAACTGAGTATCATTAAACTCGCCATAATAATCAATAGACCATTTCCAGTCCATGGAACAAGTATAGAGGTGAGATATCCACCAGCTATTCCGCCAGCTATTCCACCAGCTCCTATAAACCCAAATAATCGTTTAGCTTCTCTAATGTTGAATACTACGTTTGCAAGTACCCAAAACTGAGAGGTAACTAATAAAGCATAGATCCCAACAAATAAGTAGAAAGTATAAACTAAAAATATATTGGAAACATTCAGTAAGACTAAAATACCGATGAGAAAAAAGCAGATGGCAAAAAACCACAGCGTCGATTTTATAATCAGTTTGAGACTAAACCTTTCAAGAAGTTTATGGTAAGAAAAAGAAATTATTACGGCGATAATAGCCGTCAATATAAAAGCAAAGGATAAATCGTCTGCTCCAGCAGTGGATAAAAAAAGTGCATTAATAGTAGGTTTAACTACTAATAATGCACCGATGATAAGAAAAAGGTATAGTTGCATCCATAAAGCGATGGATAACTCCTTTTTTTTAATATCAAATATTTTAGATATGAGCTGGCTTAACTGTTTCAACTGAATTTATGTCTTGCAGCAAGATAGGTGTTTTGCCTAGTGCTACTTCAGCAGGCTTTACTAAATTTCTTATAATTTTTTCTCCATTTGGAGATTGAACCATCGCTACAAGAATGTAATGTTTTTTTCTCTCATCATCCCATACAATCACACTATCACAATGCCAGTTCTTCCATGAACCACTTTTTCTGTACAAATCGGCGTCTGGAGCAATTTGATCTAGTGTATTTACAAATTTATGATGTAGACTAGGATCCTTTAAATAAGATAACATTTCATTACTACGTCTATTGTTGATTAATTGTCCAGTTGCCATTTGGTAGTAAAGTTTAGCAACCGATTCGGTAGTAGCTGCATGACTAAGTCCACGTATAGGTTCTGGGTTTCTTTTTCCTTGAGCGGCATATCGTTTTCCTACCCATAGACCACCATTGCCATGTTGATCATAAAATGGATTTGAAGAGTCACACATTAAATCTTCTATACGTTGAAACCCAACTCTATCGATCATTCTAGTAGATGCGGCATTATTTGATTTGGATATCATCAACCACATATCTGTTTTAACCTCTTGTGTGTATTTTAATTCTCCTTTTTCTATGGCATCCATAGCTGTATATAATACGGCAACTTTAGGCATACTTGCTGCATACATCATATAATCACCATTGATGCTAGCATACCTCACATTATCATTTGATAAGTCCACTAGACTCACAGACAATTGCTTATTATCTATTAAATTTTTCCATCTCTTATTAGAATAAATTTGCTCCTGAAGATTTAATTGAAGCATCGCGTCTTGATAAGTACTAACCTCTTGATTGGCATTTTCGAGATTTAGTAGAGGTCGTTCAGTTGTGTCAACAACACAAGTAAAAAGAACGAGTAATAAAGTAGACACTTTTAAAAGCATAAAGTTATTTAAATTTTGAGTTCAACTATAATATAAACAATAAGAACGCCAAAAGTACATTAATTATTGCCTTTAACGTTTTATAACCAGTACTTTAACAATTAGGTCAATTATATTGAGTTGTACGATGATTTTAAAGTTTTTACAATGTCAATTAAGTAGCTGCGGTGTTAAAATGTTAGAAAAACCAACAGTGTCTACTTCGACAACCCTTTCCGCAACACCTCTTTAATTCCTTCTAGATTTTCGGTAAAATCCATCATCTGACTCAATACTTGAGACATTTGATTCTGTCCGCCTAGGCCGTTGAGTTTGTTGTTTTTTGCAAAAATCACTTTGATGTCTTCCCATCGTTTTTGTTCCTCAGGAGTGATGGTCTTTACGAGTTCTTTGTATTTTAAAAGATTGGCTTCGGCAGCGCTGGTTAGAGTTTGTGATTCACTTTCATAGTGTGACAATAGTAGTGTTTGTAATTCTTTATCATCCATAATAGGAACTACTTTGGCAACCAATTTATTCATATCACGATAAGAACCTTGCAATTTAAAACTAGGTTCAGTACGATAGGCATCTTCCATTCCTGCACTGGCGATGTAGGTTTCATTTACTTTAAGAACTGTATCACGTATTTTCAAAACCTTTTCAAGTACTGCAATATAATCGGCTATTTCTTGATTGCTGTGATTTCCTTTTAATTCGTTATCGCTCGCTCCATTTTGAACTCGGTCAATCAGCGCATAAACATCATCAAAATGTTTATTACTCAACTGTTGCAATACTGGATTGCTAGTCAGTGCATTTTCTACCAGACTAAACTCAAATAAATGAGCCGTATCTCCTATTATATCTCCTAGATTATAAATGTCTGCACGGTTAGCTAGCATGTCTGGGATCTGGAATTTATCACCACTTTCAGTATATGGATTACCGGCCATAATCACACAAAACTTCTTACTACGCAAGTCATAAGTCTTCGGTTTTCCATTATAAACTCCTTCAATCTTACGCGTTCCATCAGAAAGACTTATGAATTTTTGTAAAAACTCAGGATTACAATGTTGGATATCATCTAAATATAACATCACATTATCACCCATTTCAAAAGCAAGGTTTAATTTCTTAAGTTCTTCTCTAGTTGCTGCGTTAGACGCCGCTTCTGGATCTACTGATGTGATATCGTGACCTATCGCTGGACCGTTTATTTTCATAAAAATCAATCCCAATCTGTTTGCCATGTACTCCATTAAGGTGGTTTTACCATAACCTGGAGGCGATATTAATAGCAATAATCCCATGCGGTCCGTACGTTTGGTATCACCTACGGTTCCTAATTGTTTGGCAAGATTATCTCCTATCAATGGGAAATATACTTGGTCAATTAATTTATTACGCACAAACGAACTCAACACTCGTGGCTTAAATTCTTCCAGTCGTAAGGCTTCTTTTAATTCTTCAGTTACCTCGTGTTTTGCTTTTCTAAAAGCATCATAAGCTGGAACTTTGATCGTAGTAAAATGTTCCAGAGTAGTTACAAATTCATGGTAATTGAATTCAAAAACTCCTTCTTCAATCGTTTGATGAGCACCTTTTAAATTACTTATTTTTTCAGTTGGTGAAACAGCAACGGTTTTGTCAGCAGTTAACTCTCCGTAGAGTATTTTTGCTACGCATTCGTCTATGTAGGGTAACCAATTTCGTTCTGTCACACTGAGCTTGTCGAAGTGCGCTTTCGCGAAAGCAGCAATCCAATGCCTCACCAGTTCCACTTTAGAGATCTCGTCTTCACAAGCTTCAAGGCTTTTCTTGAATTTCAAATCGGCATTTTGAGCTTTTATTTTCTTCTCAAATGCTTCTTTCAACTGAATAGCGCTCGTGCTTACCGTAAAATGATTGTTATCCTTGAGCTCATTAAATAAATAACTTGCGATTTGATATTCATTTCCATTTGTCAGACTGAGCTTGTCGAAGTCGGTGTTTGTAACAGACTCAGAACTATCAACACTGCGCTTCGACAAGCTCAGCGTGACATTGCGATTATAGATCTCATTTGCCAGTTCCTCAACAATAAAGTCATATTCTTTACTGTCTGGAAAAACGGATAGTACCTCACCAGCACTTTTCAAAATACGGTTGAGGTTGATGCGTCTTTTATCTTCCAGATTATTCCAAAAAAACTGTGCTTGAGCACGTACATGAGGCGCATAAGTTAGTAATCCTAAATCGTGATCTTTGTGCAATAAAACGCCCAAAATTTGAGCAGCATCATGGTCGTGAACTCCTTTTACATAACCGCCAGAATAGTTACCACTAGCGATTTCTTGCACATGAATAAGCAAATCTGCTGGGCTCATTATTCTCAAGGCTTCTTTATCTCCAGTTTTGAAAATAGAGTAGGCGAGGTATGCCGCACGATAAACTTGTTTGTTCTCTGAAACCAATTCTTGATTCCAGATTCCTTTGGACTGCGTTAGGATCTCGTTATGTAATTCTTGATAGAAATCGGTTCCTGTTAAGTGGTAGAACAGCGCATTATCCTTGAAGACAATGGTAAGATCCAGTTGTTGTTTATTAACACCAAATTTATGTTTCCCCAACTTAATGATACTATCGCCATCTTCATAAAGCTCATTTTTATCCTTGAGCTTTCTCAGAGCATCTTCACGAGCTACTTTAAGAGCGGTTTCAATAGCTTCGGCTTTTCCAGCGTCGTCCAGCTCTTTTAATTGTGCCACGATATCGCGCACCTTATTAATCATCAAATCACTGGCAAAATAACCATTGATTTCTGTTACACTTTCTAAAGATTGAGCTCGTTTTTGAACACCTTTAATAATACGTTCTGCCGCGTTTTGATAAGAAATCGCTTTTTTATTTCGCGCTTCTACTAGGCTATTTTTACGATTGTCAAAGGCAGCATAAACTTCTTCACGTTTGCCTATAATCTCAGTAATATACTCGTCATAATCAGCAAACTTTCCTTCTAGCTCTTCTAGTTGTATAGAAACTTTAGTGAGGAATTCATCACACTTTTCAGGTGTGTTTGCAATATCCAGATAGTTAATAATACTCTGGTCTATTAACTTTAACTGTGCGGCAAAATCAGCTTGGGCTTCTTTTTTACCTACGGTTTTTACTTTGTTTTTAATCGCAGCTTTCACCTGATTAATAGTCGCAAATATCAATGAGATATTCTCAATAATCTTTGTAGAATGTGACGTATCCTCAATATCTAAATTAGAAACTATTTCTATGAGCAGTTCTAGATCTTCGGCAATTTGATTGACCTCTTTTTCAAGGTTCTTAATCTCAATCACTTTTTTAGTAGCGTCTAGCGCTTGTTGCTTTTCGGCAACTGCATCGTGATAAGGTGCTAGTGCTTTATCGTCCAGTAAGAAAGTTACTGCGCGACGTGAGATTAACTCGTTTTGTTCAACGATTTGTTCCTCAATTCCTTTGATAAAATCCGTATCTACATAGCGTATTTCATAAAGTCCTATCGCTTCACCACGCAAACTGCGCAGCTGAGTAAGTAACTCTACAAAATCATTAATGGATTTAAACGAAGTGCTTTTTATTTTGCTGAAAAGCGCATCAGCCTTTTTAGAAATATCTTTAGTGTCGGCAGCCGCTTGCTTGCGCATTTGCTTGACTTTCTCAAACTCGTCTATCGCAGCGTTAGACGCTTTGTTGATTTCGAGAAGTGGTAAGTTGATTTGTTGGGTTTCTTCTTCAGGCAACCAGTAATAAGCATCGAGAATATCTTTAGATGCACGAGCGATATCGTCATATAAACCGCCATAACTATCTTCTTTGTTAAGAAGCGTCAATAGTTCATTTGCTTCGGCCATCGCCTTTACAATATCCTTATTTCCTATTTTATAGAGCATCGTATCTTGATGCTCAGACGGCATGATGTTTCCTTTTAAATAAGGAGTTTGCCATATTTGCATCATGTGATGCTTGGTCTGCTCATCTTCGGTACGGAAATAACACAGTTCACCTTGTTCCAAGATTGTAAACCCGTTACAAATGATAGGTGTTTTAACCGTTTGGTCTATCACGTTATAAGACATCAATACATACAATCCTTGATTAGGATTATAAAATACGTACAGATGATCTTCACCGTTAGGCGATGCTATTTTTTGCTGGAATTTTAATTTTCCAGCATCGCTTGGGAATACATTGTATTCTCCAGTTTGCAAGTAATAGCCACTCGGGAAAATAATTCCTTGCTCATCTGGTAATAACACAGCAGCTTGTGCAATACTGTCTATTTTCTCTACTTCTTTAATCTTGTGATTGTACACAAAATAACGTGGCTCTTCTTGAAATGGCTTGATTTCCAGAACGATGAGATTGCCTAAATCGGCATAACGATACTGACCATCATCAAGTGTCTGGTCGCGGTGTTCTACGTCTTCGCGGTAAATTCCCTGACCATCATCTGTATTATCCTCAACTTTTATGGTTAAATCACCGCCTATAGTTTCTACAAAAACCTTGTCCAATATCGATACATGTCCATGCACACCAGCTCGCTGATTATCACGTCCGGCTTCTTTCCATTGGAATCCATATTGCGCTGGATAACGGTATTCATGCTCACTACGATTATCTACATATTGCAGTCCATCATCGGTAATTAACCATTTGAAAGTTTTGATATCAGTAACCGAATCACTGAGCTGGAATACCATGTGCAGGTAATTCCCCATAATCGCAAACTTTGTAAAAATCGTGTTGCGATAGTATTTGTACAGATTTTCAAAATCGGTTTGAAAGATAGGATCTGTGATGAGATCTAAACCATTACCAGCTTCCTGCCTGCCGGCAGGCAGATCGCGAAAGCGTAATGCATCACCATCCACACCATCACGATCAAACTCATAGATACTAAAAACATCACCTAAATGGACCTCAGTGCGCAGACCAAAATGCACGTTATAACCAAAAATGCTGTACTTGCCAATCGTCACGATATCACGAGCGATACAGTTGTTTTCTGTATTCACACGATCGTTTGCAATCAGGCGCGTCTCCAGCGAACCGAAGACTTTTTTACGTTCTTCATTAAGAGCACTCAGGCGTTGCTGCAAGTCATTTTTTTGCTTGAGCAAACGGCTCTGGATGATCTCGTAAGTTCCTGAGTCTAGTTGTGTGGTGTTAGTTGTATTTTTTTCTGCCATTTGTTTTCTCTATCTGTTTGGACGCATCGCATGCGTCTCTCCGGTTGTCGGCGTATCGCATGCGCCTCTCCACTTTGTGTGGACGGATGCGATCCGTCCTTACTAGCTACTGCTACTCCAGCTTCAGCTTTGCTTTGAGCTGCTCGTCCCACTTTTTAGGATTGTCATTGATATACTTAGTTACATTATCATAGTGTCTTTGAGACTTTATGATCGCATCATTATAGTTGCGTACCCATATGGTTTTTGCATTTTTTAGAACTTTGTGGATCTCTGCAAGTTGATTGTCTGGTGGATCCGATTTTTCATTTATCTTATCCAGGACTTGTCGCGTCACTGCACCTTTATATCCTCTAACAATTGCGCCTAGAGATCCAGGTTTATTGATATGTTTGCCAGCAACGGCTCCTGCTCTACGTTCGAACTCTTCAGCTGTGTATTCTTTTTGTACTGGCTGTTGATCTATATGTATAACAAAGTGAACATGATCTGGCATGATCATAAATGCTCCTAAGGAAACATTATCTCTGAGTTTTAAAGTATGTGCCAATTCGTTTGCTGCTATTTTCCCAAACGCGTTCAGCTTCATTTTACCATCTACTATATTACCGAACAGGTGCAACCTTCCTCGAGTGACTATAGTCACAAAGTATCTACCGACTTGAGTGTAGTCGTATCCTTTGAGCCGTATAGATTTACGATTGTGTTGCTTCATATCTGTTACTCTATGGCGGATGCGATCCGCCGCCCTTGCGACGCATCGCATGCGTGTTGTTTACGCATTGCATGCGTCTTTACAGTACTGGGCGGATCGCATCCGCCCTTACTGGATCTAGATGTTGCCGAGTTTTTTGTTGCTCAATCCCATTCCCTTAGCCATATTCATCAAGTTGCTCAACATGTTTTGCTCGTCGCCATCCTTAGATTTACCTTGTAGATTGCTCAAAAGATTTGCGATGGTGAGGTTCTTGATGTCCTCAGAACTGATATTGTACTTGTCTGCAAAGTCCTTTACTTTATCAAGTAAATTTCCTTTTACGTCATCACTTCCTAAAATAGCATCTTTTACTTCGCTTACGGTCTCAGAATGATTTACGAGTCTGTCATAACCTTTAGCCTTAGTGATCTGACCGATGATTTGTTCAAAGAACATAGTCTCTCCACCTACAATGTCAATCTTGGCAGCTTTCAATGCATCTCCTATCACTTGTGCTTGCGCGTCTGCGATATCTTTTTGGATGTTGATTTGTGCAAGATCTACTTGAAGTTCTTTGTCTAGACGTAGCTTGAATTCTTCGTGGTCTTTACCTACACCATCAAGTTTCTTCATAGCGTTTGCTTTCTCCTCAATTCCAGCAGCGTCTGCAAGGGCTTTTTCTTTGATAACCTCTGCCTCAGCAAGTCCATCTTGACGTTTTGCTTCAGCTTTTGCAGTGATTCCGCTTGCTTCAGCCTCAGCCTTTTTCTGGATGATAAGTGCATCTACAATTCCCTGACGCTCGCTAGCCTCAGCCTTAGCATGCATTACTTGTGCTTCAGAAAGTCCTACCGTTGCTTCTTCCTTAGCAGTTGCCTCAGCAAGGATCTTACGAGCATCGGCTTGTTTCATACTGGCTTCTTTATGAGCAAGTGCCTCGATGTTAATTTCTTCAGCTTGTTGAATTGCGGCTTGTTTAGAAGCCTCGGCAGCAATCGTGATACGTATCAAGTCGTCTTGTGCTTTGGCCTCAGCATTTGTGATGGCTACTTGCTTAGAACGGTCAGCAGTTTTGAAAGCTTCAATATCTTTCATATTTTCTTGCTCTTCAACAACTCCTTTTTCAAGAATCACACGATCTCTTATCACGTCTTGAATGTTCTTTTTCTCAACTTCAACTACTTTTTCTTTCTCGATTTGAGCTAGTGTTACCACGCGCTCTTTTTCGGTCATTTCCAGTAATCGGTCTTTTTCTACACGTTCTGTCTCAACAGCGTCTGTACGTTGCTTGTTTTTCTCTGCTACGATGATTTGACGTTGCATGTTTTCTTCGGCAACCTTTACTTTTTCTGTGGTAGCAATACGTGCCGTTTCTGACTTGAGTCGTTCTTCTTCGGCTACTTTAAGAATCTCTGCATCTTCACGCGATCTTATGTTTGCAATCTCACGTTTTTGTTGTTCTTCTTTTTCTGCTAGTTGCTTGTCCAGTTCTAGAATGGCTTCACGAGCCTCAACATCTTGCTTGCGGATGGTCTTTTCTTCATCACGTGTAATCAAGTTGGACTTGATGTTTTGTGCGGCAGTCAATTCAGTAATCTTCTTGATACCTTCTGCATCCAGAATATTATCTGCTTTTAAGTGAGAAACACTTGTTTGTTCAAGGAAGTCAATCGCACAATCTTCTAAAGTATAACCGTTTAAGTCTGTACCGATAATGTCCACAATCTCATCACGGAACTCGCGACGTGCCTCATAAAGATCGATGAATTCAAACTTCTTACCTACGGTTTTTAATGCCTCAGAGAATTTTGCTTCAAATAGATCTTCTAGTGTTTCCTTACGAGAAGCACGAGCGACACCTATGGTTTGCGCTACTTTTTTGATGTATTCTACCTCATTATTCACACGAACGAAAAACGCGACTTTTATATCGGCTCTCATGTTGTCTTTACAAATAAGACCTTCTACGCCCATACGCTCAATCTGGATTTTCTTCACTGAAATATCCATAGTCTCCACACGGTGGAAAACTGGTACGACATAAAGTCCTTTATCTGTCGCGACTTTAGTACCTCCAAAACCGGTACGCACGAGTGCCTGGCCTTGATGTACTTTTTTGTAAAACATCGCGATGATAGCGAAGTAAACAATTACAAGGAATAGAAAGATACCTACTCCTGTTACAATGATTCCTAATGTTCCGTCCATAGTTGTTGTTTGGTTTATTGTTTTTGGTTTATTGTTTTTCTATATAATCAATGGCGCAATCTTCTAAAATAAAGCCATATAAATCTGTTCCTATAATGTCTATAACATTATCGCGGAACGCACTGCGAGAGTCTAATAGTTCTTTAAACTCATATTTTCTTGCCACTGTCTTAAGAGCTTCTATAAATTTTGATGAAAATAGTTCTTTCAAATGTTCTGAATTTGAAGCATTTGTAGCTCCTATAGTTTCACTTACTCGTTTAATTTGTTCTAATTCATATTTGATGCGCATCATAAATGAAGCTTTAATATCAATTCTCAGATCGTCTCTTGTTATCAAGTTATTATCATCTAAAAGTTTTACTCTTATACTTTTTGAAGACAAGTCCAAAATCTCATAAGTATGAAATGATGGAATTATATAAATACCTTTTGAAGTAGCTACTTTAGTTCCTCCAAGACCATTGCGTACGATAGCTTTTGCCGTTCGTACTTTCTTGTAGAACATTTTAATAATCAAGAAATACATACAAACCTGAAATATCAAAATGGCTAATCCGGTAATGATAATGGGTAAAATTCCTTCCACAGTTTACAGTTGATAGTTAATTTTCCTTATTAGGCCTTACTCACTAAAAAATAATTTTTGTCATCTGATTGTTTGATGATGAGCACGCTTTCGCGAAAGCGTAACTCTGATCCATCTAGTGATTTTACATAAATGCTCATCACGTTACCGTCTGCCATGACCTCTGCATTTCCTAATTTATCTCCAGAAATGGAAGATAAAAGTAAGGCTTTACGACCTAAAAAGTCCACAGCTTTATCGCCATCTTTATTCAAATGTTTGAAAAATGATTTAAATGGTGTCGTCATTATTTTAGTCAGTATTAATGCTGGAATGATTGCTGCGAGAACGATCACAAATCCAAAACTGTTTTCATAACTACCCGTGATAGAAGTAGTTAATATGGAGATCAACCACCATAGAAATACCCAAAATGTAAATGTGAACATAAATGGTAATCCCACAAAGTTGAAGTAAATCAAAAAGATTTGCCACCATTTGAGTTTGCGAGTGCGTTTGTTCACGACGTGCTCGCGGTCAACCTCAGCATTTGCAACGTCTTGGAAATCCATATTTCCACCTTCAATTCCTGTGTCCAGATCAACGTCTGCATCTACATCTACGTCTATGTCCACATCGATATCTAAATCAAAATCGATTCCGGTTAGCATCGTGGCACACCAGTAAAGGATGAGTATGATCAACAGCACGGTTAGCGTGATGTTCACTTCAGAGAATAGTATGTTGAAATAGTTTTCCAAGAAGGTTAGTATTTAATGGTTAGTGGTTCCTAAGGGCAGACTTAAGTCTGCCCTTAGGAAAGGTAAATGGTTTATGCCTCATCTTTTTTAATCCCTAGTTGCTCTTTCAACTTAGCCAGGTCATCATCTAGTTTAGCTTCGGTCGTATCTGCAGCTGCGTTGATTTCATCATCTACAGATTTTGTAGTTTTTGCGAGATCTCCATAAGCTTCAGCAAGTGCTTCGTCTTGAGCGACTTTTTCTTTCATGCGCTCGAGCATGCTCACGGTTCCTGCGCTGTCTAGTTCTGCCATTTGTTTGTTGACATTTTTAGTAGCGTCGCTCACTTTTACACGAGCTTTGAGTGTTTTTAACTCGTTTTCCCAGTTTGTGATGTTTCCTTTGATAGTTTCAATGGTATCTTTTAACTGTGAAACGTTTTTGTCAAACTTCTCCGTGTCTGCAGCTGCACGATTTGCGTGTTGTTGAGCTTCTTCTTTTTTAGCAAGTGCTTCTTTTGCAAGTCTGTCAGCATCGGCCACTTCCATATCTCCAGCGTGAGCTTTTTTAAGGATCAACATCGCTTTTGATTCATAGTCTTTGGCAGTTGCCTCGTACTCATCGCGTTCATTTTTAGAACGTATAGCGAGTGCTTTTACTTGAGCCATTGCTTCTACACTTTTATTAAGATCTGTTTTCATATCACGTATTCCTTGCTCAGTCATAGTGATAGGATCTTCTAGGTTATCTACAGCTTTATTTGCTTGTGCTTCACCGATTTTAAATATTCTTTTAAATATGTTCATGATTTTAGGTTTATTGGCGGATGCGATCTGCCGTTACGTTGCGGCGGATTGAATCCGCCTATGTTAGTATTTTGAAAATTTGATAATTTGGTCTGAGTATTCACTCATCAATAGACTTAGCGAGTTGAGAGTTCCTTCAAGCTCGTTAAGGTCTATGTTTTCTATTTGAAGTGTGTCTCTAAAGATGACCTTAGAACCACTTTCATCTAGTACAAAAGCTCCGTGAATGATGTCACGGTTTTTTTGCAAGAGGCTTTTAAAAACCTCTTCGTTCTTATTATTGATTTTAAAAATGTACTGCTCCATAATTAAAATGGGCGGTGCTATTCCTAAAATCATATTTTTTACTCCAGCGCTTTCTTTTTCAATCACCATAATACCGTCTGCGGTATTTTCTCTAATGATATCAAAATCAAGTTCTAGTAAGTAATCTTTTATGGTGTTGAAGTAATTATTCATAGGTTTTAATTGGTAGGTTTAATATTACGAAAAAGGAACTTCTTATCCCACTAAAATGTGCACTGCGGCATCTGCGATGTAAATCATTATTAGTATCATCATTTAAGTTTTTAAGGTTATGGTTTAAAATCTAATTTGTCTGTCCGTTCGACCAGACAATCATATAGATTTATTTGTTTTTAACATCCTAAACTTTTAAATAACGGCCTATCATTTAAAATGCTCAAAATTTGAGTAAGTCTATGATATAATTGGTTAGGATTATAAAGTATTACTCAAAATATTAGCTTAATAGAATCTATTTTGCTAATATTGTTAGTGTAAATATACACAATTATTTTTAATTGCAAATAAAATTAGCAAATAAATGTCATTTTTCGGTAAAAACATAAAAAAGATTCGTGGGATTAAGAGTTTGAGTCAGCAGGCATTTGCAGACCTATTTGACTTAAAGAGAGGTACTTTAGGAGCTTATGAAGAGGAAAGAAGTGAACCTAAAATTGAAACGATAATTAAAATTGCTAATTATTTTAGCATATCAATAGATGATATCCTTACAGCCGAGTTAACCGTGAATCAACTTTTAAAATTTAATGACAAGCTTACTTTAACTCCTGAAGAGCTGGAACGAGAGCAATTTGCACGAGTGCCATGCATTACAGAAAAACTTGCAGACGATTACCTAGAGTATTACAATAACCCATCATTTGTAGAAGATTTACCTAAATTATCCTTACCTATTAATATAGATAAAGATTTTAGAGCTTACACGGTCACTAACCTTGAAATGACTTCACATGATAAAGGATTATATCCTAATGATGTCGTTGTAGGAGAAAAGGTGCCTCATAAAGTGGTGAAGAAACTCAATAATGGAACTATAGTTCTTGCCGTGACAGAGAGCAAAATGATACTGCGCAGGTTATATGTCACCGCAGATGGATTAGTCCTGAGAGCAGATCATAAGAATATAGAGGACCAAACCATTCATCTTAACGATCTTAAAGAATTATGGCGTGTGCGTTATGTATTCTTCCGTCGCATTCCAGATTTCTCAGATAGTATGGAAGATAAAATGGCATTTCTCGAGGCGCAAATGAAGGAGTTGAGGAATATGAGGTAGTTATTGATTCTTTAAGCTTTCATAAACTTCTTCTCTTGCTTTTTCAATATTCTTCAAAGACAATGGAATTCTAAAAACAATAGAAACGTAATCCTGATTGGTAAAATCAGTATTGTTTTTTATGCAGTCGTTTACTTTATTTGTAATGAATTGATCTAATTTTTTATGTATAACTGGCGTTATTCTTTTCTCACCATTATAATTATTCTCTGGTAGAAGTAGAAAATAAACGAGACTGAAATCTTCATTTTCTTTAAAGTTAATTTCGAATTCATACTTGTATTCCTCGTAATTCTTTTTAAAATAAATGGTCACTTCAATAAGAGAATCTCTATTAAGTATGTGCGGACTTATTATCTCAATATGTTCAGCTACAAAGTCATAGGTTTCTAATTGGATTTGTTGAATACTACAATCTTTGATTTGACTAAAAGTCAGATTTGAAAAAATCAGTAAAGTAATTAGAAGAGTTTTTCTCATATAACAAGGTGGACAAATATCATTCCTTAATCCACTTCAACCTTTTACTCGCACCATTTTTAGAAACGGTAACCATATATAAACCTGATGAAATATTAGGTTGGATCAACTGGGAATTATTTAATGTTGATGTGAAAACTTTTTTTCCTGAAAGTGTATAAATGGCAACTTGAGTATCACTAGCTAGTAAACCACTGAAACTTAAAAAAGCAGAAGGATTTTGAACAAGAGCAACATCACTTAACGCTATCGCATCGATCCCTAATGTAGTCACAGTTTCACAATCAGAACGCTGAGTACAACCTAGCGAAGTGATATCAACGGCATAATCGCCTACCATAGTAGGTGTAAACGTCATTCCTGTTGCTCCAGTAATAGGCATGTTTGTAGAGCAATCAATCCATTGATAGGTAACTCCAGATTGCGCTGCGGTTAAGACACCAGCGTTTTGAGAAACATCAGTATCGATAAAACGAGTCACTGGAGCTCCTGGAGTCCAGTTAGAGGTTCCACCGCTAAGACTGAATCCATTCAAGGTTCCATCATTACCACTAACTAATTCAGGAAGTGAGTTTATACCGCTGTTTGAAGCGCTCGGCATTCCTTCATTGAACTGAAAATAAGCACCTAAACCAGTGCTTGAAGGGCAAATTTCGCTGCCGCCACCTACGTTTAGATCGTTAGGAGTAAGTGCTCTGTTCCAGAATCTTACTTCATCTATGGAGCCTGTAAAATTGTTCACACCATCCACTCGGCGACCTATGGTAAAAGGAGTTGTATTTCCTATATTAACACTTACAGTAGGTGTGCCAGTCGTATCTAAATTTCCATCTACATATAAAGCAACCGTTCCAGCGCTGTTTGCAGGATCATAAACTACAGCGACGTGATGCCAGTTTCCATCATTTACTGCCACAGTGCCGCTTACACCATTTCCACCTACTTCTAGACGTATGGCGCCGCCCCATAAAACATTAAAGGTAAAACGACCACCAGTGGTAAAACTCCCAAAATCTGCAATGATCTGTTGTCTTCCTCCAGCATTAGGAACTGAATTTGCAGTGGTTTTTATCCACGCTTCTATGGAACGAGCTACATTTCCCGATGGCGGACTATACGTAGTCGACACATAATCGTTAGTACCATCCATGGTTAGACCATTTTGAGTTTGAGCGGAGAGCGATATAGTGGATAGCAGTAAAATGCTGGAAAGTAAAAGTGTTTTCATAATAGTTGGGTTAAGTTTTTAGTAGTTAGAAAGTTAGTAAAAATTATTTGAAATTTTAATTACGCTTTCGCGAAAGCATAACTACAAGTATCTTTACCACAAATACACAACTATGCGTGCCTTTATAATATTATGCTCGATTCTATTTTTAATGACATCATGTGAAGATGCTTATGAAGAAGTCGTTTTTATGGAAATCAAAAACGTGAAAATCAAAAATGCCACGACTGATAATGTAGAGTTGACTGGTGATTGTGTGTTGTATAATCCTAATCCAGTAGGACTAGATCTTACTCAAGCAAAATTTGACGTTTATGTAGATGGACGCAAAACAGCCGAAATCAATCAAGATCTCGATATAGAAATGCCAGCTAGTGGCGAGTTTATTTTACCGCTTACTGCGAGAATGTCTCCTAAGGAGTTTTATGGAGAGAAAGGTGGCGGATTGTTAAATGCCACTTTACAAATTCTAGTGAATCAGAAAGTGGCTATCAAATATGAAGGTAGTATAAGAGCTGGAAAAGGAATGATGAATTTTCAAGTACCAGTGCTGGACAGTCTTGAGGTTCCTGTAAAAATCTTTAACTAGCGTTTTTCAGGATAATTCACTTCACAAACACATCTAAATATATTAGACTCGTTCTCAGAACTTTCAGAGGTGATTTCGACAACACTTGAGTTTTTGAAGACTTGGTAATCATTACTACTTAAATAACTTTTTGCACTTGTAGGAGCAATTTGTGAAGGTGATGTTAGGATTACATTGATTCTATTCTTTTCCTCAAAATGAGCTGTAGCCATAGTAAGTTCTTCTTCAGTCGCAAGTCTGTAGGTGTAAATAGGTGTAGTTACATCACTCCATCTCTTATCATTCTTTTGAGTAATGAATAGCATATCTGTGCGCCACTTGCAATAGGTTGCTGCTTGTTCTTTTGAGATTCCTACTACAGGATTGTGCATAGTTGCAACCTCAAATAAAGACGAATTATTTTCTTTAAAAGCCTTATCTACATCTAATGATTTTAGGGCCGTAGGCAGCATTTTTGTAAATAATGGTTGATTCATTTTACCATTATTACTAGAACCTAATATTTCCTGAATGCTGTTACTGCGTATTTCTTTTGAACGTTCATCGTTCCAGTAGGATTGAATGCTTTGTAAAAATTCCTGATACATAGATTCATCAACAGGTCTTTTATCGATAGATAGTTGATCAGAAATTTTAATGGTTCCTGGAGCTTTTTTAGCCAGTTTTTTAGGCAAGTTGTTGACGCTTAGGTCTTGGCTTAATCCTAGAAAAGGAATTAAAAGCAGGAGTAGTAGTGTGTTTTTCATAGTTAGTTTTTTAGAGACTCCTCAAATTGGGCTATATTGAGAGCATCTTTAACGTCATAGTCGCCTATTTTATTGCGTCTTAATGCGCTTAAATGGCCACCATTATCTAGCGCTTGACCAAAGTCGTGCGCAAGTGATCTTATATAAGTTCCTTTCCCACAAGTGATTTTAAAATCCACTTTAGGGATTCTAAAATTGCTCAGCTCAAATTCTTGAACATTTACCTGGCGTTCTTTAATCTCTGTCGTTTGACCAGCACGTGCTATTTCATATAGTCGTTTTCCGTCTTTTTTAAGCGCCGAGTAAATAGGTGGTTTTTGCATGATGTCACCAGTGAATTGCTCGGTTGTTTTGATGAGTAATTCTGGTGTCAATTCACTAGTTGAAAATCTCTGGTCAATCTCGGTCTCGAGATCATAGCTAGGTGTGGTTGCTCCTAATGTGATTGTTCCTGTATATACTTTTTCTTGTGCCTGATAAAGATCAATGTTCTTAGTCTCTTTTCCTGTACATATAATTAACAGACCGCTGGCAAGTGGATCAAGAGTTCCTGCATGACCTACTTTAATTTTTTTGAGCCTGAATTCTTGCTTGATCAACCATCTTATTTTATTCACCACTTGAAAAGAGGTCCAGCCAAGTGGTTTATCGATGAGTAATACTTTACCTAGTAAATAAGGATTTGTAATAGGTGGCAAATTAGGATCCATAGTACTGCTTATCCATTAAAAACTCCTGCTGCAATAGCAATCAATCCTACCGCAAAACAATAATAAGAGAAGTAATGCAACTTTGCCTTGCGCACAAGCGAGATCATCCAAGTGCAAGCGAGTAATCCTGTTACAAACGCAGCGATAAAACCTATGAGAAGTGGCATGCTTGCACTGCTTTCCATGGAGATATCTCCACTCATAATATCCTTAGCTATTTTTCCAAAAATTAATGGAACAACCATTAAGAAAGAAAAACGTGCCGCTTTTGTACGATCATTACCTAATAGAACACTCGTTGAAATAGTTGCTCCACTGCGAGATATTCCAGGTAACATCGCAATCGCTTGAGAGATTCCTATGAGTACAGCATCTTTCCAACTTATGTTTTTACCAGTGTTTTTAGCACGACCTGCAAGAAACAGTAGTAATCCTGTAACTATAAGCATACAACCTACAAGAACTATATTTCCATTGAATAAAGATTCTAACTGCTCTTCAAAAAATAATCCTACAATCACAGCAGGAAACATAGAGGCAACAATTTTACCTGCAAAAATGAGGTCCTCATTATTACCCGTAAATATTCCAGCGATGATATTAAAAATATCTTTTCTGAAAACAATGATGGTACTTAGCGCTGTAGCAAAATGTAGCACGACTGTAAATAGTAAACTTTCTTCAGGAACAGAATTATCGCCTAGTACAGCTTTTCCTAATTCCAAATGACCACTTGAAGAAACTGGTAAAAACTCAGTAAGACCTTGAATCACTCCTAAGATGAGCGCATCGAGCCACTCCATTATTTATCTGGATTTAAAAGAATCGCATACATTTCAATCCCGAAACCTATAAGAACTAGAGTAGGAGCAAGACGTATCCTGCGCCATGAGAAAATAGATTCGTTAAAAACAGTAGGATCATCACTTCCACCACCAGCCATCAAGGCAAAACCTGCAACGATCACGACAAGTCCTATAATCATCCACATGTAGTTCTTTTTCTTAAAGATAAATTCAAAACGTGGTTTGACATTTTCTTCTACAACTGGCTGCGCCTCAGTATGCGGAACGTTTTTCTGTGGTGCTTTTATTTTTCCTTGTTTCATCTTTAATATTTTAATTTTTTTTCTCGCTCCGCTTAACTGTATTGTTATGATAAACAGATTTTTAAACTTAAACTTAAACTTAAATTTCAAATTCATTTTCAACCTTTATCAAAACCTCACCCTTTAGGGCTGGGGAAAAGGTTTGGCCTTAATAATACAACTCATCAGTTCTTAAATTCAAATACCTCGTCGTTGCAAAAAACGTACTCAATAAGCTTATCAATACTCCAAAAACCAGGACTCCTATAAATAGAATCGCCAGCATTTGGTAATTTTTCAATATTTCTAACTCTGGAATCAATCCATTCATCCAGTAAACCACTCCAGCTAGGGCAATTAATGCGAGAACAGCGCCTATCAATCCTAGTTTAACACTCGTCCATATAAAAGGCTTGCGTATAAAACCTTTGGTCGCACCTACCATTTGCATAGTTTTTATAGTGAAACGTTTTGCATAAACTGACAGTCGTATGGAGCTGTTAATGAGCAAGAAAGATATTAAAACAAATATTCCTGCAACTACTAGCATCCAGAAGGTGATGCGTTTCACGTTTTCATTTAATAAAGAAACCAGTGGTTTGTCATACTGTACTTCTTGCACATAATCTTTGGCTGTTAAATCCTGCGCGATTTGTTCGATCTCACCATCAGTAACAAAGTTGGCATTTAATCGCACATCTATAGAATTAGGCAGTGGATTAAACCCATCCAGATTTGCAATAAAATCTTCACCTAGATCATCCACAAGCTTTTTTGCGCCTTCCTCAGCAGGCACGTAGATGGCACTTTTAGTATACTCTGCCATTTGTAAAGTTTTTTCTAGCTGGCGCATTTCTACTTCTTTGGCACTTTCTTTAAAGTAAATCGACATAGGAACTTGCTCACGGAAATGATCTGCGATTTGCTGACTGTTCAATAAGAAAAAGCCCATGATTCCTAGTAAAAACAATACTAGAAACACACTGATCACCACCCAAAAATAGGAGCTGAACAATCGTCTTTTTTGATATCTCTCGTGTGATGCCATAGAGTGAAATACGTAATTTATCGTATCACAAAAATAATAAAGTAAATGAGCTACTGACGATTACAACGCTATAAGTTTCGGCATTGTTGTAAACACCCTATTTTTGCGCTTTCTTAAGATACTATAATGACGCATTACGACCACAAATCTATTGAAGCAAAATGGCAGCAACATTGGGCCGAGAATAAAACCTTTAAAGCGGTAAATAATTCTACTAAGCCTAAGTTCTACGCACTCGATATGTTCCCTTACCCTAGTGGTGCTGGGCTACACGTAGGGCATCCGCTGGGTTATATTGCGAGTGATATTGTGTCTCGATATAAGCGCCACGCAGGTTTTAACGTCTTGCATCCTATGGGTTATGACAGTTTTGGGTTGCCTGCAGAGCAGTATGCGATTCAAACCGGTCAGCATCCTGCAGCGACTACGTTAACTAATATAGAAGGTGGAACAGATAAGTCTGGAAATAAGATTGCAGGTTACCGCAACCAGATGGATCGCATCGGTTTTAGCTTTGATTGGGATCGTGAGGTAAGAACTTCTTCACCAGATTATTATAAATATACTCAGGAGATTTTTATCATGCTTTTTGATAGCTGGTATGATAAAGAGGCAGATCGTGCAAGACCTATTGAGGAATTGGTAGTACGCTTTCGCGAAAGCGGAACCAACAACATCAACGCTGCTACTGAAGATGATTTGAGAGCATTTACAGCCGCAGAGTGGAACGCATTTACAGATGAAGAACAACAAGAAATACTATTAGATTACAGATTGACCTTTCTTGCAAATACAGAAGTAAACTGGTGCCCAGCACTAGGAACGGTACTTGCAAATGATGAGATCGTCAACGGCGTAAGTGAACGTGGTGGACATCCAGTGGTGCGCAAGAAAATGCGCCAGTGGATGATGAGAATAAGTGCGTTTGCAGAGCGATTATTAAACGATCTTGACGGTTTAGACTGGTCAGAATCCATCAAAGAAATACAACGCAACTGGATCGGTAAATCGGTTGGTGCAATGGTCTCGTTTCAATTAGAAAAAGCTTCATCTCCGCTGGAGAGGACTGAGGAGAGGCTTAAAATAGATGTCTTTACCACCAGACCCGATACTATTTATGGAGTAACTTTTATGACGCTGGCTCCAGAACATGAGTTAGTTGATCAAATTACAACGCCAGCACAAAAAGATGCCGTTGAAGCTTATAAAAAAGCAACCGCAGCTCGATCAGAACGAGAACGCATGGCCGATGTGAAGACCATTTCTGGAGTGTTTACAGGAGCTTATGCGACGCATCCTTTAAGTGGTGAGCCTGTGCCAGTTTGGATAGGCGATTATGTACTTGCTGGATATGGAACTGGAGCCGTAATGGCAGTACCTTGTGGAGATGAGCGCGATCATACATTTGCAAATTTTTTTGCAGGTCAGGAAGGAATGCCTGCGATCAAAAATATTTTTGAAGGAATAGATATCAGTAAAGAAGCTTATGCTGCAAAAGACAAAACACCGCTTTGCAACAGTGATTTCTTAAATGGAATGAGCTACCAGAATGGTGCCATGGCAGCAGCGATTGAAAAACTAGAAGAAGTAAACGCAGGAAAAGGAAAGACCAATTACCGCTTGCGTGATGCGGTGTTTTCGCGACAGCGTTATTGGGGTGAACCTTTCCCAGTATATTATAAGGACGGATTGCCACAAATGATAGATCGCAAGCACTTGCCTATCGAGTTGCCAGAAGTGGACGAATATTTACCTACAGAAGATGGCGCGCCACCATTAGGTCGTGCAAAAAAATGGCATTGGGATGCGGTGAATAATTGTGTGGTAGCCAACCCATCCCTAGCCCTTCCCAAAGGGAAGGGAATTGCAGAAAAAACAAGTTTTTCTGATTTGCGAAGCAAATCGGAGGAAGTCCTTCCCTTAGGGAAGGATTTAGGATGGGATCAACAAGAAAACCCAGGCTACTTTACTGCTAAGCCTGAGATAGCTTCTACTTTATTAGAGCGTGCACAAGAAATGCGCAAAAATCCAACGGATGCAGAGGCAATTCTTTGGAAAGAATTGAAAGGAAAAAAACTAGGATTTAAGTTTAGGCAACAGCATCCTATTGATGAATTTATACCTGATTTCGTTTGCTTAACGCGAAAGCTAATTGTTGAGTTAGATGGGAAATATCACGAATTTCAGATCGATCAAGATCATCAGAGAACCTTAAAACTAGAGCAAAAATTAGGTTATAAAGTTATTAGATTTACCAATGATGAGGTTCTAACAAACCTTAACGAGGTTCTTTTAAAAATTTCAGAGGCTGTAAACCAAAGACCAGAATATTTTAAGAATGAAGATATGGTCCTTCCCTTAGGGAAGGATTTAGGATGGGAAAACGAAAGTGAAAGTTCTACAGGGAAGGATTTAGGTCGAGATAATAATGTTTACCCTTTAGAACTAAACACGATGCCAGGTTGGGCAGGAAGCTCATGGTACATGTTTAGATACATGGATGCTAACAATGAAAACGAGATGTTTTCAAAAGAAGCTCAAGAATACTGGCAAAATGTAGATCTATATATAGGAGGAAGCGAACACGCAACTGGTCACTTGTTGTACAGCAGATTTTGGGTGAAGTTGTTACACGATTTAGGAAAGGTTACCGTAAACGAGCCGTTCCAAAAGATGATCAATCAAGGAATGATTTTGGGTGAAAGTGCTTTTGTAAAAGAATTGGAAATTGAAGTGGATGGAAAGATGGAGAAACGATTTATTTCTCAAGGTGTAAAAGCAAAAGATTTAAATATAAAGTCTGGAAGAAAATTACATGCCGATGTTGCTCTAGTCAATCATTCTAATGAACTCGACATAGAAGCGTTTAAAGCTTGGCGACCAGAATATGCAAATACAGAATTTATTACTGCTGATGACGGAACTTTTAAAGTTTCTCGTGAAGTAGAAAAAATGTCCAAGTCTAAGTACAACGTAGTAAGTCCCGATGATATTTGTGACCAGTATGGTGCAGATACTTTGCGATTGTATGAAATGTTTTTAGGACCATTAGAACAAGCTAAGCCATGGAATACGGCAGGAATTACTGGAGTTTATGGTTTTATGAAAAAACTATGGAAACTGTATCATAACGATAATGGATTCTCAGTAAGCGATGAAAAAGCGTCACCAGACAGCATGAAGACTTTGCACAAGACTATTAAGAAAGTGCAAGATGATATAGAGAACTTCTCTTTTAATACCAGCGTGAGTAGTTTTATGATTGCGGTTAATGAGTTGACTGCTCAAAAATGCAACAGTCGTGAAGTGCTAGAACCACTTGCGATATTAGTGTCACCATATGCACCACATATCGCAGAGGAATTATGGTCACTATTAGGTCATACCGATTCTATAAGTGAAGCACCTTTTCCTGTGTTTGAAGAGAAGCATCTCATAGAAAGCAGCAAAACCTATCCTATTTCGTTCAATGGTAAAATGAAGTTCACACTTGACTTACCAGTAGACATCTCAAAAGACGAGCTAGAAAAAATGGTACTAGATAATGAGAAAGTGCAAGAACAACTAGAAGGAAAACAGATTAAGAAGTCAATTGTAGTACCAGGCAAAATCATAAACTTCGTTTTTTAAAGAGAAAAATAAGTTCCCTTCCCGTTGGGAAGGGCTAGGGATGGGATCGTTCCTGGTAAGATTGTGAATTTTGTGGTAGGATAAAAAAGTCCTTCCACTTAGGCAATGCACTGAGCTGTGTCGAAGTGGAAGTATTTAAGATGGGAATTTTTAAATCTAAAAGACAATTTCACTAATTAGACGACTATTACCTTATTTATCAACAGGCTAGGAACAATTATGTTGCTAGCCTGTTTTATTTTGTAGGAAAACACCCTTATTAAATTAACATATGTGATAATTGTTAACGACGCTTTTAGACGATTGAAGACCTAAATTATTGCAATTTCGCTTTTTATCGATTAAAAACACCTTTAAGCTATTATTTTTGATATACTTCGTTAAAATTTATAATTCAAAGGTAAAATTTCTTTTTCTTTGTGGTTCTGTATTTTTCAAGGGGAAAGTGCTTTATCTAAATAAATTACTATGAAAAACAAATTACTATTACTGGGACTACTCTTTATAGGAGTGTTCCAATTTTCAAATGCACAAAGTTGGACAACTATATCGTCAACACCAGATCCGGTCACCGCAGGAAATACTTTTCTTGCAGATGCAACATATGATCCTGGGTTCAGTTTTTCAGATATTGAATATACTTTAGATTTGTATGCATGTGAAGGATGTACGGAAGCGCAGTTATTATCAGCTATCGATGCTCAATCTGCTACCTACCAAGTATTAAGTGATTTAGATAATGGTGGAACGCCATTCACTGCCGGAGGTTTCTCGAGTGCTACACAGAATCATCAATTTAATATACCTGTAAGTGCAGGGTTTACAGGTACCGTTAGATGGTCATTTGTTGCAGATATTATTCTTAACTCAAATTTAGTAGTATTTTCATCAAGCACTAATAGTGCTACAACTCAAGCTGGTTTTGTTTTTGCGCCTGCTACAGTGACAGTTACTGCGGGCTGCGGTGAACCTACAGGTTTAGCGGCTTCAAATATTGATTTCACAAGCTCAGACTTATCTGTTACTGCCGGTGGGGCTTTAAATGGAAGTGCTCAATTTATCGTTATGGATTCAGGTGTTCCTCCAAATGTAGCTACCGCGGCCTATGATTCTGGCTCGGTTGCGTCTTTTACAGTAAATGCAAGCGGTTTAACGGCAGGTACAACTTATGATGCTTATGTACGTGGTAATTGTCCAGCTACTTCAACTGTTTCAGGTTGGGCTGGTCCTGTAAGTTTTACAACCCTTTCTTGTGATCCTGTAACTAATCTTACAGTAATACCAGATACTAATAGTTCTGCTATATCAGTAGCTTATACGGCAGGTGCTGGAGCGACCGACTATCAATATACTTTGGTTGACGACTTTGGGAACGATGTTGCTGGTTATTCAGGTATTTCTGTAGGAACTGCAACTAGTTTTACAATTACTGGTTTACCAGAAGGTGAGAGTTATTCATCATTATCGATACGCTCAGATTGTGGAGGAGGTAATTTTGCCTTTGAATCTTTCGGTGGTACGTCTGGTGATATTGTTACTGGCGCTGCGCCTGGAGAAGTAAATGTGGCGTTAAGCCCGACAAGTGCTGATGAAGATAGTGCGGTATTTGATTTTACATTTGCTCGTACAGGAAGTACTGCAAATAGTTTAACGGTTCAATTTACTAAAACAGATGGAGCAGGATTTAATGCTACTGACGTTAGTGGAACTCCTAACTTTACATCTATAACTATTCCTGCAAGTCAAACATCTGCTGTATTACAGGTTAACATAAACAGCGATACAGACGTTGAATCTGACGAATTTTTTACTATTGAAATAACTGCCGATGCTGCTTATACTATAGGTAGTCTTAATACTGCTACAGCAACCATTTTAAATGATGATTCCTTAGATGTAGATGGCGACGGTGTTTTAGATAACGTGGACGTGGATAACGATAATGATGGTATTACAGATTGTACAGAGAAATTATTAGAAGGTAAATCAATCGATCAGTTATTTGTTCTAGATGGTGATGCTGTTATAAACCCAACGGATAATCAAGAGCTTATTTTGACAAATGAAGCAACATTTGAATTAGGTTCTGCTTTCTCAAATAATCAGTTTGATTTTGGAAGTAATTTTGATTTTAGTTTTGAAGTAACATTTAGTGAACAAAACGCTGTTTCTGGTGAAAGAGCAGACGGTATCGCAATAGTCTTTCAAAACGATCCAGCTGGAGCAAACGCTACTGGTAACCCTGGTGGAGGATTAGGTGCTCAAACTATTCAAAATGGTATTGCACTAGAATTGGATATTTTTAATAATGGTGCGTCATGGAATGACCTCGCAGCAGATCATGGTTCTATATGGGATACAGACACTTATGATAACTCAGCTGCTGGTAGAGTATTATTGAGTGATGCAAAACCAATTGGCGAAATAGAGGACGGACTTGCTCACACCGTATTCATTTCCTGGGATGCAACTAATGAGAGTCTATTTTATACAGTAGATGGCGTTTTAGCAGGTAGTTTGACGACTCCTAGTTTTGCCACTACATACTTTGGTGGTGATAAAGCCTTTTTAGGATTTACGGCAGCAACTGGTGGATCTGTTTCTGAACAAAAAGTAAGGTTTACAGACATTTGTGAAGTACCTGTATTTGTTGATACAGATATGGATGGTATTCCTAATCAGTTGGATCTAGATTCTGACGGTGATGGTATTCCAGACAACGTTGAAGCACAAACAACTTCAGGATGGTTAGCTCCAGCGGTAGTAAACGCAACTGGTACTGAGGCAGGTCTTGCAAGCAACTATGGGACTGGATTAGTTCCTGTAGATACAGAGTCGCAATTCCCTAATTTTGCTAGAGATGAAGATTTAGATTACTTAACCTTAGATGCAGATAGTGATGGTACAGACGATAGAACAGAATCTGGTATCACAGCTGCAATGGCTGATGCTAATGGAAATGGTCTTGACGACGCAAGTGAAGATCTTGCAGTAAATACAATGATGGATGCCTATAATACTCCTAATGGAAACATTGTTCCTACGGCAGCAGCTGGAGGTCCAAGCGGTCTTGCTGGAAATGCTAGTTCGTCTGCCAATGGAGACTGGGATTATAGATGGAGAGATTTTAACTTTACATACAATAATGGCTGGATTGATAATCCAGAAGGTTATATCTTAGGTATAGAAGATGTGCTAATCCAAGAAGGAACAGCGACCATTAATGACGGTTTTATAATTAAGGATTTAACTTTAGGGTTTAACAATCTTGGTGCTTCAGAATTAGTTTTGAATACAGATATAACAGTACGTCAAAAGGTATCATTAAATACTACATCTTCTGGAGATGGTTATATTATACATAATAATGCTGGAACTTCAAACGAATCTAATGGAGTGGAGTTATCAGTAGGTAATTTAAATGCTACATTGAACAATTACAGAATTACGGATCCTCAAGGCGTGCAAGTTGGCGAATTTAAAGGAGTTCCAGGTTTCCAGCCAGCAGTCCCAGCAATTTTAACCTTTACAGGTAATTTAGATTTAGCAGGTGGTGGAATGACAAATGCTACAGGTCCTATTTTTGGACCTTTAACAGGAATCGTATTTGCTAGTACGGCTACAGAGACTGCTCATATCACTGGTGCATTTGCATTAGATTCTAGTTCTGTAGAAAACGCTGCAAATGGAGAACCTAATATTGTAGCACAGCGTTATATTTCTGGTAATAGAGCATTTAGATTCTTAGCTTCTCCTGTATCAGGTTCTTCTATATTTGATACATGGCAAGAAGGTGGATTAGAGCCAGCTGGTTTCGGTACACATATTACAGGTGTTCAAAGTGCTAACGTAACCAACCTTTCTGCTAGTGATGCAGGTGAGACTGACGCGGCTACTGGATTAGATCTTACAGCTTCTGGTAATCCTAGTATGTTCTCTTTTGGAGGAGCTGCTTGGAGTGCTGTTGCAAATACTAATAATACCAATCATATAATCGGTAATGGATATCGTATGATGGTGCGTGGAGATAGAAATATTGATTTAAATGATAATGCTTCAGGAGCTGGCGTAACAACTACGTTGAGAGCAAATGGTGCATTGGAAAATGGTGATAAATCTTTACCTACAACCACTGGTTTTAATTTATTAGGAAATCCTTATCAATCATTTATGGATATGGCTACCGTTGGTACATCAAATACAACAGGATTTGTTTACTATTGGGATCCTACTTTAGGAACTCAAGGAGCTTATACGACGGTAACACTTCCTGGAGGATCGGCTACAGCAGGTAGTAACGCGACTAATGTAATTGAGCCAGGTCAAGCTTTCTTCATGGAAGCAACTGCAGCTGGTACTGTTGATTTTGAATTAGCAGATAGATTAAGTGCAGATGATGCTATTATATTTAATACACCTCAATTAACTAATAGTATTGAATTAACGGTATTTGATGCAGCTAGATATACTGCTGGTCAAACGGCACAGGATGGGTTGATTATTGAATTTGGAGCAACTGAGAATCTAGGTTTAGATACTCGTGATGCACGCAAATTCAATAACATAGATGAAAACATATCTGTAGTTCATGATGCTACTGGTGATAGATTAGCATTTGAGCGTAGAACTTTACCTAGTGTTAGTGATGTTATAGAATTGAACTTCTCTAACCAGACTGTAAGCAATTACACTTTTGAAGCAGTTGTGAATGGTTTACCAGGAATGGATGTTTACTTGAAAGATAATTTCACAGGTAACTTATCTCCATTATCTCAAGGAACTACTCTAGTAGATGTAACAGTTGACATTAATGATGCTAATAGCTCAGCACTTGATCGTTTTGAAATCGTATTCCAGAATGTTACTCTAAGTGTTGATGATAACTTATCTCTAGAGAGCGCAGTTAAATTATATCCTAATCCTGTATCTGGTGATGCAGTAACGGTTGTAATTGGAAGCGATTTCAGTAATGATGTGAGTTATGCTCTTTACAATTCTTTAGGTCAGTTAATTACTCAGAAGGATGACATACAATTAGTTGGAGGAAAATTAATTGTTGAAAATCTTTCAAGTTTAACGAAAGGTGTATATTTGCTAAATATTACTGCTGGTGCTGAAACAGTTACTCGTAGAATTATCAAAAAATAGCATCATTTAATAATATTAAAAACAAGGAAATGAAAAACATAAAATTATTAGCTTTAATAGCTTTTTTAACAGTATCTACTACTGCAATGGCTCAAACTGCTCCAGGTTTTGGAGCAACACTTGATGATACAGGAGCTCCTATCCCAGGAATCGCTCTAGCAATTGCTGCTGCAATTGGATTAGGTGTTGTAAAGTTAAAGCGCAACAAATAGTATTTATTTAATACTGTATATTAAAAAGGGAATCCGTAAGGATTCCCTTTTTTTATATACCGTTTTTTTAATCACGCTTTCGCGAAAGCGTATCCACAACAATCATAATTCTATCTCAAAGCAATTGTTTTACTTTGTAACATAGGAGTTGTAAGGTATCTTTGCAAACCCTACGAATCAATTAACTAAATAAGCTTTTTGACTGAAGTTAATGCCATAGAAAAGTCACCTAGTATGGTGAAGAACCTTATCGAGCTCACGAAGCCTAGACTGTCTGTGGTGGTCGTGTTCTCATCTATTGCAGGATATTTTCTTGGAGCAACTGTTTATGACTGGAAAATCATTCTCATGCTTATAGTAGGAGGATACTTCTTAGTAGGTTCCTCAAACGTATTTAATCAAATTATAGAAAAGGATCTAGACGCACTCATGAAGAGAACGCGCAATAGACCTTTGCCTACAGGTCGTGTAGCTGTTTCTACGGCATGGATCTATGGATTAATCATGTCCATAAGTGGTGTGGTTATATTATATCTTATCAATCCTGCTACGGCCTTTTTTGGGGCTCTTAGTATTCTCTTATATGTTCTATTATATACTCCATTGAAGACGCGCACTCCTTTATGTGTGTTTGTTGGAGCTTTTCCAGGAGCGATTCCTTACATGTTAGGATGGGTTGCTGCAAGTGGTGATTTTGGGATTGAACCAGGTACTTTATTCATGTTACAGTTTTTCTGGCAATTTCCACACTTCTGGGCGATAGGATGGATGCTTAAAGACGACTACAAAGCTGGAGGTTTTAAAATGTTACCTACAGGAGATACAGATCGTGGAACAGCGATACAAATTATTCTGTACACTATATGGACTATTGCTATATCGCTCATTCCTGCATTTGGGATTACAGGTAGTCTTTATATAAATTGGGTAAGTGCTGTTTTAGTAGGTCTTTTAGGCTTGTGGTTTTTGTATTATGCCATCAAACTATTTAAGGAACGGTCTAATGAAGTCGCTAAAAAGTTAATGTTAGTGAGTGTAAGTTATATCACATTGATTCAAATAATTTATGTGGTCGACAAATTTTTAAGATAAATGATGGAAGAAATAGAATTAACGCACGAGGAGAAAATAGGCCGTTCCAAAAAACAAATGTTGTGGTTTGGAATTGTAAGCCTCATCATGATGTTTGCTGGATTGACAAGTGCTTATGTGGTAAGTCGTGGTCGTAAAGATTGGGTGGAGATTGAATTGCCACAGGAGTTTTACTGGAGCACAGGTGTTATTCTATTAAGCAGTTTAACATTGTTCTTGGCAAAAAAAGCCATTTTGAATAATAATAAAAGTGGCGGCACCATATTAACGGTAATCACTTTTATACTGGGAAGTGTTTTTGTTTTTATGCAATTTGCCGGTTTTGAGAGTTTAGTAAATGAAAAAATATTCTTAACTGGATCAGGTAGTAGTGTTAACGCCTCATTTATATATGTGATTGTAGTCGCTCACTTAGCCCATATTGCTGCTGGTCTTATAGCGCTGTTAATCATGACTATACGTACTGTTCAAGGTAAGTATTCTCCGGTGAATATTCTGGGGTTTGAGTTAGGTGCTATTTTCTGGCATTTTGTAGATATTCTTTGGATATATTTACTATTGTTTTTAGGGTTTGCAAAAGACATTTTTTAGAGTACTTTTGCAAGACATTATTTTTAATAAAAGATTATGAATAACACAGTAGCTCCTACTGGTACCGAAGGACAAACTTGGGGTGGTGGATCAAGACCACTTAATGCTAGTTATGGTAAATTAATGATGTGGTTTTTCATCTTATCAGATGCACTAACCTTTTCAGGATTTCTTGCCGCTTACGGTTTCTCTAGATTTAAGTTTATAGAAGAATGGCCTATCGCTGACGAGGTTTTTAATCACTTTCCGTTCATGCACGGGACTGATGCACCTATGTTCTACGTAGCTTTAATGACATTTATTCTTATTGGTTCTTCTGTAACTATGGTTCTGGCTGTGGATGCTGGTCATCACATGGATAAGAAAAAAGTATCGTTTTATTTATTACTTACCGTAATAGGTGGTTTGATATTCGTAGGCTCACAAGCTTGGGAATGGAAAAACTTCATCAAAGGTGAGTACGGAGCTGTAAAAACTAAAGGAGGAAAAATACTTCAATTTACTGATGCAAATGGTGAGCGTGTTGCTCTTAATGAATTTGTAACTGTAGGTGAGCGTCCAGCAGATGCTCTTGCTGATAGTGAAGGTATCTGGTATCAATCAGATGATCCTATAGGAGCCACTTATACTATTGATGAAGTAAGAAAAGGTTTTGCTGCAAATCCTGACCTTAGAATTAGAACACAAGTATTACAAGTTGATAAAGAAACAGGTGCTTCCCACAAGACATTATTGTCTAGAGAAGAATCTCTGTTTAAAATTAATAATCAAGCAGTAGGTGTAGTAGAAGGTGCAAACCTTACTGAAAATGAATATGGAGCGCCTTTATTTGCAGACTTCTTTTTCTTTATAACTGGATTCCACGGTTTCCACGTATTCTCAGGAGTGATATTTAACTTGATCATTTTCTTTAACGTGCTTTTAGGTACTTATGAGAGAAGAGGTAGTTATGAAATGGTGGAGAAAGTAGGTCTCTACTGGCACTTTGTAGATTTAGTATGGGTATTTGTATTTACATTCTTTTACCTAGTATAATTTTTTAAGATATTAAAATGGCAGATCACGTAGCACATCATAACGCACACGCAGAGCATAAATTAGAGATCTTTAGAGGTCTCGTAAAATTCAAGTCAAACACTCAAAAAATTTGGGGTGTTCTTATATTTCTATCACTTATTACAATTGTAGAAGTAGCATTAGGTTATATAAAGCCAGATATGTTGAATGTACATGTGTTAGGATTAAAATTATTAAACTGGATATTTATCATCCTTACATTAGTTAAGGCATATTACATTACTTGGGATTTCATGCACATGAGAGATGAGGTAAGTGGATTACGTCGTGCTGTGGTATGGACAGGAGTATTCTTGATTATTTATCTAATTGCTATACTACTTGTAGAAGGAGATTATATTTATGAAGTTTATAAAAATGCAGCTGTAAGCTTTGACTTCTAGTGCATACTAATACATAAAATACTAAGGACGGTTTTTCCGTCCTTTTTTATACCCAATTATGTCAGATTTCCCACAGGCCGAAGGAATTAAACAAACCAGCGAGTTTTCTAAAAAATTCGTGATCATTGTTTTGTTTGCTTTGCCGCTAGTAGCTTATCTATTCTTTTTAAATGGCGAGCATCACTTTGAGACACTACCTGTGGTGACTGAGAATGTTCAAGAAATCGATAATTTCAAAATCGTAAAGGGAACCGCAACGCAACTTAAGGATAGTGTGACCATCATTACATTTTTAGGTAAAGATCCTTATGGTAGAATAGGATATGTATCAAATCTTAATGAAAAGATTTACAAGAAATTTCACGGTTTTAATACATTTCAAATGATCAGCATCCTTCCAGAATCTGGAGCTGATGATGTTAAACAAATCCTAGAACAAATGGCTGAGACCACTGATCTAGAAGACTGGCATTTCTTGAAAGGAACTGATCAGCAAGTGCAAGACCTTTATAGTAGCTTTAAAACTAATGATCGTCTTAATAATGACCTTTCCTCAGACTATGCGTTTGTAATAGACGTTAATAACAACTTGAGAGGTAGAGACGATGATGAAATAGAAGAAGATGGAGTAGTTTATGGTTATAACACTAAAACCGCTGCACAACTTAATAAAAGAATGATAGACGATATGAGAGTTTTGCTCGCTGAGTATCGTTTTGCATTTAAAAAGAATAGAGACCAGAAAATTCAAAAAGATGAGTAAATCTAAGGATACTCCATATTACATAGGATTAGGAATCATAATAATCATATTTGGATACTTTGCAGTGACAAATGTGATTCATTACATAAATAAAGATAAAGTAGTAGACAGCAATCGATCAGAAGATCGTGCTCCAGTAGCAGACAAGTTCCTGAAGAAATTTAACACTGTACCAGCATTTGAATTTGTGGATCAAAACGGTGACACGATATCAAATGAAACCATGAAGGGAAAAGTATACGTCGTAGATTTTTTCTTTACCTCATGTCCTACCATTTGTACTCCTATGAGTAATAACTTGAAGAAAGTTCAAGAGAAATTAAAAGATTATAGCGATTTTAAAATACTCTCAGTGAGTATCGATCCAGAATATGATACACAACAAGTATTAAAAGAATATGCAACCAGGCACGACGCCATAGATGGTGTATGGCACTTTGTGCGTGGTGATAATGAAGCAACTTTTAAACTGGCACGAGAAGGATTCAGTGCTTATGTGGGAGAAAGTCAGGACAGTTTAATCAAGTTTGAGCACAGCGGTAACTTTGCGCTGGTAGATAGAGAAGGAAACATCAGATCACGTAAAGACGCTTATGGTAACTGGATGATGGTTTATAATGGCGTGGCTGGAACTGATCTCGAACCACAATTAAAAGAAATCATTGAAGACGCACAAACACTTCTAAATAAGTAATTATGAGTACGCTTGAAAAAAAAGGACCTGCTATTATTATCACTTTATCCATCATAGTTCCACTTGTAGTGGTTTTATTGATGTTCATGCCAGAGCGCTACAATTTCCTGAATGTAGAATCGGGATTATTCCCTTTATTCCATGCGGTTATTAATGGAATGACGGCTCTATTGTTGTTTACGGGTTTTACACTTATTAAAAAGGGAAATAAACAAGCGCACAGAAAAGTGATGACTACTGCATTTGTGCTTTCAGCTATTTTTTTAGTGAGCTATGTAATTTCTAAAATTAGTAACGAGCCAGTACCATATCCAGAAGAAGCTCCATTGCGATTTGTTTATTTATTTATTCTACTCACGCACATTGTTCTTTCTGGAATCATACTTCCATTAGTATTATACACCATGTATTTTGCGTGGACTCAAAAATTTCAAAAACATAAAAAGATTGCGCGCTGGACATTTCCTATCTGGATGTATGTGGCGATAACAGGAGTACTCGTTTATTTGTTCATGTTTCCATATTATTAAAGTATGAAAAAGTCAGTTGTTTTTCTGTTAGGTTTTCTTTATTCCGCTTTCGCGAAAGCGCAATGTGCCATGTGCCGAGCAGTTATAGAAAGCGGTGGAGATACAAAAGCCGCCGAAGGCCTCAATGACGGAATCGTGTATTTAATGATTTTCCCGTATATACTAGTAGGTGGGATTATCTACTTAGTCTATCGCTCTACAACAAAAAAGAAGCATATTAACAAATAATTATAATCTTTCTTGTAACATCTATAGAACTTTAGGGTCTTAGTAATTAAGCTGTTTCCATTTGAGGCAGTTTTGAAACACTAACCATGATAGAGATAAAGGACCTGCATAAATCCTATACTACAGGAAGTAATTCATTACACGTACTTAAGGGAATCGATTTTTCTGTTAAGGAAGGAGAACTCGTGTCTATTATGGGTTCGTCAGGATCTGGAAAGTCTACGTTGCTCAATATTCTAGGAATGCTAGATGAGGCAGACCATGGTTCTTATACACTAGATAATACACCTATTAAAAACCTGAATGAAAAAATTGCAGCACAATACCGCAATAAATTTTTAGGATTTATATTTCAGTCATTTAATTTGATTAATTATAAGAACGCTATTGATAATGTAGCGTTGCCCTTATATTATCAAAAAGTAGGTCGTAAAGAACGTGATGAAAAAGCCATGCATTACCTTGAAAAAGTAGGACTTGCAGACTGGGCAGATCATCTACCTAATCAACTTTCTGGTGGACAGAAACAACGTGTCGCTATAGCAAGAGCTCTTGCCAGTGACCCTAAAGTTCTCCTCGCAGATGAGCCTACAGGAGCTCTTGATACCAAAACTTCTTATGAAGTAATGGAACTTATCCAAGGAATTAATGAGGAAGGAAGAACGATTCTTATCGTAACACACGAGCCGGATATAGCTGAAATGACTAAACGCATCGTGAACCTTAAGGATGGACGTATTATAGATGATACTCTTGTGAATCAAGTAAAAGCAAGCTCATATGTTTAACATAGAGCGCTGGCAAGAAATATTTGAAACTATACGTAAAAATAAACTACGTACTTTTTTGACGAGCCTTTCAGTAGCGTCGGGAATACTTATACTTGTAATCTTATTAGGATTTTCTTCAGGAATAGAAAATGGTGTGCGTTCTCAATTTGAACAAGATGCTACTAACCGTATTCAGGTAAGTACAAGAATGACTACCAAAGGTTTTAAAGGACTCAATCCTGGACGTAGATTACAAATGACTAATAAGGACTACGAGAACCTTAATAGAAAGTATGAAGATCAAATAGAGTATAAGACCAGCCTTTATAACACATGGGGTGGACAGATCAACTATAAAGAGAAGCAAGGTACTTATCGTATTGAAGGTGCTTTTCCAGATCAGCAACTTATTGAAAACGCGACTTTATCTCAAGGACGTTTCATAACGCAATCAGATATTGATGAGTCTCGTAAAGTTGGAATACTAGGATATCAAATGAAGGAAGATTTATTTCCAGATTCAGACCCTATAGGTGAGACTATTCTGCTCAACAATAACATCAACTTTACGGTAGTAGGAGTTTACACAGATCCAGGTGGAACAAGAGAAGAGTCTAGACTTTTTATTCCTATGACTACAGCACAAAAAGTATTTAACGCTGGAGAAAACATCAATCGTATTGCTTATACCGTTAAAATGGCCGATAATTTTGATGAAGCCGTCTCTATGAGTGCAGCGCTTTCTCAGGCAATAGATCAGGATTTAAGAACAAGATTTAGTGTAGCACCAGATGATCGTATAGCGGTGAGAGTAGATGATACGCTTGAAGAAGCTCAAAAGATTTATAGCTTAATAGACACTATTAGAGGTGTGTTTTGGTTTATAGGAATAGGTACTATTATAGCTGGTGTAGTAGGTGTAGGTAATATTATGTTGATCGTGGTAAAAGAGCGTACCAAAGAAATAGGTATAAGAAAAGCGCTTGGAGCATTGCCTAGCGAAATTATAATTATGGTGCTTCAAGAATCTATTTTCATTACAAGTATAGCAGGATTAATAGGGTTGTTTTTAGGAGTAGGAATATTAGAGCTAGTAGGCCCTAATATAGAGATGGATTTTATTAAAAACCCTAAAGTAGATTTTACAACCTCAATTACAACCGTAATTATATTAGTAGTGTCGGGTGCGCTGGCAGGATTTATTCCAGCTAGAAGAGCAGCAAATATTAAACCTATTGATGCCTTAAGAGACGAATAATATGTTTAGTAGAGATCGATGGAACGAAATTATAGAAGCGCTCAATGCAAATAAATTGAGAACGCTGTTAACGGCGTTTGGAGTATTCTGGGGAATCTTTATTCTGGTAGCACTGCTCGCTTTAACTAACGGTCTAAAGAATGGAGCGACAGCAAACTTTGCAAACAGCGCTACAAACTCTATGTTCATGTGGGGACAAAGTACTTCAATGGCATATAAAGGAATGAATAAAGGTCGTCGTGTGCAATTCAAGCTTGCAGACGTTAAAGTGCTTAAAGAAAAATTACCACAGCTCAAATATGTTTCTCCTCGATTACAATTAGGTGGTTATCGCGGTGCAAATAATGTTTCACGTAATGAGAAAACTGGAGCTTTTCAAGTTAATGGTGATTATCCAGAGTATATCTATCAACAATACATGGATATTATTAAAGGAAGATGGCTCAACTATTCTGATATCCAAAAAGAAATGAAAAGCGCGGTTATAGGAACTGACGTTGTAAAATCTTTATATGATATAGGTGAAGAGCCTATAGGAACTTATATTCAACTTCAAGGCGTGAACTTTAAAGTAGTCGGTGTTTTTCAAAACCCAAATACTCAAGGCGATAGTGAAGAAGAAGCTAATACTATTTTTATTCCGTTTACGACATTTGGTAAGGCTTTCAATACTGCAGATAATGTAGGATGGATGGCTATTACTGCAAATGATGAAGTTACCATTACTAGTTTAAAAGAACAAATTCTCTCCATTATGAGAGATCAGCGAGGCGTGCATCCAGATGATCAACGAGCAATAGGTAACTTTGATCGTGCTGAGATGTTTGCGCGTTTTACAGGTTTGTTTGATGTGTTGTCACTGGTAGGATACGTGGTAGGTGCACTCGTGCTACTTTCCGGAGGAATTGGAATCAGCAATATCATGTTAATTGTAGTAAAAGAACGTACTAACGAAATAGGTGTGCGACGTGCATTAGGAGCTACTCCATGGAACATTAAAGCACAAATTTTACAAGAATCTATTGTATTAACCTTGATATCAGGATTAGCAGGAATAGCCTTTGCAGCTGGATTGATATGGGTCATGAATTATTTACTCAGTCTGAGTGGTCCCGTTGAAAATTTTGCAAATCCTTCAGTGAATATCACGGTAGTCATCATTGCATTAATCATATTAACCATTTCAGGATTACTCGCTGGATTTATACCAGCATCAAGAGCTACTACTATGAAACCAGTAGACGCATTAAGAACAGAATAAAAACGAACCAATTATAATGAAACGTACAGGAACCGTAATTACTTTATTAGTCATTGTATTACTTGCAGCAGCTGGAATATATTACATATGGCAAAAGGATCAAGCAGATCCAGTTACTTACACCACAGAGCAGCCTTCTAAGCAAACTATTATTAAAGAAACGGTAGCCACCGGTAGTATTGTTCCTAAGGAAGAAGTGAATATCAAACCTAATATATCTGGAGTAATTGATAAAATTCACGTGGAAGCAGGAGATTTTGTAAAAGCAGGTGATCTTATTGCAGATATTAAAGTGGTGCCTAATGTGTCTTCTTTAACAAATGCCAAAAATAATATTGCTGGTGCAAGAACCTCTGTAGAAACAGCAAGACTTGCTCGAGATAATCAGAAAGCGATTTATGATAGACAAAAGACGCTATTTGATAAAGGAGTTATCGCTGCAAACGAGTTTGACCTTGCGCAAAACGCTTATAACAATGCACAACAACGTTACAAGCAAGAGCAAGTAAACCTTACTAGTGCACAACAAAATTATGATATCATAAGAACTGGTACTACAGCTGGTTTAGGGAATTATGCACAAACATCTATACGTGCGACAGTTTCTGGAATGGTACTCGATGTTCCTGTAAAAGAAGGAAACCAGGTTATTGAAGCAAACAACTTTAATGAAGGAACTTCTATCGCCGTTATTGCCGACGTAAATAAAATGATTTTTGAAGGTAAGGTTGATGAAAGCGAAGTAGGGAAAATTAAAGAAGGCTTGCCACTAGAAATTACTGTAGGAGCATTTGATAATAAGAAATTTGATGCTGTACTAGACTACGTTGCGCCTAAAGGTATTGCAGAGAATGGTGCCATTCAATTTGAGATTAAAGGAACCTTAAAACAAGCACAAGACTCCACATTTATAAGAGCTGGTTTAAGTGCAAACGCGAGTATTATTCTAGATAGAAGAGATTCTGTATTAAGTATTAAAGAAGCACTCGTGCAGTATGATCCTAAAACTCAAAAACCATTTGTAGAAGTTGCAACAGGCGATCAACAATTTGAACGACGTGATGTTGAACTAGGATTGAGTAATGGAATAAACGTTGAGGTGCTTTCTGGTGTGAAAGAAGGTGAAGACATTAAAGTTTGGAATGCCTTAAAAGCTCCGACAGGACGCGGTGGATACGGCGGTTAAACTTTTTTGTAACATTTCAATAAAAACATACACATATATCATATAGGAAATTATGAGGATGAAAAAATTTATCATTTGTAGTATTGCTGTTTTGAGTTTCGCTTTCGCGAAAGCGCAACAAACAAAACAATGGACACTTCAAGAGTGCGTGGACTACGCAATACAAAACAATATCAACATCAAACAAGCTGATATTAATATCGCTCAAGCAGAACTGGATAAGAAAGATGCTATAGGAGCATTTATCCCTTCTCTTAATGCGAGTGCGAGTAATTCCTGGAATACAGGTTTAACTCAAAACGTAGTTACTGGAGTTCTACAAACACAAACCACTCGTAACTCTTCTTATGGAATAAGCTCTGGAGTGACCTTATTTGCTGGAATGCGTAATCAGTATCGTTTACAGCGCGCAAAAATGAGTATTCTTGCTTCTCAATATAATGCTGAACAGCTAGAAGATAATATTCTTCTTAACGTTGCAAATAGTTATTTAAATGTTCTTTTTAATAAGGAAAATTTAAAGCAACTTGAAACACAACATGAGGTTACTAGAAAACAATTAGAGCAAACTCAACAACTGGTTGATGCTGGTTCGCTTCCACGTGGAGATGTTCTTGAGGTTCAAGCCACGTTTGCAAATGAAGAACAACAAATCCTTGCTGCACAAAATAATATCGTCATTTCTCGCATTACGCTAGCACAAATTTTAAATCTTGAAGATTTTAAATTTTTTGACATTGCAGATCCAGACTTAGATGATCCGAGTGCCTTTATTCTAGATCAAGGTGCTGACGGGATTTATGCCGCAGCAACTGAAAACCGTTACGAAATCAAAATCGCAGAGCAAAATACCGCACTAGCAGAGCAAGACTTGAAAATTGCTAAGTCTTCAAGAATGCCTACGTTAAACGCGTTTATTAATTATAACACACGTGAATCAGGTCAAGGTAGTTTTAACTCTTTCTTGGATCCTAACAATCCTACCCGTCAAATAGGAATAGTGGAAGGTACTAACCAGTCTGTAGTTGCACCTAATTTCTCTACAACTATAGGTAATCCAGATCCTTTCTTTGACCAGTTATCTAGAAACGATGGTATATCTTATGGACTTAGTTTATCAGTACCTATTTTCAATGGTTGGTCTGTCACAAATAATGTGAAGAGAAGTAAGTTGAACGTAGAGAATAACTTGCTACAAGAAACCCAAGCTAAATTAGATTTGAAACAAAACATCTATCAAGCTTATAATGATGCGCAAGGCTCTAGATTAACTTATGAAAGTGCTCAAAAGGCATTAAGTGCTCGTGAGCTTGCTTATGAATATGCACAGGAACGATATAATGTAGGGTTGATGAATGCATTTGATTTCAATCAATCTCAAGCACAATGGACAAACGCGCAAAGTAATTTACTACGTAGTAAATACGATTACATATTTAAACTTAAAGTTCTTGAGCTATTCACTGGAATCGCACCTGAAGATTTAAAATTCTAATTCCATGAAAAAAACATTAATTATCATATTAGTATTACTGGTAGTAGGAGCCGTTGGGTATTTCGGTCTCAAGTCTGCTGGTTTTATAGGTGGTGGAGAAAAAGGTAAACGAGTGGAAGTAATGACCATTGAAAAAATGGATGTTATTGAAACGGTAAGCGCAACGGGAAAAATTAAACCAGAACTTGAGGTAAGTATTTCTCCTGAGGTTCCTGGTGAGATTATTGAACTTCCTATCCGTGAAGGGCAAGCTGTTAAGAAAGGTGATCTTCTAGCACGTATCAATCCAGATTTATTACAATCTAGTGTGAGTCGTTCTCGTGCAGGACTTGCAAATTCTAAGGCTGGTTACGAGCAAGCAAAAGCATCTCTCGTAGAGGCTAAAGCAAATTATGGTCGTAGTGCTACCCTTTTTGAAAAAGGAGTGATTTCTCAATCAGATTTTGATACAGCGCTTGCCGCTTATGAACGTGCCAAAGCTCAAGAAAGATCTGCATATTTTACAGTGCAAAGTGCTGGTGCAACAGTTAATGAAGCATCAGATAACTTAGGTCGTACGAGTATTTTTGCTCCTATGACGGGAACTATTTCTTTACTGGCAGTAGAATTAGGAGAACGAGTGGTAGGTACACAACAAATGGCTGGTACAGAACTACTACGCGTTGCAGACCTTTCTCAAATGGAAGTAGAGGTAGATGTTAATGAGAACGACATCGTTAAAATCGCAGTAGGTGATAAAGCAGTCGTTGAGGTTGATGCTTATTTAAAAAAGAAATTTGAAGGATCTGTTACTGAGATCGCAAACACTGCTAGTGGGCAGTTGACAGCAGATCAGGTAACTAATTTTAAAGTAAAAGTGAGAATTCTTCCAGAGTCTTACACAGATCTTACAGAAGGTAAACCAGATAATTATAGTCCTTTCAAACCTGGTATGACGGCTACAGTTGACATCATCACTCGTGAAAAGAAAGACGCTATTGCTGTGCCTATTAGTTCTATCGTTATTAAAAACGACACCACTGAGAATAAAAAACGTGCAGACATTGAGCTAGACGCAGAGAAATTTGAATGTGTTTATATAAAATCTGGTGACAAAGCAAAATTACGTGTCGTGACAACTGGAATTCAAGACGATAAAAACATCGTGATTCTTACAGGTCTTAAAGAAGGTGAAGAAATTATCACCGGTCCTTACCGCACGGTTACTAAAGAATTGAAAACAGGAGATCTGATCAATACTAAAAAGGAAGCGGTAACAGATAAAGACGAAGAGTAACATGGCTTTAATCCTGTGCGTAGAAACGTCTTCTACAAACTGTTCTGTGGCGCTTGCTAGTGATACTGGTAATGCCTTTGAAAACCCTTACGGAATTCAACATTGTATAGATCTTCTAGAGGATAATAGTGATAACTATTCTCATGGAGAGCGTTTACACGTCTTTATGGATACTATATTAAAACGCAATAACCTTACGGTTCAAGATCTAGATGCAATTGCAGTTAGTGAAGGACCTGGATCTTATACAGGTTTGCGCATAGGTGTGGCGAGTGTAAAAGGGATGTGTTATGCCCTTGATATTCCCATGATTGCGGTGAGCACTCTCGAGGCTTTAAGTTTACAGGACAGCACATCATCTGATTACACGATTGCTATGTTAGACGCCAGGCGCATGGAAGTGTATGCTGCAGTTTATAAAGGGAAAGATCTTGTAGAAAAGCCAGCAGCTGTTATACTTGATGATGATGATTTTTTACGCTTTCGCGAAAGCGTATCCACCACATTCATAGGAACTGGAGTAGATAAACTTGAGAAACTCATTAACGACACGGCTCATAATTACATCACCTCAAATCCTACAGCTTTAACCATGTGCGATATCGCAATGGCAAAGCATAAAAAAAGCGACACCGTAGATGTCGCTTATTTTGAACCTTTTTACCTTAAGGAATTTAAGGCTGGTTGATAAAGTTGTCGCTTACGATAGTTCACTATAATATTTTGCAACAGCTATTAAACCTCTGTAAGAGTCATCAAATTTGATTTTATTCTCTTTGATGTACTGTTTAACTTGTTTTGCTTTATCGTCAGTTAAACCTTTAAGGATTTTCTTTTTGTGATTTTCAAACTTCACAGCTTTTCCATCGGCATCTATTAGAAAAAACTCAATAGTGTCTGCAAAACGTGGTGGCTTTTGTCTCTGATATCCTGAAGCTCCAGTAAGTTCAGTAGTTTTAACCTCTTTACTGTGTCTTACCGCTAGAGTTTGACCATTGGTTTCAGTAAGAATTTCTAGATAACCACTCACTTCATTTCCATTTCTAGAAAAAGTCATGTAACGGAAAGTTTTATCGCCAAAGTCAATTGTAATACGTGAATCTTGCATTGCAAAACTTTTATCGCTACCATCTTTTAATGAAGCGATTTCCATAACGTCTGAGTAGATATCATATCTCACATATGCATTACCGCTAGACTCAGCACCATCCATAGACATGCTTGCAAGCACAAATTCTTCTGTATAATAAGGTGAACCTTCAACATCATCAGAAAATGATTTCGTTCCTATTCTAACATTTTGATTTTGATATAAGTCTAAATCATCAACTGTTAGACTAGACTGACCGCTAGCAAATTGAACAGCAAATACTGCTAATGCTAAAATTTTAATTGTTTTCATAATAATGGTTTTTAAAGTTAAGTAAAACACTTCAAATATTATACCATAAGGTAAGATGTGTATGAAATAACCTCAAAGATTAATTTTTAGGTTATTTAACCTCAAATGTGATTTTAACATTCACACGGTATTCAGATACTTTTCCGTCTTTTACTTGTGCACTTTGCTCGTTTACATAAACTGAGCGTATGTTTTTTACACTTTTTGATGCGTGCTCTACTGCTTTGTTTGTAGCTTCTTCCCAGCTATTATCACTATTTGCTAATACTTCGATTACTTTTAAGATTGCCATAATATTTATTTTATAAATTAATTTAAGAGGAAAAGATAAGCAATAAAAAGCTAATTCTTACCCATTAATCGCCATCACACGATCTACTTTACCTGGTAACATATCACGTAGCATGGTTTCTATACCACTTTTCAGCGTCATAGTTGAAGATGGACATCCACTGCAAGCTCCTTGTAAAATCACTCGCACTTCTTTAGTTTCTTCATTATAACTGTCAAATACGATATTACCACCATCACTAGCAACGGCTGGTTTGATATACTCATCTAGGATTTCAACGACCTTTTTTGAAACATCATCTAGATTCTCAAATTTAGGCAGCTCTATATTTTCTCCTTCTTTTTTTACTGTTCCAACTTCATGTTTTGAATCACCTACTACAGCGCCACTTTCAATCGCTTCTTTAATAAAAGAACGAATCTCAAAAGTCACTTCATCCCAGGATGCGATATCATGCTTTTGAATAGAGATGTAATTCTCGTCGGCATAGATTTCTTTTACAAACGGGAAATTGTACAATTTACGCGCGAGTGTGTTCTCAAACGTATCTGCTACAGACTTGAATTCTGTGCTGTTTACGACTAACTTCTTGTTTGCAACAAATTTCATAACCGCTGGGTTAGGAGTAGCCTCTGCATACACAGTTACGGGAATTTTCTTTTGAGTGCTTTCTACATTTAATAATGGTGCATCACTGTTGAGGTAATTTTCAATTTGTTCTTTTACTTCTTCTTGCACGTCACTCCACTCAATGATATCATAGCGTTCTATGGCGATAAAATTTTGAGTGATATAAACCGTTTTTACAAATGGTAAATAGAATAATTGTTGTGCCAGTGGAGATGGTTTTGCCTCATCTATGTTTTTGAACTCGTAGCTTTCGTTTTTTACTAGAAAATGATTACTCTCAAATTTTATGATCGACTCATTTGTAGTAGGAGTAATGGTAATAATATGTGGATTCATGATAATTCTATTATAGATTACAAAGATACGATGCGCTCCATAGATAGTTGCTCATAGAAATGATTGTTTCTATTGATAGTGCTATGATTCCATCGTTAAGTTATTCTTAAAACCATATATTTACTTTCTTTTAAGCATAGATGAAATGAAAAAAGCTTTCCTCATAATAACACTCCTTCTTTTTTATACTCAAGTTGAGGCTCAAATTATAGTAGATAATACCACTTATACAAATACAGAATTAGTTGAAGACGTCTTGGTAAACAGTACTTGTGCTGGCGTAAGGAATATTGCTTGGAGCACAGGAGCTGCTGCAAATCAAAACGGTATCGCTTATTTTACTCATAATTTTTCTGGATTTCCTATTCGAGAAGGTATTATTTTATCTACTGGAAACGCATTAAATGCGGCTGGACCCAATGATAATGTTGATTCTGGAGACACTATTGGAACTCCATCAGATCCAGACTTAGTTGCCGCAATGGCCGCGGCAGGTTCGCCTGCAGCTACTTATTCTGATGTTACTTGGCTTTCTTTTGATTTTGTGCCACAGGCTGGATTTATATCTTTTGAATTTTTATTTGCTAGTGAAGAATACAATGGCGACTTTGAATGTTCTTTTTCTGATGCTTTTGCTTTTATATTGACAGATACAATTACTGGAACGGTTACTAATCTTGCTATTGTACCTGGGACAACAAGCCCTATTCAAGTGACTACTGTGCGTAATCCTCCGGCATCAGCCACTTGTAATCCGGTAAATCCAACATTTTTTGGACAGTATAATTTATTAAACCATACGTTTGGTGCATTTATTCCTAATGTAGGTTCACCTGCGGCAAGTAGTCCAATTCAATTTAATGGTCAAACTAAAATTTTTAGAGCTGAAAGTACAGTAATAACAAATAGAAATTATAACATTAAATTAGTAATAGCCGATGCGACTGATCAAATCTACGACTCCGCAGTATTCATCGCTGGTGGTAGTTTTGATGTAGGAGCTGATCTAGGTCTAGATCGTACGCTAGTAGGTGGAAACCCTTTATGTGAAGGAGATACTTATACACTTGATGCATCAGTAGCTGGAGCGGCTTTGAGTTACCAGTGGAATCGTAATGCGGTGCCTATTGCTGGTGCAACAAATGCTACCTACACAGCAACTACAACTGGTAATTATTCTGTAAACATTAATTATACAGCTACTTGTAGTACGATTGCTAGTGTATTTCTAGAATTCACAAGTCCTGCCTCAACTACACCTACAGATATGCAAGCCTGTGGCACTGGTGGATCAGCAGTGTTTGATTTGTCTTCAAAAACTCCCGAAGTCCTAGGAGCACTCAATCCTGCAAATCACATAGTCACTTATCACGAATCGCAAACTGATGCTGAAGCTGGAATAAATCCTATTCCTAATCCTGCTGCTTATACTAACACAGTTAATCCTCAAACGGTATATGCTCGTGTGTCAGAGAATACTTTTGGTTGTGCTTCTATTGAGCCGTTTGATTTAATCATTTCAAACATTACGGCAGGAACTCCTATGGATATGATCGCTTGTGATGTAGATAATGATGGGTTATTTGACTTTGATCTAAGCACACAAGATGCAGACATGGCAGGAACTAATGCTGCTGGATCTGTAAATATTACCTACCATTTATCACAAGCAGATGCTGATGCAGGAACTGGAGCGATAGGTCCTATTTATACTAATACTACGTCGCCAGAAACTATCTACGGACGTGTAGAATTGATTACAGATACGAGTTGTTACGATACCGCGAGTTTTGATTTAATTCTTAATCCTACTCCAGTAGTTCCTACGATTACAGATTTTGTAGGTTGTAGCACTATTGATGCTAACACAACGATTTTCGCTTTAAGCGATAAAGACACAGAAATTTTAAACGGACAGGCTAACGTAGCAGTAAGTTATCACAGCTCTCAAATGGATGCAGACATAGGTGCAAACCCATTACCTAATGGATATGCAAATGTTTCAAATCCCGAAGTTGTTTTTGTACGTCTAGAAAACACGATAGGAAACTGTGTAAGTACGGGAACTTTTAATCTTGTAGTGAATCAGCAGCCAGTTGCAAATGCTACAACGGATCTGGTATTGTGTGATGATGCGACTAATGATGGAACTGAGGTGTATGACTTATCACAAGTGCGCAGTGATATTATAGGAGCAAATAATCCAGCGTCGTTTATAGTTACATTTCACCCAACTGCTGGAGATGCTGCCGCAAATACCGGATCATTACCAGATATGTTTTCAAACACGACGTCTCCACAAACTATTTTTGTGAGATTAGAAAATGATCAGAACGACACTTGTTTTGATGACACGATAACATTTGACTTGATATTAAATGAAACTCCAGTCGCAGCAACAGCGCCTGCAAACCTAGAGTTATGTGATGATAATAATCCAGGAGATGGCACAGAGACTTTTGATTTAACAGCGGTTGCTGGAACCATTACAGGTTCACAAAACTTTGCAGATGTAACAATAAGCTACCACACTTCTCAAAACGATGCCGATATGAATCTAGCGGCAATTATGAATCCAGCAGCATTTGATAATACTTCAAATCCTCAGACTATTTTTATAAGACTTGAGAATAACACGACCACTTGTTTCAATACAGACACTAGTTTTGATTTAATAGTAAACGATTTACCTGTGGTAACGGCACCATCATTATATGACTTATGTGATGATAATACGATTGATGGTTTTACAGCATTTGATCTTTCTACAAAAGATAACGAAATCACCGGTGGAACATCTGGTGTTACCGTTTTCTATTATGCCACACAGCTCGATGCTGACAATAGAATGAATGAGTTGACGGGTTCTTTTACAAATACGGTGAATCCGCAAACGCTGTTTGTTGTGGTTGAAAATGATACTACTGGATGTGAAAACTTTACAACGCTAGACCTTGAGGTAATCGATGCACCACAGGCTGCAACAGCACAAGCGATTATTTTATGTGATGATAATAATACAGGAGATCTGGTAGAGACTTTTAATCTTACAGATAATGAAGCAACCATTCTTAATGGACAATCTGGAATCACCTTAACCTATCACAACTCACAAGCCGATGCTGATAGCAGTTCAAATGCCATAGGAAACCCGACGAGTTTTGATAATTCTTCAACTACGCAAACTATTTATGTAAGAGTTGAGAATGTTACCGGTTGTTTTAATACAACAAGTTTTGACATTATAGTAAATGAGGTTCCGGTTCCTCAACTGTTTGATTTGTATTATTTATGTCTGGATGAAAATGGAAACATTTTAAGTACTGATAATTCTCCACCTACACTGGATACTTCTTTATCTGCAGCAGGATTAAATTTCAGCTGGTCACTTGATAATGTGACGTTACCTTCTGAAACTGGAGCAACACTTACCGCAACTGCAGTAGGAATGTACACGGTTACAGTTACAAATTCTGCCACAAGTTGCAGCAGTTCACAAACGACTGAGGTGAGACAATTAGGTCCGCCAGATAACTTTGGAGCTACTGTAACAACTCGATATTTTGATGAAATTCATAGGATTGAAGCCTTTGCAAATGGTCCTGCAACGCAATATATTTTTAGTGTAGATGACGGTCCATGGCAATATAATGGGTTCTTTAACGATGTAAGTCCAGGTCCACATACCGTTTTTATTCAAGATTTAGATGGTTGTAATACCGTTGAAGTGCCAGTAGATGTCATCGGTTATCCACGATATTTCACGCCTAACAACGATGGATATCACGATACTTGGAACATCATTGGAATAAACGATGAACCTACTACAAAAATTTATATATTTGACCGATACGGAAAATTGCTTAAGCAAATGAATCCTGATGGACCAGGATGGGATGGAATTTTTAACGGGCAACCGCTACCTTCATCAGATTATTGGTTCCAAGTTGAATATATAGAAAATGGAAGCAGTAAAACATTTGGCGGTCATTTTGCGTTAAAGAGATAGATTTAATAGAACATGAGAAAAATTTTAATAGTACTGGCAGTAGCTTTTAGCAGTCAGTTTGCGTTAGCTCAAGAAGGTGTGCCAGTTTACCTGGACTATTTAACAGATAACTATTATTTGTTACATCCATCCATGGCAGGTGCCGCTAGTTGTGGTAAAGTAAGATCAACTGTTAGACAACAATGGTTCGATCAGGAAGATGCTCCTAACTTACAAACACTTAGTTTCAACACCGCAATAGGTCAGAACAGTGGTATAGGTGCCATCCTTTTTAATGATAAAAATGGATATCACTCACAGACAGGTGGATATTTATCTTATGCTTATCACTTACAAGTAGGTGGTGGATATGAAGATTTAAATAGACTTTCATTTGGTGTAAATGTAGGATTAGTTCAGAGTAGACTTGATGAGTCAGACTTTGACCTTACAGATTTTGATCCTATTATCACAGGAGTATTGAGGTCAGACTCTTACTTTAATGTTGATTTTGGTGCATCATACTTCTACAAGGAATTTTATGCACACTTAACGGTAAAGAATGCCATTTTCCAGAACCGTGAGATTTATTCCGAAGGTTTTGAAAGTACAAACCAGCGTCGTTACATCGCAACATTAGGATATTTATTTGCTCCACGTAATTCTAAGTGGCAATGGGAACCATCAGTATTGTATCAACGTACAGACCGTACAGAAGAGCAGTTCATGGATTTCAATGCAAAAGCATATTACGACCTTAACGATAACAGCGTTTTATATCTAGGAGCTTCTTACCGCCAGAGTTTTGACGGTGCAGAGTATGTGGATGGAACAAGTATTCAAGAGCAAAACCTATCATTACTATCTCCATTATTGGGTATAAAACACAAGAATTTCACATTTGCTTACACGTATAGTTACCAGTTTGGTGATATTAAATTTGCAAGCGGTGGATTCCACCAGATTACTTTAGGTATCGATTTCCTTTGTACTAAAGACAGATGGAGTTGTAACTGTCCTGCGGTGAACTTATAACACTATTGACATTTAAAATTGTTTGAGCGTAGCCTGCCGGCAAAGGCAGATCGAGAACTATTTAATGTCTAGATTATTTATTAAAAAAGGACTGTGAGAACAGTCCTTTTTTTGGTTTTTATTATTTCTTAAAAATCTTTATGAGAAAATTATTGAATGAAGAATTAGATCGATTATCTGTTAACCGCTTCCGCGAAAGCGAGAAAACACCACTCATCATAATTTTAGATAATGTGCGTAGTTTGAATAATATCGGTTCCGTATTCCGCACGGCAGATGCTTATCGTATTGAGAAGATATATCTATGTGGAATCACTGCGCAGCCGCCGCATAAAGACATCAGGAAAACGGCTCTAGGAGCTACTGAAACGGTAGAATGGGAATATCGTGAGCATACTCTAGAAGTTGTTCAAGAACTCAATGAGCAAGGCGTGATCACTTGTGCTATTGAGCAAGCAGAGGATTCTGTAGCGCTGCATAGTTTCAAGCCTGAAGGAAAAGTTGCCATAATCATGGGAAATGAAGTGAAAGGCGTGCAGCAAGATGTAGTAAATGCTTGCAGTAAAGTCATTGAACTTGAGCAGTATGGTACTAAGCACTCGCTCAACATCTCAGTATGCACTGGGATAGTGATTTATGACTTGTTTTATAAATTGAAACCTTAAAGTGCCTGAGCAATTTGCTCCAGCACCTTCAAATAATCTGCCTGATTATTTACAAAATCAAGATCAGTTACATCAATAACTTTGATTTTTAAATCTTGTTGAGATCTTATAAAATCAGCATAGCCTTGTTGAATCTGAGAAAGATAACTTGCCTCAATATTCTGCTCATAATCACGACCTCGTTTTTTAATATTTTCCAGCAATCGATCTTCGGTCTGGTAGAGGTAAATGTATAAATCTGGTTTTACCAGTTCTTTATACATCATATTAAAGAGTCTTTTATATAAAGCGTATTCTTGCTTTTCAAGCGTTATTTTGCTAAATATCAGCGATTTAATCACGTAATAATCTGCCACTGTGAATTCCGAAAAGAGATCGTGCTGTGCCACGTCATCACTAAGTTGTTGATAGCGGTCTGCAAGAAAGGACATTTCTAGTGGGAATGCATACCGCTCGGTATCTTCATAAAATAGTGGTAAAAAAGGATTGTCTGCAAATCGTTCCAGCACTTGTTTTCCATTAAAATCCTCTGCAATTTTATGCGATAAACTGGTTTTTCCAGAACCTATATTTCCCTCAATCGCTATAAAGTTGAGATTGGTTATGGGGAAACGCTTTCGCGAAAGCGGAATTTCAAAATCACTAACAGCATCTAGAGATTCTAGCGAGCTAGCAATATCTTTCATGCTCTTTTTTAAGACTGGATGTTCTAATTTTCCAGCAATAGCGGCTAGCGGTTGCATCACAAAATGACGCTGTTCCATTCTAGGATGTGGAACTTGAAGTTGGTCAGTTTCTATAATTTCATCATCATAGAGAAGGATATCAAGATCAATGGTGCGGTCTTCATAAGTATCGCTTGTTCTAGGAACACGTCCCATTTCACGTTCTATGTGCTGTAAAATGGTAATAGATTCTTGAGCCGTTTTATTACTATGAACGAGAATGCAAGTATTTAAAAAATCTCCACCGTTAAAACCAGCCGCTGGGACTTCATATACAGGAGCCGTATTAATAATCAATCCTAGCTGATTCTCTATAAGGCTTGCAGCGGTAAGAAGGTGACTTTTACGGTCTCCTAAATTACTGCCTAACGCAATGAACATCTTATGGTTATGATTTAGAGTGATGTCTTAAAATTTTGCAGCAAATTAAGAAATTATACGCAGCCTAAAAGCTACTTTTACATTAATATGAAAACTCTTTAAGAGTTGAGATGAACTGGTTTTTTGAGTTGATCGCGCTTGTGATTTTTATTAATCTTGTGATGCACATACTTTCACAGTTTATTAGCACCTTTTTTGTTTTCATATCGTTAAGTTGTAGTTATTGCAATTACACAGGAAATTAAATTTGATAAATGAAAAAAGTATTTAAAATATTAGGAGTCTTTTTACTAGCGGTTGTTGTGCTCGTTGCTGCAGCACCATTTCTGTTTAAAGATCAAATTGCCGCAATCATAAAAAATAAACTTAACGGTGCACTTGATGCTCAAGTAGAGTTTGCTGAGGTGGATTTAAGCCTTTTCAGAGCTTTTCCAGATGCTCGTTTATCTATTGATGGGCTTTCTATCATAAATAAAGAACCATTTCTGGGCGATACCTTGTTCTATGGAAAAGAAGTGAAATTAGACTTGCCTATAGGTGATTTATTTAATGATGCGTCTGATCCTATTCATGTGAATGAGTTGATAGTGAATAATGCCATCTCCAGACTTAAGGTTAATGCCGACGGTAAAGCGAGCTGGGATATTGCAAAGGCAGATTCTACTACCGTAGCCACTCAACCACAGGATACGACGAGCGGTTTCAGCTTTGATTTGAATCATTATGAGATTAACGATTCTGATTTCAGCTATGAAGATGTTGCGACTAAAAATAAATTGCGATTAAAAAACTTAACACATTCTGGAACTGGAGATTTCTCACTTGCAAATAGCACTCTAGATACAGAGACAACTGCACAAGTGTTTTATGGACTTGATGATATAGAATATCTATCTGGGCAAGATGTAAAACTCGATGCAAAAATCTTAATGGATTTAGCAAATCAGAAGTACACGTTACAAGAAAACGAAGCTTTAATAAATGATTTAAAGTTGAATCTGGATGGTAGTGTGCAGTTACTGGAAGAAGGAACTATGGTCGATCTTGCTTTTAAAACACCTAGTTCAGATTTTAAAAACTTCTTTGCTGTGATTCCAGAGGTTTATCGTAAAAACCTAGACGGCATGACTACCACTGGTGATTTTACAGTAAATGGTATCATTAACGGAATGGTGGATGATGTCCATATTCCTAAACTCGATATCAATATAAGTTCTAAAAACGCATCTTTTAAGTATCCAGATTTACCTCAGAGCGTTACTAAAATCAACATCGATACTCAAATTAAAAACACGACTGGAATTGCTGAAGATACTTATGTCAAGATAGGAAATGTAGCCTTTAATATAGGTCAAGATCGACTGCAAGGAAATGCGTTGATCAGAAACTTAACTACTAATATGCTGGTAGATTTAAACCTCGATGGAACGTTGAATCTAGGTAATTTATCCAAGGCTTTTCCTATGGGAGAAGACATGAATCTAGATGGTACGCTGGTTGCAGATGTGCAAACCAAGTTTGATATGAACAGCGTAGAAAAAGAACGCTATGAAAATATCAATACTAAAGGAACAGCTAGCTTAACAAACTTTACCTATGCAAGTGCAGATTTAAAAAAGCCGTTGAATATAGAACGAGCAGACCTAGACCTTAATAATACTAGAATCAAGCTAGATAACTTTAAGGCCAAAACTGGAAACACAGATTTTGAGGCAAACGGAACTATTAACAACCTCATGGGTTTTCTATTTAAAGACCAAGACTTGAAAGGAAGTTTTAAAGTAGATTCTAATCAGTTTGACACCTCAGATTTCATGGCAGACGTGGAACCTACTGCCGTGCAAAAATCCAAAACAACTACAACTACAACTCCTGAAGAAGCCATTAAAATTCCATCATTCTTGAATGCAGATTTGACTTTTAATGCAAACACAGTGCTTTATGATAATTTGAAGCTTAAAAATGTAAAAGGAATCGCGCTAGTAAGAGATGAAACGCTTACTCTTAATAATACTACGACTGAAATATTTAATGGAAACATAGGACTCAATGGATCTGTATCTACAAAAGGTGAAACGCCTTTATTCAATATGGCGCTAGATATGAATGATCTTGATATTGCACAATCTTTTGAAGGTTTTGAAATGTTCCAGAAATTAGTGCCGCTCATTCAAGCCTTAAAAGGTAAGATCAACACAGAGATTAATTTAAATGGTCAGCTCAATAATGACTTAACACCAATTATAAGTAGTCTTGCAGGAGACGCAATTGCGCAATTATTAACGCAAGAAATTGATAGAAGTAAAGCGCCACTCATCGCAAAGCTGGACGATAAGTTGAGTTTTATAAACTTAGATGATTTAAAATTATCTGATTTAGTGACTAAACTTACTTTTAAAGATGGAGCGGTTCAAGTAACTCCATTTGATTTTAATATTAAAGATATTAAAGTAACTGCTAGTGGTTCTCATAGCTTAACTAATGATATGAGTTATACACTCGATCTTAACGTTCCTGCAAAATATTTTGGTAAAGAAGGAGCTTCACTACTTGCTAAACTTGAAAATGATGACATTGATAAAATATCTGTTCCTATTCCTGTACAATTAGCTGGATCCTTTATGGCTCCTAAAATAGATTTGAACTTGGATATGGCTGTTAAGAATCTGACGAACCAAATCGTGGAAATTCAAAAAGCTCGATTAAAAGAAAAAGGAGAAGAAACATTAAACGATGCAGTAACTGATATTCTAGGTGGAAAAAATCCATTGAGCGGCATTAAAGATGCCATAAATGGAAACAAAAAGCCTAAAGATTCCACGCAAACTCAGGTTAAAGATTCTACTGCAGTTGCTAAGCCTAAGGATACCACAGCCGTAGGACAAGTAAAAGAAGAGGCAGAAACTAAGGTTAAAGAAGCAGCAGGAAACATTCTCAATAATTTATTTAAAAAGAAGAAATAACACGCAACGCTTATCATAAACCTGCATCTATAGTAAAATCACCTTATGAATTTATCAGTCTTATTTACGAGAACTCTTTTAGGTAGTATGCTCTTGTGTGCGTCCATGTGTGGCTGCGGAGAAGAAGATAGTTATTATCTCAATATTCAGGGAACGGTTGATGACGCTACGGTTTTTGAAACTAACCCTAACGGATTTCAAGTAAATGACACTATTTTCATAAGTACGACTATTCCATTTGAATTTATGGAAAACAACAGTTTACGATCCATTGAGGATGTTGAAGGATTAAATCCTAACGATGTTTTTAACTTCAGTCTTACGCTAGAAAAAGAAACACAGTTTGGAGATGATGTAAGGATTAACGTGGCGCCAGAAAATATAGTTCCAGTTACCGGAGCTACCATGTTTGAATATGAGCGTTTTTACCTGAGCACCACCAGAGAGACAGATCGTTTTGAGCACCGATTTGGGATCGTTTTAAAAGAAGCTGGTAATTACAAATTGAAAAGCAACAGTTCTCAACAAGGCTACATTATGAGCTATGGGATGTATGGAAACTCAACAAATTTGGAGCTTTACAGCAATGCTTACAGTGGAGTAGATGCTCCTCATTATGGTTTTACGGTTCAGCCTTAATCTCTATTACGTAACCGTTAAATCAACCACATAACCTTCATGACTGCGCACATTCATCACTTGCCCATCTTCAAAAATGAGATATTGACCTTTAATTCCTTTCACAACACCACTGTGTTCTGGTGTTTTAGAGAGGTTGACCGTTTTTACTTTAGCAGGATATTGTAAAACAGGAAAATGGATGTGAGTTTCATCTTTGGGATCCAGAATAAATTCTTTTGCTTCGGCAGGGATGTGTTTAATTATGCTTTCGCGAAAGCGTAACAAATCAACATCTTCAATATCATTAGTCAGCATTTTTCTCCAGTTGGTCTTGTCTGCTACGTGATCCTTGAGTGCCACCTCAGCAATTCCGGCTAGGTAGCGATTAGGAGTTTCTAGAATGGCAATCGCCTCGTGAGCACCTTGATCGATCCATCGCGTAGGAACTTGAGTCTTGCGTGTGACACCTACCTTTACGTTACTAGAATTTGCGAGATAAACAATGTGCGGTTTGAGCTGTACTTTCTTTTCATATTCCAGATCGCGATCTTCTTCATCTAAGTGTGCACGGCTCAACTCGGGTTTCATGATCCAGTCGCCGGCTTGAGGAGAACTGGTAAAACAATCGTAACAAAATCCCTGACGCCATATCTTTTTATCCAGACCGCAGTTCATGCACTCGTTTGCCACATGCTTGATATGGATTTTTTTATCCAGTAACTGATTCACATGAATGAAGTTGTCCTTAAAAACCCAATAATATTGAACGGTTTCTTGAAGTTCAGTCTGCATTTTACGTAAGGTTCCAGTCACCAGCATAATCGCTTTTTTATTTTTTTAGTAGTATTTTAGTAGGGTAAAAATACCCAAGTTTTTTCAGCTTTATGGCGATACCGTTAATCAATTCTGTAGTATCCTGGTTTCTAAAGAAGCGCATTCACGATATGGAGCTTTTTATGAAGCATCCACAAGAATTACAGAACAATTTATTGATGGACATGATCAGTTTTGCACGTCATACTGAAATAGGGAAAAAATACGGCTTTGCAGATGTGAAGTCCTACAGAGATTTTGCAAATCGTGTCCCTATAGGAAATTATGATGATGTTCAAGATGATATTGAGCGCTGTAAGCAAGGAGAAAATAATATATTCTGGCCTACACCTATCAAGTGGTTTGCCATGAGCAGTGGAACTACGAGCAGTCGTAGTAAGTTCATTCCTGTAAGTAAAGAATCGCTAGAAGATTGCCATTATGCCGCGTCTAAGGATTTACTGTGCATGTACCTCAATAACAATCCAGACTCTCAACTATTTACGGGTAAAGGATTACGATTAGGTGGAAGTAAAAAGTTAGATAAAATTGCAGGAACCAGTGCAGGAGATTTGAGTTCGATTCTAATTGATAACATGCCTTTTTGGGCAGATTATAGTTCGACGCCTGGAAATGATGTAGCACTAATGGCAGACTGGGAAACCAAGATGCCAGCTATAGTAAGAGAAACCATTAATGAAAAAGTAACCAGTCTTGCAGGTGTTCCATCCTGGATGATGGTATTGCTTAACAATGTACTGGAAACTACAGGAAAAGATAATATTCTAGAAATATGGCCCGATATGGAAGTGTTTTTCCATGGTGGCGTGAGCTTTGATCCCTATATAGATCAGTATAAAAAGCTGTTGCCTAGTGATCGCATAAAATATTATGAAACCTATAATGCGAGTGAAGGATTCTTTGCCATACAAGATAGTAATGATAACAAGGAATTGTTATTAATGCTGGATTATGGAATTTTCTATGAGTTCATTCCTATGAAAACTTATGGAACACCAGACGAGAAAATTATTACTCTAGACCAAGTTGAGGTAGGAGAGAACTATGCTATCGTCATCACCACAAATGGCGGATTATGGCGCTACAAAGTTGGCGATACGGTACGTTTTACAACTACAGCACCTTATCACATTAAAGTGACTGGTAGGACGAAGCACCATATCAATGTTTTTGGAGAAGAACTGATTATTGAAAATGCAGAGGCTGCACTTAAAAAAGCCATGCATGAAGTTCCATGTAGTATAAAAGATTATACCGTTGCTCCAGTATTCATGCAAGGAAAAGAAAAAGGAGCTCATGAATGGATGATCGAGTTCAACCACAAACCTGCCGACTTACATCAATTTGCTCGCACACTGGATCAAGAATTACAACAAGTCAACTCAGACTATGAAGCAAAACGAGCTAATAACATCACACTTACAGAACTGAGAATACACGACGCACCACCCGATTTATTCTACAACTGGCTCAAAGAAAAAGACAAACTAGGCGGACAACATAAAATTCCTAGATTAAGTAATTCTCGAGATTATATGGAAGAGTTGCTGCGATTGCAGTCGCAAATTCAAAAACTATAGACTTTTCCATTAGTGATTTAGTGTTTAATATTTTGTTATCAATGTTATTTTAAAGTTAAACATTCTAAATAGCTGTTGTATTAACTATTTCAAAATCAATACCTTGTATTTAGGTTTAAGTTAAATTTATTTGTGATTAACAATTCTTTCACAATTTGCCCAGGAAAGTCTTATACCTTTATAATATCAACGACTAGTAAATTCTCCCCTAACTAGTTGATTAAAATATAATCTTATGAAATCACTAAATATGTGCTTGTGCGCACTTATGTTACTATGCACAATTTCTTGTGAGAAAGATGATGATAGTAATTGTCAAGGAATAGACTGTTTACCACCCATTACCCAGACTGGTGCTGGAACATTTGGTTGTTTAGTAAATGGTGAGCCATTCGTAAATAACAGCGGTAACTTCAACTGTTTTTATCAATTGGTAGATGGTGAATACACTTTTGGGATAACTGCAAGAGATGAAGTTTTAGGATTAAGGCAAATAAATTTAGGTTCTATTGAAAAGGAAATAACGCCGTTGATTTTTAACGATTTGAATGATTTTACCTCAAATGAGTTTTATGCTGAAATATCATATAATAATCAAACTACTGGTGCATTTACAACACAAGGTAATGATGGAACAATAAAGTTTAACCGATTGGACACAACAAATAATATTATGTCAGCTGAATTTTCATTCATTATTATTGACGAAAATGGCTTTTCATACAACATAACTAATGGTCGCTTTGACTCAACTTTTACTCAATAATATAATCAATCTTTAATCTTATGAAAAGAATTATTACTATTCTCATATGATTAATTACGTTGACCGCATTACAAATTCAAGTTTTATCCACTCGCATAATTAACGCGCGCGGCAAATAAGTGTAAAGTCACAATACAAAAAAACCTCATCAAACGATGAGGTTTTTTACTATAAATCGAGTTGTGTTTAAACCACAGCTTTCAACTGCTTTTTAATACCACTTTTATCAAGTTTAGACTCGGCATAAGTTTTTGTAACTCTGAATTCTTTGTCGTCACTACTAGGTAGTTCAAACATCGCGTCTGTAAATATCGCTTCACAGAGAGAACGTAATCCACGAGCACCTAATTTGTATTCAATCGCTTTATCAACAATGTACTCTAGGGCTCCATCTGTAATGGTGAATGTGATATCATCCATGCCAAACAGCTTTGTGTATTGCTTGATAATAGCGTTTTTAGGCTCTGTTAGTATCGCGCGTAAAGTTCCAGCGTCAAGTGGATCCATGTGTGTTAAAACAGGAAGGCGACCTATAATTTCAGGAATCATCCCAAAATCTTTCACATCTTTAGGAATGATGTATTTCAAGATGTTATCTTGATCTTTTACATCATCATTAGACATACTAGCGCTAAAACCTACCGCTTGCATATTCAATCGCTTACGGATCACTTTTTCTATACCATCAAATGCTCCACCGGCGATAAATAAGATATTCTCTGTATTCACCTCAATAAACTTCTGGTCAGGATGCTTGCGTCCACCTTTAGGCGGCACGTTTACTACAGTTCCTTCCAGTAATTTAAGGAGTCCTTGTTGTACACCTTCACCAGACACATCTCTAGTAATGGAAGGATTATCACTCTTGCGAGCAATTTTATCAATCTCATCTATGAAAACGATTCCGGTTTGTGCTTTTTCTAGGTTATAATCTGCAGCTTGTAAGAGACGTGTTAAGATACTTTCTACATCTTCACCTACATAACCAGCTTCAGTAAGAACGGTAGCATCTACTATGGCAAGCGGTACGTTAAGCATGCGTGCAATAGTTTTGGCAATAAGCGTTTTTCCAGTACCGGTTTGTCCTACCATGAGAATGTTAGATTTTTGAATCTCCACATCATCATCACTGGCAGGTTGTAATAATCTTTTATAGTGATTATATACCGCAACAGACATTACTTTTTTAGTAAACTCTTGTCCTATGATATACTCGTCTAGAAATGTTTTAATGTCCTGTGGCTTGCGTAATTTTAACTCAGCGTTAGTAAGGCCAGCTTCATCTTCTTTCTTCACATCTTCTAGTACGATTCCATGCGCCTGCTCGATACAACGATCACATATGTGCGCGTCGAGTCCAGCAATTAGCAAATTGGTATCGGCCTTATTGCGACCGCAGAAACTGCATTCCAGTTGTTCTTTACTCATAATTTATGGTTTGTAGTAATATGATTTTAATAACGCTTTCGCGAAAGCGGGAACATAAAAACCTTATTTACTAGTCACGAGTTAATACTTCATCAATCATACCGTATTCTTTTGCTTCGGCAGCTTTCATCCAGTAATCACGATCTGAGTCGGCATAGACCTTTTCATAAGTTTGCTTAGAATGCTTAGCAATGATGGTGTATAATTCTTCTCTTAATTTCACAATCTCACGAGCGGTTATCTCAATATCGCTAGCCTGTCCTTGTGCACCACTAGACACTTGGTGAATCATCACACGACTGTGAGGTAAGGCACTACGTTTCCCGTCTGCTCCTGCACAAAGTAATACAGCTCCCATACTAGCAGCCATTCCTGTGCAAATCGTTGCAACGTCTGGTTTGATAAACTGCATGGTGTCATAAATACCTAAACCGGCATAAACGCTACCACCTGGTGAGTTGATGTAGATTTGTATGTCCTTGTTAGCATCAGTACTTTCTAAGAAAAGCAGTTGTGCTTGTATAATGTTTGCTACCTGATCGTTTACTCCAGTTCCCATAAAGATGATGCGATCCATCATTAAACGAGAGAACACGTCAAAGATGGCGATATTCATCTGGCGTTCTTCAATAATATTAGGAGTAAGATTAGTCGGGTACATGCTACCCATTATTTTATCGTAATACATCGGGTTGACACCTTGATCTTTTACGGCAAATTTTTCAAATTCTTTAGATATATCCATGTGGTAATATTACTTTTTAATAGGTAAAAAAGGCGTTAACCATTTGATAAAGTTAACGCCTTAAAGATAATAATAATTAAGCCCATCCTCAATCCTTACCGTTAGGAAGGAAGTGTTTTCTATTTTAAGTAGAAAACAGGATTATGACTCATAAGCTTCTTTAATGAATTCTTCATAAGTCAATTCTTTTTTCTTGAGTTTAGAATTGTCTTTAAAGAACTGTAGCATTTTTTCATTTTGTAACTGCTCGCTCATTCTCTTCACCTCATCTTGGTTTTGCATGATACGTGCAACAACTCCATCCACTTCTTCATCTGTAGCGTCAGTATGACCATATTGAGCCATTTGAGCTTTAATTTGAGTGCGAGAATAATCTTGTAACTCTTCAAATTTTAATTGAAGGTCTGGATTGTCTTTTAGGACTTTTGCTTCTATTAACTGGTAACGCAATCCTTTTTCAGAACGGTCGTACTCAGCAGCAGCTTCTTCGGCAGTTAATTCTTTTTCTCCAGAGTTTGCAATCCACCTTTTAAGGAAGTCTGCTGGAAGGTCAAATTTAGTATTCTCTATAAGTCCTTCAGTAACGTCAGTGAGTAACTTTTGATCAGTTTGTTGAGCAAACTGACGACCAGCGTCTTCTCTTAAACGTTCCATTAATTCTTCTTTACTAGAAACTACTCCAGGACCAAATAGTTTATCAAAGAACTCTTGATTCAACTCTGCAAGCTCGCGCTCGTTTACTTCAGTGATTTCAAAAGTTACTTTAATGTCTAGTCCGTGTGCTTTATCGTGCTCTACTTTTAAGAAGTTCATCAAATCGTGATCGTCTTCAAAAAGTCCTTTAGTTTTTAAGTCTAAAGTATCACCTACTTTACTACCTACAAATTTCTTAAGGTTTGTTTTTCCTTTGATTTTGTCAGTTTTAAAAGTAGCATCGCTATTGATGCCTTCATCATCATTACGGAACACACCAGTGATTTGATCACCTTCAGCTACAGTATCCTTAGCAATAAGTTTTCCATATTGTTCACGGATACGATCGATCTGACGATTTAATGTATCATCATCAGTTTTGATTTCGTAGTGCGTGATGGCTTTTTTAGATTTTAGATCTACTTCAAACTGTGGTGCAAGACCTAGTTCAAATTCAAAGGTAAAGTCGTCTGCATCCCAGTTGATATCTTCCTGTGGTCTAGGTAATGGATTTCCTAAAAGCTCTAATTTCTCTTTAGTGATGTATTCATTCAATTGTTTCTGAATGATTTTATTTACCTCATCCACTAGAATAGGAGTGCGGTATTTTTTATTGATTAAGCTAGCAGGAACTTGTCCTTTTCTAAAACCAGGAATATTTGCTGTCTTGCGGTAATCTTTCAGTAATTTATCTACTGTAAATATATAATCTGCTTTCTCAACAGTTAGAGTTAGCGTCGCGTTAAGTGCGTCTATGTCAGTGCGCTTGATGTTCATAAGTGTTGTTAAAATTGGGGTGCAAAATTACTCATTATTTTACGTGTAAGCAAGCGCTTTAGGAAATGTAAGTCCTATTAAGCAATTGTTTAACTTGATTTTAAAAGTATGGTCTCTAAGAGACTGCTTACTTGAGCTAGTCTTTATCTTTATCCAGTAGCTTGAATAGTATGGACCTTACAATGGCTAGTAATAGAGCAAATATAAATGCCCACAGAAAACCATCCACTTCAAATCCTGCAACGAGCCAATCTGCTAGTAGTATGATGATCGCATTAATGATAAGTAAAAAGATCCCTAGTGTAAGTATAGTCACTGGTAAGGTTAGGATCACAAGAATAGGACGTACTATAAAATTTAATAGTGACAGTGACAGAGCAACAAGAATGGCACTTAGATATCCATCAGTAGTTACTCCTGGTAAAATTTCAGAGAGTACGACTACTATTATAGCAGTAATCAAAAGTTTAAGTATAAATTTCATAGTAGGATTTTAAAAAGGTAAAAATAGAAAAATCCGCCTCAGTATTCCCAAGGCGGATTTTAATAATTTAAAAATCTGTAATTAGTTTACAGTATCGCTCGTTTGAATAGAGCGGTAAGCACCTATATCCACATTAGGAACGTTTGCTCCATACTGTGCGTTAATTCCGTCTATGATAGCATTTGCTGTTAAAGCATATCCACGTGGTGTAGGGTGAACTCCATCAAGAGAAAAAGCACCACCACTAGCATAAGTAGAAGTAAGAACTCCACCGTTAAAAGAAACGCCACCATTTGCTACTTGTGCAAGAGCTGCTTTAGCATCAATAAACGCTAGTCCATTTGCACCAGCAAGAGCTTCTAGAGTTGCATTATATGAAGCTTGAGCTGCACTAATTAAAGCTTGCTCAGTCGCTGTTAATACGTTCTGATCTTCAAGTGGTACAGATACTCCTCTTATTAATTGAGGATTTCCACCTACTGTCGTACCTATAACCGTTGCACTAGTAAAAGTGATGAGATCAGTATCATTAGTTTGTCTCAAGCTAGGAAGTCCTAATCCAGATAAATCTGTAAGATCTTCATCTTCCATCAACATGTAGTTCTGCCCAGCAACGAAATTAATGGTTCTTAATGCAGCCTCAGCAGGAGTAATTAATCCAGCGCCAGCAGCTACTTGTAAACCACCATTATACTGTTGTATAGTAGGATTTGCCATTACAGCTCCAGCAGTTGCAGCATCAAGTGGGATTGCATTTGAAGGTACAGTTGTGAAGAAAGGAATTGAAGTAACATCAGCGATGTTAATTAAAGCTCCTTTTGCTCCGTTTGCTGTTAATGCAGTTACATATCCAGAAACTACACTTGCAAATACGTTAGGGTCTGTAATGTCATTACTACCATAGGTTGCAGGATTAAGGTTTCCAGTTTGATCAACACCTACACCACCAGAAGTAGCAAAAGACAGCACATCATTGTTTCCTATCCATAAGGTAAAGAAACTAGGGTTAGCTGCAGCAGCATCTGCTATTACTGTAGAAGTTCCACTAGTTGCAAAACGCACATAATAAGGATTTGCTTGACCTAGTGCTACTCCAGCGATGTTACCATATCCAGGAGCTCCTAAATGAAAACTCTTTGCACCAGGAACACCATAGTTATTTAACTTTCCAGTTACTGTATTAGTAATATCAGTAGTTGGAGCTTGACCTGTATATACAGCAGGTCCTGCAGGAGCACCCATTCCGTCAGATGCTAATACGAATCTGTTAGGTAAAATTTGAACTCCAGCAGCAAGTAATCCACCAGCATTATCATTTACAAGTGGTTGAATAAATTCGCCACCACCTGCGTTTTCCATTTGTCCAGCGATTATCGCTGGAAAAGATTGTAATTGAGCGTCTAGGTAAAGAGCACCATCTGCATAACCAGATGTTAATGAATTACCTACTGCTACGTAATTTGAAAAATCTGCTTCACCTGAAGAAAATGCTCCAGCTTCGTCAATAGGGTTTTCAAACTCTACATCACAACTTACTATTGCAGCTGCTGCAATAAAAAGTCCTATATATTTTAAATTAAATTTTTTCATCATTGTTGTTTTATTACATGCTATATGTTACTCCTATTCCAGGAATAAGCGCTTGTGATTTATATGTTCCGCCAAAACTTGAAGGAGTCGTTGATCCTGGATCTGTAAAGAAATCATATGATTCATTTATTTCTTTAAATCTTAAGTAAAGGAAAGATGCATCAATCGCAAGTTTAGAATTAACTTGGTAAGAAAGTCCAAAAGTGTATCCTATAGAATCGTTACGTGGAGTCTCTGGAGCAAAATATCCAGATTGTACAGGAGATTCATCATAATACCATCCAGCTCTTACCGTTAAATTATCTGTAGCCATGTATTGAGCACCTAATCTCCAAGTTGAAGAGTCCTTATAGTTTCTAGGGTTGATAGAAGTAGAACCGTTTTCAAAAACTAAATCTAAACTTTCATATTCACTCCATAGAGCACGATTGTAGTCAAACGCAAGTAATAGCTTGTCATTAAATTTATAACTAAGACCTACAGTAATTTCTGCTGGTAAAGGAAGAGTTGCTGTAAATCCAGTATCACCATTATCAGGTGTTAAACTAGAGTTAGGGAAATTTGTAAATGTTGCAGTTCCTTCAGTACTTTCTATATCAATAAGAGAGCGGTAGTTAAATCCTAAAGAAAAACGATCATTAGGTGTAAACATTAAACCAGCAGTCCATCCATAAGCAAGAACTCCTGAGTCTTCAATAGCAACGTTAGAACGTTCACCTTGTTCATTTGTTAAAGAACGACCTGCGTTTCTATTAAAAGAAACTCCACCTATAGCGATGATCGGTCCTCCACCTATACTTACACTATCAAATAATTGATAAGCAACAGTAGGTTGAATAAAAATAGCGCTTAACTCAATTTCATTTACTAAATGAGAACCAGCCCAGTTTGTATCCCAAGTTACATTACTACCAAAAGGTGTGTAAATCCCAAGACCAACAGCAAGTTTTTCATTGATTTTATAAGTTCCATAGGCATAAACAGGAGTTCCAGTCGGACTATCTGTTTCGGCACTAGTTCCAAATTCTGAGTTTTGGTAAGCTACGCTTGATATTACACCGAATCCACCAGCACTAAAATTTAATTTATTTTCTAAGTGGACGATCCCGGCAGGATTGAAAAAGAGAATATCAGCGCTATTAACTACGGCAACACCAGTGTGTCCCATTGCTAACTGTCTATTACTCTGTGTACTTACACGATATCCACCAGCATAAGCCATTGTAGAAATCAAAAGAAGCACTGCTAAAGCTTTTAATTTGTTCATAATCAGTTTGTTATTAAAAAATTGGGGTTTAATTGATTCAAATTTAATATTTTAAACCAGTTACGCAAGCGTTTTCGTAATTATTATGCTTGCATAGTATTTATTCTTCAAGAAATTTAGTAACGGTTTTATAGAATAATTCAGGTTGTTCGGCATGTAACCAGTGTCCAGCATTAGGGATTGTTTTTAAGTCCGCTTTCGCGAAAGCGTGCTCAATAATAACTAAATCGTTATCGTTAATATAACCCGAGTTGCCACCTCTTACAAATAGTGTAGGAATTTGGATTTGCTCATGGATAGCATCTTGAAAACCAATCATTTTCTGGCTATTTCCCAGTACGTCTAGGTTAAATCTCCAGCCAAATCGTTTCTTATCGACACGATACAAACTCTTTAAAAGAAACTGTCGTGTCCCAAAGTCAGGAATGCGCAATGCGAGCTGCTCATCTGCTTGACTACGATTAGTAATGGTGTCAAAATCCAAAGATTTTAATCCATTTATGATATCACTGTGGTGAGGTGCATATTCTTTAGGAGCGATGTCTGCAATGACTAATCTCTCGATGAGATGAGGGAAATCTGCGGCTACTTTCATAGCTACTTTTCCACCCATAGAATGACCTAGTAGGTAGATGTTCTCTAAATGGTGCTCAGTGCAATAATCTTTAATGTCTTGAGCGAGTAATTCATAACTGAACTCTTCACTATGTAAACTGCGACCATGATTTCGCTGGTCGATGAGGTGCACTTGATAGCCGTTTTCACTCCAGTGCTTTCCCAGCGTTTTCCAATTATCGGCCATGCCTAGAAAACCGTGAAGTATCACAAACGGTTTTCCTTCTCCTAATATGATTGAATGTAACATCTAGTCGGTAAGTCTTGCTTTATACATATTCACTACATTTTCTAGTCCCATATATAGACTTTCAGAAATAAGCGCGTGTCCTATAGAAACTTCTAGCAATCCAGGTACTTGATCTTTAAAATACCTCATGTTTTCTAGAGATAAATCGTGCCCAGCATTTATTCCTAGTCCTAGCTCGATAGCTTTTTTTGCAGCTATTATATAAGGAGCAACGGCAGCTTCTTTATTTGTAGGATAACCATGGGCATATGCTTCGGTATAGAGTTCTATGCGATCTACACCAGTTTTTGCAGCGCCTTCTACCATTTGAGGTGTAGGATCTACAAAAATGCTCGTTCTTATTCCTTGATCTTTAAAGTGTTTTACGATTTTAGTAAGATATGCCTCATGTTTGATCGTGTCCCATCCAGCGTTTGAAGTAATCGCATCTACAGCATCTGGAACTAGAGTTACTTGTGCTGGTTGTACTTCATCTACCAGCGCGATAAACTTCTCGTTAGGGTTACCTTCTATATTAAGTTCTGTTTGAATGACTTTTTTAAGGTCACGAGCATCTTGATACTTGATGTGTCTTTCATCTGGTCGTGGATGAATAGTAATACCTTGCGCGCCAAAACGTTCTATGTCTAATGAACACTGAATCAAGTCTGGCACATTTCCACCACGAGCGTTACGCAAAGTGGCGATTTTATTAACATTTACACTAAGTGCTGTCATAAGATTTTATTGAGATTCAAAAATACAAAGGAATCATCGCAACGAGTAATCACAGAAATGTTTAATTTGCATAAAAAGCGCTTTTAATGAATATTCATCAATACATTATTAATGACGTTAAACCACTTCAGGTGACTGATGCGGTTACCGTATCGCAAAATATATTCTCACAATTGACTTATTCTCATCTTCCCGTAATGGAAAATGAGGTGTACATAGGATGCGTTTCTGAAAATGATGCGCATTGTTTTGAGTCTGGTTGTACTTTAAAAGATGTTAAGTATGCACTAGACACTTTCTTTGTAAAAAAAGACACACATTGGCTGGACGTACTTGAGGCATTTGCACAGCATGATTGTAATGTGATGCCAGTTCTAGATATAGATAATAAGTATCTAGGCTATTATGAGCTCAAGGATATTCTACAGCTATTTAATGACTCTCCATTTTTATATGAATCTGGAGCTGTGATTGTTCTTGAAAAAGGAACTACAGATTATAGTTTTAGTGAAATCACACAGATTGTAGAGTCAAACGATTCTAATTTATATGGTTGTTTTATAAGTAATTATAGAGATCACTTAACACAAATTACGATTAAAGTGAGTCCTGAAAATGTGAATCAAATTCTTCAAACTTTTAGAAGATACAGCTATGAAGTAGTAAGCGCGGCCGAGGAAGATTCATATCTCGATAATCTAAAAGAACGCAGTGATTATCTCAATAAATATCTGAACATATAATGAAGAAAATTGCAATTTATGGTCAGTACCTGCAAGAGGATAGCCTGGAAACAGTTCAAGAAGTGCTGGATCAACTTGCTGCACATTCTTGTGACGTCTTCATTGAAAAAGATTATGAAAAACTCATTAATGGTCAGGTAGACTTAACTCATGCGCAGTCGTTTGAAAATCTCGATGCTTCATTTGATTTAATGATAAGTATAGGTGGTGATGGAACGATTTTAAGAGCTGTTTCCTATATAGGTAAGCTTAATATTCCTGTGATGGGAATAAACACTGGACGATTAGGTTTTTTAGCAACGCTACAATCTGAGGAATTAGAGCTAGCTTTTGATTTATTATTTAAAGGGAAATATCGATTAAGTAAGCGCAGCTTAGTTACAGCAGTGTCAAATCATCCTACAAACCACCTTGCGCCAGATAACTTTGCTCTTAACGAGGTAACGGTGAGTCGCATGAACACAACCAGTATGATACAAATAGAAACCCATCTTAATGGAGAACTGTTAACATCTTACTGGGCAGACGGATTAATAGTCTCTACACCTACAGGATCTACTGGATATAGTCTAAGTTGTGGTGGACCAGTTATCTCACCAGACACTGAGGCGCTAGTAATTACACCTATTGCTCCACATAATCTAAATGCAAGACCACTTGTGATTCCAGACGATACTGTAATTACTGTTAAGGTTATGGGTAGAGAAAATGAATTTCTTGCCTCGTTAGATAATCGCATTGCTTCCTATCCAGATGAGACAGAATTAACACTCCGTAAGGCAGATTTTACCATAGATCTCATAGAATTAGAACACGTGAGTTTTATAAAAACGATCCGTCACAAACTACTTTGGGGAGAAGATAAGCGCAACTAAACAATAATTTTAAAGAAACCTTGTTTTACTTAACGCACAATCGTGCGTGTTTACTCCTGTTGGGTAAGCAGAATTGTTATATTTGCACGTTTTAAAATTTTCATGCGGTTAGTATTTATTATTAGTATCTTTTTTTGTTTCGCTTTCGCGAAAGCGCAAACCTATGAGTTAGGAGTATTTGCCGGCGGTAGCAATATCGTAGGTGATGTGGGAAGCACTAAGTTTATAGACCCTTTAGACTTAACAGCTGGTGTTATTTTTAAATGGAATAGAAGTGATCGCCACAGTTTTAGAGGTTCCATATTATTTTCTAATATGGTAGGTGATGATAATGATAGCGATGATGTTTCTCGTGATTTAAGAGGTTATAAGTATAATTACAACCTTATTGAAGCAAGTGTAGGGATAGAATATAACTTTTGGGAATGGGAACTTTACACTGGAAAGCAGCATATAGTTCCATATCTATATACAGGTTTAACAGGTTTTCAATATGAAGCCTTTAGACTTGATCAAGTTGCAAATCAGTTAGTAGAAGATGATACCGCAAGAGGAATTGCAGTGCCATTTATACTAGGAATTAAATCAAATATTGCTCCTAAGTTAGTTCTAGGAGTTGAAGTAGGAGTAAGATATACTTTCACAGATAACCTGGATGGAAGTAACAATGAGGATTTTTCAAATGGAAGTTTTGGAAATATTAACAATAATGATTGGTATGTTTTCTCTGGTGTGACGTTAACGTATGCATTCGGTAGGAAGCCATGTTATTGTAATTTTTAAAAATGGAAGCAAACGTATTACATAACCAGAATATTCCACAGCACATTGCTGTGATTATGGATGGTAATGGGCGCTGGGCAAAGAAGCAAGGCCTTATGCGTGTACGTGGTCATGAAAAAGGTGCAAAAGCAGTACGAGAAACTGTTGAGACTTGTGCAGAGCTAGGTGTTAAACACCTGACTCTTTATGCATTTAGTACAGAGAACTGGAAACGTCCTAGAATGGAAGTAGAAACTTTAATGAGGTTACTAGTATCTAGTCTTAAAAAAGAACTTCCTACATTACAGAATAATAATATTTCGCTTAAAGCGGTAGGTAGTTTAGAATTACTACCTAAAACAGCGCAAAAGGAACTTCAAGAAGTAATTACTGCAACACAGGATAATACTCACATGAATTTAACTCTAGCATTGAGTTATGGTTCACGTGAAGAATTAATAACAGTAATTAAAAATGTTGCCACTAAAGTTAAAGATGGTGATATAGAAGTAGAGAATATAAATGAAGACACAATTAATAGCTTGTTATATACCAACTACATGCCTGATGTGGATTTATTAATAAGAACAAGTGGAGAGCAACGTATAAGTAACTTTTTGTTATGGCAAATCGCTTATGCTGAGCTTTATTTTACAGAGGTGCTTTGGCCTGATTTCAGGAAAGAGCATCTTATTGAAGCATTGAGAAATTATCAAGACCGAGAACGTAGATTCGGTAAAACGAGTGAACAATTATAGAATGATGACAAGAAAGCTAGCACACTCGCTACTTATAGTAGTGGTATTTTTATTAAGTACTGCTATGAAGGCACAACAGGCAGATACGCCTATAGGAAACGCCACAAAATATAAATTAGGAGAGATTACCGTTACTGGTAGTCAAACTTATAATGAAAATACTGTAATCGCTTTTACCGGTTTGCGTAAAGGAGATGAAATCTATGTTCCTGGACAGCGATTGAGCGATGTGGTAAAGAAGTTATGGGACTTGAAACTCTTCAGTGATATTAGATTTTATAAAACAAGTGTAGTTCCAGATCCTGATGGAGGATCTATGGAGCTTATTAATCTTGAATTAAACATTGTTGAGGTTCCTAATCTTAATAACGTCGATATTACCGGAATTAAAGAAGGTAAAGCAAAAGATCTTAGAGAAGAATTAAAACTTACTGGTGGTCGTAAAGCGACTGAAAATTTGGTAACTAACACACGTAACTTTGTAGAAAATAAGTACAAAGAAAAAGGATTCTTGTATGCTGATGCTTTAGTAAGAATAAGAGAAGTTGAAGACACAGCTGCACAGAGTACAAATCGTGTGGATATGAAAATCGACATCGATAAAGGTGAAAAAGTGAAAATAGATGCTATCACTTTTACAGGAAATGAGCTCATTGAAGATAAAAAGCTGCGCAAGGCTATGAGAAATACAAAGCAGCGCAACGTTTTCAGAATATTAAAGCGCTCTAAGTATGTGGAAGAGAAGTATCAAGAAGATTTAAGTTCTGTACTCGATGCTTATAAAGAAAAAGGTTTTAGAGATGCACGTATTATAGGTGATACGTTAATTAAAAATAATGATAAAAGAATCTCATTAGACATTGAAGTAGAAGAAGGAAGAAAGTATTACTTCGGTAATATTGACTTTGTTGGAAATACCGTTTATACAGACGAGCAACTGAGACGCATTCTTAAAGTTGATAAAGGCGATGTATATAATGGTGTTGCTTTTTATGACCGCATCAGTAATCCACAAGATCCAGACTCTGATGATATTTCAAATCAGTATCAAAACAACGGTTACCTATTCTCATCTGTAAACGCGGTAGAAACTCGTGTTTATAATGACACGATAGACTTTGAAGTACGTATAGTAGAAGGTGAAGAAGCTTTCTTTAATAACATCACAGTTACTGGAAACACTAGAACAAATGATCACGTAATCTACAGAGTATTACAAACTACACCAGGAGAAAGATATTCAAGACAAAAAATTATCAATTCTATACGTGAATTAGGTCAGTTAGGATTCTTTAATCCAGAGACTATTAATCCACAACTTAAAAATGTAAGCCAGCAAGAAGGTACTGTTGACGTTGAGTATGAGCTTGAAGAAGCTGGCGCTAGCCAGATTGAACTACAAGGTGGTTATGGTGGTGGTGGATTTGTAGGAACGCTAGGATTGCGTTTTAACAACTTCTCATTACGTAATTTATTTAATGGAGAAGCATACCAGCCAGTTCCTATGGGAGATGGACAAACGCTAGCTATACGAGCGCAAGCGAGTACTATTTTTAGAACCTACAGCTTGAACTTTACAGAGCCATGGTTAGGTGGTAAAAAGCCAGTTTCTCTAAATGTATCATTGTCGCATAGTGAGCAATTCCGTGTGAACCAGCGTAATTTTAGAGAGGTAGATCGCAGCCAGCGATTCTACATCACTGGAGCAACAGTAGGATTTGCTAAACGTCTAGAGTGGCCAGATAATTATTTCCAATTCTCTCAAGCCTTATCTTATCAACGTTATACAGTACGTAACTATCAGTCGGCTTTATTTGATTTTGATACTGGATATGCAAATAATCTAGCTTATACCGTTGGTTTGAGTAGGAATAATGTAGGTGTAAACCCTATTTTCCCAACTTATGGATCATCATTTTCTATAACGGCAAAACTTACTCCACCATACTCATTATTTAATGGTGTAGATTATGCTAATCTAGGTGATCAAGAAGAATTCCAGAGCAATGGAGTTGCAGATCAAGAGAAAATAGATAGAGAACGATTAAAATTCCTTGAATTCTATAAAGTTAAATTTCAAGGTACGTGGTACACAAGATTATATGATAAATTGGTATTACAAACTAATACGGAATTTGGTTTCTTAGGAGCTTATAATCAAGATCGAGGAGTAGTGCCATTTGAGCGTTTCTTTGTAGGTGGTGATGGATTAGGTGCATTTTCTTTAGATGGTCGTGATATAATCAGAATGCGTGGTTATGATAACTCTTCTTTAACTAGAAATGCAGACGGTGATACCGTATATAACAAATTCTCGTTTGAATTAAGATACCCTATTTCACTAGAGCAAGCAGCATCTATTTATGTACTCTCATTTGCTGAGGCTGCTGGTAGTTATGGTAATTTTAGAGATTATAACCCATTTGAGGTACAGCGATCTGCAGGAGCAGGATTGCGTATATTTATGCCAGCATTTGGATTATTAGGAATTGATTTTGGATACGGATTTGATAAAGTACCATCAGCATTGAGCAATGACCCAAGTGGATGGAATGTTCACTTTATTATTGGGCAACAATTCTAGAATGGCACGATATTTTCTATAAACACTTTGAGCTTATGAAAAATAAGATTTTTATTATCAGTATAATGGCCTTTATGTGTTTCGCTTTCGCGGAAGCGCAAACCACAAGAGGTATAAGAGTAGGATTCATTGATATGGATTACATTCTAGAGAATGTGCCTGAGTTTCAAAAGGCAGTCCAGCAACTCGAGCAGAAGATGGATAAATGGAAGCAAGAGATTGATGGCATGAATCTAGAAGTAAAACAAATGAAAGACGCTTTACAAAACGAGCGTGTTTTACTTACTAATGAGCTCATTGAAGAAAAGGAAGAAGACATTAAAATTAAAGAAGAAGAGTTGCTGGCTTACCAGACTAAACGATTCGGAGCGCAAGGAGATTTTGTTCTACAAAAAGAACAATTGATTCAACCGGTTCAAGATCAAGTTTTTAATGAAATACGTAAAATAGGTAGTCTTAAAAAATACGATTACATACTCGACAGTTCAGAAGCTGCGATGTTATATAATGCAGAGCGTCACGATTTAAGTGACCAGGTTTTAAAAGCAATAGGTAGAACTGCTAAGGTGGATTCTAGAAATAGAGGAGACAAGAAGGAACCTACTAAGGAAGAGATTAAAGAGCAAGAGAAAGAAGAACGTTACCTGTCTGTTGAAGAAGCAGAAGGCGTAGAGGAAAAAGAAGAAGCAAGAGAAACTCTTATCAATGATAGAGAAAAGGCACGATTAGAAAAACTAAGAATTAGAGATTCTATTAAAGTAGCAAGAGCAGAGCAATTTCAAAAGCGTAGAGACAGCATCATAAGTGCTAGAGAAAGAAAGAAGGATAGTATTTTAAAAGCAAGAGCAGCAAAGAAGAAAGCAAATCAAAAATAGTCATAGAGTTATAGATAATGGTCTGAGAACTCTATATTTGCAGCCCGATTCATAAAAATTAAAGCAAAACAATAATTAATAAATAGAAAATGAAACAAGTAAAAACACTTATAACAGCAGTAGTAGTGATGTTCCTAACTATAGGAATGAATACAGCTGACGCACAAGCAACAGCGAGTAAAGTATGTCACGTAGCTTCTCAAGAACTTGTAGAGCAATTGCCACAAGCAAAAGCTGCAGACAAGCAATTAAGAGATCTTGCAAAAACTTATGAGGCAACTCTAGGTGAAATGGATAAAGAATTACAATCTAAAGCTGAGCAATTAAAAAGCCTTGCCGAAACACGTAGCGATGAAGAAAATCAACGTGCTTACCAAGAGCTTATGGCTGGACAAAAGAAACTAGAAGAGTACTACCAAAGTTCTCAACAAGCAATGGGTCAAAAAAGAACAGATCTTTTAAAGCCTTTATACAAAAAAGTACGTGAAGCAATTCAAAAAGTAGCACGTGCAAAAGGTTTTGACTACGTTCTTGATTCAACTACAGGTACAGGAGTAATCCTTGCTGACGGTTATGACATCACTCCAGACGTAAAGAAAGAATTAGGTATCACTCAGTAATTATTGAGTTACACATATCAAAACCGCTTAGATGTTCTAAGCGGTTTTTTTGTGTCTTTTTGTTATTAGATTTTTGGTTTTAAAGCAATTGGATTGCCTGGTCGAGCGGAGCCGAGACCTCAAAAGTAATTCTTTAAAGTTCAGTTGGGTTCGCTATGATTAGCTTATTAGTATTTTAAAGAATAGTATCTTTATCTCATGAGTAATAAGCAACCTATAGGTTTTTTTGATAGTGGAGTAGGCGGAACTTCTGTATGGAAAGAAGTAGTGCAACTCTTACCTCATGAGAATACTATTTATCTAGCAGATAGTGCTCATGCGCCTTATGGACGCAAGCCTAAAGAAGAAATCACACAACTATGCATTAAGAATACAGAATACCTACTTAGTCGTGGTTGTAAACTTATTGCTGTTCCATGTAATACAGCTACTACTAATAGTATAGCATATCTAAGAGAACACTATGATGTTCCTTTCATAGGGATAGAACCAGCTATTAAACCTGCGGCGTTAAATAGCAAGACCGGGAAAATAGGAATTCTAGCAACTCAAGGAACGCTTACCAGTGAACTATTCAATAAAACTCAAAAAGCCTTTACTAAAGACGTAAATACTATAGAAATTGTAGGTACGGGAATCGTAGAACTTATAGAAGCTGGAAAAAAAGATGCTGAAGAAATGCGAGACTTACTCGTAGGAATTACAGAGCCTTTTATGATTTCTGGAATAGACTATCTCGTATTGGGCTGTAGTCATTATCCATATATAAAAGATATGCTTCAAGAGCTATTGCCTAGTAAAGTTAAAATCATCGATAGCGGTGCTGCCGTAGCTCGGCAAACCTTACATATTTTGAAGGAATTCAACTTATTAAATGCCCAAAAAGAAATGGGTTCTCACGAATTATATTCAAATCATAATCCAAAAGTTCTAGATGTTCTTACCCAAGAAATTGACAGCCGTAAGGTGAGTTACTTAGATTTTTAAATAAGCTACAATCAAGCTAATTATTAACTAAAAAATTTAAACAATTCTAGTTTACGACTAGGACTTACTGGTAACTCCACTTCTCCTAACATCACACTACCACCTTTTCCTTTTCTGTATGCAGTGACATGAGAGGCGTTAATCAAGTGTGATTTGTGAATCCTACAAAACCCTTTTTCAGATAACATATCGTCAAAATGTTTCAAGGTTTTAGAAACTAATTTTTGTGAGTTGGCGAGATAAACATTCGTATAATTATCGTCGGCAGTGCAGTAGATGATATCCTTTACTGGGATGACTTCAAAACCTTCTTGAGTAGGAATAGTGATTTTATCATGTAATTGAGAACCATCTTGCTCTTTTACAGATAAACCTACATGAACTTCTTCTTCACGTTCCTTAATACTTTTTACAATGTCTACCGCTTTAATAAGCTCATCTATCTCGATAGGTTTTAAGAGATAATAAGCGGCCTGTTGATTCAGCGCCTCTTTTGCATACTGATCATAAGCTGTTACAAATATGGTTTCAAAATCGCGATTCCCTAGTTTATCCAGCAGGTCAAACGCTGTCCCATAAGGCATTTCCACATCTAGAAATAGTAAATCTATGTCTGTTTTGCGTAGTAATTGTAGCGCTTCATCTACATTAGTAGCTTCTCCTATAACAGTGACGTTAGGGCAGTATTTTGATAAATATTTTTTAAGAATCTCTCTAGAGATTTGCTCGTCTTCTACGATTATGGCTTTTAAATTCATGAGCGGTATGTTAACTTGGGACATTCATTTTTACGACAACTTCAGTACCTATATCTGGAGATAAATGAGCGTCATTTACAGTCATTTCTATGTGACAATCGTGTAATTCATTGAGTAGTGCGAGCCTGTTTTCCACATTGCCTAGACCTTTACTTTCACGTTTCTTTTGGTGATCTGTCTTGAGATCCTCGGACTTAGCTCTTCCAATTCCGTTGTCTGTAATGGTTACCAGGATTTCATTTCCTGCTTTCGCGAAAGCTACTTTCAAAAAGCCTTTCTCATCCTTATATCTCAATCCATGCCACACAGCATTTTCAATGATAGGTTGCAGTAACATAGGCGGCACTTGTAACGCAGTTCCTTCTAGTAATGGGTCGATGATGAGTTCATAATCAAACTTGTCCTTAAAACGCTCGTGCTCGAGTTTAAGGTAAAGCCCTAGTAATTCTGTTTCCTTAGAAAGAGGAATAAAATCCAGCTCAGAATTTTCAAGAACACTGCGCATGAGTTTAGAAAAATCTGCCAGGTACTTATTTGCCGCACGCTCATCATTCATAGCGATATAGCTATTTACAGAGTTAAGTGCATTAAATATAAAATGAGGATTCATTTGACTACGCAATGATTTAAGCGCTAGCAGTCGATTGTTAATGCGCTGCTGCTGGTTATTGCGCCACATAAAATAGGCGAGCGTGATCAATAATAAAGTAAGCGCAGCAAGAGAGTAAATAATCCAGCGCTGGCGATTGTTAACTTGTTGCGTTAACTCACGCTCTGTGTTAACGAGTGCCATTCTGTTTTCAGTGAGTTCACGATCTTTTTCTAGGGTAAGAATGCGCGTCTGTCTATTGAGTAGGTCTTGAGCTTTGCGAGTATTTACTGCAATCTCTTGTTCTTTTTGCGCATATAAAAGATCAACGGTCTCGATATAAATCTCGTTATACTTGAGGGATTTTGAATTGTTGCCGTTTTCACGATAGAGTTTTGCAAGATTGCGAGCAGCTTCCTTTTTAGTGTCTAGATCTTCATTTGTGCTAGCTTCATTAAAACTACTTTCATAAGACTCAATAGCTTCGGCAAATTTATTAGTGGCCTTATAAGCCTCGGCGATTTTAAGTTGCTCTTTTTGTTTAGAATAAGGAGCAGTGTTTGAAACTGGTGCCATAATGCCAGCACTTACCTCTTCAGCCATAATTTCATCAGCGAGTTCCATATCATCGCTCGCGGCTTCGGCTTCAATTTTAAAACTAGAATTTTCTACATCTTTTGCTTTATCTATAAGTGCAATGTTACTTCTACGCAATGCGATTTCCTTTTCATATTGCTGGTTGCTATTATAGAAATCGGCGGTTGCTGATTGTGTTGCTACGTTACTGATAACGCTGTTGTTTTTAGATTCATTAATAGCGTCATTGTAATAGGAATCTGCAGTTGCGATTTGACCAGTTTGATTGTACGCATTTGCTATGTTTGTGTTGAGAACAGGAGTTAATGATGTTAAATTATGATCCTGCGCTACCTTTAAAGCCATTTTAAAGTACTTAAGTGACTCAACAGCATTATTAGTTTTTTGATAAGCATTTCCTAAAGTAGTGTAAGCTTTAATCACTTGTTGATGAGTCAAACCTAAAGTTGTTGAGGTTCCACTAGATGACTTAGTTTTTTTTAAGGTTTTATTTCTTGAAGTATTATTTGTTGAAAAAATGGCCTCAAGTGTCTTGATCGCTTCTTGATAATTTCCGTTGCTCTGTAGAGATTCTGCTAGTTTAAGTTGACGTTGTGGAGTGTCTTGGGATTTTATCGCGGCTTTAAAATTAGTAATTGCTAGGTCTGCTTGCTTATTAAATAGATATAGATCACCTAGTTTTTCATATGCTCTTGCTTCTTTTGCAGCTGTTAATCCACGTGGATTATTTGATAGTGCGGCGATGAGGAAATCGGCTGTTTTCTGAGCGTCTTTTTTAAGATAAACCTGAGCGCTATCGAGCAGCGTTTCATAGCTCAAGGATTTCAATTGATTTTTTTGAGATGCATCATTTACAACTTGAATCTCAATATCATCATTGCTTTTAATTTTATAATAAACGGTTTCAAAATCTGATCTTCTTATAATGATTTCATCACCCAAGTTTGCAGGGATTTTAAAGTACCCTTGAATATCAGTCGTGGCATAACGTCCCATAGGGCCTTCTATGTTCACGCCCGACACCGGTTCACGCTTGTCAGTAATCACGCGTCCTTCTAGCACCATAGTAGTACTCTCGCTAGATTTACGTGATTCATTGCTTTGCGCCACAACTGCTGTTGCGCCACTTATAAATAGTACGATAAATAGAATTATTGCTCTCATTTCGGTTGTAAACTTAGGCATTAAAAGTTAGATAGATTCAAGCACCATGCCGTTTATGAGCGGTTTAGGGTTGGTTTTATACGCTTTTGCAAAAGCGTACTCAACAGAACATCCCATTCACTCAATCATATAGGTCATTCACTCATTTAAGATATTTCTCATTGTACTATCCCAGTAGTTTTGATAAAAAATCTAACGAAATGAAAATCATCACCACCACTTTTTTATTCCTTACTGCGCTCAGTTTAAATGCACAGCATCTAGGGAATTTTAATAACCAGGCCTCTCAAATGGAAATCTCGAGAGCAAATATCGCTACTGCAGATATGGGAAATGCTAAGGTTATGAATTATAGGCCAGCATCTTTTGGCCATGTGCAGTTACAACCTTCAAATATTCTCACCTTGAACCTGCGTAGTCTTTATAATGTAGAGGCAACAGATTATACAGCGGTTTTTAATATCAATCAAGTAGGAGAAACGGCAGACGAGACCACACAGCTGATGAGTGATAAAATTAATGCGATTAAAGCAGCACTGAGAGCAAAGGGTTTTAATGGTCAGTTTGCGATTGATATGATATCCTTTGTGCCACAATATGAGATTGAGGTCACAAAAAAGCTGTTCAGTAAAACTTATACTGAAGTTCCCGTAGGCTTTGAGCTCCAGCAAAACCTGTTGATTTCTTACCGTGATGATGCAGATTTTGAAAAAATTCTATCGGCTTGTGCCAGTGCAGAGGTTTATAATCTTGTTAAAGTAGATTACTACGTAAAGAACCTTGAAGCAATTTATGCCGATTTACAAACCAAGTTACTAGCTGAGGTAAAGAAGAAGAAAGAATACTACACGGCACTCGGTTTTGATATGCAAACCTATGACGTCCACATGGCCGATGCTAAGTATTACCACATGCCTAAAGATCATTATAAAAGTTATGTGGCCGCAAACAATATAAGTATGGACGCTTTAAAACAAAAGAAAGGCGTGACACGTATTAAAAAACCGATCTCTTATTACTATGATCCTATTCCTCATGCAGGATACGACATTGTGGTAAACGCTGCGATTACTAAACCAGTGATTCAACTAGGAATGAACCTGACGTTAAGATATGTTCCTAAGCCTAAAGAACCAGCAGCACCAGTAGCACCAGTGAAAGAACCTAAGCCTAAAGTGTACGTCGTGTCGCCTAATGGCCCAATCGATATCAAACAATTACCTAATTCTTAAAAACAATTCTTATGAAAACGTTTAAAAGTATAGTACTCGCAAGTCTATTGATTTCTTTTATCTCATGTAAAGGAGAAAATAATAAATCAGTCGTTGAAGAAAATAGTCCTGAGATGGCAATAGTCAATCCTAAACCTGTTGCTCCAGCTAAACCAGCCACTATACAAATTGCCTTATTACTCGACACGAGTAATAGTATGGATGGATTAATAGACCAAGCCAAAACACAATTGTGGAATCTCATTAACAAAATGTCTTACGCACATTGTAATGAAGTACAGGCAAATCTTGAAATCGCTTTGTACGAGTATGGAAATTCTTCACTTGCACAACAAGATAATTATTTGAGACAAGTGGTGCCTTTTTCTACAGACCTAGATAACATCAGTAAAGAATTATTTGCACTAAACACAAAAGGTGGTGATGAGTATTGTGGTGCTGTTATAAGTCATGCGACTAATCATCTTGAATGGCGTGATGGTAATCAAGATTTGAAAATGATTTTTATTGCTGGAAATGAATCTTTTCTTCAAGGAAAAACCTCAGCAGATTTTGCAATGGGTGAAGCAGCGCAAAAGGATATAACAGTAAACACTATTTTTTGTGGAGATCTGCAATCTGGTATCTCTTTGAAATGGAAAGATGGTGCTTTAATGGGAAAAGGAGAATATACCGTTATCAATCAAAATCAAGCAACACACTACGTTTCTACACCGTATGATCAGCAAATTCTAGATTTAAACACTCAATTAAATACTACTTATGTCGCTTATGGAAGTCAAGGTTCTTTTAAAAGTTCACAACAAATGTCTAATGATGCCGAGTTAGAAAGCGTTTCTATTGCAGCAAACGTGAATCGTAGCGTTGTAAAATCTAAAAGTGTTTATAATAATGCCAGCTGGGATTTAATAGACGCTGCAGATGATGAAGAAATGCTTGAAGATTTAATCGTGGCAAATAAGAAAACGCTTTCACCTGAATTAAAGGAAAAAAGTGTTGAGGAAATCAAACAAATTACTTTGGCCAAAAAGGAAGAGCGAGCAAAAGTTCAAAAGTCCATCTTACAACTTAATGAACAAAGAGAAGTTTATATTAAGGAACAAGGAGCTGGAGAAAATGAACTAGAAAGCGCTATGGTAAATGCGGTAAAAAAGAAAGCGGTAGCTAAGAATTACACTTGGAAGTAATATAATTGATTTGATTACGCTTTCGCGAAAGCGTGATTAAAAGAATTTAAAGGAGACGCCTACTATTTCTTATTTTCAGGAATAGGCTACAAAAAGCTGTTGAAAAAAGCTGTTTGTTTTGGGGTAGCAAGCGGTAACAGAATCGTATTTTTGAGATTCACTTTTAAGAATACGATTTGGCAGCAAAGGCTAAGAAAGTCACTCCATTAATGCAACAATACAACAGGATAAAAACTAAATATCCTGATGCGTTGTTGCTTTTTCGCGTTGGAGATTTTTATGAAACCTTTGGAGAAGATGCTATTAAAACAGCACGTATTCTAAATATAGTCTTGACGAGTAGGAATAACGGTGGTGATGCGATAGAACTTGCTGGTTTTCCACATCACTCGATGAATACTTATTTACCTAAACTAGTAAAAGCTGGTGAGCGTGTTGCTATTTGTGATCAGTTAGAAGATCCTAAACAGACTAAAACGATTGTAAAAAGAGGTGTTACAGAATTAATTACGCCTGGAGTTGCTTTAAATGACGAAGTATTGCAATCTAAGAGCAATAATTTTCTAGCTTCTTTAACGGTTAATCGCAATGTTTATGGAGTATCGTTTTTAGATATTTCTACTGGAGAGTTTTTGGTGAGTCAAGGTTCTCGTGAAGAAATCGATAAATTACTTCAAAACTTTAATCCAAGTGAAGTTCTTATTAATCGTAAGGATAAAACAGCTTTAAAAGAAGATTTCCCTTATGACTTACCTTACTTCTTTTTAGAAGATTGGGTATTTCAAATCGATTTTGCACGTGAATCATTATTGAAACACTTTAAAGTGAATTCATTAAAAGGATTCGGGATTGAAAAACTAGAAGAATCCATTACCGCTGCTGGAGCTATATTACATTATCTAGAAGAAACACAGCACGATAAAGTAGGTCATATTGCAGGAATTTCCAGAATAGCAGACGAGGATTATGTCTGGATGGATCGATTCACTGTGCGTAATCTTGAATTATATCAAGCACTCAGTGCTGGAGCTGTTACTTTAATAGATGTCATCGATCAAACGGCAACTGCCATGGGTGGTCGCATGTTGAAAAGATGGCTGGCGTTTCCATTAAAGAATAAAGAGCAAATTGAGAAACGACATGATATTGTCGAGTTTTTCACACAGTCACCGGAGATTCTAAATGCAATCAAGCTAGAGTTTAAACGCATGAGCGATTTAGAACGTTTAGTTTCTAAAGTTGCCGTCGGGAAAATATGCCCACGGGAAGTGGTACAACTCAAAAATAGTCTTGAGGCCATTATTCCTGTAAAAGAACAAGCCGAAAAGTCTGAAAATAAGGCATTACAAGTGCTCGGAGAAAACTTAAATGCTTGCACACATTTGATTCAGTTCATTAAAGAGTCTGTAGATGAAGAGGCGCCAGTTAATATTCTTAAAGGTAGAACTATCGCAGCAGGTTATAATTCAGAACTAGATGAGTTAAGAGGTCTTGCAAATAGTGGTAAGGACTGCTTAGATAAAATGCTCGCAAGACATACTGAAGAAACTGGTATTACAAGTTTGAAAATAGCCAGTAATAACGTCTTTGGATATTACATAGAAGTAAGAAATACACATAAAGATAAGGTTCCCGAAGAATGGATCAGAAAACAAACTTTAGTAAATGCAGAGCGTTATATTACTGAGGAACTTAAAGAATATGAATCAAAAATTCTAGGTGCAGAGGAACGTATTAATGCGTTGCAACAAGAACTTTTTGATAAAGTGATTCAAGAAATCACACCATATATAAAAGCCATTCAGAATAATTCTCAGCTCATAGGGCAGTTGGATTGTTTAATATCTTTTGCAGCACATGCCGTGGCTAGTAATTACACTAGACCAGAATTACTAGATGGAGATGCCCTTGATATTAAAGGAGGACGTCATCCAGTTATTGAAAAAATGCTTCCTGCAGACCGACCTTATATACCTAACGATGTTACTTTAGATAGAGAACAACAGCAAATCATTATGATAACTGGTCCAAACATGAGTGGTAAGTCGGCTATTTTGAGACAAACGGCACTTATAGTTCTGCTTGCTCAAATGGGAAGTTTTGTTCCAGCGACCAAGGTTCAAATGGGAATCGTCGATAAGATTTTTACTAGAGTAGGAGCGAGCGATAATATTTCACAAGGCGAATCTACTTTCATGACTGAGATGAATGAGAGTGCAAGTATATTGAATAACATCAGTAAAAGCAGTCTAGTATTACTGGATGAAATAGGAAGAGGAACCAGTACTTATGATGGAATTTCAATTGCGTGGGCAATCACAGAGTATTTACACGAGCATCCTTATCAGCCTAAAACTTTATTTGCAACGCATTATCATGAATTAAATGAGATGACAGAACTCTTCAATCGTATTAAGAATTATAATGTTGAGGTAAAGGAGTTGAAAGATAAAGTGCTTTTTATGCGCAAATTGATTCCTGGAGGAAGTCATCACAGCTTTGGAATTCATGTGGCAAAAATGGCAGGAATGCCACAACAAGTTATTAAAAAGGCCAATAAAATTTTAAAACGACTGGAAAAGTCTCATCAGCAAGAAGATTCTAAAAAAGTTTTACAGGATACTCAGGAAGAGGAAATGCAGTTAAGTTTCTTTAATTTAGACGATCCTTTATTGCAAAACATTAAGGAAGAGATTCTTATGGTGGATATCAACACACTTACTCCAGTTGAAGCCTTGATGAAATTGAATGAAATAAAAAAAATGTTGCAAGGAAAATAATTAATAAGTGATAATTTTAATTGAAACGCTTTGCGGATAACGGAAAGTTGTTAAATTTGCAATCCGTAATTGAAAAAGAGCGAATTGCGAAAGTAGCTCAGGGGTAGAGCATCACCTTGCCAAGGTGGAGGTCGCGGGTTCAAATCCCGTCTTTCGCTCAAAGAAGTTAAAAATGGCTTCTTTACTACCAAGCTCGAGTGGTGGAATTGGTAGACACGTTGGACTTAAAATCCAATGGGTAGTAATGCCCGTACGGGTTCAAGTCCCGTCTCGAGTACTAAGAGGTTATCTAGAAATAGGTAGCCTCTTTTTCATTTATAGTAATCTTAGCAACGAAATAAAGGGACGTAGTGTTTACTGCCGCACTTGATGCGGTGCCCGTCTCGAGTACTAAGAGGTTATCTAGAAATAGGTAGCCTCTTTTTCATTTAAGAAAGTTTCAGCGAGCGTATAAGTAACAATATGCTTTTTATAAGTAGGATCTATATATTGAATTCTAAATCTATGACATAAAAAAACCGCCCATTGGGCGGTTTTTAAATTCTTTAAAGATTTAAATGGATTAGTTACCCATCATTTTCTTTCCAGCAGCACTTGCCTTATCAGCAGCTTCTTTTGTAGCATCGCTAGCTTTATCAACTGCGTCATTAGCAGCTTTTTTAGCGTCATCTTTCATTTTACCTGCAGCATCTTTAACATCGTCTGCCGCATTTTCAAGAGCATCACCAGCATCTTCAAGACCTTCTTTTGCATTTTCTAGTCCTTCTTTTGCAGCACCTGTTGCATTATCTGCAGCATTTTCTAGAGCATCTCCAGCTTCTTCAAGACCGTCTTGAGCACCTTCAACTGCATCACCAGCAGCATCTAAAGCGTCGCCAGCAGCATCTCCTGCAGCGTCAGCAGCGTTTTCAACACCGTCAGCAGCGTCTTCCATTCCTTTTTCAACTTCTCTACATCCTACAGCGAACATAAGAGAAAGAGCCATTGCTCCAATAAATAATTTTTTCATTTTGAGGTAGATTTAATAAATTATATAACAAATGTAGTTTTTTTAGTCAAATTTGTTTTACTATTCTTATTAATTCGTTAACATTCGATAAATTGTGTCATTTTATCTATTATGAGTAAAATATCGCAGATTTTGCCTAGTGCCAAAACCGTATAGATGTTATTTCTTCTCACTCAAGTACTTCCAATATCTTTTTGGAACATGTTGTAAATGAAGTTTCATGTTTTTGCGCGACTCGATATTAGTACTTTTAAAATATTGATTCCATAAATCTTTGTAGTTGATCTCGCTTTCGCGAAAGCGAGAACTAACAGCAACTCCTTCTATCTCATCAATAGTAGTATTTGTGATGCCTCGTTGTCCACGTGGTTCATTAAATTCAATGGTCACTTCTTGAACCGTCAGTAAATCATAGCTGATTCCATAATTACGATTGAGATCATAAATTACCCATTTCTGGTCTGCGTAGCGCTTTTTAAAATGATTAGAAATGAGTGGCAGCACGTTAAAATCAGGTTCTATGTTTGCATAGTAGATGTCATCTTCTATGAGGTGAAATCTAACAAATGCTTCCATGCGATGTTTTTCACGACCTACCATTTTTGCGGCTTGTGCAATTTTTAAAACTGTTGAATTTCCAAAATCTCCACTCGGTGCTTTCCTAGTTGCAAATGTGATTCTTAGATATTCATAAATCGTATTTTCTATACCTATAATCTCACTTAAAAAAGACTTATAAATTTGTCTTGAATCTACTTTTTTACATAATGCAGTAAACTTGTTCCATACTCGTTGTCCTTTATCTACATCAGTAATAATTTCTATTGTGCTACCGAAAAGGTCTTTTTGACCATGGGAAGACTTAGCAATTATAGGTGCCTTTATTTTATGGTCATATATGGTATAAATTGCAGTCATTAATCCATTGAAACTACCATCGTATAGAAGTGTTACTGTCATGCAAATAGATTTAATTGATTATTAAAGTTTTTATGGTATTTGCTGGTTGAATTAATCATTATCAAGTTCTTGATTTTAGAACCAGTTAAATCTCTAGATTCAAATTCTTTGGAATCACAAATAATGAAATATTTAGATCGATTCATAGAAATTCCAATTGCTTTCAAATGTTCCCAATTCAATTTTCTGAAACGCCTTGCACTCAGTATTTTCCCTACTGATTTCATACCTATGCCAGGAACTCTGGCAAGCATGAGTTTGTCTGCTCGATTGATATCTATAGGAAATTGGTCAAGATTGCGCAGTGCCCAAGATAACTTTGGATCTATGTCCATATCTAGGTTTTGATGTGTATCATTTAGAATTTCACGCACGTCAAATCCATAAAAACGTAACAACCAATCTGTCTGATATAATCGATTTTCTCGCATCATGGGTACTTCAGTTCCTATGGCTGGTAGTCTAGAATCATCGGCTACCGGAATATAACCGGAGTAATAGACACGTTTCATTTCAAATTTATTATAGAAGAAGTTAGCGCTATACATGATGTCACGATCACTTTCTCCTGTGGCGCCCACGATCATTTGTGTACTCTGACCTGCTGGTGCATAAATAGGTGTGCTTTTAATCAGTTTCTTTTCTGATTTATAAATATGAATCGATTTTTGAACCGCTTTCATAGGCTGGATAAAGTCTTTATGATCTTTATCTGGTGCGAGAAGTTTCAATCCTGCCTTAGTAGGTATTTCAATATTTACTGATAAGCGGTCAGCATATAATCCTGCTTCTTGCATCAACTCATCACTAGCTCCAGGAATAGATTTTAAATGAATGTAGCCATTGAAATTTTCTTCGAGACGCAATTTTTTTGCTACTCGTATCAATCGCTCCATAGTAGCATCGGGACTTTTAAAAATCCCTGAACTTAAAAATAATCCTTCAATGTAATTACGCCTGTAAAAATTAATGGTTAAGTCCACGACTTCCTGCACAGTAAAAGCAGCACGTTTGATATCGTTAGACTTTCTGGTCACGCAATAGGCACAGTCAAAAATGCACACGTTAGTCAGCAAGATTTTGAGCAATGACACACAGCGGCCATCTTCTGTATAACTATGGCATATTCCCATTCCACTGGAATCTCCCAGTCCTTTATTCTTGTTAGCTCGTTTACTACCGCTACTGCTACAACTCACGTCGTATTTTGCAGCATCGGCCAGTATTTCAAGTTTTTCTTTTATTCTCTCGTAGTTCATATACAACTGCCCGCGCATGTGGGCTCTTTTTTAAATTATTAACTGAACTTAATTCAGTGTTTTACTTGTCATGCCGTCGCAGGACGGAATAGCTAGCATTACTTCAATACTTGTTATGGCTTGCTCGATTTCCTTCCACCACCTTTTTGATGAATAGTTCCTTTCTCTATGGATAATTCTGGATTACGGCGACCGTTTCCGTTTCCCATACGGCGATCACGCAAACTGGCTTGTTTATCGAGTCGTTGTATCGTCTGCGGATTCTCCTCTGCATATCTAGGATCTTGAATGTAATCTGCTTTTTTCATGTTGTGAACCTCGATAGAGTAGAAGTCAAATTCTTCTACTACTTTACCATAGATGATGTAAATACCGCTTCCGCGAAAGCGTATTCTAGCAGCCACAGGAGGAAACATAACTGTGTCAAAAAACTCACCTCTGTGATCTAGAAAAGTTCCAAATTGCATGCGTTTTCCTTTTGCCGTAGTTGTGGTTTTTATATTTACTACATAGCCATAGATGAGAATCATTTTGTTGTGATACTGCATCATTTCTTTGCGACCCAATTTATTTCTAGGCGGCTCGCTTAATAAGTCAAAATGAGAACAAAGTGGAAAGCCTAATAATTCAAACTGCTCAAATGCTAGTTCTTCAGGCGTAGTAGAAAGTCTTGGTATTTCCACGTGCTTGTGTTTAGGAACAAACAGTTTGCTTTGAAATACTTTCTTTGGTGTTTTATCCAGCTTATAATGTGCTTGCCACAAGAGCTCATACCGATCGGTATTTGTAAATCTAAAGGCATTAATGCGTATTAAAATAGAAAGTTGCTCGATACTGATGGATACACGATTAATAAAGTCTTCTAGTGACTTGAAAAATCCGTTATTATCACGTTCCTCTATGATTCTTAAAATAGTACGACGTTCCAGTTCTTTTAAATAACTCAACGCTATATAGATAGTTGTATCCTTTATAATAGTAGCAATATCACTGTTGTTGATACACGGCGCTTCTATAATGCCGCCACACATTCTAGCTTCATGAACGTAAAGCTCTGGTTTGTAAAAACCGCCACCATTGTTAAGTGTCGCAGTCATGTATTCTAGCGGGAAATATCTTTTTAAATACAAACTCTGGTAACTTTCCACAGCGTATGATGCAGAGTGACCTTTTGCAAAAGCGTAACCAGCAAAACTCTTAATCTGATTCCATATCTCACGGGATTCTGCTGGATCGTAACCTTCCTTGAGACAGTTGTTAAAGTAATTATCTTCTACTTTTTGAAATTCTTCTCGCGAGCGATATTTACCGCTCATTCCACGTCGTAGCACGTCTGCCTCACCTAAATCTAGTTTTGCATAATTGTGGGCGACCTTAATCACATCTTCTTGATAGACCATAATGCCATAGGTCTCAGGCATAATTCTATTCATTATAGGATGTGCTTCTTTACGTTTCTCAGGATATCGTGTGCGTAGTATAAATTCACGCATCATACCACTTTGTGCCACGCCAGGACGTATGACAGAGCTTGCTGCGACTAGTCCTATGTAGTCATTAGTGGCGAGTTTGCTCAACAACATTCTCATAGCAGGTGACTCTATATAGAAACAACCAATGCATTTAGCCTGTGAGATCATTTTATTGATGCTTTCATCTTTCATGAATTTCTTCACGTCGTTATGAACGTCCATAATGTGCGCACCTGGCTGATTGTATTTTACAATCTCAATAGCATCACGTATTTTTCCTAGTCCACGCTGTGCGAGAATATCAAATTTGTGAATCCCAGCATCTTCAGCAATGTGCATGTCAAACTGCACTGTAGGATAACCTTTAGGCGGTAAACTTGTTGCGCTATAGTAATGAATGGATTTATCAGTAATGAGTATTCCACCAGCGTGAATACTGGTATAGTTGGGCATGCCGTGTATGAGCTTGCTGTATTTGATGACGAGATTGTGCATTTGATCTCGATCATGCTCATGTAATGAGTTGCTGGTTAATTTATCAATCTCTTCTTTAGGAAGTCCAAAGACTTTACCCAACTCACGCATAACTGCGCGTATTTGAAACGTATTATAGGTGGCGAGCAAGGCAACATTATCAAACCGTTCAAAAATAAATCTTGTAATATCTTCTCGATCATCCCATGAAAAATCAATATCAAAATCTGGCGGACTCGTTCTATAATCGTTAATAAACCGCTCAAAGTATAAGTCTAAATCGATAGGATCTACCTCTGTAATTCTTAGTAAGTAGGCAAGAATACTGTTAGCACCACTACCGCGACCTACATAAAAGTAACCGCATTCACGAGCATAACGGCATATCTCCCAATTGATTAGAAAATAAGCGACAAACCCTTTTTTCTTTACGATGCCTAGCTCTTTCTCTATACGGGCAATGACATCTTTTTTATCTTCCGTTTCTGAGTAGCGATGCTCGATTCCATCATAAGCGAGTCTCGTTAATTCTTTAAAATCGGCATCTTCATTTGTAGTAAATACACGTTGATTCTCATTGAGTTGTGCGTTCTCAAAATTGAAATTAATTGAACATTGCGCAAGGAGTTTTTTTGTATTCTCGATGATATGTGGATATTCTTCAAAAGCTTTTTCTAGTTCTTGAACCGGAATCATTTGATGTTCTGTACTGCCTTGCTGAGATTCTGGTAACTGACTCAAAAGAATGTTAAGATCTATGCATCGCAATAGTCTATGAGCATTAAAATCTTTTTTATTCCTAAATGTTGTTGTTTGAAGAACGACAAGCTTATCCTTCATTCTCGCATAATCAGTAAAAGGTAGTTTTCTTAAAGTAGCAGTAGAGATTCCTATGAATTCGCTTTCGCGAAAGCGAGATAACTCCATCTTCATTACTTGTTCTAATGGATAGATGATAAAAGCATTATCAAATGCAGGAGCACGTTTAGGTAAAGGGATTTTATGCTCTAAATGATGTGATAAAAACTCGTTTAATTCCTGAAAACCTTGATTATTTCTAGCGATTCCCACATAGAGTTGCTGGTGCTCGTTCCTAAAATCAATACCTACTATTCCATGAAGTTGATGTTTTGTGCAAAGCCTGATAAAATTGAGACATGCGCTGGTATTATTAATGTCTGTAAGAACTATTGTTTTCAGGCCATTTTGTTGCGCTAGAAGCAATAGGTCTTTCTCGTCATAAGTGCCGTATCGTAAAGAGTAGTATGTGTGGTTGTTTAAATACACGCGGTCTTTGAGTCTTTGAGTTTCCCGAAAATCTTCGGGACAAGTTGTGAGTTTTCCAATTCATAGGTGCGGACTTAAGTCTGTACCTATGAATTATCATGTTTTATAGTGTTTCCTATTTCAGAATTTTAAAATTTAGCCTACTGCTTACGGTGTGCTAGTACCACTGGCGGTAAACCGTTAAAAGGGTTTTGCATTCTACCTATGGTTCTAGCTTCCATTCCGGCAGCTCTCATGACTGTTCTATCTCCATATTTCTCTCTCATTTTATCTAGTGCTTTATATAAATTAATGGCTTGCTCACTATCGTCAAATAGATTGATCTGGTAATTACCGCTCACGATATGTGAAAACCTGATTCCTATTAATCGTATCAATAGACGACGCTGGAAAAGCTTATCAAATAATTCAAGAATATGCGGAATCAAAATATGGTCTGCACTGCAATAAGGAATACGCATTTGCTTGTTGTAAGTATTAAAATCTGAGTAACGTATTTTTACACTTATACAAGCTGTTAATTTATTACCACGTCTCAATTGAAATGCTAGATTCTCAGTCATTGCAATGAGGATAGATTTTAACTTTTTAATATCTATAGTATCCTTATCAAATGTGCGCTCTGTAGAAATTGATTTACGCTCGTTAAAAGCAATTACTGGTCTGTTATCTAAACCTTGCGCACGTTGCCAGATTAAAGAGCCGTTTTTACCCAGTACATTAATCATCATTTCTTGAGGCATTTCTTGTAGGGTATGAATTTTTTTAATTCCTAAATGCCTTAAGGTTTGATAGGTCTTATCGCCCACCTGCGGAATTTTTTTAATTGAAAGTGGTGCGAGAAACATTTTTTCCTGTCCATGATCTATAAGTAGTTGATTGTTAGGTTTTGCTTCTCCTGTTGCTATTTTTGAAACCACTTTATTCACTGATAAGCCAAAAGAAATAGGTAATCCTGTTTCTTCTATAATCTTGCGTCTCATTTCAGTTGCAAACTTGTAACAACCATAAAATCGATCCATTCCAGTGAGGTCTGCATAAAACTCATCGATGCTAGATTTCTCAAAGAGTGGTGATTTTTCTTTAATTATTTCAGTTACTTCGTCAGAATGCTTTGAATAAGTGCCGGCATTACCTCTTATAACTATAGCTTCTGGGCAAAGCTGTCTGGCAAGTTTCATAGACATACCACTGTGAACGCCAAAACCACGAGTCTCATAACTACAAGCTGCTACCACACCACGATCGCTCGTGCCACCTACAAGTATGGGTCTACCTCTAAGACGTGAGTCGATTTTCCTTTCTACAGAAACGTAAAAAGTATCGAGATCCAGATGCATGATTTGTTTTTGACTCATAATTTATTTTCTCGATTCCTTGAGTTAGGCGGTTAAAAAACCTCACTAAGAAAATTCTTGTGAGGTCGTGAAATGAATGAAAAGATAGTGCTGACTAATCTTTCATGTTTCGCAATACCAGTTGATGAATTGTAGGTTCTATGTAATGTGTAAAACCTTCTTTTTCTAATTGATGTTTAAAAGTGATACCATGCCTTTGTAAAATATGCTGGAGTGTACAGTTCACGCGCTCAATTAACTCTTCAGTTTCTGTGATTTGTTCTTTCCATGATTTTATCTTTTTCTCGATTCTTTTTTGAAGTGACTTGTTATGCTCTTTTTGAAAAAGCTGGTCCACTTCCTGTATCAATTCCGTTTTTATGAGTTCTATGTTCATAACAGCTTTTTTAAAATAAAATGAATTGGTCTCCTTCTACAAGTCGTTCTTCTCTTATAGTAAAAGAATGGTCCTCTGCATACTTAAGGCGTTCATAAAGACAACGGTCATAATCTTTGAAGAGTTTCTCACCAGTAGGTTTTAATAACTCCAGTCCGTTAGCATCTGGTTTTTTAATTTTTTGAGATATAGGATAAGCATTGAATCCTTTAGATTCAAAAGGCTTCATGAGTTTAGAAATCTCTGTAGTACTCAAGTCAGGTTGAATCCATCGTTGCTCATCTTCTTTACTTAAAACAACAGGAGATCTATGATGACCTATACGGCTTATTAATCGGTTTGCGGTAGTGGTAACCATCGCAACAGTATGATGAATTTCTCCAGTAAGTGGATGTTGCCATGTGTCATAGATTCCTGCGATGGCAAATGGTCCACGATCACGATTAGGATAAACTAAGTAAGGTTTATTTAGTTTCTCTTGCTTAGGTCCTTCTATAAAAGCGTCCACTAGAATTAAACAACGTTGTGATTTAATTGCTTGACGGAACATGGGTTTATTATATATGCCCAGCGGTCCTTTATAATTTATGTCGTTATCTATATTAAGGCTGCCTTCACAACGAGCATTAAGCATATAAGTTTGCTTGTGTGCCCAGTGAGGTGTAAAACCGTAAGTGAATAATTGAATTTCACCTGGTGCTTCACTTGTTATTACAGGAATCTTGTCACCAGCAGATATGTTTACATTCTCTGGTAATTGAACATTATTTTTAAAAACAGCATTAAAGCGTTTTTCTAGTTCTTCTTGATGCGTAATTATAGTTGCTCTTCCACACATAATAATTTGTTTTATGGAATTATTCCAAGAATCGTTCCGTTTTACGTTTCAAATATATGGAATAATTCCAATAACTAGGAAATAATCCTATGTTAAAATTGGAATTATTCCTAAAAGGTCTATATTTGTCTTATGGCACAAGAGATATCTATAGAAGCAAAACGCTTCAAACAAATACGAGAAGAGTTAGGAAAGACCCAATCTGAGTTTGCTGAACTGCTCGATGCAGGAAGTACTACTGCAGATATTGAACGTGGTAAAAAGAAAATTACCGGTAAGATTGTGACCGAGCTCCTGCGTCAGTTTCATATCAATCCTTTATGGTTATATGGAAACAGTTATAATAAGAATCTTGAAACTACAGGAAGTACCGCTCCTAAAATTATCACTATGGATACTAGCGAGCGTGAAAACATGATTATGGTTCCCATAAAAGCGAGCGCTGGATATGCGAGTAATGTATTAGATACTGACTGGTATCAAGAGTTGCCTGCCTTTAATATACCGTTACCGCAATATAAAGAAGGAAGTTATAGAGCCTTTCAAGTGCGAGGTGATAGTATGTTGCCCGTGTTACAACCGGCAGAATGGGTCATGGGAAAAGCAGTAGAAAGTGTACGACAGGCAAATGATAATCGCATTCATGTGGTAGTTACTGCAGATACTGTCGTGGTTAAAAAACTACGTAAATCTGAAATTGAGAATCAAGTAAACTTAATTTCTCTAAATAGAGATTATCCAGTTATCGAACAATCCATTGCAGACATAAAAGAGTTATGGGAAGTAAATTCTAAATTGAGTTTTGACCTAGATGTTCATGAAGGTGAAGAAGCCATGATTTCTTTGAAACAAGGGCTTGATAATCTGAGACAAGAAATACAGAGCATAAAAAAAGGAACCTCATAAAGGTTCCTTTATTAAATGACATTTTAAGAACGATTAGTTATCGTCACCTATTTTTTCAATTTCTTCATTAATTTCCTCGTTGATTTCCTTATCAACTTTCTTTGCAGCACGCTCTAACATACCTTCTGCCTCTTCAGTAGTCTCTTTAGTTTCTGTTTCTACTTCTTTGATGATAGTTTTAGTTTCTGTCTCTCTACAAGAAGTTAATGCAGTTGCAGTTAATAATAATATTGCAGCACTTAAAACAATTTTTTTCATAATAATGGTTGATTTAGTTAAAGTGTAAATGTATTAAAATGTAAAAACCTGTTATCTTATGAATTTCATAAATTATCTTAAAGTTAATTAAAGAAATTAGTGTTTTAGCAAAATCGGAGTAGCTGTCCGTATGTTATTTGAAGTAACATTCTACAAAATCTAATGGTTTTCAGAGAAAATATATTGAATTTCAAAGAATTAATCTTTCTTATAGAATACCTTAAACTCTGCGCCTATTCCATAATTATCATGGCCACTGCGTACTAATGATGAGTTAGGATTGTATTCTAGATCAAACAGCACCCATTCCTTATTATTATAAAAAATGCGACGTACCCATGTTTGCTTTCCTTCAATCTCATCAGTAAACGGTAATAAAGGCCTGTAGGTTGTAGATACTTTGCGCAATCCACGCACCGTTTCAATCTCACGATATTTTTTAGCTTTAATCAATTTTCCATCTGGTGTTGTATAACCTAGGATTTGGATCGCCGCAAAAATTCCATTTTTAGGAATATTGATATTCAAATGGTCTATATCGAGTTCTATAACATCATCAGATTTTTCAGTAATCACATATGTCATGCTGGGATAAAAAGAACGGTAAGCTGGTTTGCCATTTTCTACGTCATAAAACATAACACGTATCATGGTAGAAAAAGCACGCAATTTGCCCTTTTTACTTACTTGACTTTCTTCTTTAACAATAGGAAATTGAAGTTGAGAAATACGAGTAGGTTGATGGTCTATTCTATCGAACCGCACAGCAATTTCAGATTCTACGGTAGGTAACCAGCAGTTGAAATAATTATCGTGTGCAACAGGCTTTTGTTTTTTATTTTTAAACTTTCCGTTTAATTCTGCGCTTAGCATCACAGCTTCTAGCTCGTCAGCTTCTTGTGATAATAAAATTTCTGATCCCAGCGAGCTAGCTGCCACGCTCAGATCTTGATACCCGATAGATGATATGTGTAGTGAATCTACGTCTTTATATAGCTTTCGCGAAAAGCGGAACACACCATCATCATCTGCAAAGGTGCCTTTTCCATCTCCAAAGCTAATCGTAGCAAAGGGAACGCCTTTTTTTGTAGCAGTATCTTTAATGGAGATATCCTGGCCTAATGCCAAAACACCAACTAATAATATGCTAAGAAATAACCAGTTTTTCATCTATTTGTTTTAAATAATGCAAGACTTCACGAGTCGCGCCAGTATTGCTATTAATCCAGTGTCCACAAATCATTCCAGTTTTCTCACATAAATGATGATCTGTAAGCAGTTGATCCATAATTTCCATAAAGTCTCCTGGCGTTGCGACTGAGAACAAACCACCTAAGTCTTCTAGTTTTCCAGCTTCAGGGAATTTTTCATAATTCTTACCTATGATTACTGGAACGCCATAAGTGGCAGCTTCAAGAATATTATGAAGACCGCTGTTTCCCATTGCGCCACCTACATAAGCAATGGTTGCATAGCTGTAAACTTTAGTCAGCAATCCTATAGTATCAATAATTAAAGTGTTGTTTTGCTCCAGTATGGCAATACTTTTAGGTGTTAGTGTTTTATGATTGCGCTTGAGTGATGACCACAATATAGGTTCGTCATCGAGTTGTTTTACAAGAGCATTAATTTTATCAGTTTCTACTTCATGCGGTGCAATAACAATTTTACAATCTCCAGATTCATAATTTTCGCGCAGCCACTCTTGTAATACAAGAATATCTTCGGGCCAGCTGCTGCCTACAACGAGGCACTTTTTATTATCAATAAAATGCTCTAAGAAATCGAGCTGGTTATCTCTTTCTATGAGTTGGCTTGCTCGGTCAAATCTAGTATCGCCGCTAACACTGGAATTATTAAATCCTAAATCACCTAGATGTCTATAAGAATCTTCATTTTGTAAAAAGAAATGATCAATGGCATTGAGATATTTTTTCATCCAGCTGCCGTACCATGAATTAAAAGTAGAACTCTTCCTGAAGATACCACTCACCAGTATGGTTTTTACATCTCGCTTTTGTAACTCGTTCAAGTAATTAGGCCAAAATTCATACTTGACCATAATCGCTAGCGATGGATTTACAATCTCCATAAATTTTGATGCATTTGCGGCCGTATCTATGGGAAGATAACAAACGGTATCTGCTAGAACTGTATTCTTTTTATTCTCATAACCACTTGGCGAGAAGAATGTTAAGATGACTTGATACGCATCTCTATTCAATTGTTCAAGAATAGGAACCACTTGCTCAAATTCACCTAAACTAGCAGCGTGCACCCATATTTTAGGAACTGTTTTCTTAACGTTTTGATCAAGAATATCCCAGGTTCGCGCACGACCTTGCGCACCTAGCTTCAGTTTTTTATTAAAAACACCGGCAACGGGTAACGTGGCTTGAACACAAGTAGTAAGACAATTGTATAGTAATTTCAATCCAGTAGGTTTTAATCAAAAATAGGATAAAAAATTATGGTTGGGCATTGCACTCTTTATTATGTATTTTTACAATAATCATCGCAATAGGAGCGATGTCACAAATACTTTTCCCAAATGCGTAAAATTCAGATGGTTGACCTTAAAGGTCAGTACGAGAAAATAAAAGACCAAGTTAATAGCGGCGTGATGAGCGTTATAGAATCTACGGCGTTTATAAACGGTCCTGAGGTTCATTCTTTTCAAAAAGAGTTAGAAGACTATTTAGGTGTTAAACATGTGATTCCATGTGCAAATGGAACTGACGCATTGCAAATCGCAATGATGGGTTTAGGATTACAACCAGGAGATGAAGTCATCACAGCCGATTTTACTTTTGCCGCAACCGTTGAAGTTATCGCCTTATTGAACTTGACTCCAGTGCTAGTAGATGTGAATCCATTTGATTTTAATATTGATACTGAAGCGATAAGAAAAGCTATTACTCCTAAAACTAAAGCCATTGTACCGGTGCATCTGTTTGGACTGGCAGCAAACATGGATGAAATCATGGCAATCGCAAAGGAGCATGATTTGTTTGTAATAGAAGATAATGCTCAAGGAATAGGTTCTAATTATATGCACAGCAATGGTGCAAAAGCTAAAACAGGAACCATAGGTCACGTAGGAACGACTTCATTTTTTCCATCTAAGAACTTAGGATGTTATGGTGATGGTGGAGCTATTTTCACAAATGATGATGAACTCGCTCATACAATTAGAGGAGTTGTAAATCACGGAATGTATGAACGTTATCACCACGATGTTGTAGGTGTGAATTCACGTCTGGATTCCATGCAAGCAACCATTTTAAGAGCAAAATTACCGCATTTAGATGCTTATAATAATGCTCGTAGAGATGCTGCTAGAAAATATACAGCCGCTTTTGCTAGTAATGAAAAAATCATCACACCACTAGTTTGTGATAGTTGTGATTGTCACGTGTTTCATCAATACACACTAGTGATTAAAGACGCAAACCGCGATGAACTCGTAAAGCACTTACAGGCAAACGATATCCCATGCGGTGTTTACTACCCGATTCCTTTACATCTTCAAAAAGCATATGCAGACGAGCGATACAATGAAGACGACTTTAAAGTAACTAACCAGCTCGTGAAGGAATGCATCTCGTTACCTATGCACACAGAGCTGGACGATGAGCAAATAAAGTTTATTACAGATACTATTTTAGAGTTTGTGAATCGATAAAGGATGACGCATCGCAGTCTATTAGTCATTGTTTTAAGAATGGCAGGAATCTTTCTTTTCACTAAGATTTTTGATCATTTTGCAGTGCATGTGTTCTCAATATGGTCTGTAGCTGCAATTGATGCGATGAGTGATTTATTAAGAGTGCCATTTGATAAATACTATGTATCAAACGTTTTCCTGTTAATTGTAAATATTATTGTTTCCTTATTCCTAATAATAAAGGCAGAATGGATTGCTGCGAGGCTGATTAAAAAAAATGATACGATAACAATTGATTTAAATTCTAAATCACTCACTAAAATCATTCTCTTAACTACCAGTGTGATATGGATAGCTCAGTCGATATATTTACTTCCTCAAGCGATTGAATTCTTCTATTCATTCATTAAAACTATTCTTGACAATTGGAGCTCTTCTGCTTCTGACTTTGAGATAATGCCGTATCTGTTAAGATTTGTATTAGCTTTAATCTTCATTTTGAGAATTGATAAAATCACAAACTGGATTACAAAGAAAATTTAATTCTTTTTTAGGTCCCATAATTGATAATAGAACCACTATGAAAGTAATCTTAAACATTCTTTTTATAGTGGTTTTTTTGTGTCACGCTTTTGCGAAAGCGCAATTAAAACCAGGCCACTGCTATTTTATAACTGCCGAGAGTGGACTGAATTTACGTTCTGGTCCAGGAACAGATTATGATGTCGTTGAAAAGTTACCTTATGGAGCTCAACTTAAAGTAATTGAGAATGTTCCTGCAACAGGCAAAACTCATGTGCTAGATAATGGCGTGAAGAAATATGGGCAATGGGTGAAAGTGGCGCCTACATTTTATGATTATCTATATGCTCAGAAGCAAGAAATGTATGTATTTGATGTTTTTTTATCACAACATTTAAATTCCATTCCGCCGGCGAGTTTGCATAATTTTGTAGAACTCTATGATGTTGCGTCGCATGATGATTATAAGCCACTCATGGGAGTTTCATCACGTCGTGAAATGTGGGAAACAGGTCAGCAATGTGATGTGCGTTATGAAAACAATCCTGCTGCCAAAGAAGCACTCAAAAATATCATCCAGTTTGAAGTGGTGCGTTTAGAAGATTATATCAAACAAAAAATGATAGGTAACTATGAGATAGATGATACCTGGCAACCTAAAAAATTCAAGCTAGAGCACGATTACAGACCAGTAGAATGGGAACAATATTATTTACCTCTTGATGGAGGAAGAGATTCTATTTTAATAAAAGATCACACTGGAGAATGGGCTTCAAAAACTGAGTATTATGGTCAAATTGATGAGCTCGATAGTTATTTAATATCAGGCTTTGCAGAAGATGCAGAGGTTATTATGGTGAACCGGACTACTGGGAAAAAAAGCATACTATCCAGTGGTTTTCCTAATATCTCACCACGAGGTGAATACATGATTGCCGAATATTATAATGGATTTGATTCTACTACTTATTTTACCGTAACTGAATTTGATGAAGAAACGATACCACAAGGTGCGTTTATCACATTTTCAAGTTGGATTACAGCAGGTGGGATTTTCTGGATTGCAGAGAATCAGTTTATCATAGGTGTTTTACCTATGGATACAGCTTTTCAAAATGATGCTATACAAAGTAAGACATCAGTAATTTATTTAAAAGGGACGATTCAGTTTTAATATGAGAATATTACTTACATTTTTATTGTTGTTGAATTACGCTTTCGCGAAAGCGGAAAACACATCATCTTATGATAAAGAATGTATTTATGTTATTGCAAAAAACGGCTTGAATATGCGCGATGTCGCTGGACCAGAAGGTAACGTGATTACAAAATTCCCATACGGCACAAAACTAGACTGGTCACCACCAGGATCGAGAGATGTAAAAACTTATGTCATCGATAATGGAAAGAAACTAGAAGGTTACTGGGTGAAAGTTTGGAAAAGTGTTCCTTATGAAGATTTAAAAGGTAATCCAGGCGGTTATGTGTTCAGCGCTTATTTGAGTTATCATTTAGAGGACTTGCCTGAAAGTGCTTTGTATCTTTTTAATGAGTTTGGTTATAAAAATGCTTCTCAAGATATTTTATACAGTGCTTACTATGAGGTGGATGAAGAAACCTATAATTATAGTGCTTATATAGATTGTTATCCACGGTATCAAGAACATGTGGAGCCATTAACAATAAATAACGCGATAAAATCTGATTATGGAAATGATGCCATGACGTTTCTAAAATCCAAGATTAAATTAGAACCGGTTGAGCTAGAAAATGTTATTCATAAAAGGAAGTCATCAACTTATGACATAGATTATTCTAATAAGCCAGAATATATTTATACTGAAGGAAATGCAAAAGATGGTGGCTGGTTTAAATTTGACTTGCCTTTAAAAAATGGACTTACAAAAACTATCGAGCCGTGGCTAGGTGAGTTCTCTTATAATCACCATTATCTAGGTAAAATTGAGGCACTAAATCTTTATGTTCTTTACGCAGATTTTGAAGGAAGAGAATATTATGGTATCGATATGAATACTGGTAAAAAAAGACAGGTTCATTTGAATATTTCTCCACAATCTGATTACTCTGTTGAGTTTGGACATTTCTATATGGAGACAGGTGCGCAATTAGAAATCAAATATTTAGATAGTAATCTAGATTCACACGAGTATTTGAGTATCAATTTTCAGTCTTGGGAGATTGATGGAAACTTGAATAGTTCGTTTTGGATATCAGACAAGGAATTGATTTTAAAAGTTCATCCTATAGATAGTGCTGTTACGGGAACTTATTATGATGATCGCAAAGAAGAACACAACTGGCAATATTTGAAATTGACGATTCTGTAGTTGTTTTAAAATTGCAATTTCATAACTTCACGGTTCAAATGATTAGTTATGAAATTCAAATTCACTATCCTTTTATTATTAACGGTATTTATAACCATTGCTCAAGACATGACAACTTACATTCATGCTGGTCATGTGCTGGATAGTAAAAAAGGGAAATGGCAAGATCAAATGACTATTACGGTAGTTAAAAATCGCATTTCCAAAGTCGAAAAAGGGTTTCTAGACGTGCCAGAAGATGGAACTTATATAGACTTAAAAGATAAATGGGTCATGCCTGGTTTTACAGACATGCACGTTCATATGGAGACGGAATATAATCCACATGCATATGTCACAAAATATGTAGATGACCCAGCAGATGTTGCTTATAGCTCTGTAAAATATGCCGAAATCACATTGATGTCTGGTTTTACAACCGTAAGAGATTTAGGTGGTAGTGGAATTAATATCTCCTTGCGAGACGCTATAAACAAAGGTAGAGTAGCAGGTCCTAGAATTTTTACTGCTGGAAAATCCATTGCCACAACTGGTGGTCATGCAGATCCTACTAACGGTAGCAATCAAAAATTAATGGGTGATCCAGGACCTCGTGAAGGAGTCGCAAACTCACCAGATGAAGGAAGAGAAGCCGTGCGTCATCGTTATAAAAATGGAGCAGATTGTATAAAGATTACGGCTACCGGTGGCGTGTTGAGTGTGGCAAAAAACGGTAGCAATCCGCAATTTACTATAGAAGAGATTAAAGCCATCACAGAAACTGCTGCAGACTATGGATTTCACGTCGCTGCACATGCGCATGGTGATGAAGGAATGCGTCGCGCTGTTTTAGGTGGTGTAAAAACTATCGAGCACGGAACTTACATGAGTGAAGAAACTATGGATTTAATGAAAAAAATGGATTGTTATCTCGTTCCTACAATAACTGCAGGAAAAGAAGTAGCAGAGAAAGCCGAAGTAAAAGGTTTCTATCCAGAAATTGTTATTCCTAAAGCCAGAGAAGTAGGTCCTCAAATTCAAGGAACGTTTGCAAGAGCTTACAAACGTGGAGTACCTATCGTTTTCGGTACAGACGCTGGAGTTTTTGCTCATGGTAAAAACACAAAGGAATTTGGTTACATGAATGAAGCCGGAATGCCAGTTATGGAAGCCATTCAAAGTGCAACCATTACACCAGCCATCATCTTAAAAGAAGAAAACAACATAGGTCAAATCCAACAAGGATTCTATGCAGACATCATTGCGGTCTCAGAAAATCCGGAAAAGAACGTTGCTATTCTGGAAGAAATGAGTTTTGTGATGAAGGATGGAGTGGTTTATAAGAGGTAGGTAATCAATCTAATAAGTAGATATTTTACAAGTCGTCGAAAAAGATCTTAAATATTCTATTAAAAGTTTGCTTAACGACTTTGGAATGATATATTTGGTTTTCTTTAACATATCTCCCTGAATATGCTTAAAACAGCCATTGTTCTATTTTTTACTAGTTTTTTATCGATTGCACAAGTTGGGATAGGTACGTCTAGTCCTAATCTTGACGCCATGCTAGATCTAGAATCTATAGACGCTGGGCTACTTATTAATACCATTAGTTTAGATAACACGACTTCATTTGCTCCGTTAACGGCGCATGTAGAAGGTATCATTATATTTAATAATGCTACTATTAATGATGTAACGCCAGGTTTTTACTACAATAATGGTTCTGCGTGGTTACGTATTTTGAACTATGCTACAGGAGATTGGTTAACAACTGGTAATGGTTCTACAAATAATTCAATCAATAATATAGGTACTACAAATAATAGAGCTCTAAGCTTTAGAACTAATAATGTGCTTAATCATGCTCTAGAGACTAATGGAACTTTATCTGTTTTTATTCCTGGTAATTCAACTTATATAGGTGAAGAGGCTGGATTAAATAGTGTAAATGTAGCCTTCCCAGCAAACGCAACTAACTTAAATACATTTGTAGGTAGGAATGCAGGAAAATCAAACACGATAGGTAGAAGAAGTACCGTGTTAGGAGCTTATGCACATAGAAGAAATCTAACAGGTGCAAATAATAATGCCATTGGTGCTCGAGCGCTGGAAAAATTAAGGAGCTCTGACCATAATGTGGCTATAGGATATCAATCCATGGAAAATACCGATGGCGACAGGAATGTATCCATCGGTAATTATTCTCTGAGAAATAATCTAACGGGAAGAAGAAATACCGCAGTTGGTATCTCTTCTTTATTAGCAAATGAAAGTGGTGAAGAAAATGTTGCGGTAGGATTTGATAGTATGAAATCGTTAGTAAATAGTGACATAAGTACTGCAGCTGGATCAAATGCTTATTTAACTGGAGATTATGAGAATTCAACGGCTATAGGATATAATACACAGGTAAATGCAGATAATGTAATTCATCTAGGGAATACTTCTGTAACACAAATAAGTGGTCAGGTGAATTATGCTGCCTTCTCTGACGGCCGAATAAAAAAGAATATCAAAGAAGATGTAGTAGGGACAGATTTTATCAAAAATTTGAGACCTGTCACTTACAATCTGGATATTCATAAACAGAATGAATTGATGAACGTCCCTAAAACACCAGATTATCCTTCTAAGTATGATATTGAAAATATTAAGTTTTCTGGTTTCATAGCACAAGAAATTGAAGCTGCAGCGATTGAATCAAATTATGACTTTAGCGGTTTGCTTCAACCAGAGAAAGATGAAGTACTATATAAAGTTACATATAGTCAGTTCATCATACCGTTAGTGCAAACACTGAAAGAACAGCAAAAACGATTATTGAAAGCAAAAGAAGAATTACAGCAATTGAAAAATGAATTATAGAAGAAACTCTGTTATGATTAAAAAAATATACTTTCTATTATTAGTAATTCCATTTTTATCCTTGGGTCAGGTAGGTATAGGAACTATTACTCCTAATGCAAATGCAATACTAGAAATATCAAGCTCTAATCAAGGACTTTTATTGCCAAGATTAAATTTGAGTGCAACTACAAGCCCATCACCTTTAACAGCACACGTGTCGGGTATGTTAGTGTATAATCTAGTAACCGCAGGAGATGTTACACCAGGATTCTATTACAATACTGGTGCCAATTGGGAAAGAGTTGCCACTAATCAAACAGGCACAGAATGGAACTTAACAGGAAATGCAGGAACTAATAGTGCTACTAATTTTTTGGGAACTACTGATAATCAAGCACTCACATTCAGAGTGAATAATGTTGAGAAATTAAGATTAGAAACAAATGGAACTATTTCCACACTTAATACAGGAAATTCTGTTTTTATAGGTAATAATGCTGGGGCAAATGATGACCTAAGCAATAATCAAAACGTTTTTATAGGTAAAGATGCTGGTGGTCAAAATACGACTGGTGAATCTAATACAGCGGTAGGACTTAGTGCTCTAGGTGCAAATGTTACTGGTTCTAGAAATGTAGCATTTGGGCTTAATTCATTGAGCGCAAATACAGATGGAAATGATAACATCGCAATCGGAGATTTAGCATTACAATATGGAACCTCTGTAAATGAAAATGTTGCCATAGGAAATCAATCATTTAGAGAAACAACCACTGGAACACATAATGTAGGTATAGGTTACTGGTCTGGAGAAAAAAACACAACAGGAAGTGATAATGTTGCTATAGGAAGACATGCGCTGAACGATAATACGACTGGTAGTTTCAACACAGCAATAGGAAAGGACGCTTATGAAACAGGTAGTTTTGATAACTCAACCGCTATAGGTCATGCCACCAGTATAAACGGTAATAACAGAGTTCATCTAGGTGATATTTTTATTACACAGATTAGAGGAGAGGTTAATTTTTCTACATATTCCGACGGTCGAATCAAGAAAAACATTCAAGAAGATGTCGTAGGTCTTGATTTTATTACAAAACTTAGACCTGTTACATACAACCTTGACACAAGATCTCAAGCTAAACTACTTGGTAAAAAAGAAACTCCAGATTACGAATCTAAATACGATATTGAAAAAATTAAAATGTCTGGATTTATCGCTCAAGAAGTTGAAGCGGCAGCAAGTGCATCTAACTATGATTTTAGCGGTGTGAAAACTCCTACTAAGGATGATAAACTCTATGCACTTTCCTATGCAGAATTTGTAGTCCCTTTAGTAAAAGCGGTACAAGAACAACAAGAAATGATTGAAGACATCGAGAAAGAAATAGCCTTACTTAAAAAGGAAAAAGCTAAGAAGTAAATTGAAATATTTCCTTAGTGGACTTTTCTTTAATTTCTGAGACCAAGAAAATAATGTCATTATTGTAAAAAAGTGAGTTTTGTGATGAAGGATGGAGTGGTTTATAAGAGGTGATTTAATACGCAGTACTACGTAATAATCGACACAAGTACGTATTTCATTTGTGGTTAAGTTTTATTAGTTTTATACTAATTAAACCAAATGAATTATGAAGGGAGTTTTAATAATTGTGTTCTTATTGCTTGCAAGTGTTTCATTAGAAGCACAGGTCGGAATAGGAACCGAAAATCCAAACGCACTATTAGATTTGCATTCATCTAGTCGTACTTCACCGACTAACGAAGATGGCTTACTAATTCCTCATATTGATGAATTTCCAGTTACAAATCCTACAGCAGATCAGGATGCATTATTAGTATTTGTTACAGGAGATGGTTCTGTAACCAGAGGTTTCTATTATTGGGATAATAGTGTAAGTACACCAGCATGGGCGCCATTATCAATGGGAACAACTTTAGCTAGTTTTGAAAACGGACTTACAACGACTTCTGGAGTTACAAGATTGGGTGGAATATTGACACAAGCCACAGAAATTGACTTCGGAGTCCATGACGCCACCTTTAATTTAAGTTCTTCAGGAAATTTTCATGTACAAGATAATGGTGTCAATCAATTAACAGTATCTGGCGCCGGTAGTTCAACTTTCGGTAGCGATGTTCTTTGGCGAGATGGTAATACCGTAGGTATCGTTATTGCAAGTTTAGTAGATGATGCAGATGATGGTCGTTTCCGAATTATGGAGAATGGTTTGACATCTGTTGATTTAGATGCAAATACAGGATTTGTATTCAATGAACAAGGTTTGTCACGTGATTTTAGAATCGAATCAGATAGTAGAAATAATATGATTCTTTTAGACGCTAGTGAGAATATTGTTAGATTCGGGACAGCTAATCCATTTTCAGACTCTCAAAATGGCACTGTAATAGGTGGTGTTACTGTTGACTATGTAGTTGATTTTGATAGAGGTGTTGGGGCCACAGGAACTGCTGTAGGAATTGGTTCTGTAGAATATTTACTGGATCTTTCTTCTGAGACAGCAATTAATAACTCTTTTTCACCAACCACTCATTTGAATCGTGACCTGGGGTTTTCTACCACTGCACGTGCTTGGGACGATGTTTTTGCTGATAATTTTATCAACGTATCCGACCTACGTGAAAAAAGAAATGTTGAGAATTTAACATATGGCTTGAATGAAGTAATGCAAATGAGACCTGTTTCTTATATTCTAAAACAGGATCCTTTTAATGAAAGAAAATTGGGTCTTATTGCTCAAGAGGCTTTACAACTAGTACCTGAGTCTGTAAAAACCCATGATTACAAATTATTAGATGAAAGCAACCCCAATGAGTATTCGAAGGTAGAAATGCAACGAATGGGCATGGCTTATAATTCTCTTATTCCTGTACTCATTAAAGCTACTCAGGAACAACAGGAGTTGATCGAAACTCAACAAAAAGAAATTAATGATCTCAAAGCATTAGTCCAACAAATGCTGGAGAAGCAGTAATTAAATTTTTGTCCATAAAATAAAAGCAGCTGCTCAATTAAGGACAACTGCTTTGATATTTTATATGAAGAAAGTAATTACAAAGCACTATGATTCTTAAAACCTTTTTCCTCTAAATACTTCACATAATCATGCGTATTCACAGTCGCTTTTAAATCGTGTAGTAAATTATAAAGGCCAAAGAACGTACGGTTAATATACAAGAAGTGCTTGCTACCACGATTACCGTTCATCTTTCGCAACTCCTTATCATTACTATACTTCTCACTCAGTGACGAGATTTCATCCCAAAATGCGCTATCAGAAAAATCAAATGTCTTTTCTTGGAAAGGCTTTGTAAACAAACTCAACATTTCGTGAAATAACGCACTGAAATAAACGATTTCTTTCTCGCTATCATCCTTACGTAAAATCTCTAGCTGGTATAATTTTGCTTTAAATATTTCCGGATTATTAATACTTGCTGGAACTGCCAGTTCAAAATATGGCTGGTAAAATTCATCCACGATTTCTTTAATACAACCGAAATCTATGGCAATCAATTCTTCATCTTTAGAAATTAAGAAATTCCCAGGATGTGGATCAGCATGAACGGCTTTTAAACCGTGCATTTGAAACATGTAAAAATCCCAAAGCGTTTGACCTAGTTTATTCCCAGTTTCAGGAGTAAAGTTAGTTTTTGCAAACTCGCTCAGGTGCTGTCCCGTCATCCAGTCCATCGTGATAATACGCTTGCTGGACAACTCAGGATAATATTGCGGAAACTTCATATTAGGGATATGAGAACAAGCCTCAGTGATTTCAATACTTTGTTTTACCTCAAGAGTATAATCAGTTTCTTCGGTTAATTTATCTTCAACCTCTGCAAAATATCTTTTTGAGTCTTCACCCTTTAAATTAAACATCTTAATAGCAATTGGTTTTACCATTGCAAGGTCGCTACCTATAGATTCTGCCACACCAGGATACTGGATTTTTACTGCTAGTTCTTTACCATCTTTGGTCGCTCGGTGGACCTGACCTATACTTGCTGCGTTTACAGAATCCTTTGAAAAAGTATCATAAATCTCTTCTGGAAAAGCACCGTTATATTTTTTAAATGTTTTGCGTACTAGCGGTGCAGATAGTGGTGGCACGCTAAATTGCGCAAGACTAAATTTTTCTACATAAGCACCAGGTAGCAAACTCTTATCCATAGAAAGCATTTGCGCAACTTTAAGCGCACTACCTTTTAAACTCTTCAATCCGTCATAAATGTCGGTCGCATTATCTTCATCGAGTGATGAACGATCCATGGACGGATTCACAGCTTTTTTAGAATAATATTTCAAGTAATTGGCACCTATTTTAGCACCAGTTTTCACTAGCTCGGTCGTACGGCCTATTTTACTGGTAGGTATTTTGTCTAGTGTTTTCATAGCTTCTGGATAATTCTGTGTTGCGGTTTTCGACAGCCTCAGACCTCGTTTTACAGGGCATTAAAGTTCTCAAAATGCGATAAATAGTTATTATCACGCTTTCGCGAAAGCGTAAATAAAATGAACTTGTTTTTTTACTCGTTTTTAAACTTAAACTTAGATTTACGTTTAACTACGCCATTCTCTCTTTCCAAAGAAACTTACCAAAGTCCAAAACAGCATCTAGTGGCGTGTTATCAAAAACATCAAAAATCGTGTTTACAGATTTCTCAATCGCCATGTCTGTCTTTTCAAAGCCGGCACTATCATCATCCATCCAAAACTTGAGTAAAAACAACATTTGAACCCAAGCACCTTCACTATATATAGTCTCGCTACGTTCTAGTAAAAGATTTGTTTTATTCTCGTTGCGTTCTTGAATCAGTTCTTTTGCAAATCCTTTTACATGTTTGCGCAAGCCTTTTAACTGCTCCATCTTACTCATCATGTGCTGATTCTCTTGTAGTGTGAACAGTACATAACTTCTATTCAAAGTCAATAGTTCAAAGAACGTATAGAAGAACGTGAGCATTTTTTCACGGTTAGAGAAATGTGCATATTCCTCATTTTTATGAGCCACATCCATAGTCATAGTGAAGAAAGTGTTCCAGATTTCTTTGCGCAATCCTTCAAAATTACCGAAGAAGTTATAGAAATCTGCCTCAGTCATGTTATTATCCTTAGCAAACTTGTAAATGCTTTTAGGAGTTTTTTCATGCTCAAGAGTATAGTCCATATAAGCGGTAATCACGTCGTGACGAGTGATTTCCTTCTTTTTAGTGGTCTTTTTTGCGGTAGTTTTCTTTGCAGTTGCCATAATCAATTACTTTAAAGTAAAGATACAACCTGTTTAACTTATCACCATATAAGTTTAAACAAAACTATGTTAAGATTTTGCAGTAGTAAAGAGTGTGATTATAAGAAATAAGCACAAAAAAATCCCTCTTGAAAGTTTCAAGAGGGATTTTCTAGATTGATAGTGTGTTGCTCTATGGTTTATTAGTAGCCACTGGATTTTTATTTACCCATGTGTTTACAGACACAATAGCATTATTACTATAATCTACTTCAGTTAAGTTTTCCTCATTCCAGAAAAACCATTTTCCAGCTTTCTCACCATTTTGATATTCGGCTTGAGCGCTTTTTTGTCCTTCTAGATTATAAGAAATCCACTCACCATGTCTTTCATTATCTGCGTTAAACGTTCCTACTTGAGCAATAGCACCAGTTGAATAGTAATAAGTTGCTTTTATAGTTCCGTCTTCTTGCTTGTCAAACTGTGGTTTTACATCCTGTGCCATTGCAAGTACTCCTACAAAAAGTGCACATATAAAAAGTATTTTCTTCATCGTTCCATCATTTTAATGTACTCAAATATAAATTTTTATAAACTTACACGCAACATTTACGTAACATTAAATTTACATTAAAGCTATAATAAAGTGATAATGAGTAATTTATGTATTAACTATTTATAGCTTTATTAAGGTTTTACATTAATATTAATTGATAATCTTTATAAGGTTGCTACTTGAGATGTGGAAAATCGGCTTATTTTTGCAGCTTTATTAGACTTATAGATATGTATAGATCACACGATTGTGGTAGCCTGAGTGCTAGCGATATAAATAAAGAAGTAACACTTGCCGGTTGGGTTCAAAAAAGCCGTGATCAAGGTTTTATGGTTTGGGTGGATTTGAGAGATCGCTATGGTGTGACTCAACTCATCTTTGATGAAGAACGCACTGATAAAGCGCTATTAGCAAGAGCTCAAAAACTAGGTCGTGAGTTTGTGATTCAAGTGAAAGGAACTGTGATTGAGCGTGAGTCTAAAAATGCTAAAATGTCCACAGGTGACGTTGAGATTCTAGTAAAAGAATTAAACATTTTAAGTGAGTCTAAAACGCCACCTTTTACCATCGAGGATAAAACTGATGGTGGAGAAGAGTTGCGCATGAAGTATCGCTATCTAGATATACGTCGTAATCCAGTACGTGAGAACTTGATCTTCCGTTCTAAGGTGGCGATGGAAGTACGTAATTTTCTCGCAGGTAAAGATTTCATAGAGGTGGAAACTCCTGTACTTATTAAATCTACGCCAGAAGGTGCTCGTGACTTTGTCGTGCCATCACGCATGAATGAAGGACAATTTTATGCCTTACCACAATCGCCGCAAACTTTTAAGCAATTGCTTATGGTAGGTGGAATGGATAAGTATTTCCAGATTGTGAAATGTTTCCGTGATGAGGATTTACGTGCAGATCGTCAACCTGAGTTTACACAAATAGACTGCGAGATGTCATTTGTAGAACAGGAAGATGTGTTGAACATTTTTGAGGAAATGACACGTCACTTATTGAAAAAAGTAAAGAACATCGACATCGCAGATTTTCCTCGCATGACTTATGCGCAGGCGATGAAGAAATATGGTAATGATAAACCAGATATCCGTTTTGGGATGGAGTTTGGTGAGTTAGACGCTTTCGCGAAAGCGAAGGACTTCAAAATCTTTAACGAGGCAGAACTAGTCGTAGGAATAGCAGTTCCTGGTGCTAATAGCTACACGAGAAAAGAGATCGATAAATTAATTGATTGGGTGCGACGTCCACAGGTAGGAGCGCTGGGAATGGTCTACGTGCGTTGCAATGAAGATGGTACTTTTAAATCAAGTGTAGATAAATTCTACGATCAAGAAGATCTAGCCAACTGGGCACAAGCGACCGGTGCACAACCTGGTGATTTAATATGTGTCCTTTCTGGTCCTGCAGATAAGACACGCGCACAACTGAGTGCATTGAGAATGGAAATGGCTGAGCGTTTAGGATTGCGTGATCCAGAAGTATTTGCTCCATTATGGGTTGTAGATTTCCCATTACTAGAATGGGATGAGGATACAGCGCGTTATCACGCCATGCACCATCCATTTACTTCTCCTAAACCAGAAGATATTGCTAAACTAGAAACTGACCCAGGAAATGTGCGTGCAAACGCTTATGACCTAGTCATGAATGGTAACGAGATAGGTGGTGGATCAGTAAGGATATTTGACAAGAAATTACAAGCTTTAATGTTTGATCATTTAGGATTCACTCCAGATGAGGCAAGAGCACAATTCGGTTTCTTGATGGATGCATTTGAATATGGAGCGCCGCCACATGCAGGATTAGCATTTGGTTTTGATAGATTAGTTTCCATTTTAGGTGGACAAGAAACAATTAGAGATTTTATAGCATTCCCTAAAAACAACAGTGGTCGCGACGTTATGATAGATGCGCCAAGTGCTATTGATCAAGAACAGTTGACGGAATTGAATTTGAAGGTTACTTTATAGTTTTGAGTTTTTGAGTTTTTGAGTTGGTGATTCCGGTCTTCGAGAGCACTTCGGTAAACTCAGTGACCACCTCAGACCTCGCAATTCATCGAGCATTGAGGCACTCGAAATGCGGTTGTAGTTTTTTGAATATCGAAACGATTAAGGAATACTGAATATTGAGATATTAGAAACCTCACCCTTTAGGCGCTGCACTGAGCTTGTCGAAGTGGTTGGGGAAAAGGTTTCGACTTAGCTCTCTAAATGCGGTTGTCGTTTTTGAAGATGGCGGACATCCCTCTAAAGAGCTACGCTCGGTATCTTCAATTAAATTATAATTTAATCTCGATAGTCTTCAAAGGGAGACTTTTTTATAAAATTAAATGTCATCCTGAGCTTGTCGAAGGAGATTAGTGAATACAAATACATATAATGAGAATAATTTCCGTTTTATTAATAGCAGTCATTATCACTTTAATTATAGGTTTTTATAACCTGTATAATGGTGGTGATTATGCGCTTGCTCAAAAAACGATAGGTTGTGCTGTAGTAACTTTGTTTTTTATTCTTATTCCTGCATTTTTAATCGTGCGCTATAAAGACAAGAAATTAAAATCCTTCATCTGGAATCCCGATGCGTTGAAGGATGATGAGGAAGAATAAGCTCTAGTTCAGACTTCTTTTTCTGGCAAAAAACTCATTTATAATAGCACTACATTCTTCTTCTAGAATTCCTGAAACGACTTTTGTTTTAGGGTGCAATTGCGTACCCATTTTTAAATAACCTCTATGCACATCACTTGCTCCATAAACGATGTTTGAGATTTGTGACCAATACAATGCACCAGCACACATTTGGCAAGGTTCCAGTGTGATATAAATAGTACAGTCTTTTAAATATTTTCCGCCTATAAAACTTGCTCCAGCGGTAATGGCTTGCATCTCTGCATGAGCTGTTACATCAGTAAGTGTTTCAGTAAGGTTGTGACCTTTAGCAATAATACGGTTTTGCGTAACAATCACAGCACCTACGGGAATCTCACCACGATCCATTGCTGTTCGTGCTTCTTGCAACGCTTTTTTCATAAAATACTCGTGGTCGTAGGGTTCTATCATTTTATAAAAGTAGAGAATTTGAACTCGAACTTGAACTTGAACTTGATTTTTTTGCATCTAATTGAGCAAGCTTCTTCTCTTTAGGGTCAGGGAAGGAAGCGATTCGATTAACAAATCTGTCCTTGTTTATGGCAAGAAACTTGATGTTAAGAAAGTCTTAAATCATCTATTATGGAAAAGTACTATTCATTGCGCATTCCAGAACCTTGCCACGAAGACTGGAATCTTATGACGCCTAGCGATAAAGGAAGACACTGTAGTTCTTGTGATAAAACGGTTATTGACTTTACGGTAATGAGCGACTATGAGATAAAGGACTTTTTATTGATGAATCAAGGGAAAAAACTTTGTGGTCATGTAAAAAAATCACAACTGGATTTAATTCATGTTAAAGTGCCTGTAGAAGTACTCAATACGCATAGGTTAGGATATAGATGCTTTTTACTCGCGTTATTAGTGGTGATGGGAACAAGTTTGATGAGCTGTAAAGATGATTATGGTAATAAAGTAAAGATTGATCAGGTTGAGGTTGTTGATTCTCTAGGACAATCGTTTGATGATATTCCCATGCTTGGAGGATTACATGCACCACCTATGGATCCTAATTCATGTAAATCGGCAATAGATTCCACTCATCAAGAACAAGAAGAAGACTTAATTCCTATAGTTGGAAAATTACCTGTTCCGCCGCCTCCACCACCTATAGTAGGAGAAATTATTGAGGTTCAAGGTGGAATGGGCTGGGATGTTCCAGAGATTCCAGAAGTTCCATTTACTATCGTTGAGAAAGTTCCTCAGTTCCCAGATACTCAAGTTGGTTTAACAGAAGAAGAGCTAAAAAAGAGTTTTCAAAATAAGATAAAAAACCATTTTGATGATAATTTTGACATTAACGTCTCTCCAAAACTTAAAGGAAAACAAAGGATAATCACCCAGTTTACCATTGATAAAACTGGAAAAATAGTTGACATTAAAGTAAAAGCTCCACAGGAACTATTAAAAAAAGAAACAATAAGAGTTTTAAGTTTATTGCCAGTTTTGAAACCAGGACAACAAAACGGAGAGGTGACTTCGGTTATTTATTATTTACCTATCATTTTTGAATCACCAGAATGATTCAAATTTCAAATTCGAGTTCAAATTCAAATTCATAAGAATTACCTTTGAGCCATGTCTCAAACACTACTTTCTCAAATCAACTCACCTGCCGACTTAAAAGGTCTAGGTGAAAATGAGTTAGCGCAAATCGCTCAAGAATTGCGCAATTTTATCATTGAGATTGTAGCTACTAAAGAAGGACATCTAGGTGCAAGTCTAGGAGTTATTGAGTTGACCATTGCATTACATTATGTATTCAACACACCAGACGATTTGCTGGTATGGGACGTAGGTCATCAAGCATATGGGCACAAAATCTTAACGGGTAGGCGAGACGTTTTCCATACCAATAGAGACTTGAATGGTATCTCAGGATTTCCTAAAAGAGATGAAAGTGAATATGATACCTTTGGTGTAGGTCATAGCTCGACTTCTATAAGTGCGGCTTTAGGAATGGCAATGGCGAGTCAGCTCAAAGGAATCGATAGAAAACACATCGCAGTGGTAGGTGATGCGAGTATTGCCAGCGGTATGGCGTTTGAAGCATTGAATCATGCTGGAGTAAGCGGTGCAGACTTATTGGTGATCCTCAACGATAATGCAATAGGAATAGATCCAGCCGTAGGAGCTTTAAAAGATTATCTCACTAGAACTAAATCGGGTAAAGAAACAGGACGCGATAATATATTTGAGTCTTGGAACTTTGATTATTCAGGTCCTATAGATGGTCACGATTTACATTTGTTGCTTCAAGAATTAAAAAGACAAAAAACTCTAAAAGGTCCGCGACTATTACATGTGAGAACCACAAAAGGGAAAGGTCTTAAACAAGCCGAAATAGATCAAGTGCGTTACCACGCGCCTGGTAAATTTGATAAAACTACAGGAGATTTAACACCATCAGACACAAGTTTGTTACCACCTAAATTTCAAGAGGTTTTTGGTCATACGATTGTGGAACTTGCACAACAAAACGAGAACATCATAGGAATCACACCAGCTATGCCTACCGGTAGTTCTATGAAAATAATGATGGATGCGTTACCTGAAAGGGCCTTTGACGTAGGGATTGCAGAGCAACATGCAGTAACTCTTGCGGCAGGAATGGCAACTCAAGGACTGATTCCGTTTTGTAATATTTACTCCACTTTTTTACAGCGTGCTTATGATCAAGTCATTCATGATGTAGCCTTGCAAAAACTTCCCGTCATATTTTGTCTCGATCGAGCAGGACTTGTAGGTCAAGATGGAGCGACACATCATGGCAATTTTGATCTCGCTTACTTGAATTGCATTCCAGACATGATTATTGCTGCACCTATGGATGCCATAGAATTACGTAACATGATGTTTACGGCGCAACTAGGTTTGGAAATGCCTATTGCGATTAGATATCCGCGTGGTCGTGGTCGTATTTTAAACTGGAAACAACCTTTTCAACAACTAGAAATAGGTAAAGCACGTGTAATTCACGACGGTTCTAAAATTGCAATTCTATCCATTGGATCCATTGGTGCGATGGTGGACGACTTAGTTAGCGATGAAAATCTCGACATTACTCATGTAGATATGCGTTTCTTGAAACCTTTTGATACTCAAATGCTTGATGCTATTTTTGAGCAACACCAGCACATCATTACTATTGAAGATGGGACTATAATCGGTGGTTTGGGTAGTGTGGTGATTGATTACGCTTGTAATGATTTTCGCTTTCGCGAAAGCGAAATAAATGAAAGTTTATGCCGCACTAGTTGCGGTACGAAAGCGTATAAAAACAACATCTACAAACTAGGAATCCCAGACTCTTTTATACAACATGGTCCCACCGCAGACCTGCATCAACTAGCAGGAATAGACCGTGAGACCGTATTGAAATTGATAAAAAGTTTATCTACTCAATAATCATTTTTAAACTCTGACTATAAGTTCCTGCTTGGATATTTACTATGTAAATACCGCTTGCTGGATTGTTTAAAGTGATGTTTTGTTCTTGACTTGATAAACTCATGGTGGAACTGAAAATTTCCTGACCACTCAAATTATAAATAGAAACCTGAGCATCATTCAACTCCATATCTGAAACGAGGTTTATAGTCCCATTATTCACAGTAGGATACAATTTGACTTCACCTTGAGCTACTTGTGATTCTTCAAATCCAAGTGTGTTGAACAGGCCAGTGAACATGCCACGACCGTGAGTGGTTGCTAGAATAGTGTTATCACTTGATCTCAAATCGAGATCTACTACTTTAACACTAGTCATTCCATTATTAGTTTGCGTCCATGTAGGGCTAGCACTGTTAAAGTTGCCAGTTACATAGATTCCTTCTTCAGTTCCTATGATTACTTCTTCTGTTAATAATGGATTTTTAAGAATCGCCTTAACTGGGATATCTGGAAGATTCCCTTCTTTGCTACTCCAAGTTGCTCCACCGTCAGTAGAATACCAAACGCTATCAACACCATAATTATGCATGGTTACGAGAATTTCCTGCTCTGTTGCACCAAATTCGATATCTGACACAGAACCTAAAAACTGTGATCCTGTTATCTCTGTCCATGTAGGAGTTGACGTGTTAGCATTATCAACTCTTATCAACCTTGAATTGACGGTTCCTAGGTATAATTTTGAGGAGCTAGTTGTATAAGGTGATACTTTCATCGCAGTAGGTCGTGAACCATTAATAAGCGTGTTTGAAATTGTATTACAGTTTGCGGCGTTTGGTCCTAATCCACAAACTAAAATTCCATTACTTCCATTAAAAGTAGAACCGTTTGCAAAAAACACATCTAGATTTTCATCGAGCTCTGCTACATTTATGAAGTCACCGCCATTTCCTTGTGCAATCAAATAAATTCTTCCAGTTGCAAAAAGGAAATTGATATCACTACCAGGTGGCACAGGATAATCTACATAAAGGTGTGTTTGACCTGTTACTGATAGAACAGCATAATTTCCATCTTTGTCTATGTTTGCATAGCCACCATCACCACCGATCGGGTCAAAAAATGTAGCAAGTCCATTTGCTGGTGCGTCATTAGTCATTTGAGAACCGTTATCTTGAGTTCCACCTGCAAAATCATCGCCGTCAGCGGTATCAGTATCTGCTATGTCACCGTAATAGAATTGAGTAACGTTATATCCATTGTTTCTAGTTACTATTGAATTAGAATTTGATACGGCAGCGTTAAGCGATGTAGCATAAGAAACTCCACCATCAGATCCTATAAGCGCTTGGTCTGGATTATTTGGTTTAAAAGTAAGAGCATGCACATCTGCATGAACAAATGGAACGTTTAGACCGTTTAGATTTGGGTTTTCTGACCATTTTGAAATTTGAGACCAATTAGTTCCACCGTTAAAAGATCGATGAAGATCGATTCCACCTGCATAAATAATTTGATCGTTTGAAGGATCTACTTCAATAACAAGGTCATAAAACGCTTGACCACGAGTGAAGTCAGTTGCTGGAATTCCGTTATCTGCGTCATTAGGTTCATTAATAGCTGTTATGGTTGTCATCTTATCATTTGAAACATACAAATCTGCACCAGATGCTGCCTCGACTGCGGCATAAACTAAATTAGCATTTGTGGTTGAGGTTGCTAGTTCTATACGATCGCTGGAAGCTATAAATTGAGAAAGTGCCCATGAGGTTCCGTCAGTACTGGAATAGATACGTCCACCACCTTGACCTATTCCAGGAGCAGATATGGTTCCCATAAGCAAGGTATTATCTGCTGTGATTTCAAGGTCATTAGGAGTTACATAAAATGTGAGTCCCGAAAAATTGTAAGCCATTGTAGGGTTTTCAATTCGATTCCAGGTCGCGCCATTATCTATGCTGCGATATAAACCTGCACTTTGCGCACCTAACACGTTAGATGGGTTGCTTATATTTCCATTAGGTGCTGCGTAAAAAATAGAACCTACTCCTACGTAAATCTCGCTCACTCCATTGACATCTCTTATAATCATGTCGTTCACATTAAAAATCCCAGATTTAAATAAGGAGCCACCACCACTTACAGTTCCAGGTCCAGCCGCTTGGATATTCACATTGTTCCAAGTTGTTCCTCCATCTGTAGATTGATAGACGCCATTTCCTATGGCAGCGCCTTGAGCATATTGTTCACCAGTTCCTATGTATATATTTAAAGGATTATTAGGGTCGATAGCATAAGAGTTCACACTTAAATCGCCAGCAATTCCAGGAACTATATTCCATGATGAAGATGCACTTGTAATATCATTATTTACCCATAATCCACCACCTACACCACCGGCAAATACACGATTGTAATCTACGCCATCACCATTATTTGCTCCTACATCATTAGGATCAAAAAACACAACTCTTGTTCTTCCTCCAGTATTTAATGGTCCACGTTCTGTCCATGGGGTAGTTGCGTTTCCTGGTGCTCCATTTGTAGTATATAATTGTGGAGCTGTTCCTTCTACTAGAAATGGCGTAGGTATTCCCAAGGCTGGATTCATGGTTAATTCCCATTCACGTTCGTTGTAAGCATTTGGCGGAATGCCTAGCTTTTTACGTTTTTCCTTTGAGAGATTTTTAGTTTCTTGATAAGGACTACTGGCTAGAAATTGCTCATGCAGCTCTCTTTTTATCTTAACATCATCACTTGTATTTGAATTTTCAGTGTTGTTAGAACAACTCGTTATAGTGAGAACTATGAATGAGATTGCTACTAGAGGAATGCAAACCAGATTTTTCATAATAAATTTTTAAAGTAATAAAGGTACAAAAACCCTATTGTTTGATAGAGCCGTTAATTACACTGAAGAGTTGCAATGCACGACTATCAGTTAATGAAGCCACATAGCCACAGGCGTTGAGCATGCGTTCATATAGAGAGTCTGTATCGCGTTGTAGACCTATACAAGCGTTTAAAATCAACTTATCATAAGCAGATTTATTTTCTTCTAGATCGTTAACGGTTGCCGTAATCACCGCATGTAAAATGTCGGTAAGGATTTTATATCCAGCGATTTCTTTTTGAATCACCTCGTCATTGCGATAAACTTTATCTACTGTAATGGCAAGAATATCATCTATTTGCGGTTTGAACTGAGACTTATCTGTTAAGGAATGTTTGAAAGTTCCATTGAGTATAGCATCTTCATTATTCATGAACACATCTACACAATCTGTGATAAGATTATTGATGGCAAGCGATCTTAAATAAGTCAATCGCTCTGAGGTTGTAGTGAGCTGTGAATACACCTCAGATTTTATGTTTTTGCGCACTAAATTGATGAGATATTCCAGTGCAAAATCCTCGGCAATCCAGCCTAAGTTAATTCCGTCTTCAAAATCAATTATCGTGTAACATATATCATCTGCAGCTTCAACGAGGTAAGTAAGTGGATGACGCATGTATGGTTCCATACTGGAGTCGGCGTTTTTAATTCCTAGTTCCTTTGCTACGTCTTTAAAATGATCTACATCGGCCTGAAAAACGCCAAATTTCTTCTGCGAGATATGATCTGTCGGTTTTAAAGGCAGTGATTCTTTAGGGTATTTTGTGAATGCACCTAGAGTTGCATAAGAAAGTCGCAATCCACCAGGAGTTCCTGGAGAATCTAGATTGAGAAGTCGGTAACCGTTTGCATTTCCTTCATAATCTATGAGATCTTGTTGCTGCTTTCGCGAAAGCGAATCCATAAAACCTTTTCCTCTACCACTTGTAAAATAGCTGCCTATTGCTTTTTCTCCACTGTGTCCAAATGGTGGATTACCAATATCGTGTGCTAGGGATGCTGCTGCGACAATCGCACCAAAATCCTGCATTTTATAACCAGAAGCTACTAATTCTGGATGTTTTTCAAGTATGCGCTGTCCTGCCATGCGACCTAAAGATCTTCCCACTACAGAGACTTCAAGGCTGTGTGTCAATCGAGTGTGTACAAATCCAGTTTGACTCAGTGGAATCACCTGAGTCTTATCCTGCAAACTGCGGAAATGCTGCGAAAAAATAATACGATCATAATCTACTTCAAAACCTAAACGTAGTTCATCTTGTAAATCTCGTGGTCTAGGTGCCACATCACCATGGCGTTTTAAAGAAAGTAAGTTTTCCCAATTCATAGCAGTCATTTATGGTTGCAAGATAAGAATGCTTTGTGATTAAATAGAAGAACCAGACTTTACGATTTCTTAACAAACAGATTGCAGACTCTTAATATTCACGTAACCATTTAGAGAACCTTTGCATTGTTTCTTTGCATTTTATAAACAACCTATAATGAACAAGATTTTAATTATTCTATTATTCTTTGTAACTGCTTTAACGTCAGCGCAAAACGGAACTATATCAGGTACGATTATAGATAAAGATTATAATGACGAACCAGTGGCGTTTGCCTCTATCCAAGTAAAAGGAACGACTAAAGGTGCGCAGTCTGATATGGATGGTAAGTTTACTATTTCTATTGCTCCAGGAACACATACTATTATTGTAACATTTGTGGGAATGCAAACGGTGGAGATTCCAGTTACCGTTACCGCTGGAAATACCACAACAATTGAAATTCCTATGGTGGCTGAGGCTGCTGCTCTTGAAGCAATTGTTTTAAGTGTTACCAAAACTCGTGAAAGTGCTGCAGCATTAATTGAGGAAAAGAAAAAAGCAGTTACCATCGTTCAATCGATAGGTGCAGAAGAACTTTCTCAAAAAGGAGTGAGTGATGCAGAAGGTGCCGTTACTAAAGTAAGTGGAGTTTCTAAACAGGCTGGTGTTAAAAATGTATTTGTACGTGGACTAGGTGATCGATATAATTCTACTTCTCTTAATGGTCTTCCATTACCGTCTGAAGATCCAGAGTATAAGAATATTGCTTTGGACTTTTTTGGTACTGATTTAATAGAGTCTGTAGACATTAATAAAGTATTTACTTCTGAGATAGGTGGTGATGTAGCTGGAGCAAATATCAATATAGATTTAAAAGGTCTTACCGGTAAAAAAGCACTAGGTGTAAGTGTTTCTACTGGAGCAAATATGCAAACACTAGGTGAAGATTTTAAGGGAATAGATGGTGAGAGTTTTTTAGGTTTCAGTGATGCAGAGTTGCCAGTAAATAATTTAAATGTTTATGGTTTTGATAATAAACTTGCAGCGACTAATCAAAACAACCTTATCAATCTAGGACTTTCTATAAACGGCGGTAAGAGATTTGATATAGGAGATAATTATTTAAACGTTTATGGGCTATTGACTTTTGACAATGGCTACAGATTTGTAGACGGTACGATACGTAATACTGGAAGTACAGGAAATATATTTCTTGATCAAGATTTTCAAAAGTATCAATATGAGACTTCTCAAATAGGACAATTTAATGTGGATTACCGTTTTGGTAAGAATAAAATTGAATGGATCTCTATGTATATCCATAAAAACACACAGAGTTTTGAGGATTATAATGGATTTAATAATCCTGAGCAAGACGGCGATTTAGTTTATGTAAATAGACAGCAAACTAATGATAACAACCTGTTTGTAAATCAATTATTAACTCATTATGAGTTCTCTGATCGCTTAGAACTGGATGTAAAAGGTTCTTTTAATGCATTGAGAGGTAGCGAGCCAGATCGTAGAAACTTTGAATATTTATTGAGAGATGGTTTTTATTCTCCTAACATAGATTCTGGTGGAAATAACCAGAGATATTTCAGTAAAATTCAGGAGAATGACTACAATGCAAATGTGAATCTTAAGTATGATTTAAATACTAACGAGGAAGATGATCGTTTGAATTATTTTACTGCAGGTGGAGATGTGAGATGGACGCATCACGTTTTTCAAGCGACTATTTTTAACCACACCTTTAATACTCGTATTGCAGTGGATATTGATAATCCAGATGAGGTATTTAATCAGCCTAATATTAATAATGGTAATTTCAGACTTGAAACCGGTCGTGGTAGTGCTATTAATCCACAAGCTTTTAATCCATTCTATTATATAGGAGATAAAGTAATTTTTGCAGGGCAAGGAAATTATGTAAAAGGATTTACAGATAAATTATTGATGAATGCAGGCTTGAGATATGAGAATGTATCTCAAGAAGTTGAGTATGATACTAACATAGCCAGTAGCGCCAATGAAGGTATAGCAGAAATTAATGAAAATCTATTCTTACCTAGTTTAGGATTTAAGTACACAGCAAACGATAAAAATATTTTTAGACTTGCCGGTAGTCAGTCTTATATCATGCCTCGATTTAAAGAAACAGCACCGTTTAGATATGATAATCCAGGTGGAACCGCTACTCAAGGAAATAGAAACTTGCAAATTTCTAAAGTTTCTAACTTTGATCTTGCCTATGAATATTATCCAGCCAAAGGAGAATTACTTTCTGTAACAGGATTTTATAAGATTATAGATAATCCTATCGCTCGTACTGAAATCCCTAGTGGTGGAAACACACTTACTTATCTTAATGTAGGTGATCAGGCAACGGTTCTAGGAGTAGAATTTGAACTACGCAAAAACTTATTTGAAAAAGAATTACCAGAAGCAGGATATGATGTGAACCGCAGTAATAAACTAGCTATGGGACTTAATGCTTCATACATTCATAGTGAACAAGATCAAGTGAATCCGTTAGCGCAGTTTACAAATGCGACAAGTCAATTACAAGGTGCTGCACCATTTTTAGTAAACTTTGATTTGAACTATAATACTTATATCAATAAGAGTAGTATAAATACAGCTTTAGTATTTAGTTACTTCTCAGAACGAGTTTACTCAGTAGGAACTAGAGGATTTGAAAACATAAATGAAATAGGAGTGCCTACACTTGACTTTGTGGGCTCTATAGGACTTACTGAAAATAGTAAACTATCACTTAAAGCTAGAAACTTATTAAACCCAGAGTACCGCCTAGAACGTGAAGGAAATGGAGGATTAGGTAACGTTGTGTTAAGCGAGTATAAACGTGGAGTTGACATTAGCTTAGGATACAGCTACAAGTTTTAATGCTTTGGTAAAGTTCGCTTAACATCAAATAATTCTTTTGGCTGTTAATTTGTCACAACCAAAACAGAAACTCAATAAATTAAAAAATCATGAAAAAATTATCTCTTTTATTTTTAGCTGTTGCAGCAATGGTATTCACATCTTGTGAAACTGATGATGTACAAATCGTAGGTGGTGGAGTTCAAGATAACTTTATGTTATCTGGTAACCTTGCAGAAAACACGACACTTACAGCTGGGAATCCTTATGTACTTAATGGACCATTATTTGTAAAAAGTGGAACGACATTAACTATTGAAGCTGGAACGACTATTACTGCTCAAGCTGGTGGAACATCAGTTTACTTACTAGTTGAAACAGGCGGAAAATTAATTGCAAATGGTACTGCCGCTGCACCTATTAAATTTACAAGTTCACAACAATCTCCAGCTGCATGGGGCGGAATTATCTTAAATGGTAAAGCGCTTATCTCTGGGCAAGCAGCAACAGGAAATGAAGCAGGAACTGAGGTGAATGCAAGTTTACTTTTTGGTGGAACTGATGATGCTGACAGCTCAGGTTCTATGCAATATGTAATCATAGAATATACAGGTGCACGTATCGATGGTGAGGCTGAGCATAATGGACTTACCTTAAATGGTGTAGGTTCTGGAACAACTCTTTCAAACATTTGGATTGCAAATGGGGATGATGATGGAATCGAGTTCTTCGGTGGATCAGTAAACGCTAGTAACATATTTGTATTAAATGCAAAAGATGATATGTTTGATTTCACACAAGGATATAGAGGAACTTGTACTAACCTTTATGGAATAAGAGAAAACGGTTATAACGCTGTAACTTCTGACCCAAGAGGAATCGAGGCAGATGGTAACCTAGACGGAAACTCTCCTACTGACTTGAATCAATCTGATTTTACTATTAATGGGTTAACAATACGCCACGAGGCAAACACGGTTGACTTTTCAGACTTAATAAAAGTACGTCGCGGTGCAACGGCTACTATTACAAATGCTTTAGCAACTACCACAGGAACTGCAACAGCGTCTGATTTTATCGATTTAGAAGATTCAAAAGGAACTGCAACGGCTACAACATCTATTGATGCAACCGCTGGTGGAACTGCAGATGGTACTGATATAAAAAATGCTCCTGGTGCTACCGTTAATGTTACTGCTACTAATACTGGAGCAAATGAGGCAGCATTCTCTTGGACTGGATACGCTTTCTAGTACATAGAAAAGTTATAAATTTTTAAAGGCCACTCGATTGAGTGGCCTTTTTTTGTGAATTTAGTTTACGCTTTCGCGAAAGCGTACTCATAACAAGCTAAATATGCATAAAAAAGTAGGATTTTCTCAAAAATTGGACCAAATACTTCGTTTTATAAAAAATAACGCTTAAAATCATAAAATTAAATACCTGATAATCAAATGTTTAAAACAATATTTTAAAAGCTTAATGTTAAGGAAACATTGGAACCGTAAAATATAAAGTTCTTTGCAGCGTCAAAAATCAAAATAAAATGAAAAATCGGTTCATAGTTTGTCTTGCTATTATATGTTTATCACAAATATCACTTGCACAGGATGTAACTAAAAATTCATTTGGTAAAGGAATGATTAATGTCGTTGCCAAAGACAGTACCTGGAGTGTAAAGTTTGCACCACGTATTCAATTTAGGTCCATCTCTTCATGGGATCATGATGGAGATCAATATGGAACTGTTGAACATAATTTTTTAATACGTAGAGCGCGTTTAAAATTTGATGGTTTTGCTTATTCGCCAAAACTTAGATATAAAATCGAGTTAGGTCTTTCAAATCGAGATATATCAGGTGGTAGCGCATTTACAAGAAATACTCCACGGTATATCTTGGATGCCGTTATTATGTGGAATTTCCATGAGAACTTTGAACTTTGGGTAGGGCAAACTAAACTTCCTGGAAACTTAGAACGTGTCGTGTCTTCAGGTAATCTCCAATTAATAAATCGATCTCTATTAAATAGTAGATTTAATATAGACCGTGATGTAGGAGCTCAACTACGTCACCACACTTACATTACCGATAAGTTTATGACAAGAGAAAAGATTTCAATTTCTCAAGGTGAAGGTAGAAACGTTACTCAAGGTAATGAAGGTGGTTTACAATATACTGCACGTTTAGAAATGTTACCATTTGGAGAATTCAAGTCTAAAGGTGATTACACTCAAGCAGATTTAAAAAGAGAACCTACTCCTAAATTAATGGTAGGAGCTACATATGACTATAATCAAGACGCTGTAAAAACCAGAAGTAATTTAGGTAGCTATATGATATTGAGTGATGGTTCCTTATATGAAACAGACATCACCACACTTTTTGTAGATGCGATGTTTAAATATAAAGGTCTTTCTATAATGACTGAATATGCAAACCGTGATGCTTCTCAACCTATTGCTGTAGAATCAAACGGAATTGCCGCAGTTGATGAAGATGGAGATGCTATAATTGTACAAGTAGGAAACGCATTTAACATGCAAGCTGGTTATTTATTTAAAAGTAATTATGAAGTAGTAGGTCGTTATACTTCAACAAACTTTGATAGTGTAACAAGCAGAGCAAGTGAAAATCAATATACTTTGGGTGTTTCTAAGTATATTGTAGGTCATAAACTTAAAGTGCAGTCTGACTTGAGTTACACTAGTTTAGATGGAAATGACGATAACATCATGTTCAGACTAGGCTTTGATTTACATTTTTAAAAATAATTAAATTCATAACAATTTGGTAACAAGTAAGGTCAACTTATTACAGACCTTTGCGCCAGTTAAATTATAAAACCCATGGATAATATTTACTTATTAATGTTAGTTGCTCTTACTATACTAGCGGTACTAGATATCGTAGTAGGTGTAAGTAATGATGCGATTAACTTCTTGAACTCTGCAATAGGTTCAAAAGCGTTACCTGTAAAAACAATCATGATTGTTGCCAGTCTAGGTATTTTTGTGGGCGCGGTATATTCTAGTGGTTTAATGGAAGTCGCTCGTAAAGGTATTTTTGTGCCTAGCCAGTTCAGTTTTGAAGAGATTATGGTCATTTTTATGGCTGTAATGATAACTGACATCTTATTACTAGACTTTTTTAACACACTAGGTTTACCTACTTCAACTACAGTGTCCATTGTTTTCAACTTATTTGGAGCTGCAATTGTAATGTCACTTATTAAGATTAGTGCGTCAGACTCTCAAACGATAGCTGACCTAGGGCAATATATCAATACTAAAAAAGCGATTGAAATAATAACTGGAATTTTCCTTTCTGTATTTATAGCTTTTAGTGTAGGAGCACTAGTACAATGGATTTCTAGATTGATATTTACTTTTCAGTATGAGAAGAAGATTAAGAATTTTGGAGCACTATTTGGTGGAGTTGCATTAACAGCAATTTTGTATTTCATTTTCATGAAAGGACTTAAAGGAACTCCTTATTACAAAGACATGAAAGGTGTTATAGAAGGTAATGAAATCCTTATCATTTTAGGAGGTTTTGTGCTTTTCACATTGTTATCTTACCTTTTTCAAAAAATCACAAAAAAGAGTATCCTTCTAGTAGTCATTGGTGTAGGAACTTTTGGTCTAGCACTTGCCTTTTCAGGTAATGATTTAGTGAACTTTATAGGTGTTCCTATGGCAGCTTACCATTCTTATGAAGCATGGTCAGGTTCGGGAATAGATCCTGCTTTATTTACTATGGAAGTTTTAGATGCTAAAATGCCTGCGCAACCTTACTTATTGTTTATCGCTGGTGGAATTATGGTAGTTACTTTATGGTTCTCTAAGAAAGCTAAAACAGTGGCTGAGACCGAAATTAGCTTGTCTCGTCAAGGTGAAGGTCGTGAAAAGTTTGAACCTAATATGTTATCTCGTGGAATAGTTAAAGGTACTACCTGGTTATCAAATGCCGTTAGTGTAATTATTCCTGAAAGTACACAAGCTAAGATAAACGCTAGTTTTGAGAAACCTACTGATGAAGCAGTAACCTTATCTCAAAATCCAGATGCTCCAGCATTTGACATGATCCGCGCCTCTGTAAACTTAATGGTGGCTGGTGTTTTGATTTCCATTGCGACTACTATGAAGTTACCACTTTCCACTACTTATGTAACCTTTATGGTTGCGATGGGTGCTTCTCTTGCAGATAGAGCTTGGGGAAGAGAAAGCGCAGTTTACCGCGTCGCTGGTGTACTTAACGTTATAGGTGGATGGTTCTTTACAGCATTTGCAGCATTGATAGCAGCAGGAACAGTAGCTTTCTTAATCCACTGGAATAAAGAAGTAATGATTCCTATTCTATTATTGCTAACTGCTATCCTTTTAGTGAGAAATTATCTATCTCACAAAAAGAAAAGTACGACTAGTATTGATCCTAAAAGTCTTAAGAAACATGAAAGCAGCACGGTACAAGGAATAATCCTAGAAAGTGCTGATAATATTTCAAACGTAGTTTCTAGATCAAATAAAATCTATACTGAGGTATTAAACGGACTAGCAACTGAAAATAAAAAATCTCTCAAAAAGAGTAAAAAAGGAGTTGATAAATTAGAGCAGGAAATTGAAGAGTTAAGAGATAATATCTTCTACTTTATCAAAAACCTTGATGAAACTAGTGTACGTGGAAGTAATTTTTACATCACCATTCTAGCCTATTTAACTGATGTTGCTCAGTCACTTGAGTTTATTTCAAAGAAAAGTTACAAGCACATCAACAATGAGCATAAGAAATTGAGATACAGTCAAATTAAAGATTTGAAAGAAGTTGATCAATCTTTAAGCGCACTACTTATTGAAATTGAAGAAGTGTTTAATAGTAAAAAGTTTGAGCGTATAAGCTATGTGCTTTCTAGAAAAGAAGAGTTATTAGGACTTTTATCTACTAAGATTCATACTCAAATAGAGCGCACAAGAACTGAGGAATCTAGCCCAAAGAATACAACTCTATACTTCAACATATTATTAGAAACTAAAGATCTAGTGACTAGTATTATGAACTTAATGGAAGAGTATTATTCTAGTTATAAAAAAGAATAAGGTTCCATAATTAACTGTATTAAAATCCCATCTTATTTAAGATGGGATTTTTTCGTTGGTTGAAGTTCATGAGACGTACTCAATAGCTTTAAATCTATTAATGTAGTGTTTGAGTTAGCTTTCGCGAAAGCGTGATACACAAAGTCAAATAAACCTGAATAGGGCATTTATGAGCATATAAAAAGTCCTAATCATATAACTGATTAGGACTTTTAGATATTTTAGTAAAGGCCTTTTTAAGCTGCCTTAGATTGCTTATTTACATCAGAAGTATCTGGGTTTTTCCAAGCTTGTAATCTCAGCTTAACGCGATGTACCATATATAGTAGAATAGGTACAATGATAAGCGTTAAGAACGTCGCAAAGAGCAATCCAAAGATTACAGTCCATGCTAGTGGTCCCCAGAAAATCACGTTATCTCCACCCATATAAATCTTAGGGTCAAATTCACTAAATAAACTGAAGAAATCAATGTTAAATCCTATAGCTAACGGTATCAATCCTAGAACCGTAGTAATCGCTGTAAGCAACACTGGTCGCAAACGAGCTTTTCCAGCTTGAACAATCGCGTTAAATGAATCTTCTTTACTGATGAGGTGTTTATCATTATCTATTCCTAATTCTTCCCTGCGGCGCAGTTTTAAAATATCTACATAATCGATAAGTACCACACTATTATTAACCACAATACCAGCAAGCGAGATAATTCCCATCATGGTCATCATAATTACAAACGGCCATCCTGTAAACATAAGTCCTAGGAATACACCTATAAAACTTAGGAAAATAGAGATCATAATGATCGTAGGTTTTGAAATACCTCCAAACTGGAAAATCAAAATAAAGAAGATTAATGCTAGACCTACCATAAGAGCCGTCATTAAGAAGGCTTGTTGCTTGTTCTGTTCTTCAAGCTGTCCTGTGTAATCTATTTTAATATTATCTGATAAACCTTCAAAATCGAGCATCTCATTTTGAATTTGTGCTACGGCCGCACCAGCGTCTGCATAGCCAGGTTTTAGGGCGCTATAAACGGTAACTACACGCTTATTATTCTTGTGTTTAATAGAACTAAATCCTGATACGTTTTCTTGAGTAGTAACTGCGCTTACAGGAATCTCTAAAACCCTACCAGTCGCCATGTCTCTATAAGTAATGCGCTGGTTAAACAAAGAACTGCGGTCATAGCGATTCTCTTCATTAAATCGCACGTAGATGTCATAGTCTTCTCCGTTTTCTTTATAAACACCAGCTTTCTCTCCAAAGATAGAACGGCGCAATTGCATTCCTACTTGACTTGCGCTTATACCTAGTTCTCCAGCTTTCTCACGATCTACTTTTACTTGTAGAGCAGGTTTACTCTTATTAACATCGATTTTTAATTCATCAACAGGAGCGATATTCTTCTCATTTAAGAATTTTACCATACGCTCTGCAGTAACAATTAACTCGTCATAATCATCACCTTGAAGTTCAACGTTAATAGGATATCCTGCTGGTGGTCCTGCAGCATCTTTTTCAACGCTTATAGCAATTCCTGGAAACTTTCCTTGAACAGCCTCTTGAACTTTTTTACGCAATTCTTCACTATCTGTACCATTACGATATTTGAACTCGCGCATGGATGCGGTAATTTTCCCTTTATTAGGCATCTCGGCAGCGCTTCCTCCATCTGTTTGTGGATTTCCTGCGCCTTCTCCTACTTGGGAAACGGTACTTTCCACAAGTACATTTTTATCATCGCTGTCTAAGTACATTTCCTCATTAATGACATCATAAACTATAGTTTCTATGTCCTTAGTAGTTTCATTTGTTTTTCTAATAGAAGTTCCTTGTGGATATTCTATATAAACTATAATTTGATTAGGCTTATTTTCAGGAAAGAATTGAATTTCAGTACGTCCAGATCCTACAGACCATCCAAAATAAAGAGCCAATACTCCAAAAAACATAAATACCATTCCCGCCGAAAAGAAATATGGTTTCTTACCTCTTAACGCAAATCTTAAGAATCGCTCATACATATTATCCAGCCATTTCAATATTCTACGCTGGAAAAATAATGTGGCACCTTTCACTACATATTTATAAAGCCATAATAGGATAACCGTAACTACCATTACCGTTCCTAAACCTCTCATTGCACCACCTAAAAGCATGATTAATAAACCTATTCCACCCATTACAATGGTGATAATAACTAAGTTTTTAAGCGGAATGCGTTTCTCATCAATACTCATATATTTAGAAACGAGCATAGAATTAAAGAAAATCGCAACGATTAATGAACTTCCTAACACTACAGATAATGTGATAGGGAAATACTTCATAAATTCTCCCATAACTCCTGGCCATAAACCTATAGGTACAAAGGCAGCTACTGTAGTTAAGGTAGAAATAATAATAGGTACTGCTATTTCACCTATTCCTATTTTTGCAGCTTTTATACGAGACATTCCTTCTTCATCCATTAAACGGTATACGTTCTCTACCACCACAATACCGTTGTCCACCAGCATTCCTAATCCCATAATCATGGCAAACAGAATCATCGTGTTTAAGGTGTATCCTAAGAAGTTGAGAATAATAAAACTCATCAACATAGACATAGGAATCGCAAACCCTACAAATAGTGCGTTTCTAAATCCTAAGAAAAACATTAATACAGTTACAACCAGTATAACCCCAAAAATGATGTTATTCACAAGATCATCAACTTGATTAAGCGTGCGGCTGGAACCATCATTTGTAATAGTGATTTCAACGTTATCAGGGATTTTTCCATTTTCTTGAGAAGCAGCTACTATTTCTCTGATACTCTCAGAGGCAGTAATCATGTTTTTACCAGATGATTTTTTTACATCTATCATCACAACGGCATCTCCAGATTCTCTGGCAAAAGTCGTTTTATCTTCTTCCTTAAAATTAACCTCAGCGATGTCCTTAAGATAGATTGGACCTGTTTCATTTTTTACAACAAATCGTTCTAATTGATCAGGATCAGTAATTTCTCCGAGTATTCTTATAGTACGACGCTGGTTTTCGGTCTTAATGTTACCTGCACTCATGGTGGCATTTCCTCCACGCACTGCGTTAATCACATTATCAAAACTCACGGTAGCCGCAGTCATTTTATAAATGTCTACAGCAATTTCAACTTCTAATTCTTGGGCACCTCTTATACTGGCTTCTTTAATTTCTTGAAGACCTTCAATCTCGTCTTGTAAATATTCTGCAAATTCTTTGAGTTCTCGTACCGTATAATCACCACGCAAATTGATGTTCATGATAGGAACCTCTTCACTCATTTTCAGGTCAAATACATTGGGCTCAATCTTAGCTCCATTAAATGTAGGCCAGTCTTCATTTGAAGTTTCTACATCAATCTCATCCTTCACGCTTTGCTTTGCAGCTTCTACGGTAATACTCGATCCTAGAATAGAACCTTCATCAAATTCTACAGTAATTATAGAGTAATCTTCCTGTGAAGTAGAAAGAACCTTTGCTACACCAGAGATATTTTTCAATCGATCCTCCAGCGGATCTGTAATGAGTCGCTCGATATCCTCTGCAGTGTTACCGGGATAAACACTTGAGATGTAAATTTTTGTTTCTTTTACCTCGGGAAAATCTTCACGTGGCATTGCAAAATAGCCCTGAACTCCTAGAACGAGTACCAGTGCTATTAGGATCCATATAACGGTGGAGTTGTTAATTGCCCATGAGGAAAATCCAAACTCTTTTTCACTTTTCTTTCCCATCGTTAGGCTTTTTTAATTCTTACTTGTTGGTCTTCTTTAACACTACGAGCTCCTTCTATGATAATGTTATCACCTTTTTCAAGACCGCTAGTTATCTCAATCATGTTTTCACTGGTTTTCCCAGTTTTAATAACTCTACGTTTTGCAATTGCAGTTTTGAAATCGTTTCCGTCTTTCAAGTCTGCAGCTACCATAACATACTGGTCACCATTTTGATTTTCACTTATCACAGCAAGCGGTATCAATAATGCTTCTTTATTTGTATAATCGTTGATTTTTAAACGTGCGGTAAGATTAGGTTTGATAGTTCCCTTTTTATTATCAACTGGAATTTCAATTTTAAATGATCTGTTTGAAGGATTTATAAAAGCACTAGTCTGTCTTACTTTACTTGTTACTTTTTCTCCTAAAACTGGAAAATCCACTTCTACATCTGTTCCTTTAGTAACAGAGCTGATATAATTTTCAGGAACTTCTACCTCAATGTACATATCATTAAGATTTACTATTCTTAAGATTTGTGACATCCCAGGACTCACCGTGTTACCTTGCTCAATCATCACATCATCTATAACACCGGAGAAAGGAGCTGTAATAACAGTTTTCCCTAGTTGCTGTTGCATGGATCTGATAGCGCTCTCTTGAGATTCATAATTAGCTTTAGCTTGCAAGTATTGAATTTCAGATCCTATGTTTTGATCCCATAGTCTTTTCTGTCTTTCAAAAGTCGTTTTGGCAAGCTGAGATTGAACCTTCATTTGTTCAATGTTTTGTGCCATTCCTCCATCATCTATACGGGCAAGTCGTTGTCCTTTTGAAACACGCTGTCCTTCCTTAACATAAACGTTTGTAAGAATACCAGGAACTTCAGGCATTAAGGTGATGTTCTGTTTAGTACTCACACTACCTTGTAATTCTATAAAGTGGTTATAAACAGTATCATTGATTGTCTCTATACTAACTAGAGCGCCATCTTTTTTTACGCTGTTTTTATCTAAGTACTTTTCTATAGATTTAATTTCATTCTCGAGTTCTTTCTTTGCATTAAGCAACTCTGTTTTTTTAAGAGCTATAGCTTTAGTGTCTCCGGTAGCAATGATTTCATCTATGGTAGGCTCTTTGCCACCACAAGAGACGATAAATGCTGCTGTAAGTATGATTAATATTTTTTTCATGTTCGGTAGATTCTGTAGGTTGATTTATTTTTGGGTAGTATAATTGGGTGTATTTAATATGGTTTCAAGAGAAGCTTTTTCAGTAATAACTTGATACATGCTATTGAGTAACTCTGCTTGAGTGCTGTAAAGCTGCGTTTGCGCTTGTCTTAGGTCAAAGCTGGTTGCTATTCCTTCTCTAAACTTGATATTATTCTTATTCTCTATACGCTCAGCAAGTGCTAGGTTATCTTTACTAGTCATATAATTATCTATGGCAGTTTGATAATTATTAAGAGCACTTTGGTAGTTAAGGCGTATTTCTTCGCTAGTGCGTTGTAAATCAGTTTCGGCTTGATCCCAAGCGATTTTAGTACGCGCTTGAGCAGCTCTTTTTCCCATAGAACTAAAGATAGGAATGTTCACACTCACACCGGCAATAGATTGCTGGAACCACTGCTGGTTATTATTAGAAAACACAAAATTATCATCAAAGGTCTGTGTTCCATAATTCACAAAACCACTGATAGTAGGCAATCCTTTTGCAAGTTCCAATTTATGCTCCAGACGGCGCTGCTGGGTGAAGTTGTAAGCAATTTGATAATCCACGGTTCCTTCTACCTCTATAGAATCATCAGTAACAGATGGGTCTATGTTGCTCAAAGCAAGAGATTCAAGGTCATCATTTAAAGTTACTGGAGTTTCAAGTTCTATACCTAGAGCAAGTTTCAACATGTCCATTGCTATTTCTCGCTGTCTAAGTGCACCGTTTAGTTGGTTATCTAATTGTGATAAAGTGATTTGCAGTTGCTCAACATCTTCCTCTTCGGTAAGTCCGTTTTCAAAAATCTTTGTCACTTCATTGAGGTTTTTTTCCAGTGCATCACGGTTTTTTGTGATGATTTCTATGTTTTCTTCAGTCAGTAATACACCACCATAAGCGTTAATAATCCCTTTTCTCACTTCAAGTTTGGTCTTATTATTTGCGTTTTCAGAAAAGTCTAGAAAAGTTTTTGAAGCTTCAAGTGCCACTAAATAAGAACCATCAAAGATGAGCTGGCTCAAAGTTGCCGTTAGATTCATGCTTTGTTTAGGAGAAAATGCAACCGGTACAAAAGTTCCTGGAGCACCACCTACTATTTCTCCTGGTAATGGAGTAATAGGTTGTTTCAACTGGTTTTGATAATCTATGGAACCATTAATTTGTGGTAATCCAGCAGCTGTGGTTTCCCATTTTTGCTTTAATGCTTTTGCGATGTCTCGTTGGGCATTTATGGCTTGATAATTATGTTCCAATCCGTGCTCGATGGCTTGTTCAAGTGTAAAGCTGTAGCTGGATGAAGTAGGTTCTTGAGAATACGCTTTCGCGAAAGCGAGTCCAAAAACAATCAGTGCTATTTTAAATTTACTGGGCATTTAATCGTGATTTGTATTAGTGATTTGGTTGAGTATTTGTCTGCCTGCTGGAGTAACAATTCCACGCAGGTGGTATTCCAAGTATTGCTCAAATAAAGATTGAACTGGGAACTGATCAGTAGGGAAAAATTGCAGATTTTTAATCCCTTGAATACCTATAAAATAAATGCGTGAAATGAAGTTTGCGTCTATATTATCCCTGTATAATCCTTGCTCAATTCCTTTAGAAACATTGCGATTGATACAATTATTCATGTGGGAGAACTGGATGTCAGTTAGTTTCTTATGAACCTCAGGATAGTATTTATGCAATTGATACATAGGAGAAGTGTCATCTCCTTTAAGCTGCTTCATCACAAATTTCTTTACAGTGTAAAGCTGCTCAATTGGGTTTTCAGTATTAGAATCCATAATTTCATCTACGGCGCCACAAATGTGATTGCAAATGTGTACAGATGATTCCTCTACGAGCTGGCTTTTATTTTTAAAATGAGCGTACAGTGTTTTTTTACTCACACCCAATTTTGCAGCAATCTCGTCCATAGTAACACTCTTAAAGCCTAGTGTAAGAAACAGGTCTATGGAAGTGTCAAGAATTTGGGGTTTTAATTCACTCATTATCTAATAATTGGCTGCAAATATAAGCAGTGGAAACTTTAAAAACGTTTTAAGTTTCCAAAGTTTTGTAATTCTTTAACATATTAATTTCCTTTTTACCTCAAATGGTTAATTTTTATGAAAACCAAATACAATATCGAGCGAGAGTCGAGATATGGTGTTACTTTTACCATATGAATAATATGAGCCAACTTAAAATAGTCTTTCTAGCTGCGTTAAAGTCTAGAATAACGCAAAGCGAACCTACATCACTTTACGATCCAGTACATTACATTCTTGATTTAGGTGGGAAGCGTTTGCGTCCATTACTTACACTTATGAGTGCTCAAATGTATGGCTCCACGTTTGATAAGGCTATGGATGCTGCAATTGCAGTTGAGGTTTTTCATAACTTCACTTTGTTGCATGACGACATAATGGATGATGCAGACTTGCGCCGTGGAGAAGAAACGGTTCATGTGAAATGGGATGTAAATACTGGGATTCTGTCTGGTGATGCCATGCTTATTATAGCTTATCAATTATTCAATTCTTATGACGCTCAAACTTTTTATGAGTTGAATCAGGTGTTTTCTAAAACAGCGCTTGAAGTATGTGAAGGTCAACAGTATGATGTAGATTTTGAAACTCGTGATGATGTTACGATTCCAGAATATCTCCATATGATTAAGTTGAAAACCTCTGTTCTAGTAGGTTGTGCGTTGAAAATGGGTGCTATAATTGCAGGTGTAGATGAAAAAGAACAACAATTAATTTATGATTATGGAGTGTTACTAGGACTTGCATTCCAGTTAATGGATGATTATCTGGACGCTTTTGGTGATCCAGAAACCTTCGGTAAAGAAGTAGGTGGCGATATAAGAGAAAATAAAAAGACCTATTTATATCTTAAAAGTATAGAAGATGAAGGTTGTGCTACAGAGCTCAAAGAATGGTTTGCCATGGATTATAAAGAAATGAATGAAGAGCAAATCGAGATGAAGAAAGAAACCGTAAAAGTATTTTTTGAAGAAAGTGGTGGAGCTGCAGCAACACTAGAGGCTATAAAGTCTTATACAGATAAAGCGCTGCGCATCATTAAACAATTATCCATAAGTGATGATTCTAAAAAGCAGTTGACTGACTTTTCTCTAGATTTAATGAGCCGTATTAGTTAATGATTTTATGTCTCCTCGAGCGGAGTCGAGAGGTTATTAATGTTTCATTAAACCATAATTTAATAGTTATCTACTTTTCCCATCATGAGCGATTTATTACCCCAAATACAAGAAAAACTAGAATCCAGACACCATGTGTTCACGATTTATAAAAATCAAGTGAATAAAGATCTGGAACGCTCAGGATTTGAGGCTATAGAGGAAAACAATCCTAAAGAGTTTTTAATGGAGCTCGCATCATTACTCAATGAAGCTATAGAAGATTCAAATCCTAAACTACAACAACTCTACTATCTGGCCGATGTGCAAGAACGACACTTGCAACACGGCATCATCCTAGGTTTTATCAATCGAGAATGGATTAAGATTCAGTTTAGATTAAGGCAGTGATTAGATACGAGTTCCCGCAATTTTGAGCTCTGTAAAATTCATTACAGCTTGTGTAGCGCTAGAATTGCCTCCATTGGCTACAGTGAGTCGCACTTCATTTCCTTCTATATTTGGAATAGCAATTACATTGTCTCCTGTTACCGCAGTACCTACGATTGACGATGTATATGCTAGTGTTCCACCGTTGAAAATTTCTACATAGACGTTATCAATACGATTTGTACAGCAACCATTTCGTCCGTCTAACGTAACGCTAGTAATATTATAATTATCAGTCCAGTTAAAGCCAAAACCCCAATCTGCTGTGTTGCCACCATTCATATTAAAGTGAAATGTTGCTGCTCCGGTTTCATCTACACCGTTAAATAGTGTTGTGTAATCACCATATCCATTATCGTTTCCATTATATTCTGTGTAAGTAGCATTTGCCAATGTGATTTCATCTCTTATAATCCGATCAAAACCTTCTTTGGAACCCATAAGATTCCATTTAGTTCCATTGAAAAAATAAATTCCATTTGGAACTGCAGTGTTGGATACTGGACTATAAATAACTAAACCTTCAGCTGGAGAAGGGATCGTGGTGACATCTTCAAAACCAGTAATAGAAACATGAGGTAGTTTTACACCTAGTGTGGTGGAATCTATATCTAGAATAGCGCTAGGATCTGGTGAGTCTGTATTGATTCCTACTTGAGCGTGGCTTAAAAAAGCAGCACTTAAGAAGAGTGTTAAAAATAAATTTTTCATTGTGATAGCCCGTTTACACTGCAAATTACAGTATTTACTTACTTTAAATAGTTAAAAGCAAACTAAAATGTATCTACAAATATTGTTTTTCTAGAAAAGAACGCGCACAAACGGCTGGAGTCCGTTTTGATAAACACTACGATTGTCGTTAAAAAGCACATCATATCGTGCACCTATGACAAAGTTACCTTGTCTATAACCAGCTCCTAGAAATAACGCTGGAACCCAGTAGTTATCATCAAAACTGGAATCTTCAAAATTCCTATTCACGTTAAGGTATTCAAAGTCTGCACTTACCTGAAGATAGTCGATAGGAGAAGCCATAGCAATTAAACTTCCACCAGCGATGGTTGATTTTGAACCTAATAAATTAGAACCTCTTCGAGGATTAAATTCTGTATAGCTATAGTTTAATCCAGCACCTAACCCTACGAAATCATTGACTTGATAAATAGCTTGCGGTGCAATTAAAACCGAGGAATAATCATTTCCAAAATTAGCTCCTACATTTCCTCCAAACCTTACGTTTTGCCAAAAATCAGACTTCTGCTTGTCTTGTTGACCATGGGATTGATAAAAAAAGAGACTGATTATTGTGAATATCGCAATGCTTAACGGTGAGCCATTTTTCATAATGCTATTTTTTAATATTTAATTAGTTATAAAAATACAAAAGTTGATGCCAACCGAGTGGTTTTCTTTATTTTTGCTTCAATATTTGATAAAAAGGAGAATTCCTTAGATATATGGATAAGTTTTCATTTCTTAATGCTGCACATACAGCACACTTCGCACAACTTTACGATGAATATTTAATTAATCCGGATAGGGTAGAACCATCATGGAGAGCTTTCTTTCAGGGATTTGACTTTGGAATGGAAACCGCTCATGAAGATGATTTTGAGATGAATCAGGCGGCAGCGCCAGTTGCCATTCCTGAGCATGTTCAAAAAGAATTTCAAGTTGTAAAATTAATAGACGCATACCGCACACGAGGACATTTATTTACTAAGACTAATCCGGTAAGAGAACGCCGTACTTATGAGCCTACACTCGACTTAGTAAACTTTGGACTTACAGATGCAGATTTAAATACAGATTTCAACAGTGGAGATATCATAGGACTAGGTAAAACAAGTCTTAAAAATATTATTGCACATCTCAAGAAAGTTTATTGTGAAAGTATAGGTGTAGAATACATGTATATACGCAAACCTGCTGAGGTGAAATGGATTCAAAACTGGTTACATAAAAATGATAATCATCCTACGTTTGACAAGGATGATAAACTTCAAATTCTTAAGAAACTTAATGAAGCTGTTTCTTTTGAATCTTTTTTACATACAAAGTACGTAGGTCAAAAGCGTTTCTCTCTAGAAGGAAATGAATCTTTAATTCCGGCACTTGATGCACTTGTAGAAAGTGCAGCAAATAAAGGAGTGAATCACTTTGTGCTGGGAATGGCGCACCGTGGTAGATTAAATGTGCTTACTAATATATTTGGAAAACCAGTAAAGGACATCTTTTCTGAATTTGATGGGAAAGATTATGAAGAAGATATTTTTGATGGAGACGTAAAATATCACTTAGGATACACCAGTAAACGTAAAACAGATTCTGGTAAGGATATTAATATAAATATTGTTCCTAATCCATCACACCTAGAAACTGTAGGAGCTGTCGTAGAAGGAATTGCGCGTGCAAAACAAGACATGCACACACCAGATGATTTTTCAAAAGTATTACCTATAGTGATACATGGTGATGCAGCAATCGCTGGTCAGGGAATCGTTTATGAAGTAGTGCAAATGGCACAACTCGATGCATATAAAACGGCTGGTACTATCCACATGGTAGTGAATAATCAAGTAGGTTTTACAACTAATTATCTTGACGCACGATCTTCAACCTATTGTACAGACATCGCCAAAGTGACTTTGTCTCCAGTACTTCACGTAAATGCAGACGATCCTGAAGCTGTCGTTCATGCTATGAACTTTGCGCTGGATTACCGCATGGAATTTGGTCGTGATGTATTTATCGATTTATTAGGCTATAGAAAATATGGGCATAATGAAGGTGATGAACCTCGTTTTACTCAACCACAATTATATAAAGCAATCAGTAAGCATAAGAATCCGCGTGATATTTATGCAGAGAAACTTCTTTCCCAAGGTGTTATTGATAATACTACGGTAAAGAAATTTGAAAAAGCATATAAAAGTAAATTAGAGAAACAACTAGAAACTTCTCGCGAAAAAGAAAACACTATCATCACACCATTCATGCAAGATGAGTGGAAAGGCTTTGAACAAGCTACTGAGGTTGAGATGATGGAAAAGGTCGATAGTGGAGTAGATCGTAAGGTTCTAGAAAAGATCACTAAGTCTATTTCTCAATTACCTGAAGGTGAGAATTTCATAAGAAAAATTAAGAAAATCATCGAGGTACGTCAGACTATGTTTGATGAGGATAAACTGGACTGGGCAATGGGAGAACACCTTGCCTATGGTAGTTTAATGATGGAAGGATATAACGTGCGCATGAGTGGACAGGATGTAGAGCGTGGAACGTTCTCGCACCGTCACGCTGTAGTGAAGTCTGAAAATCATGAGAATGAATTTATTTTACATAATGCTATAGAAGGAGCAAAAGGTAAATTAGAGATTTACAACTCGCACTTATCTGAATATGGAGTAGTAGGATTTGAATATGGTTATGCACTGGCACAACCTAACACCTTGACGATTTGGGAAGCACAGTTTGGTGATTTCTCAAACGGTGCACAGATTATGATGGACCAGTACATAAGTGCTGGAGAAGATAAGTGGAAGAATCAAAACGGTCTGGTAAAATTATTACCGCACGGTTATGAAGGTCAAGGAGCAGAGCACTCGAGTGCGCGTATAGAACGTTATTTACAACTATGTGCAAAGGATAATATGTTTATGGCAAACTGTACCACGCCAGCAAATATGTTTCACTTGCTACGCCGTCAGATGTTAGTAAATTACCGCAAGCCATTAGTGGTTTTCACTCCTAAATCTTTGTTGCGTTCACCACGAGCGGTGAGCAGTGTGGATGAGTTAGTAAATGGTCACTTTCAAGAGGTGATAGATGTTGATGGAGACGCTTTCGCGAAAGCGAGTACACTAGTATTTACAAGTGGAAAATTCTATTACGATTTACTAGAATATAGAGAAGAAAATAATCGCACTGATGTTGCACTGGTAAGACTAGAACAATTGTTCCCATTACCTATCGAGCAAATCCAGGAAGTGATGAAAAAATATGGTTCCAAAGATGTCGTATGGGCACAAGAAGAACCTAGAAATATGGGCGCTTATGCACATTTAATGTTACACATGCCAGAGACTAGAAACTGGCGCGTGTGTTCACGTAATATGTATGCAGCACCAGCCTCAGGTAGCTCAACGCGATCTAAGGCAAGACAAGCAAGAATAATAGAAGACGTATTTAATACCAACAAATAAAATTATGGCTCTAGAAATGAAAGTGCCTTCACCAGGCGAGTCGATTACAGAAGTAGAAATAGCAGAATGGCTAGTAGCTGACGGCGATTGGGTTGAAAAAGACCAAGCAATTGCAGAGGTTGATAGCGATAAAGCAACACTTGAATTACCTGCAGAAGCTAGTGGTATCATTACCCTAAAAGCTGAAGAAGGTGATGCAGTTGCCGTAGGCGCTGTAGTTTGCTTAATTGATACCGAAGCAACTAATCCTAATGGTGGATCTCAAGATGTAGATAACGCTCCATCAACTATGGGTGGTGGCGATGAAGGAGGAAACAATGGTGATGTAGCCAAAGAGATGAAAAATGAAAATGCAGACAAGAAAAAATCTGCAGATTCTAATAAAGCTCCACAACCTGCTCAAGCAAAAGAAACTTATGCAAGCGGTGTCGCAAGTCCTGCTGCAAAAAAGATTCTCGATGAAAAAGGTGTGGACTCTAAGTCTGTGTCTGGAACTGGTCGTGATGGTCGCATTACTAAAGAAGATGCTGTACAAGCAAAACCATCGATGGGAACTCCTACGACTGGAGGATCTCGCGGTGAGTCGCGTTCTAAACTTTCTATGTTACGTAGAAAAGTCGCAGAACGTCTAGTAAGTGTAAAAAATGACACAGCAATGTTAACCACATTTAATGAGGCTGACATGCATGCGATTTTTGCTTTACGTACAGAATATAAAGATGCTTTTAAAGCAAAGCATGGAGTAGGTTTAGGATTTATGTCATTCTTTACTAAGGCTGTGACTAGAGCACTGGAAATGTATCCAGCGGTTAACTCTATGATTGATGGTAAGGAAATGATTTCTTATGATTTTGCAGATATTTCTATTGCAGTATCAGGTCCTAAAGGATTAATGGTGCCAGTAATTAGAAACGCAGAGAACCTTTCCTTTAGAGGTGTAGAATCTGAGGTGAAGAGATTAGCATTACGTGCAAGAGATGGAGATATTACAGTTGATGAAATGACTGGAGGAACTTTCACGATTACAAACGGTGGAGTCTTCGGTAGTATGATGAGTACACCTATTATTAATCCACCACAGAGTGCGATTCTAGGAATGCATAACATCATTGAACGTCCAGTAGTAGTAGATGGAGAAATCGTTGCAAGACCTATGATGTATCTTGCCGTTTCTTATGACCACCGTATCATTGATGGTAAAGAGTCTGTAGGTTTCTTAGTGGCTATTAAAGAAGCTCTAGAAAATCCTATCGAAATCTTGATGGATAATGATGTGAAGAAAGCACTAGAATTATAGGCTAACACATTTTAAATATTAAAAAACCCTAAAGATTTCAAAATCTTTGGGGTTTTTTGTTGAAAGTAAAACCACCCATAGAAAACTTGTGTTTTCTATGGGCGGTTTTTAGTTGAGCACTACTATTTTAAAATTATATTTGAAGTATATGAAATCAAAATCGTTTATTATCAAGTCAGTCATTTTAGCATTTTTAGTAAGCTTGACGGGTTGTCAAATGTTGAAAAAAGTGGAAAAGAACGAAAATGAAATAACTACTGATGAAGTGAAATTAGAATATAAATTTGCAGCTCAATTAGGAGAAGGAGCCTTATGGAACGTGGCAACTCAAGAATTGTATTGGGTTGATATTATAGGGCAGAACTTTCATAGATATAATCCCAAAACCAGAATAAATAAATCTTATGAATTACCTTCTCAAGTAGGAACAGTTGTTTCTTATGATGAAAATCAGGTAGTAGTAGCACTCGAGGATAGAGTCAGTTATTTAAATTTAAACAATCATACCTTGACAGATATCGCAGCTATTCCAAGAGAAGAAAAGGGCAGTAGATTGAACGATGGAAAGGTTGATCCTAATGGTAATTTATGGGTAGGTTCGATGTCTAAAGGTGGAGAAAACCCAACGGCTCAATTATATAGAGTAGATTCTCAAGGAGAAGTAAAAGTAATGCTTAAGGACGTGCGCATTTCAAACGGAATCGTATGGAGTAAAGATGCTCAAACGATGTTCTATATAGACACTAAAAAGGGCAACATAAGAGCTTATGACTATGATAAAACAACGAGCGAAATATCAAACGAACGAGTAATTGTTACCATTCCAGAATCATTAGGTTTTCCAGATGGAATGGCAATAGATGATAATGATAATCTTTGGGTAGGATTATGGAATGGCAATGGAATCGCTCATTATAATAGTAAAACTGGTGAACTCATCTCTAAAATTGAAGTCCCAGCTCATAATGTAACATCGTGCGCCTTTGGTGGTTCAGATTTAAAAACGCTTTACATCACAACAGCATCTGTAGATATGACTGCAGAGGAGAAAATAGAATATCCGCTGGCTGGGTCTGTTTTTTCTGTAAGAACAAATGTAAAAGGTGTCGAGAGTCCTCTATTTTTGAAATAGAATCAGAGTATTGGAATAAAAAAAACTTCAATAGAAATGTAATTTCCATTGAAGTTTTTAAGATTTAACATCTAAATATTTTACTCACCAACCACACCAGCACTAACCTGTGCCTCGCGGTCTATTTTCTTAATCATTCCTTGTAATGCTCTTCCTGGACCTACTTCGATAAAGTCGGTAGCGCCATCTTTAATCATGTTTTGAACAGACTGTGTCCATTTCACAGGGCCAGTTAATTGATAAATAAGATTAGTTTTAATGTCATCTACATCAGTCGTGCCCATGGTAGTAACGTTTTGATAAATAGGACACAAAGGAGTTTCAAATTCTGTTGCCTCTATAGCAGCGGCAAGTTCTTCACGTGCAGGCTCCATTAACGGAGAATGAAATGCACCACCTACTGGTAACATTAAAGCACGTTTTGCTCCTTTTTCTTTTAAGATTTCGCAAGCTTTTTCTACCGCTTGTGTTGCCCCAGATATTACAAGTTGTCCTGGGCAATTATAGTTTGCTGCTACGACAACACCATCTACAGTTTTACAAACATCTTCAACAATAGAATCTTCTAATCCTAAGATTGCTGCCATGGTACTGGATTGATGTTCACATGCCGCTTGCATGGCAAGAGCACGTTTTGAAACTATTTTCAATCCGTCAGTAAAACTTAGAGTTCCAACGGCAGTAAGCGCACTTAATTCGCCTAGTGAATGACCAGCAACCATTTCAGGTTTAAAATTATCACCCATCATTTTTGCTAGAATTACCGAGTGTAAAAAGATAGCAGGTTGAGTTACTTTAGTTTCTTTCAATTCTTCAGGAGTTCCTTCAAACATGATTTTAGAAATTTCAAATCCTAATATCTCGTCAGCTTTATGGAATAATTCTTTCGCTTCTGGGAAGTTGTCATATAAGTCTTTACCCATTCCTGTGAATTGAGCTCCTTGACCTGGAAAAACGTATGCTTTCATAATGTATTAGTTAATTGGTGTGGCAAATTTAATGATTTGTAGATTAGTTTCCGTTCTCCAACCCTAAAGGGTGCGGAAACAAATTACATTAGTAAAATTTACCGAAATAGAAACCTACCCTTTAGGGTTAGGGAAAGGTTTCGCTTTAATAAGGAGTTCACCAGAATAGTATTTAAATAAAAAAGTATGCAGTAGGCAGGTTGATTTTAAGTTTGCTACGCAACTTAAAATGTGAGCAGGTAGTCATCGTGTGCGATTTTACTTAAGTATTCAGATTAACGACTTCCTACTTACCGCTAAAAGAGCGAAGCGATTGTGCGACCTGCCTATTGCCTACTAAAAACTGCAAACTGTTACTGCGACTGTTGACTAAACTTTAAATGCGTTCCCAAGTTTCAAAGTCAAAAGCAAATTGATGCTTCTCGTCGGCTGGATGATTTTCTGTACGTATCAGTTTCCAGTTTGATTTATTAATCTCTGGAAAATAAGTATCAACATCAAAACTGCCGTGAACCCGAGTTAACTCAATACGATCTGCAACTTCAAGACCTAATTTATAGATCTCTCCGCCACCGATGATAAAAGGTTCCTCATCGCTAGACGCTGCTGCTAGTGCAGTAGATAAATCGTGTACTACTATGCCAACATCGGTTTTATAATTTTTATCTCTCGTGAGGATAATATGAGTACGGTTAGGTAATGGTTTAGGGAAACTCTCAAAAGTCTTGCGTCCCATGATGATGTGATGTCCAGTTGTAAGAGATTTAAAACGTTTGAAGTCATCTGGTAAATGCCATACTAAATCGCCATCTTTACCTAATTCATTATTTGCTCCAGCTGCCGCAATCATAGTAATGATGCGTTTTTTGCTAGATGATGTGGTAATAATTTTTGTGTCGGGTAGAGGATGTGCAGTGGCTACTTTTTCCTCTAGTTGTGCAATACGGTCTTTCTGTTTTTGCACTAAACGATCGTACTGGATCTTTTCCCATCCTGGACCTAGAAGTCTGTTAGTGATAAAAACCTTGAAAGCATGATATATAAGAAGTAGTAACCATACAAATAATACCCAAATCCACCATTCTATGTTGAGGATTTTCATAGGCTCTACTTGCATCATTACTTGACTTATAATAATCAACCCTACCGCACCTACTAGGAAAACTACAAAGTGTGTGAACAATCCGCGTTTTTCTTTAATGCGTCGTTGAGCGTTTTCAATCATCTCCTTTTGTACAGGATCAATTGCAGGCGTTTCTTTTTTCTTCTTACCGAACATATAACGTACTTTTATATTCAAATTTAAGCAGTTCTCGCGCGATTTAATCTTTACAAATGCATAAAATACGTTCCCAGTTTCCCATTCTTGAAAATTACACCTATCTCAACACGGCAAATCATGGTTTGATTTCGCAAGATTTGATTGATTATCGAATTAATGAAATGAATAAAATGCGTGATACTGCGAGTTTGTACACGAACAAGCGAAATGTTTTTATAGATGAAGTACGAGCCACTATCGCGAGATTTATGGATGCTCCATTTGAAAATACCGCTGTGATTCCTAATTTCTCTACAGGATTCAATATTCTCATGGAAGGAATTAATAAAAAAGCTAAGTTTCTTTTATTAGAAGGTGATTATCCATCTGTGAACTGGCCTGTAGAAACTCGTGGATTCGATTGCGTTTATGCTGCGATCGACCAAAATATGGAGGAAAATATTCTCAAGGCATGCGAGCAACATCAACCCGATTTTTTCTGTTTTTCGGTCGTGCAATATATCTCTGGAATTAAGATGGATTTGGAGTTTATCAAACAGCTCAAACAGCAGTTTCCCCATATGATTCTCATAGGCGATTTGACACAGTACGTAGGTTGTGAGGAATTCCGCTTTCGCGAAAGCGGACTCGATATCATCCTAGCAAGTTGTTACAAGTGGCTCAATGCCGGCGACGGGAATGGGTTTATATGCGTAAAAGACCAAGTGAAAGAATTCATCAAACCCAGCAGAATAGGCTACAGAAGTACTCGCAATGTAATGGATGCTGTACCAGAATTTATAGGTCGATTTGAACCTGGTCATCAAGATATGACGGCTTTTGGTAGTTTGAAATTTACAATGGAAACCGTTGAGAAAATAGGTCTAGATCACATTCAAAAAGAATTAAATCACTGGTCTCAACTTGCAAAAACCGAATTTCAAAACCGAAATTTACTTCATAATGATGTCGTCCAAAGAGAACAGCACTCCACCATTTTTAATATAAAAGGTGATCAAGAGCTGTATGATAGATTGAATAAGAGTCACATTATCACCTCACTGCGTGGCGATGGAATAAGAGTAAGTTTTTCTTATTTTAATAGTCAAGAAGATTTAGATCAACTATTAAAGACGCTGGATGCGTGAGAAATACAATCTTAGCGATTTTATGGTGTTGTATAGTTCATGTATAGGTCATTTATGGTTGTTTTAAAATCCTACAACTTAGTTTAGCGTAAAATATAAAGCAATGACATTTTTACGTTTTCTAATTTTGTTTATTATCGGAGTACAATTAGTCGGCGCTCAACAAATGCCTTTGGACTTTATTGACGCAGCCGAATCATTCTCAACGTTTTCTGGTGCAACATTTAATAGAACTACAGATCCTACAGGTGCTACAAATGACGTAGGACAAATTATCAATGATGGTAGCGCGCCTTTTCAAGGTGTGTATCTAGACCTTAACAGACCTATAGATCTAGATTTTCAAAAAACTATAACCTTAAGATTTTACGCTACAGACGCTGTCTCTCATAACATTGCCATTAAACTAGAAAATGGGATAAATAGTAATGTGGAAGTAGTACAAAATGTAGGCGCTACCGCAAATCAAAATTGGATTACTACAACTTTTGATTTTTCTAATGCTACCGTTTCAGGAACTAGTAATACCGTTAACGCGAGTGGAACTTATAATAGAATTACGCTCTTTGTAGATTTAGGATTGAATGTCGCTGGAACTTATTATGTGGATGATATAGATGATGGCTCAACACCTGTCACAGTAAGTCCAGTTGATGTGATTTATACAGATTTAGTTTGGTCAGACGAGTTTGATACGTCAGGAACAAATAACCCTATTGACGCTACAAAATGGTTTCATCAAACACAATTACCAGCTGGTGGAAATTGGTTTAATGGAGAACAACAGCATTACACGAATCGAACTGATAATTCTTATGTGGAGAATGGGTTTCTAAACATAGTTGCAAAGCGTGAGAACTTTACAGATCAAGGACAGACTAAGCAATACACGAGTGCGAGACTTAATTCAAAGTTTGCCTTTACCTACGGTAGAGTAGATGTGAGAGCAAAATTACCTTTTGGTGATGGAACATGGCCAGCGATATGGATGCTGGGTAAAAACATCAATGAAGATGGTGGCTATTGGGATAATACTTATGGAACTACTAACTGGCCTTTATGTGGAGAAATAGATATCATGGAACATGGATTAGGAGCAACTAATCATGTTTCAAGTGCATTACATACTGCTTGTAATGGTTGCTCGGGAAACACGATGAATTTCCAATCGACTACTTTACAAGATGTCGCAAATAATTTTCATGTGTATTCTGTCAACTGGTCGCCACAACAAATCACGTTTTTAATTGATGATGTGCCATTTTACACCTATAATCCTGCGGTAAAAGACGTGAATACCTATCCGTTTTATGAAGATCAATATATGTTATTGAATATTGCAATGGGTGGAGTTGCAGGAGTTATTGATCCTAACTTTATACAAAGCAGTATGGTCATAGACTATGTGCGGGTTTATCAAAACACATTAAGTTATGTTGATGCTGATTCTTTTGATGTTATGGTTTATCCTAATCCATCGAGTAATGTGGTCACCATTTCTTCTACAGACACCATAGATCGAATCGAATTATACACTATGCTAGGGCAACGTGTTTTTGAAAAAACAGAGAATTGCAATTCATTGAACGTTTCTAAGTATGATAATGGAATGTATGTATTAAAAATATATTCTGGAAATCAGATGCAAACGGAGCAATTAGTAGTCTCGCATTAAGAATTCAACAGTTCTAAATAGCAGATGTTATCAATAAAAATGAGCAAACCAACTGATTGATTTGCTCATTTTTAATTTTGCCTAAAGCCTAAAGCCTAAAGCCTAAAGCCTAAAGCCTAAAGCCTAAAGCCTAAAGCCTAATGCGCCTCTAACCAATTCTGTCCTACGCCAACCTCAACATCAAGTGGAACCGTCATTTTATAAGCATTTTGCATTTCTTCTTGAATGAGTTTTTTCATGTCTTCTAGTTCATCGTTATGAATGTCGAAGACAAGTTCATCATGTACTTGCAGTAACATTTTAGACCTGCATTTCATCTCTTCAAACTTCTTGTGAATATTGATCATAGCAATCTTGATAATGTCTGCAGCGCTTCCTTGAATAGGCGCGTTCACCGCATTACGTTCTGCGGCACCGCGTACTACGGCATTAGAACTATTGATGTCTTTTAAGTAACGGCGTCTTCCTAGAACGGTTTCTACGTAACCATTTTCACGAGCAAAATCTACTTGCTCAGACATATAATTGCGCAGTTTAGGATAAGTCGCATAATAAGTTTCAATAAGCTCTTTTGCTTCTCCACGACTCAAATCTGTTTGATTACTTAGTCCAAAGGCGCTCACTCCATAGATAATCCCAAAGTTCACCGTTTTGGCATTACTACGTTGTTCTCTAGTAACATCTTCAAGTGCGACGTTAAAAACTTTTGCAGCAGTTGAGGCGTGAATATCTTCACCACTCTGGAAAGCAGCGATCATGTTTTCTTCTTCGCTCAATGCTGCGATGATTCTCAATTCTATTTGAGAATAATCGGCAGCGACGAGTGTGTAGTTTTCATCTCGAGGTACAAATGCTTTACGTACCTGACGACCACGTTCTGTTCTTATAGGAATGTTTTGCAGGTTAGGATCTGTAGAGCTCAATCTTCCGGTTGCAGCAACCGTTTGCATGTAGTTGGTGTGAATGCGATCTGTTTTTGCATCAACTTGATGAGGTAATGCATCTACATAGGTAGATTTTAATTTACTGAGTCCGCGATAGTCGAGCACGTTTTGAATAATGGCGTGGTCTTTTGCGAGGTAACTTAATACATCTTCAGCCGTGGAATATTGTCCGGTTTTGGTCTTTTTAGGTTTGTCTACGAGCTTCAGCTTTTCAAAAAGAATAATTCCCAGTTGTTTAGGAGAACCTATATTGAATTCTTCTCCAGCAACTTCATAAATATCTTTTTCTAGCTGAGCAATATCTCGTTCTAAATCGCCGGATAGCGAGCTTAAAAATTCCTCATCTAGATTTATTCCTTCTATTTCCATAGCTGCCAGTACGTCCAGCAAAGGCATTTCTATATCGTGGAATAATTTATCAGTTCCAGCGCTAGCCAGTTCTGGAACAAAATGCTCTTTTAATTGAAAAGTAATATCAGCATCTTCAACAGCATATTCTTTTTGTTTTTCAAGATTTACATCGCGCATAGAAAGTTGGTTCTTTCCTTTTTTACCTATCAATTCTACGATGGATTGTGGCGTATAGTTCAAATAAGTTTCTGCTAGCACATCCATATTATGACGCATGTCAGGATTGATGAGGTAATGAGCCAGCATAGTATCAAACATAGGTCCTTTTACATCTACTCCATATTTGTCAAGAACCTTAATATCGTACTTTAAATTCTGTCCTACTTTTTCAATGCTTTCACTTTCAAAAAATGGTTTGAGTTGATCTACAACGGCTTGCGCAGCATCGCGATCTTCAGGAATAGGAAGATAGAATCCTTTTCCTTTTTCCCATGAAAATGCAATTCCTACGAGCTCTGCAGCCAGAGGATCTAATCCTGTAGTTTCTGTATCAAAACAAACGCTGGATTGTTGCATCAACGATTGAAGAAATAACTTGGTTCCCATTCCTTCTTGAACAAGCTGGTATAAATGCTCTGTAGTAGCTAGAGTCTGGCGACCGGTTGTAACAGCCTCAGCAGCTGTTCCTGATCCTGGAGCATCAAATAGAGAAAATTGTCCAGCGCCTGCTGATGAACTCGAACTCGAACTCGAACTTGAACTTGAACTTGAACCGTTCTCGACTGCGCTCGAACTGACATCCTTAGAAAAGATCTTTGCCAGTGTTTCTTTTGCACGGCGGAATTCTAGCTCATCAAAAATCTCGTGAACTGCCTCCACATTTGGATCGTCTAACTGGTAGTTTTTTGCATGAAAAGTCACTGGGCAATCCAGTCTTATGGTAGCCAGTTTTTTAGAAAGCAATCCTAACTCTTGATTAGCTTCTACTTTTTCTTTCATCTTACCTTTAAGCTTATGGATATTTTCAAATAATCCTTCCATCGAGCCATAAGCGGCTATAAATTTCTTGGCCGTTTTATCTCCTACACCAGGTAATCCAGGAATGTTATCACTAGCATCACCCATCATTCCTAGGTAATCGATCACTTGTTCTGGACGTTCTACTTCAAATCTTTTTTGAACCTCAGGAATTCCCCATATTTCAATACCGTTACCCATACGGGCAGGTTTGTACATGAAAATATTTTCAGAAACTAGTTGCGCATAATCCTTATCTGGTGTTACCATGTAAGTGGTAAAACCTTCTTTTTCGGCTTGTTTTGCTAGAGTTCCTATCAAGTCATCTGCCTCGATTCCTTCTACAACTTCTATGGGAATGTGCATTGCTTTTAAGATGCGCATAATATAAGGAACGGCTATTTTTATAGCCTCAGGAGTCTCATCACGATTTGCTTTATAATCTTCGTACATCTCTACACGATCTGCACTTCCACCTTTATCAAAAGCCACTGCTAGATATTCAGGTTTTTCACGACGTATCACGTCAAATAGCGAATTTGTAAATCCCATAATCGCACTGGTGTCCATACCAGCGCTATTGATTCTAGGGTTTTTTATTAACGCATAATAACCTCTAAAGATCAAGGCATAAGCATCGAGTAGAAATAATCTTTTATCGTCCGTTCCGTCGTTAGTCATCGTTAAATTTTATGGATGTTAAAGATAAAATTCTTAGAAGACTTAATAAGAGTTCATTGGAGATAAAACTCAGTTTTTATTCACGATGTAAATAAGAAACCGCTAGATTCCCCTTAGGCCTCTAGCGGTTATACCATAATATGCGTAAACTCTCTCAAAAGGTTATTATGGTTCTTTATGAATACGCTTTCGCGAAAGCGTAATTACTTCAATCCTATCGTTGCTCTAGAGCTTCTATGCGTTTTTCAAGCTCTTTGAGACGATTGTTTTCTGCTTTTAGAGCAGCATTTTCTTCCATTAGTTGTGTATTGCGTTTAGCAATTATATCCACCTCTTTTTTTAATTCTTGCACTGCTTTTATAGCTATCACTCCAGTTGCTGAGTAGTCCATGTGGTAGATATCTTCATCGTCATGGTAAGTTACTAATTCTGGATAAATTTGTTTTACATCTTGCGCTACCATTCCTATAGTTGAGGTCTTATTTTGATCTGCTTTATAAGCGTAAGTAAGCGGAGCCAACTTTAAAAATTGATCCCAAGAAAAGTATAGGTCTTTAAAATTTTCTTTCAATCTACGGTCTGAAGTAGCTGTATAAGCACCTGTAATATCATTAAATGCACCTATAATTGTGGTTCCCTGACTGGTTGAATACAATCTCAAATCATCTGATCCTGAAGAAACGTAGAATCGCCACCAGCTATTATCGCTGTTATTTTGTAATTTCATACCGTCTGCATTTCCATTATTTCCATGAAAGATGTGATGATCTACGTCTGGAGTTCCTTTAAAACCTACATCACCATTACCCGTTGCAACCATAACATTTCCAGTTGAGGTGTGGAAAAGATTAAATCTGCTATTTGCGGTCGTATTATCAGCTAGACCAAAAAGGATCCATTCATTTGTGGTTTCTACATTATTGCTGAATCGTATACGAGCACCATCATTAGCTCCTGTTTCTCTTAATTCGATATGCGCTGGATTACTACCACCGCTATTATTTAAAATGCTCAATCTGGCGGTCGCATTATCGGTCTCACCTATGCTTAATCGTTGAGAAATGTAGCTTTTACCAAGGTTATAACTCGCCCAACCATCATTTACACCTACGGAATTATAGATTCCATAATGCGTGCCACCAGCTGTTGTACTAATTAGATTATAAGTTCCGTATTTATTTCCTGTACCTGTTGCTGCAGCTGAGAATTCTGTGCGTGTTCCATAATAATTACCATTAGCATTAGAGGTAAAATCTGTCCAAATACCGTTCATTCCTGCTGCTCCTGGCGTACCACCCGTAAATCTATTGCGTACTCCTACAATATCGGTCGCGGTAGAGTAATTTCTTTCAAATTCATTAAACACACCATAAAGATTTGCTGCATTTGCGCTACGCATACCATTGTAAACTCCATAGCGATTTCCTGTCCCGGCATTATCTAGATTATTAAAGGTTGCAAATTGTGAAGAGGCAGTGGCTCCTGAATGATAATTACGTGTACCGTATTGATTTCCATTAGAAGTAGCACTTAATCGATTAAATACTCCATATTTTTGTCCAGTACCAGATCCTGAAATAACGGTGTATAAACCGTGACTTCTTCCAGTTCCTAATCCTTGTTTTTCGATTCTCATACCGGAGGTTTCTGCACTACTGGTTTCTATTTTAGTCATAAAAAACCCATTATTATAAGGTCCAGTTTCTACCATATGCAATGGATAAACAGGAACGTTAGTTCCTATGCCTATTTCACCACTATCTTCTACAAAAAACACATCGCTACCATTATCTTGAATTGCAAAATCTCCTGTTGAATTGAGGTTGATGTCTAGGCTTCTAGTCCCTTGAGTGATCACTGTGTTTTGGGTAAGTACTCCACCTAATTGAACCGTTCCAGTGTTTAGAGTAAGACCGTTATTTGCGGTGGTTGATTCTTGCATATTATTTTGAAAGGATACATTGCCAGCACCATCTGTGGTCATGACTTGTCCTGAAGTGCCGTCTGTAAGTGGCATATTATACTCATCATTAATATTCATAAGGCCATTTTTGTAAATGGTTAATGCGTTACTTCTGTTAGTTTCACTAATTCCATTACCTAGACTCAAAAGCCTATCATTAGAATTATAGCTCACAGTACTTGCTGGTGTATAATTTGTTGTAAATGAACCTAAAGTTGTTTCAAAATATGAAGCAGCAGTGTTATATGTTCCAAGCGCCATCGCTCCAAAACCAGAAGCATCGTTATTATTTCCCATTGCTACAGAATAACTGGCACTAGCATTATTACTTTCTCCACTAGCAAACGAACCTCTTCCATTAACATTATTTGATGACCCCAATGCCACAGCAAAATCTCCTGCAGCAGAATTTCCTTGTCCAATGGCCGATGCTCCGATTCCTGAAGTCAGGTTATTATATCCTAAAATTGAGGAGCCATTCCCAGTGGCTGAGTTACCGCTACCAAAAGCCGTAGCGGCATAACCTGTAGCAATTGTGTTACGTCCCGAGGCACTAGAATAAACACCTACATTAAGATCATCCCATTGAGCACCATCTACAAATCCAGCCCTAAAAGCAGCTTTACGTGGATTAAAAAACATACGCGTTCCAGCACCTGTTGTAGTAATAGCATCTCCTGTACCAAATGTTCCCGTAACTATAAAGCCATCTTCTCCAGCTATAGAAACAGCGCCATCAGTAGCATTTATGGTATTTCCATTACCTGCACCACTAAAATCATAAGCTTGATCTAATGTTCCACCACTAGCACTAGCATTCTGAAAAGTTACATTGCCAGCACCATCTGTGGTCATTACTTGTCCTGCGGTTCCATCTGTAGCAGGCATTAAGTAGCGACCGGCGCTATCTGAAGTACCTAATGACATACGTCCTATAAAGTAACCCGAGTAACCATCAGCTTTTGTAGCTTCACTATAAACACCATAATGTATTCCTGGTGACGCGCTGTCTATTATATTGTATAGTCCGTATTTATCACCAGTACCTGTTCCTGAGATCTGATTTCTAGTACCAAACCGACGACCTGTTCCAAATGCGCCCATACTGATATCAACTCCTGTAACCGTTCTGTCTATACTGTATTGAGAATTCACGGTCATTCTAAATCCAGTAGTTGAAACATCACCTCCCAATACTTGATTATTATATCCGACTCTGAAACTTGTTCCGGGTTGAGTTCCTGCAAATTTTGTTTGAGCTCCTATAAGGTTTGTAGAATTTGCTGAACCATCAAAATCATTGTAAATACCATAGGTAAATAGAGTATTTCCTCTACTATTAAAATCATTATGCAGACCTATTAAATTGCTACTAGAACCTGCTGTGCTGTTAAACACATTATTGATAGCACGAACTTCACTACTAGCATAACCAGAATTTGTGGTTTTCAAAGTCTCATTCTCTGTATTAAAGTTACTTACAACTTCTAATCTTGCGGTAGGTGTAGTACTAGAGCCAATGTTTACCTTTCCTAAAGTATAAATGTCATCATTAATAGTGGTAGGTGTCATAGTAGTTCCAGGTATATTCCAATCATTATCTGAGTTTGTCAAGGATGATAGGTCAACGGTTTGTAAAGGTTGTGCATCGTCTTCTAGGGATAATCTTAAGGTAGAACCGCTTAGAGAAAAGTTATCTATAGTTTGATTATCAGTTCCAGTACCATCTTGTAATGAAGCGAGATTTAAAGTTTGTGTCGCAACACCATCATCTTGTAGTGAGATTTCTAGATTGGTTCCATTAAGATTTAGTACATCAATTTGCTGATTATCTGTATCAATTCCTGCAAGATTAACGGTTTGTAAAGGCTGTCCATCATCTTCTAAAGATAGTCTCAACGTAGAACCGCTTAATGAGAAATTATCTATAGTTTGATCATCAGTTCCAGTTCCATCTTGTAGCGGCGCTAAGTCAATATTAGTTCCGGTTCCATTCTCAATATTGAGGTTTAAAGTAGTTCCTACTAGGGTAGGAGTGGTTAGATTTTGATCATCTGTTCCTGTTCCATCTTGTAAAGGAGCGAGATTTAAGGTTTGTGTGGCTACTCCATCATCTTCTAGGGAGATTTCTAGATTTGTTCCATTTAAGCTGAGTACATCAATTTGTTGATCATCTGTTCCACCAGAACCTGCAAGAGAAGATAGATTTACCGTTTGTGGCGCGATACCGTCGTCTTCTAATTCTAAAGTAAGAATTCCTGTTCCAGAATTAAAGTTGAAATTATCTATAGTTTGATCATCAGTTCCAGTTCCATCTTGAAGCGGCGCTAAGTCAATATTAGTTCCAGTTCCATTCTCAATATTGAGGTTTAAAGTTGTTCCTACTAGAGTAGGAGTGGTTAGATTTTGATCATCTGTTCCAGTACCATCTTGTAGAGGCGCGAGATTTAAAGTTTGTGTCGCAACACCATCATCTTGTAGTGAGATTTCTAGATTGGTTCCATTGAGATTGAGTACGTCTATTTGTTGGTCATCAGTGTCAGTTGCAGTTAGAGGTGTTTGCCAAGTTGCGTTTCCTGTGGCATCACTAGTGAGTACTTTGCCAGCTGCCTCGTTACCATCTTCAAATTGTATAGAGCCTACTACATCTAACGTAGCTGAAGGATTGTTGTTATTTATCCCTAAATATCGTTGATGTGTTAATCGCATTCCTTCGACCATAGGTGCTGTGTTTATAGGACCTTGATGTACAAAAAAGGATAATCCTACATTGTCTTCATCTATACCAGTTTGCATTGACCCTATAGCAGCTCTTCTAGAATTATCTCTAGTAGGATGTGCTCCTCCAAAACTGATAGAACCACCTACTTCATTTATTCCAGTTGCTCCACTACCTCTAATGAATATTCCATCTTGACCTGAGTTAGCAACATTAGTGTCAAATGTGGTCCGAATACCTATGTGAAATGGGTTTAAAGGGTTGTTTGTGCCAATCCCAATTTTATCTTCGCTACCGTCTATAAAAAACATATTTGTTTCATTATCGCTTCGCACCCTAAAATCTGTTGTAGCACCAGATGAGTTGATCAGTAACTCTTGGTTTGCATGATTGATATTGAGGTAATTTCTTCCACCAGCATTTAGATCAATAACATTATCAGTAAACTGAAGAAAAGTATCTGCATCTCCATTATGTAAAATGGCATTACCAGCTGTAATGTCGTCTTCAACCAACAGTCCGCCATTTCCTTGAATTTCTACCGCTCCAGTGTCTGCAGTTATGATTCTTCCGGTTCCAGCTCCACCTTCATCATAAGCTCCATCTAAGGTGTTTTGTGTATTGCCATCTTGCAGTGATGATAAATCCAGAGTTTGAGTGGCTTGTCCGTCATCTTGTAAGGATAATTCAAGCGTAGTGCCATTTAGATTGAGCACATCTATTTGCTGGTTGTCTGCTGCCGCAGCACCTGCTATAGGTATCCAAGTATCTGTGACTTCTTCGTAATAGTAAAATCCTTTGCTGGTAGCTAGAGATCCATCTATGTAAACGAGCATTCCATCTTGATCTGCCGTCACTCCTGTTGGAAATGCGGCTAGCTTTGGTATCAAGATTCCAGATTCCTGTGGATTTGCAGTGGCTCTTATATCTAGAGCTGCTTTAGGATCTTGGGTGCCTATTCCTACTTGCGCTTTCGCGAAAGCGGTGAAAAAAAGTGCTAATACAGTAATTTTAATAGAGAGTTTCATAACTAGAAGTTTATGGTTAGTCATCCTAGGTGGACTACTAAGTTGCTAATTATGAATTGGTAATAGAGTTATTTTTAAGTGAAGCGCTGTTTTTTTTAGTGAAAATTATAAGTGGTAAGAATAATCGGCAAGTGCAGTTTATTCATTAATCATAGACATAATAATATCTTTATAAGTATTGCTTAATGGAATGTCATGACCGTCTATATTAATATGTTTAAAACTGCTGCTTCTGTATTTATCAATATTTATCCAGTAAGAGCGATGGGATTGAACAAATCGAGATGGGTTAAGTTGTTCTGCAATATGTTTGAGAGTGTGTGAGACTAGGAATTTTTCTGTCGCGGTATGTATATAACAATAGTTATCAAACGCTTTTAAATATTGAATATGTGCTTGATTAATGGCAATAGTGCGTCCATCCTGCTTGATTTTTATAAACTCTTTTTGATTGCTATTGATTTTGTTTTTTGCAAGTTCAATATTACTAATGAGTCCAGCCTCTGTAAATGGTTTAACTATATAACCCAGTGGACTTGTAAGACTTACACGAGCAATAGTGCTTGGGTCACTCTGAGAAGTAAGAAAGAGGTAATTTATATTCAGTACGTCTAGTTCTTGAGCGACATGAACTCCATCCTTGATTCCAGTAAGTTGTATGTCCAGTAGTACTAAATCAGGTTGAGATTCTTTAATTTCTTTGATGGCCTTAACATAACCACCTGAACAACCTATTACTTCAAAATTATTTTTTTTAAGCGCTATTTTAATAGTGGTGACTATTAATGGTTCATCTTCTACGATATAAATTTTAAGCGACATAATTACTTAGGCTCTGTGATAAAAATTGAAAGCTAAGGATTTACTTTGTTTTCAAAATATAATTTTAGCCAATAAGTGTTTTTTTTAGTGAATGAAATTACTCTAGTTTGTATAATTCAAATTTAATAATTGCATGAGTACCACCTTTTTCATGCGGTGCAATGGTAAAAGTGCCATTCAATTTTTGCGCAAGGCTATCAAGGAGTTCGAGCCCTAGTGCTCCATCTCGCCTATCGCTAGAAATTCCAATTCCATTATCACTGATTTCTAGGATATAGTTTTCATCTTCTTTTTTGAACCCTACAAAAATTAATGGTTGTTCTATAGTTTCATTAAAGGCATGTTTGAAACAATTAGTCACCAACTCGTTGAGAATAATACCCAGTGGAGTTATGGTATCTATGTTGAGTATGTGTTTTTCTGCTTCAATATTGTAATCCACATTGTTTTGAAGATTATAACTGTCTACCACATCTTTTGTGAGATCAGTTATATATTCTTTAGTATCTATACCAACTAAGTCCTCAGTATTGTACAATTTTTGATGCGTGAGGACCATGGAGCGTACTCTGTTTTGAGCTTCTTTAATTGCTATTTGTGCGTCAACTTGTTCAGTGGTTTCACCTTGAATATAAAGGAGACTGCTCACCATCTGGAAACTATTTTTTACTCGATGATGTGTCTCTTTAAGAAGTACATTTTTTTGATCTATGGTCTTTTCAAGTAACGTTTTTTGAGACGATAAAACTTTGTTAGTCTTGCTGCGCTTGTAGAAAAAGTATCCTAATAACAAGGCGAATAGTCCTAAAACAACCGCAATAATTGAATACAATTTGCTTTGTTTTTCTTTAGACTCTATCTCAAGATCTTTTATGGCCTGAGTCTTATCAAACTCATATTGCATTTCTAACTGCGTTTGCTTTTTAACATTATTTTCATTGAAAATGGAGTTTTGAGTTTCTTGATAGATCTCAAAATTTTCTAGCGCAAGATTAAATTTGCCTGTTTCTTTATAAGCCTTGTGCAGGCAGTCGCAAGACTGAACAATCATTTTTTTGTATTGACTCGCTTGTGCTTTGCTTTTAGCTTCTTCACAATTTACAATGGCATCTTTAAAGAGATTATTATTTAATTGTAATTTACCTAATCCAGATAATGCTTCGGCCGTCTTATCGTCTAGCTTATTAGTAGTAAAAACTTCTAGCGATTCCTTAAAATGAATTAAGGCTTTATCATATTTATCTAATGCTGTGTAAGCATTTCCTAAATGCAAGTGAGAGTTTGCAATTAATCGATTGGGCGCATTTCCCTCTTTTTTAAGCCTCATTCCTTTAAGGAAATTATCTAAAGCCTCTTCGTTTCTTCCTAATTTAAGAAGCACATCACCTTTATTTCCTATGATGATTCCGGCATTTATTCCAGCCTTAAGTCCGAGTGCTTTTTCAATAGCTTTCTCATAATATGTGATGGCCTTTTCTTGCTCTCCATTATTGTTATAGAAATTTGCAATGGCATTATGCAGTTCCATCAATTTACCTTTATGTCTAATAATATTTCTGCCTTCTAATTGAGTAGTGTCTATAGCATCAAATAATACCTGTGCTTCTAGATAACTAGAAATGGTAAGAGGAACATTCCCTAATTTATTATAGGCTCCACCTCTAGTTGATAATGCACTAGCCTTAATAAAGGGATCTTTAAAAAGTCCTTCTAGTTCAATTGTTTTATTTAAGTAAAATATGGAAGAATCAATAGCATTATTGAAATAGTGATAATTCCCTAAGCTATAGTAAGTATCTGCTTGTGAATTGATATCGTTAACGGCTATTTGTTTGGAATGATTCAGTAAATCAATCGTCTCTGTAGCATAGCGCATTCTTCCCGCCATGCCATTGATGTATCTTACTCTTTCATAAGTTTGTTCAATAGTATCACTATCCCTTATAATTTTTTCAACTTGACTTTCCTGTTGACCATAGGATATGTTGAAAATAAAAACTAAAAATAAAATAATAGAGTAGTAGTCTTTCAAGAATATGAGGTTTAATGCTTCTCGAAGTTACTAATTTTAAAGCAATTACTTTCTTGAATATTTAAAAGAGTTAATTACAACGGAGTTAATTACTACATTTTTTTATATACCGAAACACCTAATATTATTGATCCACATTAAAGAAACTATAAGCTATTATTTTAATAATTTGATTCAAGAAAAGCCTTTACTTTGGTTTGTAAATCGAGATATTGTGTGGCATTCCAGTTGCCATGTCCACCATTATAGATAGTGGATTCATTCACCACATTATTACTGTTTAAAGCTGCTTCTAGTCGTGTTAATTGAGAAACGGCCACGAGTGGATCTTGATTACCATAGAAATTAATAGTAGGTGGCGATTGTGGAGTTACTTGTAGAGTAGGACTTACCAACTCTGCGGTATTGCTGCCTGCAGGAAACGCACTAGAATCTACTAAAGAGTTAAGCAATAGTTGAAATGCTGGATTATTTGTGTAATAAGGATCTGTAAAATCTACTGGACCTACCATATTTACAACGGCTTTAATGCGGTCGTCATCATTTCTAGTGTAGCCATATAAGGTAGAAAGGTGAGCTCCTGCACTCAGCCCAAAAAGGGCAACGGTACCATCTATTTGTAGCATGGATTTATCTGCCTCAATTTTATTCAGCACACTTTCAATGTCGTTCAATTGATTAGGAAATGCTGGTATAGAACTGCCATTTGCCAGTACATAATTCATGTTGATAATCGCATAATCTGGCAGCACAGGTTGCATAAGTGCGACTATACCATTCATATCGGTTTTATCTCCAGCAGTCCATCCTCCACCATGAATTATAAGTAATGTTTTAGTGGACGCGGCGTTCCTTCCTGCAGGTAAGTAGATGTCATAAACTTGCTGTGCATGAGTTCCATAACTTACATTAAATTCTGTTTTTGCCTCAAGTATTTCTGGGTTGTTCCCATTATTATCACCTTCTTCACTAGTGCAAGACGCTAGTGCTGAGATGAATAAAGTGCTGAGAAGTATAAGTTTGTAGAGTTTCATAATATGATTATTTCATCAACGATGTTTAAAAGTAGTTCATTTAGGAGGAAATGAAGTCTTTTCAATTCTTTTAAGACATTAACGCTATGGCAACATTTTTAAATGTTAAACATACTAATTTTGCGCTATGCGTTTTATAATTGCCATCCTCATATTTATAGTTTTTCAGGTGTATTCATTCCAATTGATCAGGACATTGTCACGTGGTCACTGGTGGAAATGGGTTTACTTAGGAGTTACTATTCTTATTTTAGTAAATCTTATCATGCAATTTGTTTGGCATCCAGATCGTGCTCAAATTAATGGATCTAGGGATTTTGCTGTTACCATATTTTTAGGTCTTTTTGCCGCACAAGCTGTAATGATGCTGGTCATGTTTAGTGAAGATATCTATAGGTTTTTTGAAGGTGTTTTAAATACGCTTTCGCGAAAGCAAGAACACACATCATTCCTGCCTAGCAGAAGATCATTTATTTCTAAAGTAGGATTAGGACTAGCCGCACTTCCATTTGGGGCGATTTTATATGGTGCGTGGAAAGGAAAATATAATTATCAAGTGCGTGAATATGAAATGACCTTTGATGATTTGCCTCAAGCATTTGATGGTTATAAAGTCACTCAGATTAGTGATATCCATGTAGGTAGTTTTGATGATAGAGAAGAAGTCAAGTATGCCATTGATTTAGTAAATAAACAGGCTAGTGATGCAATTTTTTTTACTGGAGATCTTGTAAATAACATCAGTACAGAGATGTATGGATGGGAAGATGTCTTCGGTAAATTAAAGGCACGAGATGGTGTTTATTCAGTACTGGGAAATCACGACTATGGAGATTATTATGGATGGCAAGGAACTAGAGAAGAGGTCGTTGCGTTGAAAAAAGCAAACATGCAAGAGCTGTATAACATCCAGGATAAAATGGGCTGGAGATTATTACTAGATGAGAATGTTGCTGTAAAACGTGGAGCAGAATCGCTACATATAGTAGGTGTGGAGAACATAGGGAATGGTCGTTTTCCTAAATATGGTAATTTGAAAAAGGCTTCAACGGGATTAAAGAAAAGCGATTTTAAAATTTTATTGAGTCATGATCCATCCCATTGGGAAGATGAGGTTAAACACGCCGATTTGAATTATCACTTAACATTGAGTGGTCACACGCATGGCATGCAGTTCGGTATAGAAATCCCTGGTTTTATTAAGTTAAGCCCAGCATGGTTTGTTTATAAAAAGTGGGCTGGAGTTTATAAAGAATTTGGTAGATTTATAAATGTGAACCGTGGTTTTGGGTTTTTAGGATATTCTGGGCGAGCTGGGATCTGGCCAGAAATTACAGTGATTACCTTAAAACGCTCTGGTTTATAGCATTTTTGATTACATTTGATAAGATAATACAGCGATTATGTCAAAGTTTGGGGAACTTATTAGTACAGACGTGCCAGTTTTACTCAATTTCTTTACAGAGTGGAACGAGGATTCTGCCAGTATGCACGAGATTTTAAGAAATGTTGCTGCAGCTTTAGGTGATCATGCAAAAGTCATTAAAATCAACGTTGATAAAAATCAGGAGCTTTGTGATGCACTGCGCATTAAAGGATTACCTACTCTCATTATTTATAAAAATGCAGAGATGAAATGGAGGCAAAGTGGTGTCCAAGATCCTAACGCACTGATCACGTTGTTGAAGCAGTATGCTTAATAACAGCTGTTTGAAATCCTTCTTTTTTTAAAAATTTAAAATACTCTGGTAATATTTCTTTGAGTTTTTCATAAGCTTTCTCACTATCGTGAAAAACGATGATGCTTCCGTTTTTGGTGTTCTTTTTAAGATTTATCAAACAGGATCTAGAAGTTCTTTTGTTGTCAAAATCTCCAGAAAGAACATCCCACATTACAATTTTATAATCTAAATCTCTAAGTCCACGTGCCACACTACTCTTGATTCTACCATATGGTGGACGGAATAGCTTTGAGTCGATGACTTGTCCAGCCTTTTTCACATCAGTTAAGTAAGTGATTGTTGAAGTTTTCCAACTATTCAAATGATGAAAAGTATGATTTCCTACGGCATGCTCAGATTGTAATAGTTCTTCATACACCTCAGGATGTTTTTGCACACAGTCACCTATGCAAAAAAACGTCGCTTCAAATTGATGCTTTTTCAGTTCGTTCAATACAAATGGTGTGACGACTGGATGTGGTCCATCATCAAAGGTGAGGTGAACAATTTTCTTATTGCGTGAACCATGCCACTGGTATCCTGTAAATAAACTGGAAAACCAGTCTTTTATAGTATCAGGATACCAATGCATTTTTTTAAGGAGTATTTTGAGGATCTACCTCTATAACTTCTTCAGTTTCGGTATTATCTGGAGAACTATTTAAGGCTTCTTGGAAGATATTGTCGAGTTCGCCAGTTGGGAATTCTTCTCTACCATTACCACCTATAACTTCATCGGGACTATAGAATTGGGAAAATTCTAGCACGTATTTATTAAAGATGTCTTTATGCTTTTTAACCATCATATCATCCTCATAGAATATAGCAGACTCAACAAGACTTCTATAACGTTCTACAGCTGCTATTATATCTGAGTAATTTCCTCTACGTTGTTCAAGGTCTAGAGATTTATAATAATCTATTTCATCTTGATACTTTAAAATGACACGATCTAGTAAATCACGAGCTTTATCAGTTTTCTTTACTTCATAATAACCATTCACAAATGGTTCTATCATTGAGTAATGACCAAAAAGATCTAATGGCATTTGTTCCATACCCAAGTCTAGAATCTCCTCAGCTCTTTTATAGTCACCAGCTCTAGTAAGTGCCTCTGCAACTCTGGTCACATTACTGCGATAACCTACGCTATTACGACGCGTTTCTACGTCGTGATAAATGTTAGGATCACTACTATTTCCCCAATCCCAGTTCATGAGAATCTCATAACCATGGTCAGCATCTACACGGCCCATGTCAAATGGATCTCGTCTATTTTCAGGCTCTGTTTTAATAGGTAATAATCTAAAGGCACAACCATCCAGTTGTAAATAATCCTTCATCCATATATAATCATCATCACCAAATGCTCCACCAGAGAAATAAATAGGACGTTCCCAGTTATTTGCATTTATGATATCTAGCATAAACATTCTATTCTTATAGACTAGGTTGCTGTTGATTTCTATGACAATTTCATCTACAATCTGATCAGCATCTTTTTGTGGAACCACACCATTTTTAAGAACAGCTTCCTTATTTACTGGAATACGTATAAATTTAGTTGGGAAAGTATGTTCCCAGTGCTCATTGCGCATTTGTTCTTGAGTAATCTTCTTATCGCTCGCAACCCATTCCATCCAGTCTTTAAGGTCTAATGTGTCTGGTAGAAAACTTTTGCCACCGGTGCGTTGAGCGATGCGTTCTTTGTCTGCAAACCATAGTGCATCACGAGTCCCGTAAGTATATTTATCGTGAGTAAGAGTGGCTGGAACAGGCTCGCTATCCCATGCTTTTTTCTTCATGTCATCCATGTACCAATCGGTTGCAAGTAATGAAGTACACACTACACGCACATCAGTACGATAACCTTCAACTTCTTGTAAATACCATAATGGGAATGTATCATTATCTCCTATAGTAAAGATGAGTGCGTTAGGCAAACAGCTGTCTAGATATTTTTTTGCACTGGCAAATGCTGTGTACTTCCCAGAACGATTATGATCATCCCAGTTTTGAAAAGCCATTAATAAAGGAACTGCCATAAAGCAAACTACCAGAGTAAGTGACTGTGCAACTTTTCTAGAAATAGAATTCTTGATACCTTCATAAATCGAGTAAACACCCATTCCTATCCACATCGCAAATACGAGAAAGGAACCTACATAAGCATAATCTCGTTCACGCACTTGATACATACTTTGGTTCAAGTAAACGATAATGGCAAGTCCTGTAAAAAGGAATAGAACCAGCGTCACATAAAAGGATTTCAAATCTTTACGAGCATGGAAAATCATTCCTATCAACCCTAGAATAAGCGGCAAAAAGAAGTAAGTATTGCGGCCTTTATTGTTAAGCATATCTTCAGATAAGCTTTCTTGATTCCCTAAACGTATCTCATCTATAAAAGAAATCCCACTGATCCAGTTTCCATTAAACGGTCCACCTTCACCTTGTATATCATTCTGTCTTCCTGTAAAATTCCACATGAAGTATCTCATGTACATATATTGTACTTGATAATTAAGGAAATAAGACGCGTTATCTAGTCCATCTGGTTTTTCAATGACCACAGCGTCTCTCAGTTGCACTAAGAAATCTACATATTCTTCGGCATCTATTCTACGGTTATCATAATTACGTTTATAGTCTGCTAGAACAGATAGTAACTCTTGATTTGTCGAGTACTCAGGTTTAATATGATAATTTAAACCTCCCATAAAATCTATATAATTACTAGCTCTAGATGGATCTGTCATACGCGGGAACAATCCTTTATGATCATCATGAGTATTTTGAAGCGAATTAGTATAATTGTTTACGATCACATATTTACCTAATTCATAGTCCTTTTCGTATTTAGGTTTCTCATCTAGGTAAGGCTTGTCTGGATCTAACCCAGCATAGATATCTGTGAACGCTTCTCCATAAAATAAAGCTGGTGCCGGATACTGCTCACGATTATAATAGGCAAGTAATGCACGTGCATCATTAGGATTGTTTTCATTGATAGGAGTACCAGCATTTGCTCTTATAGGTAACATCGTCCATGAAGAAAAACCTATTAATATGAACATAACACACAGCGTAATGGTATTAAGCAATGGTTTATTATGCTTGCGCGAAAAATGAATCAGAAAAACAAATAGCGCTACAACGAGTAATAGCATTATAATAGAGCCAGAGTTAAATGGCAACCCGATATCATTTACAAAAAACACTTCCATATAACCAAAAATGGATAGGGTATAAGGAAGAAGTAATTTGAATACGAAAAGTAAAACAGCGACAACGGCAATATTTGCAATTACAAAATTAGCTACTGTGATTTTTTTATAGTGTTTGAAATACCATAACAGACCTATTGCAGGAATGGTAAGTATCCCCATAAAGTGTACACCAAAAGAAAGTCCTACTACAAAAGAAATAAGCACCAACCATTTGTTACCACGAGGCAAGTGCATATCACGTTCCCATAATAATCCCATGTAAAACAATGCACTCATTAAAAGTGCAGCAGGTGCATAAACCTCTGCCTCAACAGCGTTGAACCAGAAACTATCTGAAAAAGCATAAGCAAGACTACCTATAGCTGCAGCGCCCAATACCATGACATCATTACTGGATTCTTTTAAAATATGTCTCTTGAGTAATAGAGTAAGCGACCAGAACATGAATAATATAGCAAATGCACTTGAAAAGACAGACATCAAATTCACCATATAAGCAACATTGCTAGGGTCTATGGCAAACATTGAGAAAAACGCACCTAGCATTTGATAAAGTGGTGCTCCTGGTGGATGACCTATCTGTAATCCAGAGGAAGTAGCAATGTATTCACCGGCATCCCAGTAACTCACAGTAGGTTCAACAGTGAGCCAATAAGTGATTAATGCTATGGCAAAAACTGCCCATCCTGTAATTTTATTAAGTTGATTATAGTTCAATTTCATAGTTGTAGTTAGCTATTGCGAAAATAATATTAATATGTCTAAACTAAGTGGCACATCCCAACTTCCTCAGTTGCAAATGAATTACTTTCTAAATGGACTTATTGTTAACGTGCAAAATTTAAAAATTGATACAAATCAATAAAAAAACTTGATTCTGTTTGTTCAAAAATATAATTGTTTTAAATTTGCATCCCATTTTGTCCCATGGTGTAATGGTAACACTCCGGTTTTTGGTACCGTCATTCAAGGTTCGAGTCCTTGTGGGACAACTTGTAAATCCCGAATCAATTTTTGATTCGGGATTTTTTATGAAATAAAATGACCTAGGACGAGAAGTTTATGCCGCACTTGTTGCGGTAAGTCCTTGTGGGACAACTTGTAAATCCTGATTCTTAATTGAGTCAGGATTTTTTTATGTATTGTATTTAATAAAAAAGCACCTTCTGTATGAAGATGCTTTTTATTAGTTAGCTTTCGCGAAAGCGTAATAATTATCTTATTTTATTCTAAAAGTAACAACTGGTAGCGAAGAGTGGTTTACTATATCTTCACTCACACTACCATTAAAGAAGTGCGATAGACCACGGCGTCCATGGGTTGCCATTCCTATAAGATCACCTTTAATATCTTTGGTAAAGTTAAAAACTCCTTCCTCGATAGAGAAATCATTATAAATGGTGAAGTCTGTAGGTTCAACATTTACCTCTTTAAGGTATTCTTTTACTTTTTGCTCTGCCTTTTGAGAGTTTAAAAAGTTAGATGGAGTGTTTACATAAAGTAAATGTAGGTTACAGTGAGTGCCTTTGGCAAACTTAGCCGCTTCTTGTAAAGCTCCTGCAGACTCTGGATCAAGATCAGTAGCAAAAACGAAATCATTTACATCCAGTCTTTTTTTACGATCTTTAATTACAAGTACTGGAATTTCAGAATTACGCACGATTTTCTCAGCATTAGATCCTATGAAAATATTCTTCATGCCGCTTGCGCCATGACTACCCATAACAATAAGGTCAGCGTTGTGTCTTTTAACAGTGTCCATAATACCGCTAAATGCAGCGCCAGTTTCAACGTCTCCATGGATAGTTACACCATTAAGATAATCTGCTTTTAAAAGATTATCAAATTTTTCCTTAGCCAGTTTCATAAAAAACACAGCTTCTGGCATGCTTGAACTAGCGTTATTTGCAAGGTGTAGTGGTAAATCTAGTTGATGGAGTAAGAAGATTTCACCATTATTTTCTCTGGCTATATCAGCAGCAACACGTAGTGCGTTATCTGCTTGCTCAGAAAAGTCGGTAGGGACTATAATTTTTTTCATTTGGTTAGATTTTGGGGTATAAATATAAGGAATTCAGTTTCAAGTTCCCAGAGATAAATATCACTTGCAAAAGCCTAAAAAAGTAGTATATTTGCAAAGTATTTAAACAATATGAGGGGACAGATGTCCCCTCTTTTTATAAAATATGCTGAAAGAAAAAGTACAAGACCTGTTAGATGATGCCTTTGAGGAACGACCAGATTTGTTCCTTATGGATATGACTATTGATGGTGATAACGAGATTAAGGTTATCATAGATGGAGATGAAGGAGTTACTGTTAAGGACTGTATTTTTGTTTCTAGAGCTGTTGAACATAATCTAGACAGAGATGAGATTGATTTCTCACTTGAAGTCGCAAGTTGTGGAGCAAGTGCGCCACTTAGTTTTCCTAGACAATTTAAAAGAAATGTAGGAAGGCAGCTAGAGGTTATAGATAGAGAGAAGAATAAAGAGACTGGTGAGCTAGTTAAGGCAGATGATGAAGGAGTTACTATTGAGTGGAAAGCTCGTGAGCCTAAACCAGTAGGGAAAGGTAAGGTAACAGTTCAAAAAGAGTGGTCGATCAAGTATGACGACATTAAACAAGCAAAAGTGATTATAACATTTAATTAATAAGTGAATATGGAAAATCTCGCATTGATCGAGTCTTTTTCTGAGTTTAAAGATGATAAAATGATAGATCGCGTCACGTTGATGGCGATCTTAGAAGATGTTTTTAGAAGTGCTCTCAAAAGAAAGTACGGCGATGATGAAAACTTTGACATTATTATCAATCCAGATAAAGGAGATTTAGAGATCTGGCGTAATCGCGTCGTGGTTGCAGATGGTGAAGTAGAGGATGATAATTCAGAAATTGAATTAACCGCAGCCCGCAAAATCGAACCAGATTACGAAGTAGGTGAAGATGTAGCTGAAGAAGTGAAGCTTATACAGTTAGGAAGACGTGCTATTCTTGCATTAAGACAAAATCTTATAGCAAAAATTCATGAGCATGATAATACTAACATATACAAGCACTTCAAGGAATTAGAAGGTGAATTGTATAGTGCAGAGGTTCATCACATACGTCACAGAGCAATTATCCTATTAGATGATGATGGAAATGAAATCATCATGCCTAAAGACCGTCAGATTAGTTCTGACTTCTTTAGAAAAGGAGAAAACGTAAGAGGTATTATTGAAAGTGTTGAATTAAGAGGTAATAAACCTAACATCATTCTTTCTCGTACATCTCCTAAGTTCTTAGAGAAATTGTTTGAGCAAGAGATTCCAGAAGTTTTTGATGGTTTAATTACAGTTAAAGCTGTAGTGCGTGAGCCAGGTGAAAAAGCAAAAGTCGCTGTAGATAGTTACGATGATCGTATCGATCCGGTTGGAGCTTGTGTAGGAGTTAAAGGTTCTCGTATTCACGGTATCGTGAGGGAACTGGGTAATGAGAATATAGATGTTATCAATTGGACTGCAAATACGCAGTTATACATCGCCAGAGCTTTAAGTCCTGCCAAAATTATTTCTATGGAAATAAATGAGGAGACTAAAAAAGCAGAGGTGAAGTTGAATCCTGAAGAGGTTTCAAAAGCAATAGGTAGAAGAGGACACAACATTAGATTAGCTGGTAAATTAACTGGTTATGATATAGATGTAATACGAGATGGTTCTGAAGAAGATGTTGAGCTTACAGAGTTTAGCGATGAAATCGAATCATGGGTTATAGAAGAATTCAGTAAGATAGGTTTAGATACTGCAAAGAGTATCCTAGAACAAGATATTGCTGATTTAGTAAAGCGTACCGATTTAGAGGAAGAGACAGTCGTTGGGGTTGTTAATATTCTCAAATCAGAATTTGAAGATTAGTTAAAATAAAAGTCAATCCATAACCATTTATGGCCGAAGTAAAAAATATGAGACTCAATAAGGTGCTGAGAGAATTTAATATCTCTCTGGATCGTGCTGTGGAACATTTATCCTCTAAAGGAATAGAAATAGAGGCAAGACCTACCACAAAAATCGATGCAGATGTATACAAAGCATTAGCAGACGAGTTTCAAACTGACAAGAGTAAAAAAGTTGCTTCCAAAGAAGTTGGAAAAGAGCGTCGTAAAGAGCAGGAAGAACTGCGCGAGAAACGCGAGAAAGAGCAGGAAGAGAAGCAAAAAAGACAAGAGGTTATAAAAGCTAAGGCTACCCTAAATGGTCCTAAACAAGTCGGTACAGTAGACCTGTCTGGCGGTTCTAAAACTGAAAAACCAGCTGAGGTTGAAAAACCAGTTGAAAAGAAAGTTGAGCCAGTTAAACCTGAAGTGGAACCTGAGCCAGAAGTGGTTTCAAATAGACCTAAAGTTCAGGAAACTAAACTTAAAGGTAAAATTGACTTAGAGCCTAAAAAGAAAGCTCCTAAGAAAAAAGAAACTGCAGCTGAAAAGCCTAAAGCTTCAAAACCTGTTGAAAAGAAAGAATCTTCTGTAGCAAAAGCTAAAGAAGAAACTAAGCCTGTTGAAGAAAAGAAAGTAGATGCAAAAGAACCAGCAACTGCTTCAACTCCAGCTGAAGACGCGCCTGCTGCTGAAGGTTCTCAAGAGCCAGAAAAAATTAAAACTGAGTATCAAAAACTCGGTGGTTTAAAAGTCACAGGTAAAACAATTGATCTTTCTCAATTTAAGAAACCTAAGAAAAAAGAAGACGCAAGAAAAGGAAAGCGTAAGAGAATTACTAAAGCACCTGGTGCATCAGGATCTGGTCCAGTAGGTAATCGTGGCGGTAATAATCGTCGTGGTGGTCCTGGTCAAAAGCGTACTCCAATTGTGAAGGCTGAGCCTACTGAAGAAGAAATTCAAAAGCAGGTAAGAGAAACTCTTGAAAAACTTCAAGGGAAATCCTCTAAGTCTAAAGCAGCAAGATATCGTCGTGATAAAAGAGATTCTCACCGTGAAAAAGTAGAGGCTCAAGAACAAGCAGATTCAGAAGAAAAAATCTTACAAGTAACAGAGTTTGTTACTGTAAGCGATATTTCTACCATGATGGATGTAGCGGTTAACCAAATTATTGGTGCCTGTATGTCTTTAGGAATGATGGTAACGATGAACCAAAGATTGGATGCAGAAACGATTTCGATTGTAGCTGAGGAATTTGGTTTTGACGTAGAGTTTGTAAATGCAGACATTGAAGAAAGTATCACTGAAGTTGTAGATAATGAAGAGGACTTAGTGCCTCGTGCTCCTATTGTTACTGTAATGGGACACGTTGATCACGGTAAAACGTCTTTACTAGATTATATACGTGAAGAGAACGTAATTGCAGGTGAAAGTGGTGGGATTACTCAACACATCGGTGCTTATGGTGTTCAACTTAAAGGTGGTCAAAAAATTGCATTTTTAGATACACCTGGTCACGAAGCATTTACAGCGATGAGAGCTCGTGGAGCTCAAGTTACTGACCTTGCTATAATCGTAATTGCGGCCGATGATGATGTGATGCCTCAAACTAAGGAAGCAATCAGTCACGCGCAAGCTGCTGGTGTTCCTATTATATTTGCTATTAACAAAGTAGATAGAGAAGCAGCAAATCCTGAAAGAATTAAAGAAAAACTAGCTCAAATGAATCTTCTCGTTGAAGATTGGGGTGGAAAAATTCAATCTCATGATATCTCTGCAAAAACCGGTCAAGGTGTTGAAGAGTTATTAGAGAAAGTATTGCTTGAGGCAGAAATATTAGATCTTAAAGCAAATCCAAATAAGCCTGCAATAGGAACTGTAGTGGAAGCGTTCCTTGATAAAGGTCGTGGATATGTATCTACGATATTAGTTCAAGCTGGTACATTAAAAGTAGGAGATTATGTTCTTGCTGGACGTAATCATGGTAAAGTTAAGGCCATGCAAGATGAACGTGGTCATAACGTAGAGGTTGCTGGTCCATCAACTCCTGTTTCTATACTAGGTTTAGATGGAGCACCTACAGCAGGTGATAAGTTCAATGTATTTGATGACGAAAAAGAAGCAAAAGATATCGCTTCTAAGCGTACTCAATTACAGCGTGAGCAGTCTGTAAGAACACAGAAAACATTATCACTTGATGAGATAGGTCGTCGTATAGCATTAGGAGACTTTAAAGAATTAAACTTAATACTTAAAGGAGATGTTGATGGTTCTGTTGAAGCATTAACAGACTCATTCCAGAAGTTATCTACTGAAGAAATACAAGTTAATATTATACATAAAGCCGTTGGTGCAATTACTGAGAGTGATGTATTGCTCGCTTCAGCATCAGATGCTATTATTATAGGATTTAACGTGAGGCCTCAAGGAAATGCTAGAACACTAGCAGATCAAGAAGAAGTTGATATCCGTATGTACTCAATTATCTATGATGCAATTAATGATCTTAAAGATGCAATGGAAGGAATGCTTTCTCCAGAGTTGAAAGAAGAGATCACTGGTAATGCAGAGATTAGAGCTACCTTCAAGATATCTAAAGTTGGTACTATTGCAGGTTGTATGGTTACTGACGGTAAGATTTATCGCAATAGTGGCGTGAGATTGATACGCGATAGTGTGGTAGTTTACACTGGTGAGTTATCTGCATTAAAACGTTTCAAGGATGACGTGAAAGAAGTTGCAAAAGGATATGAATGTGGTATGCAAATAAAGAACTATAACGATCTTCAAGAAGGTGATGTTATAGAGTGTTTCAGAGAAGTAGAAGTGAAGAAGAAGTTGAAGTAAAAACTCTTCATTTAGTTATATTAAAAAAGGCGATTTCAAATGAAATCGCCTTTTTTTTATTAGTGATATTTTCTTTTAAGGTTTAAGGATAAAAGCATTTGGGAATTCCTTTTTAATTTCAATTAGTGCTCTTTCTGCTTCTAATTTGTTTCTATAACTTCCTACCCAAATTTTAAAATTAGGAGCTTCATATTCCATGTTTGCTTCCCAAGACATTGATGTAGATTCATAAGACGCTTTGGCTCTTTTTGCACCATCAATCTCTCCATAATAGAGTTGTATAGTGAATCTGTCTTTGAATTTACCTTCTTTATCCATTGAAATCTTCTTTGAAATAAGATTTTCAACTTTAGATTCTTCAATTTTATCAGGGCTTTGCGCTTTCACTATCGAGCCAGTTAGAATCAATACTAAGACAAGTACTATTCTTAAATTCAGTTGCTTAAACATATTTTTAATTTTTAAAGAATTCGCTTTCGCGAAAGCGTGTTTATTTAGAATTAATATAAATTATTTTGTTGAAAATAACTGCTGCAAAATTAAAGACTTTATACCTTATTTTTGCGGCAGCATTTACGATACAGTAAAATACTGTAATTATTGTGCCAAATTTATTGCAATATTCAGTAAAAGACATGATAAAAAGGAAATTACATTTTTCCGCTTGGCAATTTATACTTGCGTCTGTTTTTGTAACGTTTTCAACTTTAAACGTTTACGGTCAGGATGCGGCCACTAGTGATGGCGAGCCAGCGGCACCTGTAGAAGCAGCATCCGGTAATGGAAACGCTGTGGCAGGAGAGGCTTTGTTTAAAGCAAACTGTGCTGCGTGTCACAAACTTTATAAAAAGGCAGTAGGTCCTGCACTTAATGGAGTTTCTCAAAAGTACGAGCGTGAGTGGTTGTATAAGTGGATTAACAACTCTGCAGCTTTGATTGCTAGTGGTGATCAACGAGCACTTGAAATCTATAATGAGTACAATCAGTCTAACATGAACTCGTTTGAGCAGTTGACTACTGTTGATATTGATAACATTTTAGCTTATACAGACACTCCTAAGCCTGCACCTCAAACTGCGGTAGTTGACGGCGGTGCTACAAATTCAGGTCCAGCCGATAATTCATTAAATAGTATAGTTCTTGCGGCTCTAGCATTAATATTGGTATTGCTTGTTGCATTATTATTTGTTGTAAACAATACTTTAAAGCGTTTTGCTGATGCAAATGGTATTCAAACTGATGTAGCTGAAGAAAAAGATGAACGTCGCCCTATTTGGAAAGCGTTTGTTGAGAATCAATTTTTAGTATTGGTTAGTGCTGTTTTCTTGTTATTAGTGAGTGCTTATTTTGCTTACGGTGCGATGATGTCTGTAGGAGTTGATCAAGGATATGCTCCTGTTCAACCTATTCACTATTCTCACAGAATCCATGCTGGGACAAATGAGATAGAATGTAAGTACTGTCACTCTAGTGCACGTGAGTCTAAACATTCAGGAATACCTTCATTGAATGTTTGTATGAACTGTCACAAATCAATCGGTGAGGTGGCAGATGCTACTTATCAAGAAGGAATGAGTGAATATGGAGTAGATTATAACAAAGAGATTCAAAAGTTATATGCAGCTACAGGTTGGGATTCAGACGAGCAGAAATTTACTGGTGAAACTAAACCAGTAAGATGGGTTCGTATTCATAATTTACCTGATTTAGCATACTTTAATCACGCACAGCACGTAACTGCTGGGAATATTGCTTGTCAGCAATGTCACGGACCAGTTGAAGAAATGGAAGTGATGTATCAGTATTCACCGCTTACTATGGGTTGGTGTATTAACTGTCACAGAGAAACTAACGTAGATCTAGCTAATAATGGATACTACGAAAAAATTCATGAAGAATTATCTAAAAAACGTGGTGGTAAGCAACTTACTATAGCAGATTTAGGTGGTCTTGAATGTGGTAAATGCCACTATTAATAAATAGTTTTAGAGAGATATATGGCTACTACTAAGAAATATTGGAAAAGTACAGCGCAACTCGATGAAAGCAATGAGATTGTAAAAAATCTTGAGCAAAACGAATTTGCGACACCTATTCCTACTAATGAATTTTTAGGAAATGATGAGGTAATGGAGGAATCTGCTACAACTCGTCGTGATTTCCTTAAATATGTAGGTTTCAGTACTGCTGCTGCATCCCTTGCAGCTTGTGAAGGACCAGTAATTTATTCTGTTCCTTACGTAAACCAACCGGAGCAAATCATTCCTGGAATGGCAAACTACTATGCTACTACCATAGCAGATGGTTTTGATTTTGCAAGTATTCTTGTAAAAACACGTGAAGGTCGTCCTATTAAAATTGAAAGTAATAGAGACGCTGAGTTCCGTGGTCATGCAAATGCGCGTGTACATGCCTCAGTTCTTTCTTTATATGATAATAATCGCTTAAAAACACCATTAGTTAACAAAGTAGAATCTACTTGGGAAACTCTAGATAATGAGGTTGCCTCAAAATTGAGCAATTTAAATGGTAAGTCAATTGCTGTTTTAACGCAAACTTTTGCTAGTCCTTCTACAGCGGCAATTATTGAAATGTTTAAGGAGAAGTACACTAATGTGCGTCATGTAACATATGATGCAGTTAGTGAAGATGGAGCGTTAAATGCATTTGAAGCAAAATATGGAGTAAGAGGTCTTGCAGATTACGATTTCACAGATGCTGAAACTATTGTTTCAATAGGAGCAGATTTTGTTGGAAACTGGCAAGGTGGAGGATTTGATAAAGGTTACTCTGCATCAAGAGTTCCTTCAAATGGTAAAATGTCTCATCATGTACAGTTTGAGTCTAACATGACTTTGTCTGGTGCAAATGCAGATTTACGTTACCCAGTAACACCTACAGAACAAAAATATATTCTTGCTGCACTATACAGTAAGCTAGTAGGTGGAGCGGCAAATGTTTCATTGAGTGATAAAGTTTCAAAGGTAGTTGAGCAAACGGCTCAAAAACTATCTAAAGCAGGTAGTAAAGCCGTAGTGTTATGTGGTCTTCCTGATCAAGCGGCACAACAATTAGTTCTTGCTATAAATGAAAAATTAAACAGCACTATAGTTGATACTGCAGCACCTATCTTGACTCGTCAAGGTAGTCGTTTAGCTTTGGAACAATTAGTAAAAGATATGCAGGCAGGCTCAATTGGAGCTTTGTTTATAGCAGGTGTTGATCCTATCTATAGTTATGATGATAGTGACGCTTTCGCGAAAGCGATGGAAAAAGTATCACTTAAGGTATCATTTGCCTCACGTGAAGATGCAACAGCTCAGAAATGTGATTACGTGGCAACTACTCCTCACTATTTAGAGTCTTGGGGTGATACTGAAATTAAGAAAGGTTTAGTTTCTCTTGCACAGCCAACTATCCGTCCAATATTTGATACTCGTCAAATGCAGGATACATTATTGAAGTGGTCAGGAAGTGATGAGACTTATAAAGATTATTTAAAAGAAACATCTGTAGCCGGCGGAGCAAGTTGGTCTAAGGCTTTACAAGATGGTTTTTTCATGTCAAATGGAACGCCTGCTGCTTCTGGATTCACAGAAATGGCAGCTCCTATTTCAGATAGTAACGCATTATCTCAAATGGCTGGCGCAAAAAAACCTTCTGGTTTTGAATTGATATTATATACTAAAACAGGTTTAGGTGATGGTTCACAAGCAAATAACCCATGGTTACAAGAGCTTCCTGATCCTATTACGAGAACAACTTGGGATAACTACGTTACTATTTCTCAAAAAGATGCTGAGCAATTAGGTATTGAAAATGAGAATGTAGCAAATGGTGGTTTGAATGGTAACTACGTAGTTGTAAAGATGAATGGTGTGGAACGTAAGTTGCCAGCATTAATTCAACCTGGTCAGGCACAAGGAACTATAGGAATTGCATTAGGTTACGGAAAAACAGCAGCTATTCAATCTGAAATGCAGACTGGTGTTAATGCATATCCGTTTTATAAAGGTGGTTCTGCAGTACAAGCAGTAACTGTTGAAAACGCTGGTGGTTCTCATGAATTTGCATGTACGCAATTACAAAATACTATGATGGGTCGCGATATTATTCGTGAAACAGATCTAGCTACTTATATTTCTGGAGATAAACATGAGTTTAATCCAGTTCCAGAAGTTTCTTTAAATCACATTGAAACTCCAGTGACTTCACCAGATGTAGATTTATGGACAAGTTTTGATCGTTCAACAGGTCATCACTTTAACATGTCTATAGATTTAAATGCTTGTACCGGTTGTGGTGCTTGTGTTATAGCATGTCATGCAGAAAATAACGTTCCTGTTGTAGGTAAAAGTGAGGTTAGAAAATCTCGCGATATGCACTGGTTACGTATTGATAGATATTATTCTTCAACTGATAGTTTTGAGGCAGATGAAGAGAAGAAAGATGGTTTTGATGGTTTATTTGGTGATAATGGATCTTTAGGAGGTTTTGGTGAGTTAGAACAACCAGCAGACAATCCGCAAGTTGCTTTTATGGCCGTAATGTGTCAACACTGTAATCATGCGCCTTGTGAAACGGTTTGTCCAGTCGCAGCATCTTCACACGGTCGTCAAGGTCAGAATCACATGGCATATAACCGTTGTGTAGGTACACGTTATTGTGCAAACAACTGTCCGTATAAAGTGCGTAGATTCAACTGGTTCTTATATAATGGGAATGATGAATTTGATTATCACATGAATAACGATTTAGGTCGCATGGTAATCAATCCTGATGTTACTGTAAGATCTCGTGGTGTGATGGAGAAATGTTCTATGTGTATGCAAATGACACAAATGACAATTCTTGAAGCTAAGAAAGATGGTCGTATGATTAAGGATGGTGAATTTGCAACTGCATGTTCAAACGCTTGTTCAAACGGAGCAATTAAGTTTGGTGATATCAATGATAAAGATGCAGAGATAACCAAACTTAAAAATAGTGATCGTATGTATCACTTACTAGAAGAGGTAGGAACTGAGCCTAACGTGATTTATCAAGTTAAGGTAAGGAACTCATAAATAATTAAGGAAAACTAATCAATACATTATGGCTCATTACGAAGCGCCCATAAGAAGAGCTCTAGTTACAGGAGATAAGACGTACTCAGACGTAACAAGAGATATCGCCGCACCAGTAGAAGGTGCTGCTAATAAACAATGGTGGATTGTATTTACAATAGCCCTTGTAGCTTTTCTTTATGGAATAGGTTGCATTATTTATACGATCTCTACCGGTATCGGTGTTTGGGGTCTTAACAAGACTGTAGGATGGGCTTGGGATATTACTAACTTCGTTTGGTGGGTAGGTATCGGTCACGCAGGAACATTGATTTCGGCGGTACTATTACTCTTCCGTCAAAAATGGAGAATGGCAATTAACCGATCTGCAGAGGCGATGACTATTTTCTCTGTAATTCAGGCTGGATTGTTTCCTATTATTCACATGGGTCGTCCATGGTTAGCTTATTGGGTATTACCTATTCCTAACCAGTTTGGTTCTTTATGGGTAAACTTTAATTCACCACTTCTTTGGGATGTATTTGCAATTTCGACATATTTATCAGTTTCATTAGTATTCTGGTGGACAGGATTACTTCCTGATTTTGCAATGATCCGTGATAGAGCAATCACACCTTTTAATAAAAAGATTTACGGTATTCTTTCATTTGGATGGTCAGGTAGAGCAAAAGACTGGCAGCGTTTTGAAGAAGTATCATTAGTTCTTGCAGGTCTTGCAACTCCGCTAGTACTTTCAGTACACACGATTGTATCTTTTGACTTTGCAACGTCAGTAATTCCAGGATGGCATACCACTATTTTCCCGCCTTACTTTGTAGCAGGTGCGGTATTCTCTGGATTTGCAATGGTAAACACGCTTCTTATAGTTATGAGAAAAGTGGTAAACCTTGAAAATTATATTACTATTCAACACATCGAGTTAATGAACATTGTAATTATGATTACAGGTTCTATAGTAGGTGTGGCTTATATCACTGAGTTGTTTGTTGCATGGTATTCAGGAGTAGAATATGAGCAGTACGCATTCTTGAATCGAGCTACTGGACCTTATGCATGGGCTTATTGGGCCATGATGACTTGTAATGTATTTTCTCCACAATTCATGTGGTTTAAGAAATTAAGAACTAGTATCATGTTCTCCTTTGTGATTTCTATCGTTGTAAACATAGGAATGTGGTTTGAGCGTTTTGTAATTATTGTAACTTCTCTTCACAGAGATTACTTACCATCTTCTTGGACTATGTTCTCACCTACATTTGTAGATATAGGTATTTTTATAGGTACTATTGGATTCTTCTTTGTACTCTTTTTATTGTACTCTAGAACGTTCCCAGTAATAGCACAAGCAGAGGTGAAATCCATCTTAAAAGCTAGTGGAAGTAAATACAAGAAATTAAGAGAACAAAAAGGAACTAACATTCAATCGGATACCGCTTCGGGCGATCCTATAGCTCATCCTTCAAAGTAGTAATTATGTCAGATAAAACTATACATGCTCTTTATACTGATGATGATGTTTTACTCGGTGCAGTAAAACAAGTCAGAGAACAGCATTATCATATCGAGGAGGTTTTTACACCTTTTCCTGTGCACGGATTAGAAAAAGCGATGGGTATTGCAGACACACGTCTAGCGATTAATGCTTTCCTATATGGAATCATTGGTTTAACCGTTGCGACTGTTATGATGAATTATATTATGATTCAAGATTGGCCGCAAAATATAGGTGGAAAGCCTAGCTTCTCTTACTTAGAGAATATGCCAGCATTTGTGCCTATTATGTTTGAATTAACAGTATTTTTTGCTGCTCACCTTATGGTTATTACTTTTTATTTAAGAAGTAGACTATGGCCATTTAAAAAAGCTGAAAACCCAGATGTTAGAACGACAGATGACCATTTCCTTATGGAAGTAGATGCAGCAGGAAAGGATATTGAAGAAATGAGCAAATTTCTTTATGACACTGGAGCAGTAGAGATAAAAATAATCGACAAAGAAGCACACTAATGAATAGATATTTTCAAACATTCATTTACGCCTTTGCTACACTTATGATTATATCATGCGGTGGAGATAAAAATGAAGTAGATACAACATCGGGTAGAAGTGTTCAATATTTCCCAAATATGTACGAGTCTGTAGGTTATGAAACTTACCAAGAAGGTCAGATATTCCCTGGGAATGTAGAAGCTCAACTTCCTGTTGAGGGAACAGTAAATAGAGGTTGGATGCCATATGAGTATGAGGATACTAATGATGGATACGCTTCCGCGAAAGCAGAACTAACAAACCCATTACCATATACTGAAGAAAACCTTGCAACAGGTGAAGAGCTTTATAATATTTATTGTGCGATATGTCATGGTAAGAAAGGAAATGGTAAAGGTCATTTAGTAACGACTGAAAAAATATTAGGTGTTCCTTCTTATGCAGATCGTGAGATCTCTCAAGGATCAATCTATCACGTAATGTATTGGGGAATCAATTACATGGGTTCTTATGCTTCTCAAACTTCAATAGAAGAGAGATGGCAAATAGCACATCATGTAGACGCCTTAACAAAGGACTTAAAAGGTCAAGACCGTCAAGAATTTGTTGTTGTTCAAGAAAGTCATGATATGCATGCTGATGAACAAAGCCATGATGTAGAAAATCACGAAATGGATGAACATGGTGCGGAAATGCACGATGAAGATTCACACGATGGTGATCATGACGACAATCAAGAAGAGAATCATTCATCAACAGAAGGCGAGTAATCGACCACGAAATTTGATAATATGTACAAAGTTTCAAGTAAATTAAAAATTTTCGCATTTGTCCTTATAGGATTAGGAGCATTGCTTACTGTAGCTGGTTTTTTAACTGTTCCAGCTTCTGTAGATGATGTAAAAGAAATGCTAGCCGAAGATGCCGCTGCACATGGTGGTAGTCACAGCACTGCGTTAGATACACATCAAGTAGCTGGTCACGGTGATGATCATGCAACTTCTGGTCACGGTAATGATGCACATGCATCTTCTCATGATGATGAGCACGCAAATCACGTGTTTCATCAACTTACTAATAAACCATGGTCTGCTGTTTATGTAGCCTGTTTCTTTTTCTTTATGATTGCTTTAGGTTGTACAGCATTTTATGCAATACAAAAAGTCTCTCAAGCCGGATGGTCTCCTGGACTATTTAGAGTTATGGAAGGAATCAGCAGTTATCTTTTAGTAGGTGGTATCTTAATGTTTATACTTCTATTGCTTAGTGGATTTCACGTAAACCATATTTTTACATGGATGGAACCAGGTATAGACGAAGTTGGTCATGAAAATTATGATGCTTTAGTAGCTGGTAAAACAGGATTCTTAAATGTTCCTTTTTGGTTAATTAGAGCTGCAGCATTCTTGATAGGTTGGAACTTATACCGTTGGAGCATTCGTAGAATTTCATTGAAGCAGGACGAAGAGCCAGAAGGTAATGTATGGTACAAAAAAGGATTTAAGCAAAGTGCCATCTTCCTAGTATTCTTTATCGTTACAGAGTCTATTATGTCTTGGGACTGGATTATGAGTTTTGATCCACACTGGTTCTCAACATTGTTTGGATGGTACGTGTTTGCAAGTATGTTTGTGAGTGGAATTACTGTAATTGCCTTAGTTACTATTTATTTGAAATCGAGAGGTCATTTAGAATATATTAATGATTCTCATATCCATGATTTGGCAAAATTCATGTTCGGGATAAGTATTTTCTGGACTTACTTATGGTTCTCACAATTTATGTTGATCTGGTATTCAAATATTCCAGAAGAAGTAACATACTTTATTACTAGAATTGAGGACTATAACATACTGTTTTTCGGTATGGTAGCAATTAACTTCTTATTCCCGTTATTAATATTAATGAATTCCGACTTTAAACGTGTGAATTGGTTTGTGGTTACTGCAGGTATATTTATTCTTTTAGGTCATTATATTGACATTTATGTAATGGTTATGCCAGCTACCGTAGGTGAATCTTGGTTCATAGGTATGCCAGAGATTGGATCGTTTATGTTATTTGCTGGAATCTTCTTGCTTGTAGTATTTAATACGATTTCAAAAGCTCCGTTACTTGCAAAAGGAGATCCATTCATTGGAGAAAGTAAACATTTTCACTATTAATTAATTATAGAAACTTATTGAAATGACTGCATTTCTAATCATATTAATTGCCGCTTTATTTGTTATAGCATTATGGCAAATATCCAAAATCGTTCAGCTTGGTAAAACACCAGAGGCATCAACTGCTGATGGTGAAATAGCAAACGATGCTGATAATGATCGTCAAGGAAAATACATGCTTTACTTTGTAATAGCTATGTACATAATGATGATTGCTTGCTTCATCGGTTATCAAGATTTTTTCTTGCCTGATGCTGCTTCTGCTCATGGTGCAGAGTATGACTCCTTGTTATTGCTTACTACTGTTGTAATTATGGTAGTACAATTCTTAACACAAGCTTTATTACACTGGTTCAGTTACAAGTACAGAGGAAAGAAAGGTCAAAAGGCATTGTTCTACGCAGACAACGATAGACTTGAGTTCATCTGGACAGCAATTCCAGTAGTAGTTCTAGCAGGATTAATCTTATGGGGTCTTTTTTCATGGAATGATATTATGGATGTTGATAAACATGAAGATCCATTAGTAGTTGAGTTATATGCTTACCAGTTTGGTTGGAAAGTAAGATATAGTGGTGCAGATAATACGCTAGGTGATGCAAATGTGCGCTTCATTGAAGGTAGTAACATCATAGGTATTGACCCAACTGATGCTGATGGTAAGGATGATATGGTAGCAACTGAGTTGCATTTGCCAGTTAATCGTCCAGTGGTATTTAACTTCCGTAGTCAGGATGTTTTGCACTCAGCTTACATGCCTCACTTTAGAGCACAAATGAATGTTGTGCCGGGAATGGTCACTAAATTTAGTTTCACACCTACCGTAACATCAGAGGATTACAAGTCTACTGAATTTATGACTAAAAAAGTTAGTAAGATTAATGAAATTAGACGACAGAAAAGTAAGGAGCTAGAAGCAGCTGGTGATGTTGCTCTAGATCAATACGAATTTGAGTATTATTTATTATGTAATAAGATTTGTGGAGCATCACACTATAACATGCAAATGAAGATAGTAGTTGAGTCCGAAGAAGATTACAACGAGTGGTTAAAAACTCAAACAACTTTTGAAACAACTTTAGCTAACGCTAAAAACTAAGATATATGGGACAAGCGATTGCAGCAGCAACAGAGCATGGACACGATGATGGACATCACCATCACAAAGAAACATTTGTAACTAAATATATATTCTCTCAAGATCACAAGATGATTGCAAAGCAATATCTTGTAACTGGTCTTATCATGGGTGCTATCGGTATCATGATGTCAGTGTTGATGAGAATGCAAATTGCAAATCCAGCAGAACCTAATGTGATTTTTGAAGCTTTATTAGGTAAATGGGCTCCAGGTGGAATTATGGACCCTAATATCTATTTAGCTCTTGTGACTATACATGGTACTATTATGGTATTCTTTGTATTGACAGCTGGACTAAGTGGAACTTTTTCTAACTTTTTAATACCATTACAAATTGGAGCACGAGATATGGCTTCAGGTTTCTTGAATATGGTTTCTTACTGGTTGTTCTTCCTTTCTTCAGTTATAATGATTGGGTCATTATTTGTTGAGTTAGGACCAGCAGCAGCAGGATGGACTATTTATCCACCGTTAAGTGCAGTAGCTCAGGCTATGCCAGGTTCAGGAATGGGAATGACATTGTGGTTAGTCTCTATGGCAATTTTTATTGCCTCTTCATTACTTGGTTCTTTGAACTATGTAGTAACGGTTATTAACTTACGTACTAAAGGAATGTCTATGACTAGACTTCCGTTAACAATTTGGGCATTTTTTGTAACTGCTATTATTGGTATTGTTTCTTTCCCTGTTTTGTTTGCAGCAGCATTATTATTGATCATGGATAGAAGTTTCGGTACTTCTTTCTTCCTGTCAGACATTTATATTAAAGGTGAAGTACTTGCTCATCAAGGTGGTTCTCCAGTATTATTTGAGCACTTATTTTGGTTCTTGGGTCACCCAGAAGTTTACATCGTATTACTTCCAGCGCTAGGAATCACTTCAGAGATTATTGCTACTAACTCACGTAAACCTATTTTTGGTTATCGCGCGATGGTTGCATCTATTCTTGCGATTGCTTTCCTTTCTACTATTGTATGGGGTCACCATATGTTTATTTCAGGAATGAATCCATTCCTAGGATCTGTATTTACATTTACAACATTGCTTATTGCTATTCCATCGGCAGTAAAAGCATTTAATTATATAACTACGTTGTGGAAAGGTAATTTACAGCTCAATCCGGCGATGTTATTTTCTATAGGACTAGTATCTACGTTTATCACCGGTGGATTAACTGGTATTATCCTTGGAGATAGTACTCTAGATATTAATGTACACGATACATACTTTGTAGTAGCTCACTTCCACTTGGTAATGGGTATCTCAGCATTGTATGGATTATTTGCTGGAGTTTATCACTGGTTCCCTAAGATGTTTAATAAAATGATGAACAAGAATATGGGTTATGCTCACTTCTGGTTAACTGCGATTGGAGCTTATGGAGTATTCTTCCCTATGCACTTTATAGGAATGGCTGGTTTACCACGTCGTTATTATACAAATACAAACTTCCCTTACTTTGATGATCTTGCAGATACTAATCAATTGATTACATACTTTGCTATTGCGACAGCATTGGCACAGTTGATTTTTGTATACAATTTTGTAAAGTCTATTTTCTATGGTAAGAAAGCGCCAGCAAACCCTTGGAAATCTAATACATTAGAGTGGACCACTGGAGACACGCATATTCACGGTAACTGGGATGGACCTATCCCTCATGTACACAGATGGCCTTATGATTATTCTAAGGTAGATGAGAACGGTGAGTACGTCATTCCTGGACAGGATTACGCTCCACAGCATATCCCTATGCAGGATGGTGAAGAAGAAATGCATCACTAGGAAAAAGAATTGATAAAAAAAAGCCGCTATTAAGCGGCTTTTTTTATGCATTTAAATGGGTTAATATTCACCTCTAGCTGGATAGTTTTTGTTTTCAATAAAATCTATAGCTTTAATCACCTCTTCAATATTAGGACGTGTAAATGGCATCGTTTGAACAGATGAGAAATAGAGTGTTCCATCTTCCTTGACAAGGAACATTCCTGGCTCTGAGAATAACTCAGGTTCCTTATCGCTCACTCCTTTTGAGAGATAAAGTCCCCATTGTTTAGCTTGCTTTTCGCTCAACGCATAACCTATAGGTAAATTAGATGTTTCCCATTCCTCACTACTCTTAGTTGCGCGTTCCTCAGTATCCATGCTTACTGCTATAACATGTATACCTCGATCAGTTAATTCTTCAAGATGGTCTGTTAAGCTAGAAAGCTGCTTTTTGCAAACAGGACAATGGTAGCCTCTGTAAAAAACGACCAACGTGTATTTTTCAGTGTCCTGTTTCTTTAAAGACCAATTGGTTCCATTAATTAAATTGAGTTCGAGATCGGGTGTTTGTTCTGTCGGTTTCATTTTTTTATTTTCAATATACGTAGGTAGAGAATCATCCTGTCATAAGGAATTATTAAATAGATTTAAACTTTTGTTATCACGCTTTCGCGAAAGCGTAATAAAATCACTTCCATTTCCTTAAAGCACAAGTTTGAATATTATCTTTGATACATGAACGAAAATCTAGATCCTACCGGTAATCATTTTTCAAATGAGGAGAATGATGTTGAAAGAGCTTTGAGACCACTTAGTTTTGATGACTTTGCAGGTCAGGATCAAGTGCTTGAGAATCTTAAGATTTTTGTTGAAGCAGCAAATCAGAGAGAAGAAGCTTTAGATCATGCCTTATTTCATGGTCCACCAGGTTTAGGTAAAACAACTCTAGCTCATATTCTAGCAAATGAGCTAGGTGTAGGGATTAAAGTAACCTCAGGACCAGTTCTAGATAAACCAGGAGATCTTGCAGGATTGCTCACTAATCTTGATGAACGTGATGTTCTTTTTATAGATGAGATTCATAGGTTAAGCCCTATAGTAGAGGAATATTTATACTCTGCGATGGAAGATTATAAGATTGACATCATGATTGAAACTGGCCCTAATGCCAGAACCGTTCAAATCAATCTAGCACCATTTACTTTAATAGGTGCAACAACTCGTTCTGGATTGTTGACAGCACCTATGCGCGCTCGTTTCGGTATTCAATCGAGATTGCAATACTACTCAACTGAATTACTTTCTACCATTGTTACTCGTAGTGCAGAGATTTTAAATGTACCTATTCATGAAGATGCAGCCATAGAAATCGCAGGCCGCAGTCGTGGAACACCTCGTATTGCAAATGCATTACTACGTAGAGTACGAGATTTTGCACAAATTAAAGGTGATGGAAACATCGATTTAAAGATTGCTAAGTACTCCTTAAAAGCACTTAATGTAGATGCAAATGGACTCGATGAGATGGATAACAAAATACTGTTAACCATTATCGATAAATTTAAAGGTGGACCAGTAGGTTTAACGACTATTGCTACAGCAGTTTCTGAAAGTGCAGAGACTATTGAAGAAGTCTATGAACCATTCTTAATCCAGCAAGGTTTTATCATGCGCACGCCTCGTGGTCGTGAAGTAACTGAGCTTGCATATAAACATTTAGGTAAAACAAAAGGAAACGCATTAGGAGGCTTATTTGAACAATAATGAGAGAAATAGCTCAAATTCCTGCGCTCAAATTCCTGTCTAAATCTCGACAGATATATAAGAATCCGTTGCCTTTTCATAGAGAGAATTTCCAGAAGTATGGAAATACCTTTAAGATAAGTCCTAAGCCAGGACTCATGATTCACTTTACATGTGATGAGAAAATCACGCAGCATATCCTTCAAAAAAACCAAAAGAACTATCATAAATCTACCTTACAAACTGAGGATTTAGGAAAATACATAGGTCATGGATTGCTGACTGAAAATGGTGAGAAGTGGCGAGCAAATCGCAAACTCATCCAGCCAGCTTTTTATAAAAAATCCATCAATAATTTTATGGATACCATGGATGTGGTCATCACAGAAGAATTAGACCGTATTCAACCAGGGAAAGTCACAGACGTTTATGCTATTTTTAATGACTTAGCTTTTAAAGTAGTGGCAAGAAGTCTATTTGATTTTGCTGATATTGAAAATCTAGAGCAAAAAATTTCCAGACTTCAAGAAATTACAGAACAAGCCCAAAAAATGCTCATTAAAGAACTACGTATTCCATGGATGAAGTGGTATTTTGATAGAGAATGGCTTTCAGGAACTAATAGTGTTCCTCATGCGCTGTCATTGATTGATGAAGCTAGAGAATTATTACGCACGATTATCAATAATCGTAGGAATAGTGAAAATGAACCTGGCGATTTGCTTGACATGTTATTGCATAGCACTTATGAAGATGGAAGTCATATGGAAGACGACCAGCTTGTAGATGAAATTTTAGTACTGTTTATCGCAGGCCATGAAACTACAGCAAACGCATTAAGCTTTGCTGCACAGTTACTAGCGCATCATCCAGAGACGATTCAACAAGCTCGAGAAGACATTTCAAAAGCAAATCATGAGGAGACATTAATGAATCAATTAATGGCCATGCCTTACATTAAACAATGTGTGGAAGAAACCTTGCGATTATATCCACCAGCTTATGTAACGGACCGTGTAGCGCTTGAGGCTGACGAATGTGAAGATATCGCTATAGAAAAAGAAAGCATTTGGCTAGTGTCCTTTTATGAGATGCACCGTCGTAAGGACTTATGGGAAAATCCAGAAGCATTTGATCCATCAAGATTTGAACCTCAAAAAGCAAAAGCCTACAGAGATTTCTATTTTCCATTTGGTGCAGGACCACGCATGTGTGTAGGGAATAACTTTGCCATGATGGAAATGATGCTGGTGATAAGAAGAATAGTGGAACGATTTGAATTCACAATCGTTCAAGATCACATAGACTATCATCCATTAATTACCTTGAAGCCTAAGAATGCAAATTTGGTTTTTGAGATGAGAAATTAAAGTTAACTTTTTAAATCTTTGTCATTCCGTTGAAGTGAGGTGCGAGCGCGATATAGAATCTGTTTGTTTTACTCAACAATTCTATTAAAGTCATTCACATTTGCAACGTATTCAAAGTGAAAAGCACGAGATCATTATAATTACCTTTTCGCGCAAGCATAATTCAAACAAATTTCACGGGCTGTAAAAACCCATGTGAACATTATAACTTACTTTTGTTTTTGGACTAAAAATAACCCAGTTATTTATGAGTAAAGATAGCAAACGACGTGAGGCACTCGTGTACCACGCAAAGCCTACACCAGGTAAAATAAAAGTAGTTCCTACTAAAAAATACAGCAGCCAGAGAGATCTTTCTCTTGCTTACAGTCCTGGAGTGGCAGAGCCATGTCTGGAAATAGCAAAGGATAAAGCAAACGTTTATAAATACACGACTAAAGGTAATCTAGTCGCAGTAATCACAAACGGTACCGCAGTTCTAGGTCTAGGCGATATAGGTCCAGAGGCTTCTAAACCTGTGATGGAAGGTAAAGGACTGCTTTTCAAGATTTTTGCAGACATAGATTGTTTTGATATAGAAATTGACACTAAGAATGTAGAGGAGTTCATCCAAACGGTGAAGAACATCGTACCTACTTTTGGAGGAATCAACTTAGAAGATATAAAAGCTCCAGAGGCTTTTGAGATTGAAAAAAGATTAAAGGAAGAACTGGACATTCCAGTAATGCACGATGATCAGCATGGAACAGCAATCATATCTAGTGCGGCACTATTAAATGCGCTAGAAATTGCTGAGAAAAAGATTGAAGATGTAAAAATCGTCATAAGTGGTGCTGGTAGTGCGGCTATTTCTTGTACTAACTTATATGCAAAATTAGGAGCTCGCAAAGAGAATATCCTCATGTTTGATATAGATGGTTTAATTACTTCAGATCGTACAGATTTAGGTCCAGAGCAAATGGAATTTGCGCGCGACATGAATCCTATCACATTAAAAGAAGCCTTTAAAGGAGCAGATGTTTTTCTCGGACTTTCAGTTGGGAATATTGTGACGCCTGAGATGTTGCTGGATATGAGTGATAATCCTATAGTGTTTGCGATGGCAAATCCTAATCCTGAGATTGAATATGATACTGCTGTTGCAACTCGAGAGGATTTAATCATGGCGACTGGACGCAGTGATCATCCTAATCAGGTGAATAACGTACTTGGATTTCCATTCATCTTTAGAGGTGCGCTAGATGTACGTGCGTCTAAGATTAATGAAGAAATGAAACTAGCAGCGTGTCACGCCATCGCGCAGCTTGCTAAAGAACCAGTTCCTGAACAAGTGAACATTGCTTATGGAGAGACGAAGCTTAACTTCGGTAGGGAATATATTATTCCTAAACCATTTGATCCACGTTTGATATCAACCATTCCGCCAGCGGTGGCGAGAGCAGCCATGGAAAGTGGTGTGGCTCTAGAGCCTATACAAGACTGGGAAAAATATGAAGACCAGTTGTTATCTCGCATGGGATCAGATAATAAATTGATTCGTCTCGTATTGAATCGTGCACGTACTAATCCTAAACGTATCGTATTTGCAGAGGCTGATAACCTAGATGTTTTAAAAGCAGCTCAAATAGTTCATGAGGAAGGAATTGCTGTACCTATCTTATTAGGAAGACGTGATGTGATTGAAGAGTTAATGGAAGAGATTGATTGGGATGACCATATCTTAATCATAGACCCAAAGGCTGACGAGGAGAAAGCTCGTAAAGATCGCTACGCACAGGAATTCTGGAACATGCGTTCTCGCAAAGGAGTTACAGAATTTGACGCTGGGAAATTGATGCGCCAGCGCAACTATTTTGCCGCAATGATGGTAAAACTAGGCGATGCAGATGCGCTTATCACTGGTGTGGCGCAGTCTTATCCCATTTCTGTTAAACCTATGATGGAAATTATAGGAAAAGCTCCAGGTGTTCAAAAAGTAGCCACGACTAACTTGATGATCACGGAGCGTGGTCCTATGTTTATATCAGACACGTCTATAAACATCAATCCAGACGCTATAGAACTCGCAAAAATTGCTCAAATGACTGCTCGCACAGCACGCATGTTTGGTATTGAACCTGCGGTGGCGATGATTAGTTATGCAAACTTTGGTTCATCAGAGCATCCTCATGCGCGTAAAGTGACTGAGGCTGTAAATTATCTACACAGGTATTATCCAGATATTACCGTAGATGGAGAAATTCAAACCGATTTTGCTCTGAATCCAGAGCTACTGAAAAAGAAATTCCCGTTTTCTAAACTTGCTGGTAAAAAAGTAAACACACTTGTTTTTCCTAATCTTGAAGCAGCAAACTCGACCTATAAGTTGATAAAGGAACTGTATCAAACAGACTCGATAGGTCCTATTATGATGGGAATGCAAAAACCAGTTCACATTCTACAATTGAACGCAAGCGTAGATGAAATTGTAAATATGTGTGCGGTGGCTGTGATTGATGCGCAACAGAAAGAAAAGCACGAGCAAAAACGACAGGAAGAGACTAGAAATAGTACGAACCAAGGTGTCTTTTAGTCGTCTTAAATTTATTACATTTGCTGTCTTAACTTAAAATTAAGAAATGATAGCGCAGTTGCAAGGTAAGCTCGTAGAAAAAAATCTCACAGACGTGGTCATAGACTGCGGTGGCGTGGGATATTTTGTGGAGATATCACTGCATACATATTCGTTAATTCCTGATGGTGAATTGATCAAGCTTTTCACCTTCATGCAAGTGCGTGAAGATTCTCAGCGACTATTCGGTTTTATGGAAAAGTCAGAGCGCGAGGTTTTTAAATTGCTTTTATCGGTATCAGGTATAGGAGCAAGTACGGCGCGTACCATGTTATCCAGTTTAGAACCACGTCAAATTGCGCAGGCTATCGCCAGTGGTGATGTGCGTACTATACAGAGTGTTAAGGGAATAGGTGCAAAAGGAGCGCAACGAGTTATCCTAGATTTAAAAGATAAAATTTTGCAAGTCTTGGAAGGAGAAGATATTTCTCTTCATTCAAGCAATACGGGACGCGATGAAGCGTTATCTGCACTAGAAACGCTAGGTTACTTACGTAAACAAGCGCAAAAAGTGGTGGATAAAATTTTGGCAAGCGAGCCAGACGCTACAGTGGAAAAATTAATAAAAGGCGCTTTAAAACAGCTGTAAGATTTGGAATATAGTTCTCTTCAACTTGTAAATAGGTATGTGACATTCTTGGGATGTTTTTTGGTATTCGCTTTCGCGAAAGCGCAAACAGAACCACCTACCACGGCTCAAGACAGTACTAAAACTGGTATAATCATAGGTGATATTGAATTGCCAGATCCACCAAGCATTGTAACTCTCTATGTATATGATCCAGACCTAGATCGCTACATTTATAAAAGTGAATTTAATGGTTTCCAGATAGGTTATCCATTCATGCTGACACGTGAAGATTATCTTGATCGTGTGATGAAAGAGCGCATGAGGCAATATTTTAAGGATAAAGCTGCTGCCATCGCTGGAAAAACGGAAGCCGATAAAGAAAAACAGAAAAACCTACTTCCTAACTTTTACGTGAATTCAGATTTGTTTGAGAGCATTTTTGGAGGAACAGAGATTTCTGTCGTTCCACAAGGATCTGTAGAGGTGGATTTAGGGATGTTGTTTAATAAGTCAGATAATCCTAGTTTTTCTCCTCGCAATAGACAGAGTGCCACTTTTGATTTTACACAACGTATTAATTTAAGTCTAGTAGGTAAAGTAGGAACTCGAGTAAATGTAAATGCAAATTATGATACGCAAAGTACATTTAACTTCCAGAATCAAATCAAACTAGATTATACACCTACAGAGGATGATATTTTACAAAGTATCGAGATAGGTAATATAAGCATGCCGCTCAACTCCACGTTGATTCGTGGAGCTCAGAGTCTTTTCGGTGTAAAGGCAGAGCTGCAGTTCGGTAAAACTAGAATTACAACCGTTTTCTCTGAGCAACAATCTGAGTCCAGAACGGTACAGGCAGAAGGTGGCGCATCAGTTAATGATTTTGACTTTTTCTCACTGGATTATGATGAGAACAGGCATTATTTCTTATCCCATTACTTCCGTGATACTTATGATAAGTCGCTTGCAAATTATCCGTTTATAAATTCAAATATTCAAATCACAAGAGCTGAAGTTTGGATTACCAACCGTGGAAATAGAACTCAAGATGTAAGAAACCTTGTTGCGATTCAAGACATAGGTGAATCTGATATTTCAAACATAGGTTTGAATAACGTTCCAGGTGGATTTATCAACGTGCCAGCAGGAAGTTTCCCTTCAAATGATAACAACGATTTTAATCCGCGTGGAATAAATACCGGACAGCAAACTAGATTAACTGCGGCAATAAGAGATAATGCAACGGTTCAGTCTCAAGGTTTTACTGGAGTTACGGTTAATGAAGGAACTGATTATGTAACTCTAGAAAACGCAAGAAAGTTAACCGATAATGAATACAATTTAAATACGCAGCTAGGATATATTTCCCTAAGACAGCGATTAAATAATGATGAAGTTCTTGCCGTAGCTTTTCAATATACCGCAGGAGGAAAAGTCTATCAAGTAGGTGAATTTGCAAACGATGGAGTTATTGCTACAGACGTGATTGCGAGTCCTAATCCTAATCAACCACCAGTAAATAATCAAAATCTAGTCGTTAAGTTATTGAAGAGTAACCTGACAAATGTAAGTGAGCCTATCTGGGATTTGATGATGAAGAATATCTATAATCTAGGTGGTTCTCAATTATCTCAAGAAGATTTTAAAATGAATATCTTCTACCAGTTCCCACCAGAATTAAACTACATCACACCAGCTGTAGGTACGATGACAAATCCGTCACTACCATTACCTGCTGATGTGGATCAAACTACTTTAATTAAAGTATTTAACCTAGATAGATTGAACCAGCAAGGTGATCCACAACCTGATGGTGATGGATTCTTTGACTTTATTCCAGGTCTGACCATTGATCAGGATAATGGTCGCATTATGTTTACCACGGTAGAACCTTTTGGTAGTCATTTATTTGATAAGCTTGATACTACTGCGGGAACAGATTATGACCAGCCTAACACCTATAATGCTAACCAAGCAAAATACGTATATCGTGATATGTATGTCACCACAAAGGCACAGGCTCAACAAACTGCCGATAAGAATAAATACCTCATAAAAGGTCAATACAAAGCTACTGGTAGAGAAGGAATTCCTATCGGTGCATTTAATGTGCCTCGTGGATCTGTAAATGTTACTGCAGGTGGAAGAACACTGCAAGAAGGAATAGATTATACAGTTGATTATGCCGGTGGACGTGTAATTATACTAGATCAAGCTTTATTAAATTCAAATACACCTATTCAAGTTTCTACAGAAAACAATTCTGTATTTAATCAACAAGTAAAACGTTTTACAGGAATTAATGTAGAACATAAATTTAGTGATGATTTCATATTAGGTGGAACATTCTTGAATTTAAAAGAACGACCTATTACTCAAAAATCTACTTACGGATTTGAGCCTATAAATAATTCTATCATAGGAACTAACTTTATTTATAATACAGAAGTTCCTTTCTTAACAAGAATGGTAAACAAATTACCTAACATTGATACAGACGTAGAGTCTGCAGTGTCATTACGTGGTGAATTTGCTTATCTGTTTCCTGGATCACCACAAGGAGATAATTTTCAAGGGCAAGCCGCTGCTTATGTAGATGATTTTGAAGGATCGCAAACTTCTATTGATATTCTCGCGCCTTTTTCATGGTCGCTTGCTAGTGTGCCATTTGGTTATGAAGGTATGAGTACTGATCCTAGTGAAAACATCACAAAAAGCGGATTTAGAAGAGCACAACTTTCTTGGTATTCTATAGATCCTATTTTCTATGGAACACAGCGCCCAGCAGACGTTACTGATGATGAAGTTTCTGATCCCAGAACTAGACGTGTGTTTGTAGAAGAAATTTTTCCACAAACTGACATTCAGCAAGGACAGCAACAAGTGATAAATACACTTGATTTGCATTATTTACCAGCACAACGTGGACCTTATAATTATAATCCAGCAGCTGCAGGAAGTAACATATTACCAACTCCAGATGATAACTGGGCTGGAATCATGAGACAATTCTCCAGTACAGATTTTGAACAAACTAATGTAGAGTATATCCAGTTCTGGATGTTAGACCCATTCCAGTACGACCCTACTAATCCTGGAGGAACTATTACCTTAAACCTAGGTAGTATCAGTGAGGATATAGTTAAGGATAATCGCAAGCAATATGAAAATGGTCTTCCAGATGATGGAGGAACTTTATTAACGATCCCTACTGATTTTGGAAAAGTACCATCAAATCAGTCCTTAGTTTATGCATTTGATACAGACGGTGCACAGCGTACTAATCAGGATATCGGTTTAGATGGATTAAGTGATGTTGAAGAAAATCAGCAGTTCGGAGCTTTTGGTCCTGAAGATCCAGCTCAAGATAATTATGAATACTTCTTAGCTGCGACTGGTGATATCGTTACTCGATATAGAAGATATAATAATACTCAAGGTAATTCACCTACTGCAGTTTCACAAGATGATCGTGGCTCTACTACACTGCCAGATGTTGAGGATATCAACAGAGATAACACGATGAATACCATCGATAGTTATTATGAGTATGATATTCCTATTGTAAATAACGGTGGTACACTTGAAAGTGAATTCATATCTGAAGTACGTGATTTAGGAAACACAGCTGGATCTGGATTGCCAGCCTTACCGAACGGAAATCCTATCACAGGAAGATGGGTGCAGTTTAGAGTTCCATTGAGACAGTTAGAAGGTGCAGGAAATACAAATTATAGAAGAATAGGTGAGATCAATGATTTCAGAGCAATACGTTTCATGAGAATGTACTTGACTGATTTTGATCAGGAAACGCTGTTGCGTTTTGGTTCCATGGATTTAGTACGTGGAGATTATCGTCAGTATACAGCTAGTTTAAAGCCAGATGGATCATTGCCTAATAACACAACTACCTTTGAAGTTCAAGGAGTAAATATTGAAAACAACACAGATCGCTCTCCAGTAAATTATGTGTTACCACCTGGAGTAGAACGTGAGGAATTAAGAACCCAAAACCAAAACATAAGACAGAATGAGCAGTCTCTAGCCTTAAGAGTTTGTGACCTAGAACCAGATGATGCAAGAGCCGTTTTCAAGAATATAAGAATAGACATGCGTCAGTATGAATCACTACGTATGTTCACGCATGCAGATTCTGGTGATTTAATAGGAAATACAGCTGGTGATGATGAGCTGGAAGCATTTATAAGATTAGGTGTTGATTACACAGATAACTATTATGAAATAAGATTACCATTAAAAATCACGCCACCTAACACGACCAATAGACAAGATGTATGGCCACTTGCAAATGAGTTTAATATCGATTTGTCATTACTGCAAGATATTAAAGCACGTGTTTTAAGTAATCCATCATTAAATATTGCAACTGCAAACTTCTTCCCAGAATCATCTTTAACTACTGCTACTGCTGGAAATGAAAATCAGCATATCTATGGGATTAAAGGAAATCCTAATTTTGGTGATGTACGAGCTATGATGATAGGTGTGCGTAATGCGTCCACTGGAAATGTGTGTGGTGAAGTATGGTTTAATGAATTGCGACTTTCTGGATTAAAAAATCAAGGTGGATATGCTGCCATCATGAATATGGATGCAAACCTTGCAGATTTTGCAAGTGTAAGTGCTACAGGAAGAAGAAGTACGATAGGTTTTGGGGCAATAGAGCAAGGTCCTAATGAAAGAGATCGTGAAAATGTTACACAGTATGATGTAACTACAAACATGAATTTAGGTCAGTTACTGCCTAAAAAATGGGGCGTAAAATTACCATTCTCTTACAGTATAGGAGAAGAAACCATCACGCCACAATTTGATCCACAGTTTGAAGATATCGAGTTAGAAACACGACTAGAGAACGCTGCAAATGATGCAGAGCGTGACATTATAAGAAATCAATCTGAGGATTATACCATGCGACAGAGCGTGAATCTTATAGGTGTGCGCAAAGAACGCACCGGTGACGCAAAGCCTATGCCTTATGACATAGAGAATTTCACATTTTCAGGTTCTTATAATCAGACAGATCAGCGCAACTTTGAGGTAGAAAAGTTCCAGGATCAATCTGTTAATGTGGGAACCACTTATAATTATGCGTTCCCTAAGGCTGAGGTGACTCCTTTCAAGAATTTGCTGGGTGATAACAAATATTTACAGTTTGTAAAAGACTTAAACGTGAATCTGTTGCCTAATAGTTTTGCGGTTAGTGGAAACATATTGAGACAATATAACACGCAAAAATTTAGAGATTTACAATTAGATACTAATCCAGTAGATACAGACGGAGATGGTATTCCAGATGCTCAGAACATAAGCATCGATCCATTATCTAATCGTAATTTCACTATGAATCATCAGTATGCTATCAACTGGGATATTACTAAATCATTACAATTCAACATATCTGCAAACAACGATCGCGTGATACGCAGTTACATTGAAGATGATGACACGATAGATGAAAGCTACGGTATATGGACAGACTTCTTAGATGAAGGAATCCCTAACTCACACTCACAACAGTTGCAAGCAACTTATAAATTGCCGTTTGATAAGTTTCCTTTTCTCGCTTTCGCGAAAGCGAGCTACACCTACACAGCAGATTTCAACTGGCAACGTAACTCTCAACAATTTGCACAGCTGGACGACATTCCTAACTTAGGAAACACAGTTCAAAATGCAAACACGCATAGAATCAATACAACGCTAGACTTAGATAAACTGTATAAGTACGTAGGATTAGAGAAAGTGAAATTTGGTCCAGCAGCAAACAGAGCACGCAGTCGCAACGCTAGATCGCGCAACGCTCGACCTACTGCTCCAGGTGCAACAGCAGCTAAAGAAGAAAAAGATAAAACACCTAAAGAAAACTTCGGGAATAAGGCTTATAATACCTTAATAGGTATTGCAACATCTGTAAAGCGTGCGCAGATTAATTATCAAGAGAATAACGGTATTTTCTTGCCAGGATACACGCCGGCAATAGGTTTTATAGGTACATTAAAACCTACAACAGGATTTACCTTTGGGTCACAGGCTGAGATTAGAGATATTGCAGCAAGAAAAGGTTGGCTTACATTATTCCAAGATTTCAACCAGCAATACAGTGAAATAGAAAGCAGACAGCTAGATGTTAATGTAAATATCGACCTGCTTAAAGATTTAAAAATAGATTTAATAGGAAATCGTGCCTATCAAGAAACCTATACAGAGAACTATCGTGTAGATCCTACTAATTTGACATATCAATCATTGACACCTAACACTTTTGGTAATTATAACATTACTACAAATATGATAGGAACTGCTTTTAACAAGAGCACCATTGATGGATCTAAAAACTTCGATAACTTTAGAAACAATAGATTGATCATCGCAGAGCGACTTGCTGAGGAATTTTATGGGAATGATACTTATTCTCGTGATGGTGAAGGTTATCCAGAAGGTTTCAGTAGAAACAGTCAGGACGTCTTATTACCAGCATTTCTTGCTGCTTATGAAGGTCGTGATGCACAAGATCAAAAGACGACTGCATTCAAGGATGTTCCTTTACCTAACTGGACTGTAAAGTATACAGGATTGATGAATTTGAAATGGTTTAAGAAAAGATTCCGCAGGTTCTCTATCAACCATGGATATCGATCTGCTTATACTATTAATCAATTCCAGACTAATCTCGATTATTCTGCAGGTAATAGAAACTTGAGCTATGCAGATCAAAGTCCAAATGCCTTGAATCAAACGGGAGATTTCAAGTCACGTAATCTCTTTTTCAACATCAACTTATCAGAGCAATTCAGTCCATTGATCAAGCTAGACTTTGAAATGAAAAATTCTGTTTCTATTGCTGCTGAGGTAAGAAAAGATCGAGTAGTATCATTAAGTTTTGATAACAACTTACTGACTGAGATTAATGGAAATGAATTTATCCTAGGTCTAGGATACCGAATTAAGGATTTAAAGTTTAAGACTAATGTAGGTGGTCGCAGTAAAATCATTAAAAGTGATTTAAATATGCGATTAGATGGGTCTGTAAGAGATAATGTAACTATAGTAAGATACTTAGACCTTGATAACAGTCAGGCGACTGCAGGACAAACTATTTATGGTCTCAAATTCACGGCAGATTATAATTTGAGTCAAGCCTTTACAGCGATATTTTATTATGACCATACATTCTCTGAGTTTGCTATTTCTACTGCATTCCCACAGACTACTATAAGAAGTGGAGTTACGTTGAGATACAGCTTTGGTAATTAGTAAAAAATCATAGCTTATTTCTTGAGGAGTTATATTAAATTTACGACCATTAAAAAATCATTATGAATATCCCAGCAGAATTAAAATATACTAAAGATCACGAGTGGATCCGTATTGAAGGAGACACAGCAGTAATAGGAATCACAGACTTTGCACAAAGTGAGTTAGGTGATATCGTTTATGTAGAGGTTGAAACAGTAGACGAGACACTAGATGTAGAAGAGGTTTTTGGAACTGTAGAAGCAGTAAAAACTGTATCTGATTTATTCTTGCCATTAACTGGAGAAATTACAGATTTTAACGAGAAATTAGAAGATGAGCCAGAACTAGTAAATTCAGATCCTTATGGAGATGGATGGATGATTAAAATGACTTTTTCTGACGCTTCGCAAATTGAGGATTTGCTTAGTGCTGATGCTTATAAAGAACTTATAGGTGGCTAAACTATTTTATTGGTCTGCGCCAGTCTATACAGCCTTAATTATTTACTTTTCAATAGGAAATAGCCCAGCGCCACCAGTTGATATTAGTAACATAGATAAAATCTACCATTGTGGAGCTTATTTTATAATGGCTATGCTTTGGTATTTTTTCTTTTACAGCCGTTTTTTAACGCAGCAATCTCATTTTAAATTTACTTGGAAAGATATTGTAGCCTCATGGTCTAGAATTATTGCAATATCAGCAGCAGTTCTTTCGTTCATTGTTGGCGTTTTAGTAGAGTTTGCGCAAGAGTATATTTCAGTTAATAGAACTATGGATATGATGGATGCACTAGCAAATACAGTTGGCATTGTTATTGCAATTGTTCTTTTGTGGTTAGTGTCTAAAAGATTTAACACACATTCCTAAGGAAACTTGTATTTATATACAGGTTTTTATTTATTTTTAACATTCAAAATTGATCCAATTATGGAAATTAAAAAATCAGAGTCAGCAGATTTACGTAAGAACATATGGGTGTATGCCCTTATGGGACTTGCTTTTATGTTATTGCTATCATGGCAAGGACTAGAATATGAAACTACAGAAATTACTGAAGTTGAGGAATATGTAGAGCCTGAGGCCTTTGTAGAAGAGGAAGAAGTGCCTATTACAATGATGATGAACACGCCACCACCACCGCCACCACCACCGCCAGCACCAGAAGTGTTGCAGGTTGTTGAGGATGAAGTGGAAATTGAAGAAGTAATCATTGAAAACACTGAAACTACTGAAGAAGAAGAAATCGTTGAGGTAGAAGAGGTAGCTGAAGAAGTAGGTGTGGTTGAAGAAATCGCCGAAGTTCCTTTTGCAATTATCGAGTCTGTACCAGTTTATCCTGGTTGTGAAAAAATGAAGACTAATGATGATCGCAAGAAGTGTATGAATGAAAAGATCAAAAGATTTGTAGATAAAAACTTTGATACAGGTCTTGCAAATGAATTAGGTCTTGAAGGTCGTCAGAAGATTACTGTGCAGTTCAAAATTGATTCAAAAGGTAATGTAGTAGGAGTTCAATCTCGTGCACCGCATCCTAGATTAAAACAAGAAGCTGCAGACGTTATTAACGCACTACCTAAAATGACTCCAGGAATGCAAAGAGGTAAAGCAGTAACAGTAGTTTATGCACTACCTATTATCTTCCAAGTACAAGATTAAGTAATAGAATTTTACAATATACTTGAAAATCCGAGCTTTACAGCTCGGATTTTTTTATTGTGGTATGTTTCTTGAAGTGTTTTCATAATAATAACAAATCCATTAATTATGAAAACTACTTTATCTCAAGAAGGTGCTGCAACGCCTTCCAAGAAAGACCGTTTTGACAAAAAAAATGTCAATGTAAGAGTCAACCCATTTATCAATTTTCAAATAGGTGTGGTCGCAGCGTTGCTTCTGGCACTCGTGATTATCGAAGTCTCTACTGCTCAAGTAGAAACTATTAATCCTATTAGGACAATTGCACATAACGAACCTATAGATTGGGTTCATAAAGAATTCACAGAAGTTCCTAACGAGGAAGTGAAAAAAGAGGTCGTGAAAAAACCTGAAACTCCTAAAGTAAATAAGGAATTACCACCAGTTGAAGTTCCAGACACAGATCCAGATCCAGAACCTGAGCCAGACGTAGATCCGGTAGATCCAGTTGATCCAGTTGATGGTGAGCCTAATGATCAACCAGTGACAGATGCTAAGTCAAAAACTACAGCTGCAGCGCCTGCGGTTAAAGCCCCTATCACAACTACACTTGATGGAGTAGATTCTATGCCACTATTTCCTGGTTGTGAATCATTAGATAACAATGAGGATCGTAAAAAGTGCTTTAATGAAAAAATGCAACGTTTTGTACAGCGCAAATTCAATAAAGACCTTGCAGATGATATCAACTTAAATGACGGTGATATGGTTAAAATAGATATTCTGTTTACCATTAATGAAAAAGGTTTACCGGTAGATGTAAAGGTTAGAGCACCACACGAAATTCTCAAAAAAGAAGCATATCGTTTAGTAGGAAAACTACCTAGAATAGAACCAGGTAAAATTAAAGGAGAACCAGTAAGTGTTTATTTTCATTTACCTATTAGATTTCAAGTACGCAACTAATTTGCTTTACTTAATATAGGAAAAGGCTGTGGTTCTCCACAGCCTTTTTTATTTAAAAACATCTATAAAACCGGTATCTTAGCGGTCTAATTAGATGTGGTTGCTATGAATAAATTTATTCTACTTTTTACTTTATTGACGGTGGGAACGTTGATGGCTCAAAATCCCGTTGAGAAATTTCCTTTCTTTGAGGAATGTAAAACGCTACCAGTGAATCAGCTGGAAGATTGTTTTTATAAAAGTCTATACGCTGCTTTATATGAGAATTACGAGCATCCGCAACAATTGCCTTTGAATAATGCAGAGAAAGTGACGCTTCGTTTTGAAGTTGATCGTGAAGGGAAATTTGTTCCTATAAGATTTGACGCGGTTTATGCAGAACTTACTGCTGCCGTAGAGAAATCGTTCAATAAATTGCCAGTCATCGGCGCGCCTACTTATAACGGAGCACCTACTTATATGCAGTTTATTTTAAGAGTGCCAGTTCCTATGACTCAAGACGGTTCTTTTCAAGTTTTCAACGGTAAAGAACAACAGCAAGAAAATGTAAATGAGAACATGACTGCGTTGGATAGTATCGCTTTCGCGAAAGCGAATAAAGAATACCCAGAAATAATTTCAAATCAGTACGATGGACAACAACTCAAGTCTGATGGGATAATTCCATTTTCTTATCAAAGATACCATAGATATGAAGCTGCTATGAATCGCGTAGGTAATAACGCGCATACTGCTGTAAAACCTTATACGTTTTCTTATGTAGATCAATACTTTGATATTGAGGCAGAACGTGAATCTTTAATGAGAGAAGAAACTACATGGTTAGGAAAAAAATGGTGGAATGAACATTTCTTTGAAGTAGCAGGAGAAGATTACTGGTTTGTAGTAGATCCAGGAGTGGATTTACAGCTAGGAAAAGATAGCGGTGATGATATTAATACTTTTAATAACACACGACTGGTAAACGTGAGTGGTGGAATAGGAAAGCAAATCACCTTTGGCGCTAGTATTCAAGAAAGTCAAGGTCGATTTGCAGGTTATTTTAATAGAGAAATAGAAAGTAGAGCGCCAGATGGTGGGAATCCAGGAATTGTTCCGGGACGTGGAATTGCCGAAGATGGTGGAGATACGATCTATGATTATCCAGTAGCTACAGGTTATATTAACTATAAACCTAGTAAGTATTTTGACCTGCAATTAGGTCATGGACAGCATTTTATAGGTGATGGATATCGCTCTTTAATATTGAGTGATAATTCACAACCATTCCCGTATGCAAAGGTGAATGCAAAATTTTGGAAACTAGATTATACAGTTCTTTACACTTCATTGAGAGATGTAAGATCTGCCGTAACCGCCGACGATTCTTTCCGTACTAAGTTTATGGTGCACCACTATCTAAGTTGGAATGCGACAGAGAAGCTGAATGTAGGATTCTTTGAAAGTGTATTGTGGCAAGATGATAACCAGCGTGGTTTTGATTTCAATTATTTAAACCCGATTATATTTTATCAAACCGTGGAATTAGAAACGGGTTCTAGAGGTGGAAATGCACTGATAGGAGCAACGGCCAAGTATAAGTTTACAGATCGCGTTACAGGATATGCACAACTAGTACTCGATGAATTCTCTGGAGCATCGGTTGTAAACGGTGATGGTAGTTTTAAAAATAAAAGTGCTTATCAATTTGGTTTAAAATGGCAGAATGCTTTTAAAGTTAAGAATTTAATGCTTCAAGCAGAGTATAATAGAGTGCGACCTTACACCTATAGTCACAATACGGTTGTTCTTAATTATGCAAACAGCAATCAAGCGCTTGCTCATCCATGGGGCGCAAACTTCTATGAAACTACCTTGATAGGTAGATATACTAAGGATCGCTGGTATGGAAATGCTCAATTAACCATAGGTGAACGAGGACTTGATATTAATGATGGTATTGATAACGCATATTACGGTGGTGATATTTACCGTAGTGAAGATGATCGTATCTCAGATAATGGAAATGAGGTAGGACAAGGAAACAGAGTTACATTTTTATATGCTCAGGTAGAAGCTGGATATGTTATTAATCCTGCAAGTCGATTGAAGATTTTTGGGCAAGTCATCTTTAGAGATTTTGATCCTCATTTTGAGGTAGGTGATGTAAAGGAGCAAAACACCACATGGCTTAATCTAGGATTGCGTACAGATATTATGAATTGGTCGTTTGATCGCTAGAATTGTTTCTAGCTTCATAGATCTTTAAGAATATAAAAGTAGACATGTTACGAGCGCGGTTTTTTGCAAGTTGTGCGGTTTCTCCATGAAAATAATGGTCTATAGTTTCAAACCACATTTGTAGCCATATCCCAAAATGTTCCATCTCTATGGAATGATCTACAGATTTATCAACTTCTTGATGTTTTTCAATAGGATTGCCTTTGTAACTTTTTGCTCTTAACAAGCTTGTTTCCCAGAAATTAGTAAGGTGATTTAAGTGATGTGGCCAGTCTGTGATGACTTGATTGAAAATAGGACCTATCTCAGGATTTACTCTCACTTTTTTATAAAATTCATCTACTAAGAAAGCGATTTGTTCTCGTGAATTTAGAAGTGCCGTTGATTCCATAATACTTACCGATGAAAAAGGTGATAGGTCTGTATCAAAAGTAACTTTTATAAAACAGATTTACTTTTTTAAAAGAGTCATTTTTAAAAGCTATTTTTAGGTCTTAATTTTTAAAAAAGATATCATGGGTGGTATGATGGGTTATTATATTATAGGTGGAGCAGTGTTTTTACTTAGTATGTTTGTGAGTAGCAAACTGAAGAGTAAGTTTAAAAAGTACTCACAAATTCACTTAAAGAATGGAATGAGTGGTGCTGAGATTGCTCAGAAAATGCTAGACGATAATGGAATTACAGATGTTAAAGTAATCTCTGTAAAAGGTCAACTTACAGATCACTATAATCCATCAGACAAAACAGTGAATTTAAGTGAAGTTGTGTATTCTGAGCGCAATGCAGCTGCAGCAGCTGTTGCGGCGCATGAAGTAGGTCACGCCATTCAACATGCAAGAGCTTATAAATGGTTAGGAATGAGATCTAAACTTGTTCCTGTGGTAAGTATTGCGTCTAAGTATTCCCAGTATGTAATCATGGGTGGAATAGCACTTGCTGCTGCATCTGCCTTTGGTAATACGGTTTTATTGATAGGAATAATTATGTACGGAGCAGGAACTTTATTTGCTTTTGTTACCCTACCAGTGGAGTATGATGCAAGTAATCGAGCACTCGCCTGGTTAGAAAATGAAAACATGCTCACGGCCGAAGAACACGCAGGAGCAAAAGATGCTCTTAAATGGGCAGCGCGCACCTATTTAGTGGCAGCAATTGGTTCGCTGGCGACCTTAGTTTATTTTATTTCTATTTTCATGAGAAGAAGATAAACCGGATTTTATTTTACAAAAAAGAGGATGGTACACTGGTATCATCCTCTTTTTTGTAAATAATAATTGAAACTATAAACTTAGTGGATTGTAGCCTAGATAATCCATCTCGCTTTCGCGGAAGCGGATTCCATAATCCTCCAACTCTTTTAAGATAGGCTCATAAATAGGAGCTGTAATAGGAATTTGAACACCTGGAGTGTTAATTACTTTATTGAGGATTTTAAGTGCTGCAATGGCGACTGGAAGTCCTACAGTCTTTGCCATGGCGGTTTGTAAATGTCCATCACCTTGACAAACCATGGTGCTGTCTATTTGTTTCTTCTCACCATTTAATTCATAACCGAATTTGTGATACATCACAATCATATCTTTCTCACCTGGTTGTAAGGTCCATGAATCTTCAAGAATTTTTTGAAGCACTTGTGCAGGAGTAGCGTTTTTAAGTTCGACCATTTTAGTTTTACTAAATAGATCGAGTTCGAGCAATTTGTCCCACATAATATCATCTTGATCCACTTTAAGAACGTGACGCATTTTGAGTTCTACAGAGTCTGTAGGTGAGTAAGGTAAAAAGCTATTTGTGAAACTACGATAACTCATGTTTTCAGAATCCTCGATAACGTAAGTATCGTCTGTCATTCCTAGTTGTACAAACATATTCCATGCTTTACTGAAACCTACACGACGCATAGTTCCTCTGTAAAGAGTAAGGATGTCTTCAAGACCATATACTGATCGGTATTTAAGGCTATTGCGGTTTGCATAAGCTTCAAAACGTCCATATCCTTCTACATCTAGAAATTCTGTTCTTCTAAAGAGTTTGTGATACGGAATATATTTATACTGTCCTTCTTGTAGAAATTTTGCGGCTCCACCTTGACCAGCTGTAACCACATTACGTGGATTCCATGTAAATTTATAATTCCATAGGTTATCATCACTTTCTGGTGCAACGAGTCCACCGGTGAATGATTCAAATAACAGCATTTTTCCGCCTTGTTCTCTTATGCGATCGATCACTTGCATAGCACTCATGTGATCTATTCCTGGATCTACACCTATCTCATTCATAAAGACAAGGTTTTTTTCAACGGCACTGTCGTGAAGATCTTGCATTTCAGGACTCACGTAGCTCGCAGTTACCATAGACTTCTCATAAGTAATACAATCTCGTGCTACTTCTATGTGAAAACGAGCTGGCAACATGGAAATAACGATATCAGCTTTCTGTATGTAAGTTTGTCTTTGTGCAGCATTAAAAACATCGAGTTCTATAGCTTGAGCATTAGGATGGTTTTGAGCAAGGAATTCAGCATGGGCTAAGTCCTTATCTGCTATGATGAGTTGTAATTTCTCATCATCTGATTTTTTTAAGAGATAATCTACGAGTACACCAGTAGATTTACCTGCACCTATAATCAGTATGTGACGCATATGTGTTGTAATTTTGCAGCAATTTAAAGGACTTCTATTAAATAGATATAGAAATGGTTAAAAAGTTATTGATAGCAGGAATCTTGTTTGCACTTACAGCTGTGGTTTTAGGTGCGTTAGGTGCTCATGCCTTAGAAAAATATATTACACCAGATCAATTAAAGAGTTTTGAAACAGGTGTGCGTTATCAAATGTATCATGCGCTCGCATTAATTCTAGTTGCTTTAATACCTATGATTACTAATAAGACTAAGAAAACAGTCTTTTACCTATTCACATCTGGAATTATTTTATTTTCTGTTAGTATTTATTTGCTGTCTACTGCTAGTATGTGGAATACAAGTTTTTCTTTCTTAGGTCCTGTAACTCCAGTAGGAGGAATGCTACTTATCATAGGTTGGGTCGTCTTATTGTGGAAAATTATTTCAAATAATTCTGTTAATAGTTAGTCAGAGCGATTTAGCATTTCTATTTTTGCATTATAAATCTGATACAAAACAAAAGGATTATTATGGGTTCAAACACCTTAGTTACGAAAACGATTTCGTTAGGACAATGGGGAATAAATAACTCCAAAATTCATTATCAACTACCACCACAGGAACTACAGAAAGTAGCTGTGGCTAGTTATGGTGGAAAGGAAACCGCAAATGGTACGCTCGCTGTGAATACAGGTGAGTTTACAGGTAGATCTCCTATGGATCGCTTTATTGTAAAAGATGAAGTTACCGAGGATAAAGTGTGGTGGGGAAATATAAACTTACCATTTGAGTCGGGTAAATTTGATGCGCTACTTAAAAAAGTAACAACTTATCTGGACGGGAAAGATGTCTATGTGCGTGATGCTTATGCTTGTGCACATCAAGATTACCGTTTAAACATAAGAGTTATCAACGAGTATCCATGGTCTAACATGTTTGCTTATAACATGTTCTTGAGGCCAGAAAACGATAAATTAGAAAATTTCACACCTGAGTGGACTGTAATAAACGCACCTGGATTTATGGCGGTTCCTGATGAGGATGGTACACGTCAACATAATTTTGCTATTCTCAATTTTTCTAAAAAGATTGCTTTAATAGGTGGAACCGGCTATACAGGCGAGATTAAAAAAGGAATCTTCAGTGCGCTTAACTTTATTCTTCCAGTTTATAAGAACACATTACCTATGCACTGTAGCGCAAATGTGGGAAAAGATGGAAGTACAGCCATCTTTTTTGGTTTAAGTGGAACAGGTAAAACTACATTATCTACAGATCCTGATCGTGCATTGATAGGAGATGATGAGCATGGATGGACCTCAAATAATGATGTGTTCAATTTTGAAGGCGGTTGTTATGCAAAGGTGATAAACCTAGATGCAGATGGTGAGCCAGAGATTTTCAACGCTATCAAGCCAGGAGCTATTCTTGAGAATGTAGTTCTTAATGATGATAAAACTGTAGATTTTAAAGACACAAGCATTACTCAAAATACAAGAGTAAGCTATCCTATTTTCCATATTGAAAATATTAAAAAACCATCAGTAGGGAATAATCCTAAGAATATTTTCTTCCTTACTGCCGATGCTTTTGGAGTTCTTCCTCCTATTTCAAAATTAACTCCAGGACAGGCTGCATACCACTTTATTAGTGGATATACCGCAAAAGTTGCTGGAACTGAAGCAGGAATCACAGAACCAGTACCTAGTTTTTCAGCTTGTTTTGGCGCACCATTTATGCCATTGCACCCTACTAAGTATGCCGAGATGTTAAGCGCAAAAATGAAAGAAACTGGCGTGAACGTATGGCTTGTAAATACGGGATGGACTGGTGGACCTTATGGAGTAGGATCACGCATGAAATTAAAATATACCAGAGCCATGATTACTGCTGCAATGGATGGAAGTCTTGAAGCAGCAAATAAGGATAACTATCACGTTCATTCCGTATTTGGAGTTGCACAACCACGTACTTGTCCTAATGTGCCTACTGATGTATTGAGTCCGCGTGCTACGTGGAATAATGATGAAGGTTATTATAAAACGGCATCTAAGTTGACCAATGCTTTCAAAAAGAACTTTGAGCAATTTGAAGAAAACGCTTCTCCAGAGATTATGGCTGGAGCACCTTTGAAATATTAAATAAATTTGATGCAATAAAAAAGTCCCTTGAGAAAGGGACTTTTTTTATGGATAAGAATCACGCTTTCGCGAAAGCGAGATAATACTATTTACTTTCTTTAATATAATTTTCAATCGCCATAGTCATAGATGGAGATTGAGGAGTAGGCGCTTGAATATCAATACGCAATCCCATTTCTTCAGCAGCTTTCATAGTTGTGTTACCGAAGACGGCAATACGAGTTTGTTCCTGTGTGAATTCTGGGAAATTTTTAAATAGAGATTCAATACCACTCGGGCTGAAAAATACAAGGATATCATATTTCACATCAGCAAGATCTGAAAGATCACTAATAACCGTACGGAAGAATGTACCTGAACTCCAAGTAACACCTAGAGCGTCCATTTGTACTGAAACATCATCCTGAATCTTATCTGAGCTAGGCATTAAAAACTTTTCAGTTTTATGCTTTTTAATCAGTGGAATAAGTTCTTTAAAAGTACGTTTACCTACATAAATTTTACGTTTGCGATACACCACATACTTTTGAAGATAGTAAGCAACCGCTTCACTCTGACAGAAATATTTTAAAGAATCTGGAATTTTATATCTCATTTCTTCAGCAACTCTGAAGAAGTGATCCACACTATTGCGACTCGTTAAAATGATGGCTGAGTATTTACTAATGTCTATTTTTTGCTCGCGCACTTCCTTAGAAGGAACTCCTTCTACATGGATGAATGAACGGAAATCTATCTTAACCTTAGTACGATCTACTAAAGTCTGATAGGGTGAATTTTCCATTTTAGGTTCGGGCTGGGAAACTAAAATTGTCTTCACTTTCATAGGCATACTTTTCTTTATTAGTAGGCTCTCAACAGCATAAAATACTTATATAAAAGTAGATAGGGTGCTGTTTCGAGCGTGCAAAGATACAAAATAAAATAAAAGGAGTGCTGTAGTAGGCTCTTAGAATATGTATAAAGAATTATAAAATTATAAGACAAGAATATAAAGGCGCTTATAATACTCACGGCTCGTATTATTTCAACTGAGTCGGGAAAAGCATAGAAAATAATCAGGTTGATGAGTATTAAATATATTCCTAGAACTGCTCTGTAAGTATTTCTATGGTATTCTATTAATTCAAGAATTTCATCAAATTTCATTAATGAGGCTATCATCATAGAGAGATATCTTTTTGCAAGGATAAAAAAAGAGATACCGGTAAGAATTAAAGCAAAGTTTTTAAACTCAAGACTATTGCCGCTTTCCATAACGGTGATTTTAGTAATCCACAAAGCGAGTCCTATCGTATAAATAATAACCACAGTAATACGTAATCCATCCTGCGGATTTTCATTGCGTGATACTTTTATGTATCGATCGCTAACTGCGGCACTGAGTAGGTGATTGAATTCATTTTTATAAATCCATTTTACGACAGCGAGCAATAGTAGGCAAATTGCCATCACTATAGTAATCCAGTTATAATATTGAATAGGTCTTTCAAACACTTCCATGAGGATGTAAAAATAAGTTCTTTTGTTTTTCGTTAATACTGCTAGGCTATTTATTTCATTACTTTTGTCTGTCTTATGAAGAATTCGTTAATAATCATACCTACTTATAACGAAAAGGAAAATATCGCTTTAATGATTGAGGCTGTACTTTCTTTATATAATGAGGTGCATTTATTAATTATCGATGATAATTCTCCTGACGGAACAGCGTCAATAGTGGAACAGTTCCAATCGCAATATTCAGAACGATTATTTATTGAGAAACGTGCTGGTAAGCAAGGACTAGGAACCGCATATATCCATGGTTTTAAATGGGCGCTTGCGCGAGATTATGATTACATTTTTGAAATGGACGCAGATTTCTCGCATAATCCTGAAGATCTTGAAAAATTACATAATGCTTGTCTTCAAGGTGCAGACCTTGCGATAGGAAGTAGATATGTTAAAGGTGTTAATGTAGTAAACTGGCCTATGTCACGTGTACTATTATCTTATGGAGCTTCTAAATATGTGCGCTTGATTACTAGAATGCAAATTCATGATACTACAGCAGGATTTGTTTGTTATAAGAGCTCATTGTTGAGGAAGTTTAAGCTGAATAAGATTAAATTTGTAGGCTACGCGTTTCAAATTGAAATGAAGTTTAAAGCATGGTTGCTTAAAGCAGATATAGTTGAGATACCGGTCATTTTTACAGATCGATCTAGAGGTAAGTCAAAGATGAGTGGTGGCATTATTAATGAAGCCGTTTTTGGAGTTTTAAAAATGAAAATTAAAAGTTTGATAGGGAAACTGGAAATATGAGAAAGACGTTAATTAAAAATGCTAAAATCGTTACTGATGGTATTACTCGAGATGGAGATCTTCTTATAGAAGGCGATGTCATCAAAGAAATAGCAGACAGTATAAGTGCCAAAGATGGCAATACAGTCATTATAGATGCCGAAGGGAAATATCTATTACCAGGAGTTATTGATGATCAGGTTCATTTTAGAGAGCCAGGTTTAACGCATAAAGGTAATATAGCCACTGAAAGTGCCGCTGCAGTAGCTGGTGGTATTACTACCTACATGGAAATGCCTAACACTTCTCCACAAACGACTACTATTGAAGAATGGGAGAAAAAAATGGAAACTGCCGCGCAGGATAGTCATGCTAACTATGCGTTCATGTTTGGTGGAACAAATGATAATCTAGAAGAAATTTTAAAAGTGGACATTACAAGAGTTCCTGCTTTGAAATTATTTTTAGGTTCTTCTACTGGAAATATGCTAGTGGATGATAAAGAAGTACTTAAAAAAATATTCTCAAACGTAAAGTTGAGAATCGCTTTGCATTGTGAAGATGAAGCAACAATAAAAACTAATCTGCAAAAAGCAAAAGATACTTATGGAGATGAGATCCCTATGGATCAACATCCTATCATAAGAAGTGAAGATGCTTGTTACATTAGTTCATCTGGTGCTGTAGAACTAGCAAAAGAAACTGGTGGAAGGGTTCATGTATTTCATCTTTCAACAGGAAAGGAAACGAAGCTTTTCAACAATAAAAAACCTATCAAGGAGAAGCAAATCACTGCTGAGGTTTGTATCCATCATTTATGGTTCACTGCTGAGGAATATGCGACTAAAGGTTCACTAATAAAATGGAATCCAGCCGTTAAAACGTCAAAAGATAGAGATGAATTATGGGAAGCTTTACTAGATGATCGTATCGATGTAATAGCTACTGACCATGCGCCTCATACTATGGAGGAAAAATCAAAATCTTATTTAAATTGCCCTAGTGGTGGACCACTTGTTCAACATGCTTTGCCAGCTATGATGCAGTTTGTTGCTCAAGAAAAAATATCTGTTGAAAAAGTGGTAGAGAAAATGTGCCATAATCCAGCATTATTATTTGATATCGCAGATCGTGGTTATATAAGAGAAGGATATAAGGCAGATCTTGTAATTGTTGACGCTAATAACCCTTGGACTGTGACTAAGGATAATATCCTAGCAAAATGTGGATGGTCACCGTTTGAAGGAGTAACGTTTAATAGTCGTATCACACATACGTTTGTGAATGGTCAACTTGCTTATAATAACTTTAAAGTGAGTGATGTGAAAAGTGCTCAAGCTTTAACTTTTGCGCGATGAGAAAAGCAATCCTCATTTTATTTGTAATCTTATTAGGTTCTTGTTCTAGAATTGAAAGAACACCTAAACCAGATCCGTTTTTTGATACTCAAGAAATGGCAGATATTATGACTGATGTTTATCTTGTAGAAGGCTCCATGACTGCAAATCGTAAATCGTTTGCAGAGTTAGGAATTATTGCCGATGACTATATTTACCAAAAACACAATATTGATAGTGTTTCTTTCAGTAATAATTTTAATTATTACGCAGATCGAGTAGATGAATTTTTACTGGTTCTAGATATTGTAGATGAAAAGCTAGCGGTTATTAAGGACAGTGTAAATACAAGACAGCTCAACTCTAAAAAACCGGTAACTAATATCACTCCGGCAAACTTAACAAAGATTCCAGACTCTTTAAAAAGTAGTATTAAAAGCTACCCTACTGAAAGCAAATAATAATCACTTACTCGTTGAATAGTTTCTTCTAGAGGAGTGTATTTGAATTCTATATGGCGTTCTATTTTTGAACCGTCATAATTGCTATGAGAAGTAAGTGACACAACTGTTGCTCGTTCCAGACCTCTATTAAATCCTATCCAGTGACCTATTTTCATAGTTCCAGAGACTAAATACAGCATCCATTTAGATAACTTAATTCTCGGCGGTTTCTTATTAAAACTCTTACTGATTTTGTGAAGGACTTTCTTATAAGTAATAGAAGATTCTACCAGAATGAATCGCTCGTTAATGACTGGAGATTCCATTAAATCAACCATTACTCGCGTCACATCTCGCACATCTACAAAACCTGTTGAACCATCAGTATAAAAAGGTTGTTTTTTAAAAGTCTGAGAAAATATTTTACCAGAACCACTTTCCCAGTTTCCTTCTCCTAAAATAACACCAGGATTTACTATAATAATATTCATGCCTTCTTGAGTCGCACGCCAGGCTTCCATCTCGCCACCATACTTAGAGATCGCGTAGTTGCTATTTTTTGCATCTAGATTGAAAAAATCTTCTTCATTAATAGCACGTTTTCCTACTGGATCACCTAGTGTAGCAATGCTACTCACATAACATAGTTTTTCTACTTGATGTGCTTGAGCTACATTTATCACGTTTGATGTTCCAGTGACATTTACTTTTTTCATTTTCCAGAAGGGAACGCTGTCAATCACCGCTGCACAATGATAAACTTGGGTAATACCTTTCATGGCATCTTCCAGACTTGGGACCTCAAGAATGTCACCTTGAACCCATTCTATGTCATCCACTAAGGACTCTTTTCCGGAGCCATAAGAGTTAAAAATAGCACGAGTTTTATCGATACTCTTGAGATCTCGATATAATGCTCTTGTGGGAATACCGCTTTCGCGAAAGCGATATAACAAATGTCCACCTACTAGTCCAGTACCGCCAGTTACTAAAATCATATGGTAAAAGTACACAAACCGCACTTGAAATACTCTTAAAAGTGCGGTAAAGCCTATATATTTGCAGCTTAAATAATTTGAAATGGCTTACAATTTTGCAGAGGAACTAAGATGGAGAGGAATGATACATGATATCATGCCTGGTACTGAGGAATTACTTAAAGATGAGGTAGTTAGTGGTTATATAGGTTTTGACCCAACGGCTGATTCTTTGCACATAGGAAGCATGGTTCAAATTATTTTATTGATGCATTTGCAGCGTGCTGGTCACAGGCCCATTGCGCTAGTAGGTGGAGCGACTGGGATGATTGGTGATCCATCTGGTAAGAGTGCAGAGCGTAATTTGTTAACTCAAGATATCCTAGATAAAAATATCGCAGGTGTGCAATCTGTGCTTTCGCGATTTATAGATTTTGAAAAAGGTGATGATAAAACGCGTGCGGTTTTAGTCAATAACTATGACTGGATGAAGGATTTCAGTTTGATAGAATTTGCTCGTGATATTGGTAAGCACATCACCGTGAATTACATGATGGCAAAGGAATCTGTAAAAAAGCGTGTGTCTGGCGAAGGTGACGGAATGAGCTTTACAGAATTCACGTACCAGCTGTTTCAAGGATATGATTACTTATACCTTTATGAAAATATGGGTTGTAAATTACAAATAGGTGGTAGTGATCAATGGGGAAATATTACCACAGGAACAGAACTCGTGCGTCGCAAAGCTGGAGGAAAGGCATATGCACTTACGACTCCTCTAGTTACAAAAGCAGACGGAACTAAATTTGGTAAAACAGAATCTGGAAACATTTGGTTAGATGCAGATAAGACATCTGTTTATAAATTCTTTCAGTTTTGGTTTAATGCTACTGATGAAGATGCCATCAACTGGATTAAGATTTTCACTTTCTTAGATAAAGAAACATGTGAGTCTTTAATTGAAGAACATGCAAAAGATCCAGGATATAGAAGTTTACAAAAACGTCTCGCCGAAGAAGTAACCGTAATGGTTCACGGTCGTGTGGCGTATGAAACAGCACTTAAAGCATCTCAAATCTTGTTTAGTAAAACAGTAACTCCAGAGCAATGGAGTGAATTTAATCAAGAAACCTTACTAGATATTTTTGAAGGTGTGCCACAGGCTGAGATTTCTAAAGAGGCTTTAAAAGATGGTGTAGATCCCGTAACTCTCATGGCAGACTTAACGAGCTTTTTACCATCAAATAGTGAAGTAAGACGAGCTCTTAAAGAGAATAGCCTTTCTATTAATAAGAATAAGATAAACGATGCGACGGTCATCACAACAAACGATTTAATTGCTGAGAATATGTTGTTGTTACAACGTGGGAAACGTAATTACTTTTTGGTGTTGGTCAAGTAATTACTCCACAGCCATTAAATTACAACCTCTTATATCTGATTGATCAAATCTTCCTAGGACTTGAAAAGTACCGTCTGGCATTACTTTTCCTAAGTCTTGTGTGGCTATGAAAGAGCAGGAATTATAGTTGGCTAGATCGATAATGTTGAGTCCGCCAGTTTTTGAGTTATTGAGTAATGTTAATGGGTCGTTAGTGTCACGTGACAGCACTTTCATCCATGATGGTGTTTCAAAATGTATTCCATCAGTAGCATAAGCTTGCGAGAGTAATTCGGTCATGCCGTATTCACTTTGTATACTCGCTTTCGCGAAAGCGGATTTCAAAATCTCGTGCAGTTCCTGTTTAATGATTTCTTTACGCATTCCTTTCATACCACCGGTTTCTATGATAATAGTTTGCGGTAGTTCTTGTGGAAACTGTTCAGCGAGTTGTAGTAAGGCAAATGTGACTCCTATAAGAATCACTTTTTGGTTTTTTTTCTTGAGTTCTTCAAGTATTCCGGCTAATTCTTCTATGTTATTGAGGTAAAAACCACTGGATGGATGATTGCTTTTCTCTATCCACCGTTGTGCCATATAAACTAGTGAGGAACCGTTACGTTCTAAGTAATGAGGTAACAGAGCAAGGATTGCATAGTCTTCATGGCGTCCATATGTTTGCTTAAAACTATTGTCCAAGCTTGAATCATAAACGCTCATGTTAGTCACATGATGTTTAGAAGTAACCATTCCTGTAGTTCCACTGCTCGTAAAAGTTATTTCAGGAGAATTGCTATTACTTATTACCTGATGACTTTTAAAAAATGAAATAGGTAGAAAAGGTATTTCTTTAAAGTTTTGCGGATTGGTTCTTTTTAGTAGTTGGCAATATTTCCCATAGACTTTATTATGCTCTAGTTGATAATGAAAAATAGCGAGCGCCTTTTCTTCAAATTGAGCAATAGAGTTAATATGAAATATGGAGTCAAACAATCAGTTGTATTTGAAGTCAAAAGTAAATAAAAAAGCGCCGCAGTTAGACTGCAGCGCTTGATTTATAAAAGATTTGTAATTCTTATTGAACTACTAATTTTCTAGTTTGTGTATTTCCATTTTGAGAAACCTTTACGATGTAAAGTCCTGCATTTAATGAAGAAACATTAATGGAGTTAGTTACCTCATTTTGTGTGATAACTTCTTGACCTAAAGCAGAGTAAATCGTTACGTCAACGGCATTACCATTCTCTATAGAAATGGTTAACTCGTTTCCAGTAATAGGGTTAGGATACATTTTAAAGCTATTTAAAGAAAATTGCTCATTAGATAATGTATAGTCATTAACTGCTCCAGGAGTTCCCAGATCACCAGCTCCATAAGTACTTACAGCAAGACCCCAGTTTACACCTAAATCATTGTCAGTAGCATTATATTTAGAAACTGCCAGCTCCATACTTGCTCCAGTTCCATCAGGGAAAGTAGCTCCGTTATCATATATAACTACATCTATAACAGTTCCTGTACATTCAATCATTATTCCGTCTGTACCATTACCTAAGCTCACTCCATTATATTCATAATCTACAGCGATACCACCATTTATAGTCATGTCAGCACTCAAGCCTAATACGGCATATCCATTTGCAGGAACAGTAAGATTGCTTATTACGTGCATTTCTGATGCAGTAGCGTCATCTTTAATTTCCCATCCTTGCATGTTTATGGCAGTAGATGTAGTGTTGTATACTTCAAAATACTCACCTACACTATCGCCTACAGCATTTGGATTTTGCATTATTTCAGTGATAATAATGTCTCCTGGGTTAGCACAAACTACGTTTCCAATACAAGATGGGCTCGTGATGCTGCGTGTAAAACTACAGCTGCTATCTGCAGGGTCTCCCGAGAAAGTTACAGTAAAGTTAGTTCCTTCTGATACGCCTGTGATTGTGATTTGACCAGCAGCAACTGTTGATGGGTCATCACCAGCAACAGTACCATTTCCAGCTGTGTCAATAGTATAAGTAGAAGTTCCTCCACCAGTATAGTCTATTGTTACATCGTATAAGTCAACTCCAGATGTACTCGTTTGACAAGTTTCAGTAATTGTTCCTATTTGTAAATCACATGGGAAAGCCACCGTAAAGTTGGTAACATCTGACGCGATAGTAGCACCACCATCAACTAGATTTACAGTAACCATATAAGATCCACCATCTTGAACAGTTACAGCAAAAGGTGATGTTACACCAGTTGTAGTCATACCATCTACTATGATATCAAAGGTTGAAGACGCTGGAGCATTTTGAGCGCTAAATACGATATCAGCACTTGTTGTTCCGCCTGGTAAAGCAGTTCCATCTGCTGGTGAAGTAATATTCAATACAGCTGCTGTAGAACATCCTACAAAAGAACCGATAGTATTCCATCCGCTATTTGAACCTGTAACAACCCATTCTGCAGCTGCAGCGGTAGTTAACATGGTTGTAGCATCATAACCTCTTGAGGAGTCCCAATTATTATTAGGGCTACAAATTGAAGATTTTCTAGTTAAAGTATTATTTGCAGTTCCATTAGTAACACCAGCAATGTCCCATCCAGAACCTGGATCACCGTTGAAATCTCCCAAGAAATCGAGTATTGTATAACCAGTCATTTCACCAGCGTCAACAACACCATCCATGTTTGCATCGTTAAATGTTCCATCGTTTAGTACCAAAGCCATTCCATCATCACCATTACTTAGGAAATTAAAAGTCTGATCTGCTTGCGCTAGAATTTGAGCATCTGCACTACCGTGAGCTACTACATAAACATCTCCATTTGCTATTACAGCACCTGGTGTGAAAGTATTCCAAAACTCATATTCTCCGATAACAGTAGGGTCGTTAGAAACACTTGGAAATGCATAACCATCTAAGCTGACAGCAGCACCAGTTCCATTATAGATCTCAAAAAATTTGTTGTTTGAAGTTCCTTCACCGTATTTACTAATTAGTAAATCAGTAGTTTGTGCAAAGGAAATTGCTGCAAAGAAAAACATTGCAACGCTAAAGTAAATTTGTTTCATCGTTTATTATTTTTTGCAAATATACGATTTTCAGTAGCCTGCAACCTTGATTTTAAACGATTTAATATTAACATAACATAAGTAGTTATAATGTATTCATGTTAATAATTATCTATTTATGAGCTAGTTGATAATCACTTTAGCAACATGATTTACATCATCACCTTTAATGGAAATAAGATAAATTCCAGAGTTCAGTGTACCTAAATTTAATTTTTCAATGGAATCAAACTCAGCATTTTTAGTGAAAACTGATCTACCGTTAAAATCATAAACAGTTATTATTCCATTTTTAATTGTATTAGTCGTCGAGATAGAAATAATTCCATCAGAAGGATTAGGTGAAATATTAAATACCGTAGCATTTTCACTAGAGATGTTCAATGGTGGTGGAGTATCAAACGCTTCAACTTGATCAAAACGATTATTCACATCACCAGAACTAGCGCTGAAACCTAAACCTCTGTTTGCAAAAACCTCCCAGATTCTATCTCTATTTGCACCGCCATTTGCGATGGCATCTGCCTGTAAGATAGCGTCTCTTCCATCTTGAAAACCAGGATTACAAGGCTGTAATTTCATACCGTCCATAATAAGTTGCATAGCGATATTGTTACCACCAGTTCCATTATAAAGGTCTGGATCAAATCCAAAATCATCAATAAATCGCCATGATAAATCCCATAGCATGCTTGCCCATATAGATCCCATTCCATGTGGAACGGAGAAGTTTGTATTATTTGTGTCTGCAAAAGTTACTGGGTTAACACTCATATCTGTACTGTACGGAAAGTTTCTGATTCCGCCTCCAGTTATAGGTTGATTTATAGCAAAAGTCCCTATACCTCTGGTGTCTGTTCCTGCATCACCAGGTTCAATAGTAATTATTAGGCTAAACCAGTCACTCCAGCCTTCACCCATTTGCTCAATACTACCTAGACATCCAGGATTTGCAGGTCCACCGGTTAATCTTGTGGAGATTCCATGTCCATATTCGTGTGAGACTATCCCATTATCTAGGCTACCATCTTTACGGAATAGTCCTGTATTATTTAAATTGGCGTTTATTACTGCTCCGTTTTGTAACTCTGCTAAAAGTAGATTTCCGTCTGCCTGACTTATCATAATCGAAGGAATCGTAACTGCTCCACCATCGTTTCCTGCGCCCATTGTAAAAGGAGCAGTTGCGGCATTATTAATTACTATTACAGCAATGGCTCCTTGGTTTTCGGCAGCTAATACCTTTGTTCCAAATTGACAATTACCACGATTCATTACTGCGATTTTCCCAGAAAGAGAAGCACCATTTGTGATGACGTCACATGCATCATTAGCATCAGTGGAAACGCCGCCAGAATTATTATCTATAACTAGTGCTAGGTCAGCATTAATAGCACTTGATGGGTTAGGAAAACTAGGTCCAAAACCTGCTGTAACTCCTGAGTAAGTTCCTGCAAGATTACCATTGTTGAGAGTTATAGGGTCTACACCACCAGTAGTAGGCGCATTCCATAAAAACATATTCATCCTAGGATTACCACCATCTGCTGGTGTACCAAATGAAGCGTTGTTAAAACCGCTTCCGTCTTGAGCATCTGCAACTACAAAGTCGTTTTCTAAACCACCATTCCCGTAATTGTTAGATTGAAAATTACCACTAGCTTCATCAAATCCGTAAGAATACCAGATGTCATGCATCATGTTATTCATGTAAAATAGATTAATCGTTGAGCCATTTATATTATCTCTTGCTGGCACATCAAGTTGCTGGGGAAAATTGAAATTGAGCACTAGATTTCCATCAGGAGCAGCTCCTAAAGTATTTCCATCTCCATCAAAATCCTCTTGTGCATAAACATTGTTACCACGAGTAATCGTAAACTCTGGTCCAGCCATTCCATCAGTATCATGCCATCCATTAGGAGATGCTGTAACGTTTGCAGGACTATTAACTAGAGTTTCATTCCCGTGATTAGGACTTTCTAATGGTAGAGCGTATACATTATATTTTGAATTATCCATAAACATAGCAGTGCTTACAGAAGCCGCTTTTTGAAAAGAATAACTCTTTGAATTGCTATGAACGTGATTAGGCTCACTATGCGAAGAAAAAGTGCAGTTAATCACTAGGTCTTGCTCTTTAATTAACGCTCCAGTTAAAGCATTTACATAAAGAAGGTACATGTGCTGATTATCTATAGTCTCGATATAAACTTCCCAGCTTAGTATAAATTCTTCTCCTACTGCAACATAAACCGGTTTAACAGTCATAGGTTTAACAGAAACAGATTCATTTTTATATTGAAATGCACCATCTATTTGAGATTCAACAACCTGTAACGGTCCAGTTATAGAGATGTCTTTAAAATTAAGAGCATAATTAATGGCTGTTGCCGCCGTTAAACTAGCATTTGTACTATTTACTCGGGTAGATAGTCCTTTTTCAAAAGATAAGGCGGCATGAAGCACTTCATTTTCTCTTATCAGAAAAAGGGATGAACTATTTAAAATTTCAACACCTCGATAATATTGTGAGATGTAAACTGTTTGTGCATTTAAGCTACTAGAGAATGAGCTAGAGCTTGTTTTAAGGCTTGCAATATCCTGATTATCAAAATTATATGTTTTTTCATTTTGTTTTAAGAAAGAATGCGCAGCACTAGTATAATCTTGAGCAATTCCTTTTAGACATAAAAATAAAAGGAGTAATGGAAGTAAAATTTTCATAGGGACTTAATCAACTTAATCTTTTAATGGGTTGACAATATACGCAAGGAATGTCATAAATGTATCACAAGAGATTGTTTATGAACTGGATAGTTGTTGATTACGCTTTCGCGAAAGCGGATCTAATCACGACTTTATTCTTTTAAAATAGACTTAACCTTAACCTAACACTGAATTGATTCTAGTTGCTCAAAAACTTATTAACTTAGCATTTTACACAACACTACGATGAAAGATGCCATTGCAAAAATTTTACTAGTAGATGATGAACCAGATATTCTAGAAATTGTAAGTTACAATTTGAAAAATGAAGGTTATCAAGTTTTTACCGCAGAGAATGGTAAAGAAGGAGTTCAAAAAGCTATAAAGAAAAAGCCAGATCTTATCATACTTGATGTGATGATGCCAGTGATGGATGGGATTGAAGCATGCGAGAAAATCCGTAAAATTCCAGAATTAGACCATACTATAATTACATTCTTAACAGCGCGTAGTGAAGATTATTCAATGATTGCAGGTTTTGATGCTGGAGCAGACGATTATATCTCTAAACCTATCAAGCCTCGAGTCCTAGTAAGTAAAGTAAAATCCCTATTAAGGCGCAATTCTGCGCCTAAAAGTGAGCAAGGTGGCGTCCTTAAAATAGGAGATCTAGTTATAGACAGAGATCAATATAAAATTATTTACAAAAAAGAAGAAATCTCATTACCTCGCAAGGAGTTTGAGCTACTTTCACTACTCACATCTCAGCCAGGAAAAGTCTTTAAACGAGAAGAAATTCTAGACGTGGTATGGGGAAATGAAGTAATCGTAGGTGGTAGAACTATTGATGTTCACATAAGAAAACTCAGAGAGAAACTGGGAGACGATAGCTTTAAGACGGTAAAAGGAGTAGGTTATAAATATGTCAAATAATACCTCATCAAAACGCAGCTATAGATTTGCATTAAGATCATCACTCTTCCTATCCATTGTTTTTGGGTTACTGCTAGTGCTGTTTCATTTAGTTTTTAAACTTGAGTTTCAAGCATGGTGGCATGAACTGTTGATGATTCTCCTACTTTTTGCCAGCTCTTTTTTTATTATTCAGTTTCGAGTACAACGATTTATATACCGTCGTATTAAAAAAATATATGAAGATGTAAGTTTATTAGAGACTACTAACTTACCTGATCGCGAGATTGCTACAGACATGCGTTCTCTTACAGAGCAAGTAGAACGATTTGCAAAGAATAAAAAAATTGAAATTGAATCTCTTAAAGTGAGAGAGTCATACAGAAAAGAGTTTTTAGGGAATATCTCTCACGAGCTCAAAACACCACTATTTACAGTTCAAGGTTATATAGATACACTCATAGATGGAGCACACGAGGACGAAGTAATCAGAAAAAAATACCTGCTTCGTGCTCAAAAAGGAGTAGAAAGACTTACCTACATTATTAAAGATCTAGACATGATTACCAAATTAGAAATAGGTGATATGTCTCTAGATGAAACAGAGTTTAATGTAGTTGAACTGATCAAACAGGTGTTTGACCAGCTGGAAATGAAAGCAGCAAAAAAGAATATCACATTAACCTTAGATATGAATTATGATCATGCTATAAACGTAGTAGCAGACCAAGATCGTATCCAGCAAGTCATAGCAAACCTTATCGTCAACTCTATAAAATATGGTAAGAAAAATGGAACTACTGAGGTTGCCGTTGAAGATCTTATCAATAATAAAGTCATCATAAGAGTTACTGACAATGGTGAAGGAATCAAAAAAGAATTCATTCCGCGGTTGTTTGAAAGATTTTTTAGAGTTGATCAGAGCGGTTCTAGACGTGAAGGTGGATCTGGTCTTGGCCTAGCAATTGTTAAGCACATTATTGAAGCGCATGATGAAAGCGTTTATGTAGAAAGTCAATTTGGAATAGGATCTGAATTTTCTTTCACCTTAGAAAAGGTCTCCGTTAACATAGCCGATATTGATATAGTCCTAGAAGAGTAAACTTGAGCCAGTCCTTTATATTCTTGAACCATATCCAGCATTTCAATATTGAAGTTTTCCTGTGTGGCATAGGGAACCAGTCTTTGTTGCTCTAGATGCTTTGCAAGATATTCCTGTTCAAACTGACCAGGAGTTGGGATAAAAAAGGCCTTTTTACCGAGTTTTTGTAAATCCATAATAGTGGTATATCCACTACGGCATAGAATAACTTCACTGCGATCTAGAGCTTTTTGTAAGCCTTGAGTAGAAAGGTAATTGTAGTAAGTAACGTTGCCTTTTTTAATCATTTCTTGCTCACCTTTCACCTTTCCAGCGATGAAAAGAACCTTACCATTAAAGTGTTTTACTTCATTAAAGAGTTTGCGTTCTAAAATTCCTCGTTGAGGTTCTGGTCCAGAGAGCAGTACCATTAAATCATACTTCTTTTGAGTTATTGCGCTGCGTTTAAACCTACTCAACGGACCTAAATAAACTTTATCAATAGTCATGTCATCATTCTGGGATAATAAGCCTGATAGATTTTGAGGCTCATTAAAATCTGGTATCCAGCAAGAATCAAATTTTTTAATATAATTTAAATGCAATTGCGTGCTCAGCCATGTAGTATTACCGGACATCACCTTAAGTTGATGAGTCATGTAAACACAAGGAATTAACTTACTGTACAGACCTAATCGATTATCAGATATCACACCATTGAGTTGATAATCTGTAATCAATTGTTTAAGTAAAGCATGTTCTTTTCTCACGGCATTCCATATTTGTGGAGTATTTTGGAGCATTTTAAGCTTTAGAAACTTTCCATTCTCAGGATATACGATTCCGTAGCTAGGTAATTCAACAAATTGTAGTCGAGTAAATTCTTTTTTTAAAAGTGCTAAAGCCATTCCATCGCTTGCTATAATAGGCGTGTCGCCGTTTGCAAGGATCGCGTTGATGATAGGAATGCAACGAGTTGCATGACCTAGTCCCCAATTTAGTGGTGCAACCAGAATGTTTTTAGATATTTGCATACTGCAAATGTAAGAGTCTTTAGGACTCATGACATGAAGCATATATTAATCATCTATTAAATAATTGTATTGGGATCAAAGAATAAATTAAAGAGATTTAACGAAAACGAAACGTTTGAAAACGTCATCCAGCCTACTCGTGAAGAGATGACTACAGATTTCAAATGGAAAGGAAAATGGGCTTCTTTTTTTAAAAATGACAATCCTATTACACTAGAACTAGGTTGTGGAAAAGGAGAATACACCATAGATCTCGCTCGCAAATATCCTGACCGCAATTTTATAGGAATAGATATTAAAGGTGCACGTTTCTGGCGTGGAGCAAAAACGGCAATTGAAGAAGGCTTAACAAACGTAGCTTTTTTGAGAACTCAAATTGAGCTGGTTGAAGATGCTTTTGGAGCAAATGAAATCGATGAAATATGGATCACGTTTCCAGATCCGCAAATCAAATATAAACGTACTAAGCACCGCATGACTAATCCAGATTTTCTAGCGAGTTATAGAAATATTCTTGTAGAAGGTGGATGTATAAACTTAAAAACAGATTCAGAGTTCATGCATGGCTACACGCTAGGGCTTTTACAAGGTAGAGGAGAAGAAATTATCTATGCGCATCACGATGTTTATACAAATACTGAAGCACCCGAGGAAGTCATAGGAACACAAACTTTTTATGAAAAGCAGTATCTTGAGCAAAACAAAGCGATAACTTACATCAAATTCCGCCTGCGCTAGATGCTTACATTTTTACATATTATTTTTGGTTTTGGAATCGGTTTTATAGGTGTAATACCGCCGGGACTGCTCAATTTAACAGCTGCCAAAATAAGTGTAAAACAAAACCGCCGCGCGGCAATTGTATTTGCTTTAGGAGCTAGTTTAATAGTAATAGCTCAAGTATATGTAGGAGTATTTTTCTCAAAAATTCTTAATGACAATCCAGACGTATTAGTAACCGTAGAAAAATTTGCCATTGCTGTATTTATAGCACTATCCATTTTCTTTTTTATAAAAGCTAGATTAGATAATGCTAGAGAAGTAGAGCCTATTGATAAGTCTGACGTTAAGTTATTTAGTCAAGGAATCATCCTTTCTGCACTTAATATTTTCCCGATACCGTTTTACATAGCCTTCAGCTCATTTCTTGCAGCTCGAGGACTATTCACATTTGAATATCCTATGGCGCATTTGTTTATTGCTGGCGCATCTTTAGGGACATTTATGATGCTGTTTGCTTATATTAAGTATGTGAAGAAATTTGGTTTTGACAGTCAGACTTTTGCACGCAAGATTAATTATATCCTTTCGGGATTAACACTGGCTATTGCGCTTTTCACTTTAATCCGCATTTATGAAGTCCTCTAGTGATTTTTTTGAACGCGTTTTTAGTGTTGCAAAGCAAATCCCGCATGGTCGCGTTACCAGTTATGGAGCAATTGCGCGCTATCTAGGGACGCCTCGCAGCAGTAGAGCAGTAGGTTATGCTATGAATGCTAGTCATAACGATCCAGACGTTCCCGCACAACGAGTTGTAAATCGCAATGGAATGCTTTCTGGAAAACACCATTTTCAAGGCACAAACTTAATGCAGCAACTCCTTGAAAATGAGGGGTTAACTATCGTTGAGGACCATGTTCAGGACTTTAAGAAAGTTTACTGGGATCCTAATCTAGAGTTGGAGCCTTTTCAAGAATAATTAGATGGTTTTTGTCTCGCTTTCGCGAAAGCGTATTTCTTAACAATACATTACTAGTTTCTTATTTAGATTGCTTTTAATTAAGCTCGCTGCAGCTTATCTTTGTAGTATTCTAAACAAGTTATGAAAATAGAAAAACAACAAGTTCTCAAGGCGCTAGAAACAATTTCAGTTCCTGGTCACGGACAAAATATGGTAGAAAGCGGTGCTATTAAAAATGTACTCGTTTTTGGTGATGAAGTAGTCGTAGATGTGGTGATTGATAATCCTAGTTTACAGGCAAAAAAGAAAACCGAAGTTTCTATCCTACAAGCTATTCATAAAGAGGTTTATGAAAAAGCACAGGTTAAAGTAAATCTTAAAGTAGAAGCACCTACTACAGAGAATAAAGCTCCCGAAATTAAAGGAAAAGCCATTCCTGGAATCGATAATATAATTGCTGTCGCGTCTGGAAAAGGTGGTGTAGGGAAATCTACAGTAACTTCAAATCTTGCGGTTTCACTTGCAAAAATGGGTTTTAAAGTAGGTCTTCTAGATGCCGATATTTATGGGCCGAGTGCTACAATCATGTTTGACGTAGTGAATGAGAAGCCACTTTCTGTAAATGTGGATGGTAAATCTAAGATGAAACCTGTCGAGAGCTATGGAGTTAAAATTCTTTCTATAGGATTCTTTACACAGCCAGATCAGGCTGTCGTATGGCGTGGACCTATGGCTGCCAAAGCACTCAATCAAATGATTTTTGATGCAGCTTGGGGAAAACTAGATTTTCTAGTAGTTGATTTACCGCCAGGAACAGGAGATATTCACTTATCCATTATGCAATCTTTACCATTAACAGGAGCTGTGGTAGTAAGTACACCGCAAAACGTCGCCCTAGCCGATGCTCGTAAAGGAGTTGCAATGTTCCAGCAAGAAAGTATTAATGTTCCAGTATTAGGAATTATTGAAAACATGGCCTATTTCACGCCACCAGAATTACCAGAGAATAAGTATCATATTTTTGGGAAAGATGGAGCAAAGCATCTTGCAGAAGATTTAGGCGTACCGTTTTTAGGTGAATTACCATTGTTGCAAAGCATAAGAGAAGCTGGAGATGTAGGACGACCAGCTGCCATGCAAGAAGGAACAGAAATTGAAGCTGCATTTACCGAGATTACTAAAAACGTAGTGGAGCAAACTGTAAGACGTAATAGTTCATTACCACCTACTCGAGCTATAGAAATCACGACTATGGCAGGTTGTAGTGCCGTTAAAAAATAAACTTATGACAGGAATTGAACTCAAAACCGCGGTTGAAGCTGGTCTTCAAGAAATAAGACCTTTTTTACAACGTGATGCAGGTGATATAGAACTGGTAGACATTACTGAGGATAAGTTTGTCACTGTTCGTTTACTGGGAACTTGCGTAGGTTGTCACGTTAATCAAATGACCTTAAAATCTGGAGTAGAGTTGACCATAAAAAAACACGCTCCACAAATCGAGAGTGTCATTGATATTTCTGGTCAAGATTTAAAAGAAGAATATCGAGATAATATAGAGTTATAGAATTCTGTAAAGCATAAAAAAACCGATTCGTGAGAATCGGTTTTTTTATGCACTATATAATGTTTTATTTAAAAGCATTCTCACCTGTAATATCTAATCCAGTGATGAGTAAATGAATGTCGTGAGTACCTTCATAAGTAATCACACTTTCTAGATTCATAGAGTGACGCATGATGCTGTACTCACCTGTAATTCCCATTCCTCCTAAAATCTGTCTCGCTTCTCTGGCGATGTTGATAGCAATTTCTACGTTATTACGTTTTGCCATTGAGATTTGGGCACTTGTTGCTTTTCCTTGCTCACGCAGTACACCTAATCTCCAAGCTAGCAATTGAGCTTTTGTGATTTCAGTAATCATTTCGGCCAGTTTCTTTTGTTGTAGTTGGAAACCAGCAATAGGTTTACCGAACTGGATGCGTTCCTTAGAATATCTAAGTGCCGTATCATAACAATCCATGGCAGCACCTATTGCACCCCATGCGATACCAAAACGTGCACTGTCTAGACAGCTCAACGGAGCACCTAAACCACTGCGACCTGGTAATATATTTGATTTAGGAATTTTTACATCTTGGAAAATTAATTCTCCAGTCGCGCTAGCTCTAAGCGACCATTTATTATGAGTCTCTGGTGTAGTGAAACCTTCCATTCCTCGTTCCACAAGTACTCCATGGATACGATCGTTTTCATCTTTTGCCCATACTACGGCTACATCACAGAATGGACTGTTAGAAATCCAAAGCTTTGCACCATTTAGAATAATATGATCACCTGCATCTTTAAAACGAGTAACCATACCGCTAGGATTTGATCCATGATCAGGTTCAGTAAGCCCAAAAGATCCCATGAATTCTCCACTAGCTAGTTTAGGTAAAAACTTTTGTTTTTGCTCTTCACTACCATATTTCCATATAGGATACATTACAAGAGAAGATTGAACAGATGCTGTAGAGCGCACTCCACTATCACCACGTTCTATTTCTTGCATGATTAAACCATAAGAGATTTGATCGAGTCCAGCACCACCATATTCCTCAGGAATATATGGTCCAAAAGCTCCTATAGACGCCAGTCCAGGAATAATGCTTTTAGGGAACTTTGCATCTTGCGCTGCTTGTTCAATTATAGGTGACACATCACGCTTTACCCAAGCTCGGGCAGCGTCACGTATCATTATATGTTCTTCAGTTAATAAATCGTCCAGGTTGTAATAATCTGGTGCTTCAAATAAATCTGGTTTCATCGTTTCAAACGTTTGCGTAAATATACTTTGCTTAGGTCAGTTGCTCAAAGGGTTACTTACATTTTTAAATAAAAATCTTTAACAAGTTCTATATAGTCTTCAGTGTAATTGTGTCTGCTTATTTCAATAGTTAATTGGGTTGGTTTCATATCGCTTTCGCGGAAGCGTAACTCAATCAAACTTCTCTTTACAGCAATACCTTCCGTTCCTTTTACATGTGTAATGCGAGATGGAATTAACTTATAATGAGCGGCTATTTTTAAGAAATGAGCTTCACGGTCATGCGGAATAACGCAAGCAAAAATGCCATCATCATCTAGCAATTTATAAGCTCCATAGATTAATTCTTCAAAAGGTAATGCTTCATCAAAACGTGCTTGCTCTCTGTTTTTATCAATCTCTTGATTTTCTTTAATACTACTAGATTCAAAAAACGGTGGATTGCTTATTATTAAATCATACGTATCATCTACTTCTTCAAAAAACTCTTGAAACGATGCATGGAAACAAAACATTCTATCGCTCCATGGACTGTTTTCAAAGTTACTCGCAGCTTGTTCAAAGGCATCTTCATCCAGTTCTACGGCTTCAATTTGAGAACTAGGAAAACGTTGCGCTAGCATTAAAGAAATTACACCAGTTCCAGTACCTATATCGAGAATGTTGTATGGATTTTTATCGGCACTTGCCCATGCGCCTAGAAGAACGCCATCAGTTCCTATTTTTTGAGCACAGCGGTCTTGAGCTACTTCAAATTCTTTGAATTTAAAAACGCTCATATCTATTTTATTCAGAGAGGTACATTTCTATGAGTCCATCAGGAGTTTCTACTGTGATGGTTTTTGTCTCACGATTGACTTCTTTAATGAAATCATCGTTCATAGGGATTAAGATTTCTGTCCCATTTTGATCTACCTCAAATAAGGCTTGAGAAGTGGTATCATTTACACCAGTTATAATTCCTACTTCACCATAATTTACATCCATCATTTTAAAGTCTATGATTTCATGGAAGTAGAATTTATTACCTTCTAGTTTAGGTAGAGCTGTCATTGGTAGATATAAATCATGTTTCATCATCGCGTCGGCAGCTGGCTCGTCATCGATGTCTTCAAACTTAACTCTTAAGAGTAGTGATTTATGTAATTGACTAGATTCAATAAAAAATGGAACCAAATTTTTACCGATTTCGATAAAAACTGATTCCATTTCTGTAAAAAGCTCCGGTTCGTCTGTGTCTAACTTGACAAGTAACTCACCTTTAAAGCTAAATTTATTAACTATCGTTCCTACGTAAAAACAATCTTTCTTACGCATGAGAATAGTTTTTATTCTTCTTCGCTAGATGCGTCAGCAGCAGGAGCTTCCTCAGCAGGAGCTTCTTCTACAACTGGTGCATTTGCAGCGATACGAGCTTGGTTAACTGCTTTTTCTGCTTCAAGTGCTTTTGCAGCAGCTGCATCAGCATCTTTTTGAAGTCCACCTGCTTTTGCAGATATCTTTCCTTCTTTCTCAGAAACCCAAGCGTTGAATTTTTCTTCCATTTGCTCTTCAGTAAATGCTCCTTTTTTAACACCACCTTTAAGGTGTTTTTTAAGCATTACTCCTTTGTATCCTAAGATCGCGCGAGCAGTGTCAGTAGGTTGTGCACCATTCTCTAACCATTTTACAGCACCATCAACATCAAGGTTGATTGTAGCTGGATTTGTGTTAGGGTTATAAGTACCTATCTTGTCTAGATATTTACCATCTCTTTTTGCGCGTGCATCGGCTGCAACGATCCAATAAAATGGTTTTCCTTTTTTACCTTTTCTTTGTAATCTAATTTTTACTGGCATATCATTAAAATTTGTGGGTGCCCGACCCGAGTTATTAATTTTGAGTGTGCAAAAATATACTTATTTTAATAATCAGCATCATATCTTTATATTTTATTTACATTTGCTCAAAGACATTTTTTAAAATGAGATTGATTAAACAATTTTTACTTTGTTCACTTGCGCTAATCGCATTTACCGCTTGTGAAGACAACTTAGAGGATGATAACATCCCTGCGATTCAAGCCGTACGTAACGGTGAATTCTTCAAATCTACCCAAATGACTGCTGTTGCAAACACAGATGGGACAGTGACTATCACTGGTGTCAATAGGTTAGAGCGCTTAGAATTAAATCTGGAATCTGCAACTGCGGGAACATATCCACTAGGTTCTGGAGCGCCTAATGAGGCTGTTTACACATTTAATGATACTGATGTGTATTCAACAAATAATAGCACAGGAACTGGTCAAGTTGTATTATCTGCAGGAACTCCAGCTGGTACATTAACGGGAACTTTCTCATTTGTAAGTTATTTACCTATGAATGCAGACTCACTTTACATGCGTAAAGGAGTTATTTTTCAAGTACCTTTTGGTAACCCGATAGGTTCTGGTGGTGGCGGTTCTTCATTAAGTTCGTTTGCTGCACAAGTAGATGGGACAGCTTTTACTCCATCAGTAATTTCTCCTGTTAATGCTAGTGGTATTATAGTAGTGAACGCTTCAAACGGTGCAAATTCAATAGTATTAAACTTCCCTGACACGATTGTTCCAGGAACTTATGCACTTGCAGGTTCTGGGATGTACACAGCAAATTATATTTCTGGTGGTTCAGCGGTTCCAGCAGTTTCAGGTACACTTATCATTACTGCAGCAGATCCTGCGGCTAATTCTGTAACGGGAACTTTCTCTTTCATGACAGGTCCACCTAACAATTTTGACATTACAAACGGAGCTTTTACTATTTTCTATTAATAGCTAATCGTTTACATTTTAAAAAAAGCCTCTTTAATTAAAAGAGGCTTTTTTTATGGAATATTTTTAAGATAGATGTTCTTACCTGAGTAATCTATAATAGCTCGTGATTTGATTAAGAAATCTGCACCTAACAATCCTTGAATAGCTCTCATGCGTTCTGCTTTAAGCGCTTGATTGATAAAACTCATATCCATAGTCAGTAGGCTGCAATCTTCATCCGTCCATGCGCCTAACTGCATTTTATTATTATGAGATATTTGCGGTGTTAAGGATCCACTTGCTGTTCCTATTTGTTTGTTCATGCTTTCAGACTCCAGTTGAAACTCATGAGAAAGTGCATTATTAATACATGTCGCACTTGCACCGGTATCTATTATAAAGCGACCTGTGTGACCGTTTATAGATGCCTTTGTGATGATGTGGCCACTTTTTTCAGATAATCTTATGGGGTGCGCTATGTAACCGCGACTTTCTAGACTTTTCTTTAAAGAAAACATGTGTATAGTTTATGGGTAAATATAAATACGCTTTCGCGAAAGCGCACCGCTTACAAACCATTATTTTTGTAACATGATTTTTACAGACACTCATACACATCTTTACAGCGAGGCTTTTGAAGAGGACCAAAAAGAAATGATGCAACGAGCAATTGATGCTGGTGTAGAACGTTTTTTTGTTCCTGCAATTGACTCTGCTTACACGCCAGCAATGCTGGATTTAAAGAGAAACTATCCTCAACAAGTTCATTTGATGACGGGTTTGCATCCTACTCATGTTAAGGAAAATTACCTGGAAGAACTTGCTCATGTTCAAGAAATGCTAAGTAAAGAAACTTTTGTTGCTATAGGAGAGATAGGAGTAGATTTATACTGGAGCGATGAATTTAAAAAGCAACAAATTGAGGCTTTTCATACTCAGATCAAATGGTCCATAGAGCATGATTTACCTATTGCGATTCACTGTAGAGACGCATTTGATGAAGTGTTTGAGGTGCTTGAAACTTATCGTGGCAGTAGCTTGAACGGTATTTTTCATTGTTTTACAGGTAACCTAGAACAAGCCCAACTAGCTGTCGATTTAAAAATGAGTTTAGGTATAGGTGGCGTTGCGACTTTTAAAAATGGAAAGATTGATAAATTTCTTAATGAAATAGATTTAGAACATATTGTTCTTGAAACAGATGCGCCTTATCTCGCACCGGTTCCTTATCGTGGAAAACGTAACGAAAGTGCTTATATACCTCTAGTTGCTCGAAAACTTGCCGAAATTTACAACACAAGCATAGAGCATATCGCAAAGGTGACAACCTTAAATTCTACTAAAATCTTCGGTGTGTAAGTGATGAGATACTTACATTTACAACCTAGAACATAATAAAGAAGTATTGAATCAATTTGATGACATAAGGTTTTTTAATGATGCAGAGGTGAATATCGCACTACAAAGTGCTGTGCGCCATCCCATGATTAAAACATTATTTCAATATACGTTTCCAGATAAACCTTATGATGAGGTGAAAGAAATTGTATTGAACTGTAAGTCTATCAACGACTTCCAGCGTGATGTGATCAGAAAGAGTGTTGCTCGTATTTTAAGAGAAAGCTCAGCAGGATTAACGACGTCTGGTTTTGAAGATTTAGATAAAAATCAACCTTATTTATATATTTCTAACCATCGAGACATTATTCTTGATACCTGTTTATTAAATGTAAAGCTATTTGACCACGATTTAATAAGAACGGCAAGTGCTATAGGAGATAACCTAGTCCAGCGACCGTTTGTAAATGCACTAAGTAGGTTAACACGTAATTTTATAGTGAAAAGAGGCGCTGGTCCTCGTGAGACTTTACTGAGTAGTAAAAAACTAAGTGAGTATATAAAGACATTACTACATGAAGAGAAAAGTAGTGTATGGATTGCGCAGCGTCAAGGAAGAACTAAAGATGGAAATGATGTAACTGAGCAAGGTGTGCTTAAGATGATAGGTCTTGCTGCAGGTAAACAACCTATTCACGAATATTTAAATAGTCTTAAGATTGTTCCTGTGAGCATTTCTTATGAATATGATCCTACAGATATATTAAAAGTTCCAGAGTTACTTGCTAAAGCTGCCGAAGAAGAATATATCAAGTCTGAAAATGAGGATTTCAACAGTATTCTCAAAGGCGCGCTAGGTCAGAAAAAACACATTCACATAGCCGCTGGGAAACCTTTTACGTTTAAAAATGAAACAGGTTCTGGGACGAATCAATTATTACAACACATAGTAAATGAACTGGATGATACCATTCAAGCAAACTATAAATTGTGGCCTACTAATTATGCTGCATATGATCTCGTTAACAATTCAAAAAAATACAACACATATTATACAGAGCATGATATAGCGCACTTTGAAAGAAGATTGCGCATGCGAGTAAACGTAGAAGATGAAAAAGCCGTTGAAAGCTTTTTAATGATGTATGCGAGACCTGTTTTTAATAAAGAGAAACTAGCCGTCATCGATGAAGCCTAAAATTCTCCTCATATACACAGGTGGAACAATAGGAATGATTAAAGATCCAGAAACTGGTGCTCTACGATCATTTGATTTCACAAAATTACTTTATCATATTCCAGAATTGAAACATCTCGATTGCGAGATTGAAACTACTTCTTTTGAAGAGCCCATCGACTCGTCAGACATGGATTTGAATCACTGGCGTGTGCTAGGTGATATTATAAATGCTAAATATGATGATTACCATGGATTTGTAGTTCTTCATGGTAGTGATACAATGTCACATACCGGAAGTGCTCTTAGTTTCATGTTTGAGAATCTCACTAAGCCAGTCATTTTAACTGGATCGCAATTGCCCATAGGAGATTTGCGTACAGACGCAAAAGAGAACCTTATTACAAGTATTCAACTTGCCTCAGAATGGGAGAATAATGCGCCTATTATTAAAGAAGTCTGTATTTATTTTGAATACCAATTATATAGAGCAAATCGTACGGCCAAAATGAATGCAGAACATTTTGAAGCATTCAGTTCACCTAATTATCCGCCGCTGGCGATTAGTGGTGTGCACTTAAATATCGATCAAGGATTGTTATGGAAAGGTGGATTTGATGATATCGCTCTTGCGAAGAGTTATATAGACCAGCCACATCCTTTAAAAATGATGTATCGTCCAGAAATGGATTCACGAGTAGTCGTTTTAAAGCTGTTTCCTGGTATCACAGAAGCCGTTGTAAAAGCAATATGTACCGTAAAAGATTTAAAAGGAATCATACTAGAAACTTACGGTAGTGGAAACGCACCTACGTCGCCATGGTTTATTGCCGTTTTAAGAGAAGCATTGTTAAGCGGTATCAAGATTGTAAACGTTACACAGTGTCGCGGTGGAGCCGTGGATATGGGAAAATATGAAACAAGCGTAGCTTTAAAAAAGATAGGAATGGTATCTGGATTTGATATTACTACTGAGGCTGCGTTATCTAAAATGATGTACTTACTCGCATACATGCCAGAGAGTGGAGATTTCAAGAAATATTTTGAAACTTCCCTACGTGGAGAAATAAGTGTTTAAATATTACTTGGGTCGCGGATTATTTTTTTGTAATCTTGCGCACAATTAGAGAGGTGGCCGAGTGGTCGAAGGCGCACGCCTGGAAAGCGTGTAAACGGCAACGTTTCGAGGGTTCGAATCCCTTCCTCTCTGCAAAAGGAAATCTAAAACTGCTTTTTTGCAGTTTTAGATTCTAATAAAAAAGGGAGCACAAGCTTAGCTTGATTGCTCCTTTTTTTATTAGAATCACACCACTGACTATTTCAGTCAGTGGTGTGATTTCTATGATTGTTTAAGAAACCTTTTTGGGATCAATTTGTTAATCCCTTCCTCTCTGCAAAGAAAACCTTACATCTGCTATTTAGCTGATGTAAGGTTTTTGCTTTATAATCACTATTAGAAAATAGATCTTATTAGTAGTATGGATGATGTGAATGACGCTTTCGCGAAAGCGTAACAAAATTACTCCTTCAACATATCAACTGTAGCAATAGTTCTAAATCCTAAGTGATCACTTCCAGAATCCTTGCTCGTACTCATTCTAGCGCTAACGCGGTAACTGGCGCAATAGGATGCGTGACATAAATAAGAGCCGCCTTTCATAATCATCTCAACTTGATAAGGATTTTGTGGATTATAATAACTCGTTGCACCCATAGGATTGATAACAGGCTTGCTGGTGTCTAGCTGTCTGTAATAATCATGATTATAAATATCTGCGGTCCATTCCCAAACGTTTCCAGCCATATCATAAAAACCTAGGTCATTTGCAGGATAGGATTTTACAGGTGCGATAAATTTAAAGCCGTCTATTCCCGTATTTTCAGTCGGGAACGTTCCTTCCCAAGTGTTAGACTGCTGGCTTAATAAATTGCGATCGTTTCCCCAAGTAAAAATTTGGTTGGTTTGAGTTCCTTGAGCAGCGCTTTCCCATTGCGCCTCAGTAGGTAGTTTACGGTTTGCCCATTTACAGTATGCAAGTGCATCTTCATAAGCAACGTGTACAGCTGGGAAATTTTCTTTACCTTTTATCGAGCTGCCAGGACCATACGGTTGTCTCCAGTTGGCTCCTGTTTTCCAAGTCCACCATTGTGTATAATTATCCATGTTAACTACGGCATTTACCTCTTTATTAAATATTAAGGAACCAGGTTGAAGGACTTCATCTGGTGGTTTAGGCGTTCCCTCAGGTAGTTCTTTTTTCATTTCTTCCCAGTCTATAGGTCGCTCTGCGACAGTAATGTATTGCGTGGCATCTACAAATTTGCTAAACTGGTCGTTTGTAACCTCGGTTGCATCCATGAAAAAGCCATCTACTAGAACTTTATGTCCTGGCTGTTCGCGTGGCATTGCCATAGGGTCATTATCTTTTGCTCCTTGAATAAACTCTTTTCCAGGTACCCAAATCATTCCTGCTGGCACTACGATATCTTGAGGTTTTTCAACTAATAGTTGATAGGATTCCTTTTTCTCCACTGGTACAGTTGGGATTTCTTCTTTTTTGTCTTTTGAATTACAAGAAGATAGCACTGAGAGAGCAGCTAGAAGAATAAGAAATTTGTAGGATTTGAACATTAGATTAGGTTACTGAGTTGAATTTAAATGTATATTAGCAATATAGCTATTTTAAGAATATCCAAATTTAGTGAACACTTTTAGATCCATTTTATTTTGTTTTTTAGGAATGTTGCCATTCATATCCTTAGGGCAAACATCTTCCTTATTTAAATCTATTGAAGGAGCAAGTACTGCTTCTCAATCCATATGTTATGCGGTTGTACAAGAGAAATCGGGTATGATATGGATTGCTACTGAAGAAGGCGTGCTTTCACACAATTCTATAGATTTTAAAACTTACAATAGTAATAATGGATTAGATCCTGAACTCTCTGATAGGATCACTACCTTATTTATAGATCTAAATGATCAACTTTACATAGGAACTGAAACTGGTCTAGGAATTTATAATTCTCATCTCGATCAATTTCAAAAAGTTGCTGCGAGAAATGACAACAATCCATCGTTAATTACTAAGATTATAAAATCAGAAGATGGTAGAATTTTTGTTGCTGCATTTAATGGGTTGTGGACCCAATCTGGAGTCGATGAACCTCTAGAGCGTGTTGGAGATTTTAAACAAATTAATTTTATAGAAAACACTAAAAGTGGAGTTCTAGTGGCTCATCAAAACAAGGTAACCCTAGTTCCGTATTCCATGAAAATGGAGGATGTTATAGATTTTCCAGTGCCATTAAATCAGTCTGTGACTGCCATAGGAAGAATAGGGCAAAAACTCATCGCAGGAACAGATTCTGGACAATTGTTTGAATTCGATCCAAATTCAGAAGTTGTATTCCAGCCGTTAGGAAATTTCAAGAACAAGATTAAGGATATTTTATTATTTAATGAGAACACCATCTATCTGGCAACAGATGGAAATGGACTTTTTAAACTAGGTGAAGATTGGTCTATTCAACAGCATTTTAGAGATGATGATAGTAGTCTAGAATACATTGCTAGTAATGGTGTTTATGATATTGAAAAAGGGATTAATGATGAGATATGGATTGCAACCTATGGAGGCGGCATTTCTAAATTAAGCACCAGCGGTGTAGCGTTTACTAATCATAAACATAGAAATAGCGATGAAAATAGTATTGCTAGTGACCTTACAAGAGCTATAGTCCAGGATGGAGTTGGGAATATTTGGTTCGGTACAAAGAAAGGAATTAGTATCTGGCATAGAAAAAATAACACCTGGAGACATTTACCGAGTCTTAAAAAGAATAGCCCAGAATTTAGCATAGTCCTGGCGCTAGAAAAAAGAGGTAATGATATTTATGTGGGTACCTTTAATCATGGTTTATTTAAAATCCAGATTACCGACTTAAAAGTTCAAAGTCTTAATGATGAAGTTGTATCGCAAGGAGCAGCAAAAAGTGTTTACAGTATTTTAAGCACAGATTCTCAAACCATATGGATAGCAGGATTACAAGGAGAGCTTGCGAGACTAGAAAATGACGTAGTTGTAAAAACATTACCGATTCAAAATATAAGAAAACTAGTGCGTTTTGATACGCATTATATTCTTGCTGTAGGTCGTAAAGGTGCTTTTAAAATCGATATTAGAGATAACAGTTTTAGTTTGTTAGACGCCGTGGCAAATAAAACGGAGGATATCAATTACTCTACACTTAATGATGTAATTAAATTTAACGACCTATTACTGTTTGCTAGTAATGGTGAAGGCATACTTATTTATGATTTAAATAATGAATCTGTTAGAACCCTAGGAATAGAAGAAGGACTACCGTCAGATAATATCCAATCGATTATTTCAATTAAGGAAAACGAATTTTGGGTAGCAACAACCAGAGGACTTGCTCATGTCATTAAAAGCGATAATGGTCAACAGATTTTTGTTTATAATGAAAGTGATGGTCTAGCAAGTACTGAATTTAATTATGGAAGCTCTGCTATTTTAGATGATGGCAAGCTCATTGCTTTTGGTGGAACTAATGGTGTTTCAATCTTCAATCCTTTAAATATTAAAACCACGGGTCCAGTACCTTATTTAAAATTAATAGATGTTGAGGTTTTCAATGAAAGATTGGTTCCTGGCACAAAAGAGTTGCCAGAATCTCTAGATCAAATATCCAAAATTGAATTATCCAGTGATCAAACATCCATTGAGCTTTCTTATATAGGTGTATTACATTCTGCTCCAGAGCAAGTAACCTATTCGCACAGACTCAAAGGTTTTGATGATAAATGGTCTTTACCTACAACCCAAAACTTCCAGTCGTTTACTAACTTAGGATCCGGTGATTATGTGTTTGAGGTAAAAGCGCTTAATAAATACAAGGAATCTAGTCCAGTGCGAGCTGTAGCTATTAAAATTGCTACGCCATGGTATGCCACTAGAGTTGCGGTGTTACTTTACTTATTTGCATTGTTAGCAATTGTTTACGGCGTTATCCATTTTACTAGAGTTATGGTTAGAAAACGTAATGCAGACGAGCAAATCGCATTCTTTAACAACGTGACGCACGAGATTAAAACACCACTTACTATACTTATGTCCTCGCTAGATAAAGTAACAAGTGACATAGCAGATACTGATGAATCTAAAAAAAGAATAAAGACTACTGTTAAAAGAATCAATTCGTTATTTGAGCAAATGCTTAATTTCCATAAAGTAACCTCAGAGAATAGCATCACCCAACATGTCACACAACTGCAGGTAGATAAACATATTACAAATTTGACAGAAAGCTTTGCACCTCTTACCGAAGAGCGCAACATAAGGATAAATGTCAATTCTCGATTAACAAATCCAGTATTCCATCATGATAGAGATATCCTAGATAAAGTCATTCTTAACCTCATATCAAATGCGATTAAATATTCAAATGCGCAGAGCGAGATAAACGTAGATCTTTCAAATACGCAAGACAAGCAACTTCAAGTAAAAATTACCGATCACGGTATAGGTATTCCCCAAGAGCAACAAAAACACATTCTCAAAAAGTATTACAGAGCTAGAAACGTCATTAACAGTCAGCGTCCAGGAACTGGATTAGGGCTTGTGATGGTTAAAAAATTACTCGATAAAACTGGTGGATCGATTTCATTTGTAAGTGAGGAAAATGTAGGAACTGCTTTTACAGTAGTGCTCCATGATCTTAAAAAATTGTATGAAGAAAAAGAAATTCAGAAGATTCATAACATAAATGCATCTACTGAGGATTTTGATTTACTTCAACTTGAAGTAGGTAATTTAAGTGATGCAAAAATCTTAGTTTGTGAGGATAATGATGAGTTACGTAATCTTATGGTTAGTGCTCTCGGGAATTATTTTCAAGTTTTTGAAGCTATAAATGGTCAGCAAGGTTTAGAAATGGCATTACAGCATTATCCTGATATCATACTTACAGATTTAATCATGCCCGAGATGGATGGAATGCAAATGGCACGCCAGCTCAAAGCAGACATCAATTTGAATCACATTCCTGTGTTTATGCTCACGGTTCTGCAGAACTCAAGTCAGAAACTAGAGAGCATCGAGAGTGGTGTGTCTGAGTACATAGAGAAACCTATTGATATGAAAATCTTACTTGCTAAGATTGTGAACACACTTAATTTTCAAACTCAGTTGCGTAAAAAATACCGTCAGGAACAAGACTCTGATACGGCTGCGGTATTTAAAAATAAACAAGATCAAGAGTTCCTTGAAAAACTAGAAAGTAATATCGTAGAGCATCTAGGAGATGAGTCCTTTTCAGTTCACGATTTATCGGGAAGTATGGGCATGAGCCGTACATCGTTATATATGAAATTAAAAAATCTTGTAGATCTTTCTCCGCAGGATTTCATCATTCATACTAAGCTTAAAGTTGCAAAAAAATTACTCATTGAAGGCGAGATGAGTATTAAAGAAGTAGCGTACCAGAGCGGATTTTCTAACCCTAAATATTTCAGTACCTCATTCAAAAAGTTCTACAATTTGACACCATCTGGATTCCTAGATAGTCTTAAAAAGTAGTATTTTAACATAATTACGCTTTCGCGAAAGCGTAATAACTATAACCTTTTCGATATTACAACCACTTGAAAATAAACATGTTGACTATAAGCAAACCTATTGTGATATATATTTATGTCGCAAACGATTGTTAAAATTTAAATTGCTATCAATTAACTAATGACTCATGAAAAAACTCTTGTACATTTTACTGTTATTAATTCCAGCTCTTACATGGGCACAAGGAACAATCACAGGAACCGTTTTTGACGAAGAAAATGAACCGCTTTTAGGAGCTTCAATATCTCTAGAAGGATCAACTACTGGTGTAGTCTCTGATTTGGATGGGAGATTTACACTCAATGTGGAGAGCTTCCCAGCAACTATCGTTGTTTCTTATCTAGGATATACACCTAAATCTATTCCAGTAACTCAAACTACTGACGTAGTGGTAACACTAGTTCCTACTGCAGAGAGCTTGAATCAAATCGTCGTAATAGGATATGGTGAAGTTCAAAAAGGAGAACTTACTGGTGCTGTAGGTAGTGTAAAACCACCTCAAAATGCGGTAAACGTAAATAATTCTGTTGAGGATTTGATACAAGGTCGTGTTGCAGGTGTTCAAGTAATATCAACGGGTAACGAGCCAGGTGCGCCAGTCTCTATTAAGATACGTGGATTAAATAGTCTTACGGGAAATACTGAGCCGTTATATGTAATTGATGGTATTATAGTAGATAGTGCGACTGAGGACACACTGGATCCTTTATCTGGTGGTAGTAGTTATCTAGCGCCTCAAGGTGGAATTGCAGGAATTAATCCTCGTGATATAGAAAGTATTGAGATTTTAAAGGATGCTAGTGCAACAGCAATTTATGGATCTCGTGGATCAAATGGTGTTATTCTTATTACTACTAAAAAAGGAGAAGCTGGTGAGGCTCGTTTTTCTTACGACATGACTACTACTGTAGGTCAGATCACGAGAGATATCGATGTTTTAAATGCAAATCAATATGCTAATTATATAAATGATGTGCAGGACGCACAAGGTTTCCAGCAAAGTTATTATACATATCCAGATGGATCAATAGCACAATTTGATACTGATGAGCAATTCATGATTGATAATGCAGATACTATCGAGCGTCTAGATCCTATCAACTGGAGCGATGATATATATAGAACTACGGTGACTACTAATCATAGAATATCTGCACGCGGTGGATCTGAAACGAGTAAATACTTCATTGCTGCTGGTTATATTAATAATGAAGGGTTAATTCCTAATGCTTATGCGCGCAGCACAGATTTTGTGGCTAATCTTAGTAATGAATTAAATAGTAAATTATCACTTGACACTAAGTTTGCTGCAACGTTCTCAAAGAACTCTGCATCAAAAGGAACAGATAACCTAGCGGGAACAAATAATAATATTATCCGTCAAATAGTAAATGGAGTTCCTTTTCAAAATTTTGAGGATAATAATGAAGGACTCGATAATGCTGATGCGCTGGATGGACCACGTGCTTGGTTAAAAGAATACGATGATCTATCAGATGATTTCCGTGTATTAGGAGCAGCAAAATTAGACTATGAAATATCAGACATGTTTACATGGCGCACTAGAGTAGGTGTTGATTACAGGTATAAGCAACGTAAGATTTGGTACGGAACGGGACTTTTCAGAGGAAATCAAGCAAACGGTGAGGCTGGAATCAGTGATTTAAAGAGATTCCGTTATAACATTGATAATACATTAATGTTTAAAAAGAAATTCAATAGAGATCATAAGTTGAATGGTACTGCAGGTTTTGTTATTGATCAAAGTCAAATTCAAAGAACTTCAAATCAAGCCTCAAATTTTGCAAACGAAGATTTAAGAGCTGATGGTATTTCTTTTGGTCAAGTTATTAACCCTACGTTTTACGATAAACAAAGAGAAACGATACTTTCATTTTTAGGTCGTGTTAACTATACATTCAAGAATAAGTACTTATTTACAGCAACCTATAGAGCAGATGGTAGTAGCAAGTTTGCAGAAGGTAATCGTTTCGGTCACTTTCCTTCTCTTGCGCTAGCATGGAAAATGGATCGTGAAAAATGGTTGAAGAATGTAGAAAGTCTTTCTAATTTAAAGTTCAGAACTAGTTGGGGAATAACTGGTAATCAAGCGATTCCTAACTATAGATATTTAGCGCCGTATGGAGCAACGGCATCTCCTTATTCAGATGCAGACGGTGGAGCAGCGATTGGTTTAATACCTACTAATCTTGCAAACCCAGATATCGTGTGGGAAGAGACTAGACAATTTAATGTAGGTGTTGATTTTGGATTCTTAAATGAGCGTATTACTGGTTCTGTAGATGTATTCAAAAAGGATATATCTAACTTACTTCTTAATCTTGAAATTGCTCCTTCTACTGGATTTTCAAATTTTGTAACAAATAATGGAGGACTTGAAAACAAAGGAATCGAATTTGCATTAAGTGCAGATATTATAGATACAGAAGATTGGAAATGGAATGTATACGGAAATATAGCGCATGTAAGAAATAAAATTACTGATCTAGGAAGACCTAATGGGACATTTGGAACTGAAAATGCTCCTGGTTATTTAGGAAGACAAATTTCAGGTGGTAATTTCTTTAAGGCACCTGCAAATATCTTCTTAGAAGGAAGACAAGCAGCATTGTTTTATGGTTTTGCAACAGACGGTATTATATCTGATGCTGACGAGCTTGCAAATGCGCCATCTTTTAGAGGTCAAGCAGCTCAATTAGGAGATGTCGCATTAGTAGATCAAAATGGCGATGGTGATATTACTGATGAAGATTATACAATCATAGGAAACCCTAATCCAGATTTTACCTATGGGTTTGGTTCTAGTGTAAGCTACAAGCAAGTTTCTTTAAGCATGTTCTTTAATGGTGTTCAAGGAAACGAAATTGCAAATGGAAACTTACTAAGAGAAGCTTATGCAGATACTAGAAGTAGTAATATAAGAACTGAAGCTTACAATAATGCATGGTCTGTAGATAATCCAGATGGATCATATCCACGTATAGGTTATGATTTAGCGCCAGATACAGGTCTTACGGATCGTATTATTGAAGATGGAAGTTTCTTAAGATTGAGCTATGTAACGCTAGGTTGGGATGTTCCTACAGATAAATTTAAGTTTATTGATGGTGCTTATCTTTCAGTCTCTGGACAGAATTTATTACTATTTACAAAATACAGCGGATTTGATCCTGAAGTAAATAGCTTTGCATCTGATCCAGGAAGAGTAGGGCTAGACTGGCAGTCTTTCCCTAACCAAAGATCTTACTCTGTTTCTTTAAACATAACTTTTTAAAAAACTATAACTATGAAATATTTAATCAAATTATTCATGCTTTTAACTGTTGTAACAGTTATAGCAAGTTGTGAAGATATTCTAGAGGAGACTCCACCTACTCAATTGAGTGAGGAACAAGTTTTTGCAACTGAATCTGGAGTAGAAGCAGCACTTAATGGAATGTATCAAAACTTTGCAGAAGGTGCTTATCACGGATCTGCGATGCATGGTCTAATTGCACCTATATCTGGGAAGTTCTTTTCAAATCAAGGAGCTAGTGTAGATGCTACAAGTTTAAACTGCTTGCCTAATAATACTTGGTTAGAAAGAATGTGGCCAGCACAGTACACTACAATTAATTCTGCAAATGTTATTATTCAAAATATAGAAAGTAGTGACTTAGCTAATAGAGATACTTCGCTAGGACAAGCTTATTTTATTAGAGCGGCTACTTATTTTGATCTAGTAAGATGGTTTGGGGATGTTCCTTTACCATTAGTGCCGTCGACTACTGCAACTTTAAATCTTCCACGTACAGATAAAGCACTTGTTTATGCTCAGATTATTGAGGATTTTGAACAAGCAAAATTATTACTTCCAGACGCTGGAGAATATCTAGTAGATAGACCTATTAAATGGGCGGCTTATGCTTACTTAGGTAAAGTTTATATGCAAATGGCAGGTGAAGATGGTGGTAACCCAGCATTATGGCAAAATGCTTATGATGAAACTTTTCCAGTATATCAAAAATATACACTGACTACTACTTATGCTGAGCTATTTGATGAAAATAATGAAAACACAAGTGAGTCTATTTTTGAAATTCAATATGGAGAAAATGGAGCAGTACGTAACTCTGATGTTGTAAGATTCTATACTCCTAAAAATAGTCTATTTGCTCCGGCAACTGCAACTACTTTTGGTCGTGTGAGACCTAACAAAGAAGTTTATGATCAACATATTAATCAGTATCCTACAGATCCTAGATTAGACGCAACGTTTGTAGCAGATAGTTATGTAAAGACTAACGGGTCTACTCAAACTATTTATCCAACACGTACTAACGGAAATGATGGGTTCACGGTATTGAGAAAATACTTTGACAGCAATTTCAATGGTACAACGTCTAGTCGTAATTTCATTAAATTCAGATATGCAGACGTTCTTTTAATGCTTGCTGAAATTGAAAATGAATTGAATGGACCAGCAAACGCTTATCAATATGTAAACGAAGTGCTTTTAAGAGCTCGTACTACAACCGCTGGTGTTGTCGCTGAGCCTGCAGATTTTGCTGGACTTACTCAAGACACTTTTAGAACAAGAATTTTAAGAGAGCGCCAGTACGAAATGTTAGGTGAAGGACACGAGTGGTTTGATACTCGCCGTCGTGGATATACCTACTTTCTTGAAGAAGTAGTAAATACTCATAACAACTTTACTAATCTAGGAAACAAGGATTTCACCTATCCTACAGATCCTAAAAATATGAGATTGCCTATTCCTTCATCTGAGATTAATGGAAACCAGGCAATAGACCAATCAGAACAAAACCCAGGTTACTAAAAAAACAGCTTAACAGATTACTATGAAAAAGAAGATTGCTAGATGGAGTACTCTCGTTATCACTTGCATGATATTAACAACTTCATGTAAAGAAGATTCAACATCAACTCAAAATAGTTCAGACGGTTCACCTACTTACAAAGATGCTACTGCAAACGTAGAGGATCGTGTAGATGACTTAATGTCTCGCATGAGCCTCGAGGATAAGGTGTATCAAATGTGCCAGTACGTAGGACTGGAACATATGAAGGAAGCTGAGGCTAAACTAACGCCTGAAGAATTAGAGAAAAATGATGCACTAGGATTCTATCCTGGAGTGCGCAGTGATAGTGTGGCGAGATTAACTGAAGCAGGACACATCGGTTCTTTTCTTCATGTAGTAACTGCCGAAGAAGCAAATTATTTACAAAGACTCGTTCAAAAGTCTCCATTACAAATTCCGCTATTAATAGGAATTGATGCTATTCATGGTAACGGACTGGTAAGTGGTTCTACCATATATCCATCGCCTATTTCGCAAGCAGCAACGTTTGCAGACGATCTAATTAAAGAAGGAAGCCGCCAGACAGCACTTGAGATGAGAGCTAGTGGTATGCACTGGTCATTTACTCCTAATATTGATGTATTGCGTGATCCACGTTGGGGACGCACCGGTGAGACATATGGAGAAGATCCTTACCTAGTTGGTAATATGGGCGTAGCGACTATTTTAGGGTTGCAGTCAGATGATTATGCTGGAACAGATCACGTGATTGCCTGTGCAAAGCACTTAATTGCTGGTAGTTCTTCTATTAATGGATTGAACGCATCACCTACAGACGTTTCTAAACGTACGCTGTTTGAAATATTTTTACCACCATATCGTCGTGCTGTTAAAGAAGCAAACGTATATAGTATCATGGCAGCTCATAATGAGGTTGCTGGTTTACCAGGTCACATGGATAAATTCATGATGACTGAGTTAATGCGTGACCGTTGGGATTTTGACGGTTTTTATGTGAGTGACTGGAATGACGTATCTCGTATTGACATCTGGCATCATGTTGCAAAAGATTTCAAGCAATCCATTGAATTTTCTGTAGACGCAGGAATGGATATGAACATGCACGGACCTCTTTTTGACAAACACGTTATTGCATTGGTTAATGAAGGGAAACTTTCTGAAGATCGTGTAGATGAGGCATGTCGCAAGATCTTGACTACTAAGTTTAAAATGGGATTATTTGAAAACCCATTTGTAGAAGAGGAGAAAGTTAAGGATATCGCTTTCGCGAAAGCGCACCAAGAAAACGCTCTAGAACAAGCAAGACGCTCTATCGTTTTACTAAAAAATCAAAAGAACATTTTACCTCTTAACGGAAAAGGAAAAATATTCATCACAGGACCTAATGCAAACAATCAAACAACGCTAGGTGACTGGGTTTCTCCACAACCAGAAGAGAATGTGGTGACGATGTATGAAGGAATTAAGGAAATAGGAGAAGCAAATGGATATTCTGTTGATTATTATGATAGCGGTGATCGATCTAAAGAAATCACTCCTGAGGCTATTAAAACAGCAGCTCAGAAATCAAAATCTGCAGATGTTACAGTTCTAGTTCTAGGTGAAAACTCTTTCCGTCATGACTGGAAACGTAAGACCACTGGTGAAAACATAGATCGTGCGACTTTAAAACTATCAGGAAATCAAATGAAACTGGCCGATGCTATTTTGGCTAACGGCAAACCAGTTATCGTGGTTTACGTATCTGGTAGCCCGATTGCAGAGCCTTGGTTAGAGCAACGTGCTGCTGCCGTATTGAATACATGGGAAAGTGGTGCGTTTGCAGGAACAGCAACGGCAGAGATTCTTTTTGGTCAAGTAAATCCTTCTGGAAAATTGCCATTAACCATTCCGCGTAGTGTTGGTCAATTACAAATGGTTTACAACCACAAGCCTACCGCATATATTCACAAATACAATACAGAGAAGAAAGTACCGCTACACAGATTCGGTCATGGATTGAGCTATACTAAGTTTAATATTAGTGAACCTAGATTATCTAGTTCCGCTTTCGCGAAAGCGGAAGACATCATAACGGTAACCGTAGATGTGAAAAACACTGGTAAAATGGATGGTGAAGAAGTAGTGCAGGTTTATGTGCGCGACCAGATCAGCTCGTTCACAAGACCTGTAAAAGAATTAAAAGGATACAAACGTGTAGCTGTTAAAGCTGGCGAAACGGTAACGGTAGACATAGAACTAGATGCAGAAGCATTTGCATTCTACGACCGTGATTACAATTTTGTAATAGAAGAAGGCGACTTCACTATCATGGTAGGAAACAGTAGTGCAGACAAAGCACTTAAAAGCACAACGGTAAAGGCTACTCAAGCCATAACTCTAGAAAAAGCGATTTAGATGAAGTTATTTAGAACATATTTTAAAGTAGGATTTGCACTTCTTGCCATAGCAGTAATGAGCTGTAAAGGTGGAACTGAAACTGAAGGAGAAGAGCTGGCTATGGCTGAGCATACACCTGTAGAAATCAAACGTCCTAACATTATCTACATCATGGCCGATGATCTTACCACACAAGCCATTAGTGCTTATGGTGGAATCTATAAAGACTTAGCGCCTACTCCTAACATAGACCGCATAGCTAGTGAAGGAATGTTATTCCAAGACGTGTTGTGTACCAACGCTATTTGTGGACCTAGTCGTGCAGCAATACTGACAGGGAATTATAGTAATCGCAATGGATATTATAAAAATGAAAGTGGTGGGAAATTTGACAGTAGTCAGTGGACTTTCCCGCAAGAATTTCAAAATAATGGATATCAAACCTCACTTTTTGGAAAATGGCATTTAGGTACAGAGCCAGCTGGTTTTGATACGTTTAAATATCATAATAGTGCAGGGCAACAAGGTCATTATTGGAACCCAGTTTTTAATGAAAATGGAACTGACGTAAAAGAAAAAGGATATTCTACAAACTTGAGTACAGACTTTGCCCTGAGCTGGTTAAAAGAAGGACGCAAGCAAGAGGATCCGTTTATGATGGTATTGCAATATAAAGCGCCTCATAGACCATGGCAACCAGATACAAAGTATGAAGATTTATGGGAAGACATAGAAATGCCTTATCCATCTACTTTTAATGATGATTATGCTGGTCGTGAATTAACGGCTGGAGATACTGAGATGACTATGGAATATTTCTCTCGTAGAGATATGAAATTTGAGGAGCCAGCAGATTTAAAAGGTCGTGAAAAAATCAAATGGGCATTCTACGGAGCTAAAAAAGGCGAAGTAGTGCAACCAGAAGGGTTGAGCGATGAAGAAGGACGCAAATGGCGTTACCAGACTTATATTAAAGATTATCTAGCTTGTGTAAAGTCAGTTGATGATAATGTAGGTCGTGTTTTAAAATATCTAGATGATAATGGACTGGCAGATAATACGATTATCGTTCTTACTTCTGATCAAGGTTTTTATTTAGGAGATCATGGTTTCTTTGACAAGCGTTTTATCTATGAAGAGTCTATACGCATGCCGTTTATGGTAAAGTATCCTGGATTTGTTAAGCCAGGAACTGTTAATGAAGACATTATTACTAACATAGATTTTGCTCCAACACTACTTGATGTTGCTGGAATTAAAACAGAGCAAGAGATGCACGGTACTAGTTTCAAATCCATCCTTGGAGGAAACACACCTAAGGATTGGCAAGAAGGAATGTACTACCACTATTATGAGTGGCCTTATTGGCACCATGTGCAACCACATTATGGAATCCGTACTCAAAAATATACACTAGCTCATTTCTATTATAATATTGACGTTTGGGAACTGTACGATCTTGAAAAAGATCCAGAACAAATGAATAATATTATTAATGATCCAGCTTATGCGTCTGTTATTGAAGAATTGAAGTCAGACTTGAAAGCTTTGATGACTAAGTATGAAAATAATAAGTCTTTAGAAGATTTCCGTATGATTACGGACAAAGATTTTGGATCTATCGTAGATAAAAAAGATAGTGAAACTAGTGTACAAGATGTGCTTACTGGAAAAACATCAAAATAATACATTGTTCAAACAATTGATATTTAAAAATGTCTAAGTATTTAGACCTTTATATGAAAAACGTATTTCAAATTATTGCATTAGCAGCCATAGTGGTATTGTCAGGCTGTGACGCAAAAAAATCAACAGCGACTGCATCTAGTTCTGCTTCCACAGTTACAGCGCCTACTGGAGAAATGAAAAATGTTATTTTTCTCTCTATTGATGATTTAAAACCATTGTTGTCCAACTATGGTAGTACACAAATGAAGACGCCTAATTTTGATCGTTTGGCAGCAATGGGAATGACATTTACAAACGCACACGTTCAGTATGCTGTTTGTGGACCTTCTAGAGCAAGTGTCATGACAGGAACTTATCCAGACCGTACTAAGGTTTGGGATTTACATACAGACTTCCGTGAGAGTGCACCAGATTTGCAGTCTATGCCAGAATATATGATCTCTCAAGGTTATGAAACTACGGCAGTTGGTAAAATATACCACAAAGGATCTTCTGCTGAAGGACATGATGGAAAAAGCTGGTCTATACCACATACACTACCTGATTATTATCCAGCTGCATATGGAGAACCAGCATTTTCATACTATCAAGAACCAGCAAACAAGGCTCGTTTTGAAGAATTAATTGCTGAGGCAAAAGCAAAAGGAATTAAAAAAGGTGGAAAGCAAAGATCTTATGCTTTTAAAAGATTCAAACCTAGTACTGAAGGTGCTGACGTGCCAGACGAAGCCTACCAAGATGGATTATATACGGTAGAAGCACTTAAAAAATTAGAGCAACTAGAACAAACAGGAAAACCTTGGTTCTTAGGAATAGGTTATCAAAAACCTCACTTACCTTTTATAGCTCCTAAAAAGTATTGGGATTTATACGATCGCAATAGCATCGAGCTAGCAGAGTTTCAAGAACTAGCTGAAGGAACGCCTAAGTTTGCGTACCATTCTTTTGGAGAACTACGCGCTTTCTCTGATATCGATAATAAAATGAAGATCGGTGATAAGCTCAACGAGGCTAAGCAACGTGAATTGATTCATGGTTACATGGCGTGTATCTCTTATGTTGATGCTCAAATTGGAAAAATACTTGATGAATTAGATCGTCGTGGAATTACAGATGATACCGTAATTGTACTTTGGGGAGACCATGGATGGCACCTAGGTGACCATACAGAATGGTGTAAGCACTCTAACTTTGAACAAGCGACTCGCATACCGTTTATGTTCACTGGACCTGGTGTTGCAAAAGGTAAAAAGGATCATCATCCAGTTGAATTAGTTGACTTATTCCCAACGGTATTTGAATTGGCAAACGTGCCAGCTTCTCAACAGCAAGAAGGTAAATCATTAGTTCCATTATTGGATAATGATCCGTCGACAACCATAGGTCAGGATTATGCATTTCACCAGTACGCAAGGCAAAAACGTATGGGTTACTCTGTAAGAACAGATCGCTATCGTTATACAGAATGGCATGATAATGAATATCGCAGCACTATGACTTATGATGAGAATAACATTGTAGGAACAGAGTTGTATGATTATAAAAATGACCCATTAGAAACGAGGAATTTTGCCAAAGATTCTTCTTATGATGCGATAAAAAAGGAACTCAAAGAGCAGTTAGAACAACGACTGCGACGTGGCAACAATTAGAAATAATAAAAAAGCCACTCCTCATCGAGTGGCTTTTTAGGTTTTGGCATTATTTGTGAAAAGTATAGATTATAATTTTTTCGCTTTCTTTTAATTTCGCTTTCGCGAAAGCGAGATAAAAAGAAGTTTATGCCGCACTCGATGCGGTACGAAAGCGTAACAACAACAACAACCTCATGAAAAAAATAATACTTATTTTAGGAATCATCCTTTCGGCTGTAGCAACGGCGCAGGAACAACCTAACATTCTTATCATTCACACCGATGATTTAGGATACCACGATTTGAGCATTACTGGCTCAGAATTATATCAAACACCTCACATTGATGGACTTGCAAAAGAATCGGCACAATTTACAAATGGATATAGTTCGTATCCACGATGCACGCCATCTCGTTATGGAATGCTTACAGGAACTTATCCAGTAAATGAAGATAAAGGTCACTTAGGTGGTATTCCAGAAGAGCGTAACATGATCAAGCAGTTTACAAATGCTGGTTATGAAACAGCTTATGTAGGGAAATGGCATTTAGGAAAAGGCGATAGTTCTCCAGTAAATTTTGGTTTTGATTATTCTTATGCTGCTGGAGAAGCTGGTGGTGTAGGACAGCGTTATTATCCATTCAATACGCAACTTAATGGAAAACCTGCAAAATATAATGTTCCTAATGTAAAAGAAGATAGTAAAGAAGGTGATTACATCAGTGATGTGATGACTGGAGCGACTATAGAATTCATTAAGAATAATGCTGGTAAAAAGCCATTTATGGCAGTACTTGCTTTCTACTCGGTTCACACACCGCTTGAGGCAAAGAAGGAAGATAAAGCTCGTAATGAAAAGGAGCTTGAGTCCATGACTTTTGATGGTCCAGCTTTTATAAAACAAGGTAGTGGTCGTAACAAACAACATCAGGATGATGCTGACTATGCTGGTATGGTGGAGAATGTAGATGAAAACGTAGGCCGTTTATTGCAAACGCTTAAAGATTTAGGAATTGATAAAAACACCATCATCGTCTTTTCTAGTGACCACGGTGGATTATCTAACGATGGAAATAAAGGAGAACGTCAACTGGCAACTTCTAATTTACCGCTCAAAGCAGGTAAAGGATGGTTGTATGAAGGTGGAATAAGAGTGCCGTTATTTGTAAAATGGGCAGATCATATCAAGCCAAGAGTAGAAGATGAAAGTATAGTAGTAGGAATGGATATTTTCCCAACGCTGCTAGATCTTGCAATTGACAAGAAAATCGAAGGAATCGATGGGCAAAGTTTTGAAAAGGTCTTGATGGGTGAGGAGAACTGGAAAGATCGCACAGTGTTCTGGCATTCTCGTAAAGCAAGACCTCATTCTACTGGTGATGCAAAAATGAGTGTGGTACGTTCTGGAGATTATAAACTAGTGGTTTACAATGAAGAAAAACGTTCTGAGTTGTACAACTTAAAAGAAGACATAGGAGAATTGAACGATCTTTCTAGTGCGTATCCAGAAATGGTAGCTAGTCTTACTAAAACTTTGAAAGCATGGAAAAAGGAATACTTAGTTCCTGAAAAAATGAACATGTGGAAAGACTTTAGAGCAGCTCAAAAAGCCGAAAAGAAAAAGAATAAGAAGAAGAAAAAGTAGTGACAGCCACATAGTTGTCAATAATACAACCTAAACAAACGCTCATTGAACCACAATGGGCGTTTTTTATTGCTACTTTGTAATAGAAGGAAAACCTCTATTATGAATCGTATTTGCATCTTGTTTTTAGTCTTTGCCTTATCCATGTCGAGTTGGGTAACTGCTCAAGTGACGACCACGTTAAATTCGGCGTTGCGCGATATGACGGCTTTAGATATAGGTTTTAATAGAAGATCAGATCCAGGTAGCTGGTGGACAGATAATAGCTTTCAGAATTTACTGACTCAAATCAATCCAGATGTATTGCGTTACCCAGGTGGAACTCAAGCAAATTACTGGGAATGGCAAACTGGGAAATTTCTCGATAATACTGATAAGAACTGGAACAATAAAGAAGTGCTTACCATTCCAGGTTTTGTAAATGCAATTCCTTCTGGAACTAAAGTAGTTTATGTAGTTAATATTGCACGACCTACTTCAGCGACAGGAATCTCAGTAAATGCACCTGAGTCCGTTTTAAAAAGTACCGCAACGCTTAATGCTAAAATTACTGATATGCTCGCGGCACTTGCAGAGTTTGATACTCAAGGGAATTTACCTTATGCGGTAGAGTTAGGAAACGAATTCTATTTTGGAAATATAGAATCGGGAATATTTGAAATTAAAGAAATTAATGGAGTGTTTTATAGCGGTTGGAATCCAGCTACCAATGCTCCATATCAATCCACAAGCAAACAAAATGCTACTGATATAACAGCAGCATTTTACGTAGAACAATGTAAAGCAATAGTTACAGCGATTAAAGCTCAGTATCCCAATATGAAAATTGCGATGTGTACCACAAAATCTGGTAATGGAACATCAGCTAGAGATCGATGGAACAATACCATCATTACTGAATTAGCAAATAACCCAAGTTATTCAACACTAGCTAGTCAAGTAGATGCTTTAACCCAACATCATTATCTTAATACCAGTTATGGCGTACAGACTGTTATTTCAGATAATCAATCGTCTAAAGTTGCTATTGCTGAAGGAATTGAATATCCGCTAGTCAAGCAATCTGATTATAACCTTGTGCCTAGCAATTATGAGTTATGGCTTACAGAGTACGGAGAAGTAAAAGGAATTGCCGAAGAAACTTGGGCAGACGCTGTAAGATATGCAGCACTCAATTATAGCTGGTTGAGTTTAGGAGATAAAATCACTCAATTACATTTTCATCATCTTACTGATAATACGGTAATTAAAGTAGGCTCACCTATGAAACTTGCACCGGTAGGTGTAGCTGCAAAATTATTTCAACAAGCCGCAGCTGGAATGACACAAATGCAATTTGTGAATTTTTCAAACAATCCTATCTCTGTAAACAATGTAAATGCATTGTACGGCATCAAATTTAAAAATACCCAAAAAGAAACATTACTCATTATTAACACTGATGATTCTAATGTGAGCAGTGTTCAATTTGGGAATCTGTTTGATTATACAGGAACACAAACCCTAACGCGTTACCATTCAAATGCTCCATATGTGGCCGGTGTTTCAGAAGGTGATTCAAATATTGTTTTTAATAATTCTACAGTTAATAATTCTGAAACTATTAGAAAATTCTCAATTAATGTAATCGAAGTTCAAAATACTTTGAGTGTAGATGATGCATTGATAAATACTATTCAAATGTATCCTAACCCAGCAAAGGATGTGATAAAGTTTAAATCGAATTCTAATATTGAAACAGCCGCAATTTATGCCATGGACGGCACTCAAGTCTTAGTCAGTAAACTTGAGAACAATCAGTTTGATGTTTCTTCTTTGGCAAGTGGTTTTTACTTGATTCAAATAAAGCATAGTGAAGGAATAACAACTTTGAAATTGGTTAAAGAATAGCGTAACATTAATTTTATGAAAAAGGAAATCGATAATAAACAAAGCCCTATACTGTTTGCATTCATTGAATTATTCATGATTGTGGCGCTTCTTTTTGCATTAGTAAGCTGCAAAACAAAAGACAGCAACTCAACTTCGAATTCAATTTCGAATTCGAGTTCGATTTCAAAGCCCAACATTCTCATTCTTCACGTAGATGATTTAGGATATCACGATTTGAGTATTCACGGTTCACAGATTTATCAAACACCACGTATAGATCAATTAGGAGCAGAAAGTGTACGATTTACAAATGCTTATGCAAATTATCCGCGATGTGTGCCATCACGTTATGCGATGCTTACAGGAAATTATCCTATCCAAAACGGTGATGTTCCAGACGATGGCTTTGCCATAGACAACTTGCCTGCTGACCGTAATTATATAAAAGCTATTGATGACGCTGGATATCAAACCGCTTATTTTGGAAAATATCACTTAGGTGAAAATCCTACGGAACTGGGATTTGATACCAGCGTTGCCGCAGGACATGCTGGTTCACCTATTTCTTTTATTGCACCTTTTAACGTGAAAAAGGGAAAAGGAAAAACAAAAAAAGCACCTATTCTAGGACTGGATGAGGTGAGTAAAGAAGGTGATTATTTGACAGATGTATTAACAACACAAGCATTAGACTACATTAAAAACAGAGATAAAAACGAGCCTTTTATGGCTATGCTTGCTTTTTATAATGTCCACCAGCCATTTGAAGCAAAAGATGAAGACATCAAACGCAACCGTAAAGAGATAGCCGCTTTTGATTATAACGACACACCAGAATATATCAAGGAAGGAACCGGACGTACTAAAATGCGCCAGGACAATCCTACTTATGCAGCAATGGTGGAGAATACTGATGAAAATGTAGGTAGAGTATTGGACTTATTAGCAAGCGAAGGGATTTTAGATAATACGATTATCATTTTCTCCAGCGACCACGGTGGATTGAGTAATGATGGAACTAAACAAAGAAGCCTGGCAACCACTAACTATCCGCTACGCGCAGGAAAAGGACATCTTTACGATGGCGGAATCAAAGTACCGTTTTTTGTAAAATGGAATGAGCTACAACCACGCGATGAAGAAAGTCTGGTAATGTTGATGGATGTGTTTCCTACACTTGCCCAACTTACTGCTGGTAAAGAATCCATCACTGCAGGAAAAAATATGTTGCCTGTTTGGCAAGACAAAGAAAACTGGAACGATAGAACGGTTTTTTGGCACAGTTCTAAGGCTCGACCTACAAATACTGGCGACACAAAATCTTCGGCGATACGAGAAGGTGATTATAAACTGATTCATTGGTATAAAGAAGATAGGATGGAGTTGTACAATATCGCTTTGGACGCTGGTGAACAAAATGATTTGAGTAAAGCGCAACCAGAGAAAGCGGCAAGCTTATTGAAACAGTTAAAAGAGTGGAAGAAAACTTTTTAAAAACGTTTACTTCTAGAGATATTTACTTTTTTCTCGCTGAAGTTCACATCGAGCGAAGTCGAGATGCGAAATCGTAACTAAAAACCTAAAATGAAGAAATACTTATACTTACTTATTGCTATCTGTTCCATTGCAGCCTGTGCGCAGCAGCCAGAAAGGCGCGATTTATTGCAATCAGATCGACTGGCGTCACTTTATTCACGAGATAAAGCAGGTGAAATCAATTTTGAAGAGGAAACACTGTATTTAAAAACAATTGAACAGCCTAAGTTCATTTACAAGTTGACCACTACGTTACCGATTAAGAAAGAACGTGTTTCAAAAAACGCCGTTGTTCTACTTTCATTTGAAGGTAAAACAAACGAAAGCAGTGAAGAAACTGGTGAGGCAAAACTTTTAATTCAGTTACGACAGTCTGATTCTTTTAAAGAAAATTTAGATCGTACGTTGAACATAGGTTCGGTTTGGAAAAAGTATTACATTCCTTTTCAGGCAACTCAAAATATTTCAAAAGATGATCTCGCAGTAGTATTTCAGTTTGGTTTCCAGCCTCAAGAACTTGCTTTAAAAAATATCAAATTTGAAGTATTTCCTCAAAACACAGCCCTTGAGGATTTACCTAAAACCGAAGTGACTTACATCGGTATGGAAATGGACGCTGAGTGGCGCAAAATTGCTCAGGCTCGCATAGAAAAATTGCGCAAAAGTGATTTTAATATTACCGTTTCTAAAAATGGACAACCAGTTGAAAAAGCAAACGTACAAGTAGAACTGGTAAGACATTCATTTCCTTTTGGAGCGACTATGCATGCAGAGGAACTTTTAAAGGATAAAGACCAGTACGAGCGATTTAAAAAAGTATTTGGGTTGACCGTTTTAGGAAATGATTTGAAGATTAAACGTTGGTCAAGTAAGTCTAGACGCAAACAAACCATGAAAGCAATAGATATGCTCAGAGCAGATAACATTGCAGTTAAAGGTCATGTATTAATGTGGCCAGGTTTCCAGTACAACAGTGATGAAGTAAAAGCAAATAAAAATAATCCAGAGAAGGTAAAAGAACTTGTGCGCAAGCACATGTGGAACGTTCTCGCGGCTACTAATGGTAAAATATCGCACTGGGATGTAGTTAATGAGGCTTACACAAATAAAGATTTTCAAAATCTTATGGGTGGAGAAGAGTTTTTATATGAAGCTTTTAAAATCACTAAAAATAAAGCGCCACAAGTCACGCGATTTGTGAACGAGTATGGAATCATCAGTAAAGGTGGAATCGATACTCAAAAACAGCAATGGTATTATGACTACATCAAGCGTGTGGATGAACACGTACCTGGTGCGGTTCAAGGAATAGGCATTCAGTCACACATGGGAACAGATCTCACACCACCAGAACGTGTGATAGAAATATTGAGTTTTTATGCTACTTTGGGTAAACCCATCAGTATTTCAGAATTTACCATGGATGAGCAAGATCCAGTCGTGCGCGAGCAATACACACGTGACTTTATGATTGCAGCGTTTTCACATCCTAACGTGGCCGAATTTATGTTTTGGGGTTTTCAAGAAGATGGACGTGGAAAAGTCGATATTTATGAAAAAGATGGAACGATAGGCGAGATGGGAAAAGCTTATTTTTCATTGGTCGATAAAGATTGGAAAACCACGCTTTCGCGAAAGCTGACTAAAAAAGAGTCCATAGAATCCAGAGGATTTCACGGTTTGTATCAATATGCAGTAACCGTTGATGGTGAGACCAAAACAGGTTATTTTGAAGTGAAGAATCAAAAAATGAACGAAATTAAAATTGAGTTGTAACCAATGTTTTTAGGGACATTTGGTTCTTATGTAACATTTGATACTTTCTTGATTCTAATGAGTTAATTAAAGTATTTTAATATGAAAAAAGTAATAGGATTCGTAGTCGGCTTCTTGGCAGGTTACATTGGCATTGCGATCATCGCAATAGTGATATTATTAGCAACAGGTGGACTTAAATTTTCATAGTCATGGATAAAAAATCGTTTTGGCTAGGATTAGCTACAGGTGTTATCGCTTTATGTATAACGGCATATATCGGTTACAATAGAATTGCAAATCAGCCACAAATTGAGGTGGATGCAATGGAAATAACTTCGCTAGATGGAAAGAAAATATCATGGGATGTTTATTCTGGAAAACCTATAGTAGTTAATTATTGGGGAACTTGGTGTGCACCATGTATTGTAGAATTTGAACATTTTGAAACATTAAAAGCAGAGTATGGAGATGAAATTCAATTTGTTATGGTCAGTGATGAGAAACCGCAAAAAGTAAAATCATTTGTGAATAAGAATGACTATTCATTTGATTTTGTATTAACTGAGGAAAGTTTATCAAATCAAGGAATTATAGCAAGACCTACCACTTATTTCTATGATAAGAATAGTAACCTTGTGATTCAACATACGAGTAGCATAACTGAAGCACAACTGAGAGCTTACATTAAGCAAATCCGATAAAACCATTGCTATGAAAAAAATTCTATTCCTACTGGCAATCGCAACTGTCATAGCATCTTGCAACTCAACCTCCAAAACAACTTCAAATACAAATACAAATTCAAGTTCAAGTTCACAACCTAACATCCTCTGGATTGTAACTGAGGACATCAGTCCTATGTTTTCATTTTATGGCGATAAAACTGCCAAAACACCTGTGCTTGATGCACTCGCAAAAGAAAGTGTTGTTTACGATAATGCATTCGCAGTAGTAGGTGTTTGCGGTCCTAGTCGTAGTGCGATTATTACTGGAATGTATCCTACGAGTATAGGAACCATGCACATGCGTACTGGTCAGGACGTGATGGCTTACGGGAGACGTACGTATCAAAAGGACATCAATAGAGCAGATTTACAAGGAAATGATATTATCCAATATGCTGCGGTTATTCCGGAATATGTAAAATGCTTTCCAGAATATTTGCGTCAGGCTGGCTATTTTACTTCAAATAATGAAAAAACCGACTATCAATTTGCTGCTCCAGTAACCGTTTGGGATCAGAATAGCAAAAAAGCACACTGGCGTAATCGTAAAGATGGACAACCTTTTTTCTCGGTATTTAATTATGGAGTAACACATGAAAGTCGTGTGTGGAAAAATGCAGATTTACCATTAACTGTGAACCCTAAAGATGTTAAAGTGCCACCTTATTTTCAAGATACAGAAACCTCTAGAACAGATATTGCTCGTGTTTACAGCAACATCGAGTTACTCGATAAACAAGTAGGCGACTTACTGCAACAATTGAAAGATGATGGATTGTATGACAACACTATCATTTTCTTTTACAGTGACCACGGTGGACCATTGCCACGACAGAAACGTGAGATCTACGACAGCGGTTTAAAAGTGCCGTTTATGGTGAAGGATTTGCGTGGAAAATCAGGTCGTAGCGATCAATTAGTTTCTTTTATAGACTTAGCTCCTACGGTTTTGAACCTTGCAAACGTGAAGATTCCTGAGAATATTCAGGGAACACCTTTTATGGGAACTCAAAATACTGAAGAACGCGAGTACATCTTCGGTAGTAGCGATCGTTTTGATGAGTTTACAGACCGCAGTCGCGCTGTAAGAAATGACCGTTATTTATACATCCAGAATGATTTACCAGAAAAAATATGGTACAAAGATGTAGGTTATAGAAAACAAGTTCCTATGATGGAAGAGATGTTACGCTTTCGCGAAAGCGGAACCCTAAACAGCACTCAGCAAGAATGGTTTACAGATAAAACCAGTGTTGAATTGTATGATTGTAAAAAAGATCCACATAATCTGGTCAACCTCGCAGGAAATGAGAAATATAACAATGTGGAGAAAGAATTGCGACAAGCATTGTTGAACCACCGTGATAAATACATGGATTATGGGATGATGCCTGAGGCGCAACTAATCAATCAAATGTGGCCCAACTTTGAGCAACCTATTACGGACTCTGTGAAAGTGATTTATGAGCCTGAAACGGGCAAGTTGATTAATCTAGAAAGCGCAACTCAAGGCGCATCTATAGGCTATATTTTATCAGATAAACCTGTTCAAAAACTAGATTTAAATAGTAATTGGCAAGTATTTGGAGATGCTATTCCTGTTCAAAAAGGTCAGTATTTATATGCGATGGCACAGCGTATAGGTTACAAAGAAAGTGAGATTTTAAGCACTATAATTGAATAATGCGATTTCTTATATTCATATCATGTATCCTTTGTTTAACAGCTTGTGAAAAGGCAGTTGAAGAAAAGCAATCGCCTAATGTGCTATTGCTATACATGGATGATTTAAGACCAGAGTTATCCAGTTATGGCGCAGACTATATAAAATCTCCTAACATTGACGCACTTGCTGCCAGCGGTATGCAATTCAATAATGCTTATTGTAACGTGCCTGTTTGTGGAGCATCCCGAGCAAGTATGCTCACAGGAATGTTACCTACTAGAAAGCGGTTTTTAAATTATAACACGTTTGTAGAGAAGGAAACTCCAGATGTGATCACACTTCCACAACTATTTAAAAATAACGGTTACACGACCATTTCAAATGGTAAAGTATATCATCATCTCGACGATAGAGAAAACGATTGGGATGAGGTGTATAGACCTTATGCTTTTGATAAAAATGACCAAAACCTAAAACCTACAGATTACTGGCAATCGCTATGGAAAGATTATCATAATCCTGAAAATACTGCTGAATATCTAGCTACTAACACAGGTCCAGCCTATGAAAGTGCCGCTGTTGCAGACTCGGTTTACATTGATGGTTTGATGACCGAAAAAGTAATCCGTGACCTTAAAAAACTTGAAAAAACTGCAAAACCTTTCTTTTTAACCGCTGGTTTTATCGCGCCTCACTTGCCTTTTAATGCGCCTAAAAAGTACTGGGATTTATACAATCGAGATTCCATTAAGCAACCAGAAAACTACAATTACATTCCAAAAAACGCTCCCAAGATGAGCATAAGCAACTGGCCTGAGATGCGAGCTTATTCAAATATTCCTATGCAAGGTCAAGTTTCAGATTCTGTAGCATTAGACTTGATTCATGGTTATTATGCAACTGTAAGTTATACTGATGCACTAATTGGTAAAATTTTGAGCCAGTTAAAAGAATCTGGTTTAGATAAAAACACGATTGTCATTCTAGTTTCTGACCATGGATATAATTTGCAAGAGCACACACAATGGGCAAAATTCACCAACTATAAAACGTCCACTAGAGTTCCTTTAATTATTAGTTATCCAGGAATGGAAAACAAAGGGATGACCACAAAAGCATTAACAGATTTAATAGACATTTACCCAACTCTAGCAGATCTATGCGATTTAAAAATACCTGAAAATCAATTGGATGGTGTGAGTTTAAAACTAGTTCTTGAAAATCCAAGACTACCTGGAAAAGACTATGTTTTGATTAAAAAAGGAAATGGTTTTTCCATACAAACCGCTCAATATAGCTATACCGAGTTCTTGAAAAAAGATAACGATAGCATTATGGCGCGCATGTTGTATAATCATAACACAGATCTAGATGAAAATGTGAATATTGTTAATGATCCTGCTTTCGCGAAAGCGAAACAAGAACTAAATTACGCTCTTCACACGGTCTTTAAGAAAAATGTTGAATAGACATCTATCGAGTCTAACTCTAATTTAAAGCTTTACTTATGAAACATTATGTGCTCTTACTTATCGTCGCTTTTGTGTTTGCAAAAACAGCTACAGCCCAAAACACAGATAAAAAGAAACCAAATGTCCTACTGATATTTGTGGACGATTTGCGTAATAATTTAGGAGCTTATGGCGATGAGCAGGCGATTACACCAAATATAGATGCGCTTGCAAAAAAAGGAGTCACCTTCAGAAATCATCAAGTACAATATGCCGTTTGTGGTCCTTCTAGAGCGGTAATCACTACAGGTTTAATGCCTGAGGAAACTGGTGTGATAGGTTTTAAACCTATACGCGCAAAGCTGCCTAATGTCACTTTCTTACCAGAATATTTTAAAAATAACGGTTACACAACTGCCGCTGCTGGAAAAATCCATGATCCTAGAACTGTAGGTGATGATAGTAGTAAAGATGGCGATGATGAGGCTTCCTGGAGTATTCCATATCTAGCGCCTCGTGGTGGCCATAATCCTAAAAATGTAGCTCTTGACTTTCAAGATTTGCCAGAAGAAGATTATGTAGATGGGATCATAAGAAAAGAAGGAATTGAATTACTAGATCAAGTAGCAAAGAAAGACGCGCCATTTTTTATGGCTATAGGTTTTAAAAAACCGCACGAACCTTTTATTGCGCCTAAAAAATATTGGGATTTATATGAAGATACAAAATTTAAAGTAGCGGCAAATCAAAAAGCACCTGTAGGTCGTGATGATTTAAAAACATATGCTTTAAAAGGAAAAGATGTAAAAAAACACATGAATTCAGAAACTGGATTGATTGATGAAGATTTCCAGCTAGAATTGAAACGAGGTTATTATGCATGTACCTCTTTTGTAGATGCTCAAATAGGTATAGTCATGGAAAAATTAGAAGCATTGGGCGTTGCAGATAATACGATTATTGTGTTTTGGGGTGATCATGGATTGTTCTTAGGCGAGCATGGTAGATGGAATAAACATTCTAATCTTGAAGTAGCATCTTCTTCACCATTGATGATTATCGACCCTAGAAATGATAATGCAAAAGGAGAATCATTCTCTGCGGTTTCTACGATTGATATTTATCCTACACTTTGTGAACTGGCTGGATTAGAAGTTCCAGAACAACCTAAAAATGCCTCAGCAGAAGATGGAAGACCTATTAAAGGACGCAGTTTAGTACCTATATTGAATGATACTGATGCACAAGTAAAAATAGGTGCGATAACTGTATATCGAGGACAACGAGGAATAGGTTACGGCTATAGAGTTAAGGGAAAATACCGTTATATAGAATGGGTAAGTAAAAAAGGTGGAGATAATTTCTATGAGCTCTATGATTATGAACGTGATCCTAACGAGACTAGAAACTTAGCCGTGGTGGAAAGAGAAATTTACGAACCATTATTACACAAATTTTCTAGAAACATACGCTCGATGGGTGAAGGCGATGGATGTATCGCATTATTAAAAACCAAACCGTTTGAAGTTTCTGCAAAAAATAAAAACAATATTTTAGTACGTGATGCAGATGGCGACGGCATTCCTGATGATGAAGAAGGCGCTGGAGATGCAGATCACGATGGAATCCCTAATTATCTAGATAAAAAGTAATACAATGAAAAAAGCATTATTTCTTATCCTGTTGATGATTTCAACTTTAGGTCATTCACAAAAGAAAGATAAAAGTTATAAAGCACAATGGCAATTTCCCGCAAAGGATTCTGCTATGTACGTCACTGCAGCGCAGCAACAAGAACTCTATGCTACCGAAGCAGAAATGGAGTGGTACAAAAATGCCAAATTAGGAATCTTTGTACATTGGGGACCAGCACTTTTTGAAACTGATGCATTAAGTTGGGGACGCGATGGAGAACGTCCTGGAGCAGGAAAACCTGCAAAAAAAGGAGTGGAACCAGCAGTTTATGACAACCTCTACAAAAAATTCAATCCAGTAAACTTTAATGCAGATAAATGGATGCAACAGGTTAAAAGTTGGGGCGCAGAATATGTAGTATTTACTGCAAAGCATCATGATGGGTTCGCTTTCTTTGATGCAAAAAATTCAGATTATACAATCATGAACACGCCATTCGGTCGTGATATTTGTAAAGAACTGGCAGATGCTGCTCATAAAGCAGGCGTTAAGATTTTTTGGTACTACTCACAACCAGACTGGACACATCCAGATAATTTACGTGAAAAACATTATGAGAATTACTTGCCTTACATGAAAGAACATGTAGAGCAATTATTTACAGAATATGGGAAAATTGATGGCGTTTTTTGGGATCATCTAGCGACTAAATACTGGCAATGGGATTCCTACCATGTTCTGAAAGAAATGAAAGAATGGCAACCAGGCATTATTAGTAATGCAAGAACTGGTTTTGGATGGCCACTTGATGATCGTGGAGATTATGACACGCCAGAGCAAAGTCTGGGACCTATCAACCATCATAGATATTGGGAAGCATGCTTAACCATGACAGACAAGTGGCTGTACAGCAAAGGTCCTATAAAACCTCATGAAACGGTACTCGGTATGTTAATTCAGGTCGCAGGAAATGGTGGGAACCTACTGCTTAACTTGGGTCCAAATGAAAAAGGTGAATTTGTCGCAAAAGAAGCCGAAGAAGCCGTAAAAGTTGGCGAGTGGATCGATACATATGGTTACACCATTAAAAATACACGTCGCGGCATTTACATAGGTGGCGACTATGGTTCTACAACTCAGGTAGGCAATAAACTCTACATTCATGTTTTACAAAAGTTAGGTAACGACGCGACTGCAACTATTGAATTGCCTGAATTACCTATAGAAATCCTTTCTGCAAAAGGGATTACTGACGGTTTTGAAAATTATAAAGTTGAGAATGGAAAGTTAGTTCTCGCTTTCGCGAAAGCAGAATTCAACAAAAATATCGACAACATAGTAGAACTTACTCTAGCTAAAGATCCGGCTAACTTTGAGCGTATTGAGACTTGGAATGCTACTCCTATTGCAAGCACAGATTTTGAAGTAACGCAATCATCATATTTTAGCGACAATAAAAAAGGCGACGTCATTTACAATGCCAAAGGAAATGTTTTTAGCGAAGGAATTCATTTAAAAAAGTGGTGGGAACCAGCAAGAAATGATAAAAATCCTAGTCTGACTTTAGATTTTAAATCGGCAAAAAACGTAAAAACACTTTTATTAAGTGAAAATATGCGAGCGCACTGCATTCGAGAATTTCATATAGAAGCTAAAGATGAAAATGGCAATTGGAAGACCGTTTATAATGGAACAACTATTGGTGAAGGTCTTAGGATAAAGCTCAATGGTGACGCTATTTACGGCATCCGTTTAAGGCCTACTAAAAGAACAAAATCAATCCAGATCACAGCATTTAACAGTTATGAATAGAATTTTAATAGTAGCAGTTTTTATAGTTATTTCCGCTTTCGCGAAAGCGCAACAACAACCCAATATCGTTTACATACTGGCAGACGATATGGGAATAGGTGATGTGTCTGGCCTTAATCCAGACGCAAAAGTAAACACACCAAATATTGATGCATTGATTAATAACGGAATGACCTTTACTGATGCGCATACCACATCATCAGTCTGCACTCCATCGCGTTACAGTATTATGACTGGGCAATATTCATGGAGAACACAGCTAAAAGCTCGTGTTTTAGATGGATATTCTAAAGCACTTATCAAAGATTCTACAGATACGGCACCTAAATTATTACAGCGCAATGGTTATGAAACCGCGATGATTGGAAAATGGCATTTGGGTTGGAATTGGGAAATTGAAGATGAGGCAAATCTGGAAATGGATCCTAAAAATCCGTATCAGTTTAAAGAAGATGTGAGTGATAAAGTAGATTATAGCAAGCCTTTTACTGGTGGACCGATAGATCATGGATTTGATTATTTCTATGGATTAAACGCCTCGCTAGATTTTCCACCTTACGTGTATTCTGAAAATAATCAGCTCATAATGGTTCCTACAGAAACTATGAAACCAGACGGAAAAAGCAAAGATTTCCCTGGAGGAAGAAAAATGGATCTGGTCGGTGGACAGAAGTTGATACGCAAGGGCGATAAAGCGACTGGTTTTAAAGCTGAGCAAGTGATGCTAGATTTAACGGAGAAGTCTGTAAATTTTATTGCAGAGTATGAAAGTGAAAAACCGTTCTTTTTGTACATTCCGTTGACTGCACCTCATACACCAGTTTATCCACGTGAAGATTTTGTGGGAACGAGTGAGGCCGGAATTTATGGTGATTTTATTCAAGAACTGGACTGGACCGTTGGTCAAATAGTTGCTGCACTGCAAGAAAAAGGTATTGAAGAAAACACCATCATCATTTTCACGGCAGATAATGGCGCGTCTAAATCTTCGTTTCCTATCGAGTTTGAAGAGACGTACAAGCACAAACCTAGCGGACGATTAAGAGGTAGAAAAGCGACCTTACATCAAGGTGGTCATACTGTTCCATTCATTGTACAATGGAAAAATCAGGTAAAACCTAAAACCACAAGTAGCACTACCATTTCCCTAGCCGATTTATATGCTACTTGTGCAGAATTGCTAAATGCTAAAACGGATAACAATCAAGGAGTCGATAGCTATAGCATTTTGTCGCTGTTGAAAGGTGAGAATAATTACGAGAGAAAAGCATCGGTTTACAGCAATTTTGCGGGACGTTTTTCCATTAGAAAAGGCGACTGGAAAATGGATATGAATCCTAAAAAAGGTAAAAGCTATTTGTTCAATGTTTCGACTGATCCATCAGAGACAAACAATTTGTTTTATGATGAAAGCGATACAGCTATTGCGACAAAGAAGGAAGAACTAACTAAAGAACTCAATACCATTATTCTCGATGGAAGAAGTACCGAAGGCGAAAAGCTGGAAAACGATGGTCCTGCGGTCTGGAAACAGTTGTTTTGGTTGAAAGCTGAAGGGAAAAGTAAAATGAAAAATGAAAGTAAAAAGAAAGAGTAGCTCTGATAATTATGATTCGAGATGAAAGATTATCTAAAAGAGTTTTATATTAAAATAGGAATCAATCTTAAAATAAGAGATAGTTTTTATAACTTAAAATTGATTTAAAGTTTCCCTTGAGGGAAATGCCGATAGGCAAAGGGTGTTTGCGGTGATAGTTGTGATTTTTAAATCAATTTAATAACGCCAACACCCAACTCTTATCTTCCCTCAAGGGAAGACGATACAGAAGTCTATAATTTGACTTTTGAATTTTAAAAAAGATGTAAAACATGGTAAAACAATATTACTACCAGTAGAAAACCACCATTATGAGTAGATTTTTGTTTTTTCTTTTACTGACTTTGGCTTTTACAAGCTGCAAAGCCCAAGATGCAAATTCTAATGCAATCGATAAAAAGCCTAATGTCGTTTTCATTCTGGCAGATGATTTAGGAATAAATGCGTTGAATTCTTATGGCAATGAATTAGTAGAATCGCCTAACATAGACAAACTGTTTGCCGAAGGAATGCATTTTACAAACGGCTATGCAAACGACCCAACTTGTGCACCGTCACGAGCGTCTATTCTTTCTGGTCAGTATGCGCCACGACATAAAGTCTATCGCGTGGCAGATCGTTATAAAAAAGACAAAAAAACGCTGGAAGCGATGAAATTCTTGCCGCCAGATATTAATAAAGTAAAAGGTTCCGGAGCTGGATTATCACTTGATAAAATCACCATTGCCGAAGCTTTAAAAAGTAACGACTATAAAACTTCGGCTTACGGAAAATGGCATCTCGGTAAAAACGAATTACAAATTCAAAATCAAGGATTTGACGAAGGCTTTGAAATGACGGGACATTATAATTTTAAAACATCACCACAGCAAGACGATTTAGATAACAGCTTGTACTCAGCAGATGTGATTACTGAGAAAACTATAGATTTTATCGAGAATGCTAAAGATGCTAATAAGCCATTTTTTGCTTACGTTCCTTATTATTTGGTACATAAACCACTAGAGCCTAAAGCAGAATATCTTACACATTTCAAACAAAAGCTAAAAGGAAATAAAGATATAGGTCCAGACGAAATCAAAGTCCTAGCCATGATAAAAAGCCTAGACGATAGCTTAGGGCAGTTGATGGAAGCTTTAAAAACCTTGGAGCTAGAAGATGATACCATAGTCGTTTTTACAAGTGATAATGGACATTATAAAACTGAAAGCAACATATTCAACCAACCTTATCAAGGTGTAAAAGGACAAACGCTGGAAGGTGGAATTAGAGTTCCTTATATTTTTAAGTGGAAAAATAAAATTGAAGCTGGATCTGTATCAAAAGAACCTATTATTCATGTGGATTTGTATCCTACAATTTTAGGGTTGACCGGAACTTCAAAACCTGAAAACTATTTGCTTGATGGTGAAGATTTGACAGATTTACTGTTAGGAAAAACAAAAGAAACCGACCGCAGAGCTTTGATTTGGGAATATACTAACTACGCTAACTTCAATGTAAAACGACAAGAATTTGCATCTCAATGGGTGAATGTGATTCAAATGGACGGTTTTAAAATGACCGAAGATGTGGAAACTAATTCATTTATCTTGTACAACTTAACCGATGATCCTTATGAAACTAAAGAAGTTTCAAATGATTATCCAGAAATGGTACAGAAATTAAAAGAGGAATTAGAGCGCTGGAAATTAAATACAGAATATGAACAACCGCGATTAAATCCCGATTATAAAAGAAATTAAATGATGAATAAAGTTTGTTACATAGTAGTGCTATGTGCGCTTTTAGTGTCCTGTAAATCGACAAGTCAAGTGTCTTCAACTCAAAAAGTGGAAGCTATAAAAATAGAAGCAATAGGAACAAAACCTACCCTAGAGCGCCAGCCTTATCTTCAAATGGTTAAAGCAAATAGTGCTATAATCACTTGGAAAACAGACGCTAGTGTAACAGAATGTCTGGTAATCTATTCAGAAATAGGTGGAGATACTGTTTTTATTGAAAAAGGCTATCTCACAGCTCATGAAGGTTATCTCTTTAATGAAGTGGCTTTAAAGAATTTAGAGCCTGATACAAAATATACGTATGCCATTCATTCTAACGGTCATGTTCTCGCTCGAGGCGAAAACTACTATTTTAAAACTTCTCCAGATAATAAGAAACAGGCGTTTAGTTTTTATGCTATGGGAGATATAGGTGCCAAAGAAAAAAGCAGTTTTGCAAATGAACCTGCAGACCGTATTGCAGAAATGGAGCGCAAGCCGGACTTTGGACTAGGTTTAGGAGATATCGTGTATCCTAAAGGAGAAAGTAAGAACTATGACAATCACTTGTTCAAACCGTTTAAAGATGTTTTTATTAATACACCATTTTATCCTGTGGCTGGAAATCACGACTGGTTGAGTGCTAATCATGATGAAAATTTTAAAAAAGAATGGAATTTACCTAACGAAGAATATTATTATTCATTTGCTTATTCTAACACGCTGTTCATCGGTCTGGATTCTAGAGATGGCAGTTTTTACGATTATGAAAAACAAACCCTATGGCTCAAAGAAACTTTAAAGCAAAATGCTGGTAAGCATGACTGGATTGTAGTCTATCTACATCACAATGGGAAAAGTTGTACCTATAAAAAAGATTATGAGCATGTTATGGGATTGTATGAAGTTTTTGCAGCAAACAAGGTGGACATCGTGCTCAATGGTCATGCGCATACTTATGAACGTTTAAAACCTTATAATGGAAATGGCATGGTAGAGCAAGACAGGACTAATCAAAGTGAATACAAAGATTTAGAAAACCGTTTCATATCCATAACCATGGGCGCAGGTGGTAAACTCAATAAAAAGTGGAAAGCAGACCCGAGCAATAAAGAAAATTGTGAAGACGGAACCATCGTCGCGCATTCTGAGCATATGGCTAGTTTTGGCGTATTTGAAGTCGATGGTAAAACATTGAGTTTTAAAGGCTATAACTCTTACACAGGAAAGTCATTTGATGAATTTGTAATTGAGAAGTAGATGAAGAAGTTAGCAATTATTGCTGTAATGCTTTCAGTAACAGTTTCATGCAAAGCACAACATAGCAACCTATCTCAAACTCCTAAAAAAGCAAAAGTCTTTTTACTCGCTGGACAGTCTAATATGGATGGACGTGCTAAGGCAAGCGGTTTATCTACAGAAGATAAAGCCCGACTTAAAAAAGCACAGGGCAATGTGACCTTGTACTATAACTTTGATGAAGGAAAACCGCTCGACACTACCAAAGTTGAAAAGCACACCGCAAAGAAATTTGGCGCAGACTATCTATTTGGGCCAGAGTTGTTTTTTGGTATTGAGATGTCTGAGAAATATCCTGATCATGAAATTATTTTAATCAAACGCTCACGTGGTGGAATGTCTCTCTACGGTGCATGGAATCCAGAGTGGACGCTAGAAAAAGCTACTAAGATAAAAGAAGAAAATCAGCCGAAGTTATACCAAGAATTTATAGATTATTCTCAAAAAGTATTATCAAAATTTGATAAGGACAGCTATACCTTGTGCGGAATGCTTTGGGTACAAGGAGAAAGCGATAGTGGTAAAAAAGGCGGTACTAAACCAGCTGAGACCTATTATGATAACCTCACCAATCTCATAAGTCATGTGCGTGAAGATTTTAATCATCTGCAATTGCCATTTCTTATATTTCAAGTAGGACATGGTAAGGTCGTTAAAGCGATGCAACAAGTTGCTCATGAAGATGACCGCGTCGCTTTGATACCACAAGAAAAGAACAAAAATTCTCGGTTTTATTTTGAGAAGAATCCGCCACCGGTAGGCCATTATGTGACAGATCCTATGAAAAAGATAGGAACGCTGTTTTTTGAGTTTTATGAAAAGGAGTTTGTTGTGGAATAGTGATTTCCATAAAAAGCTCCTTTCAGATCCCTGATAATTTGTTCGCACAAATTTCTGGGATAGGAAAGGTGGGCAAATTGGAGTTTACAGAAATTTAGTAGGAAAGGTTGAGAAATAATTTTTGAAACGTAGATGTTTTCACCCATACGCAAACTCCATTGTCCTTACTTCGACAAGCTCAGCACAAGTCACACATTTTCCCAAAGCAGAAAGTTAACCTGTGTCGAGTTAAAACGAGCTGATGATTACATTCAAAACTTACCGTTTTCCCTTGAGGGAAAATAAGAATTGGGTGTTTGTCACCTAATTCAATCTAAAAGCATAACAAAACGATTTAGACAATTCCAACACTAATAGTTTGTATGTCAAATCTTAAAAGCCTTGTTGATTAAAACCGCACCACCTGACTACAAACAAACGCACTTCATCAATCTTCAAACCTTGATTAAAGAGTTTCCGAGTAAATTTGAACAAAGTTTGTTTCCATGAAAAAATCTATACTTCTAGTAGTTGCTTGTTTAAGTTTCGTTTTCGCGCAAGCGCAAACTACATACTACGTATCTCAACAAACGGGAACTAGTGGTAATAATGGAACGAGTCCATCGACGCCATTTAATGATATCGATGATGCTGTAAATGCGGTAAGTGCTGGTGATACCATTAAAATCATGGGTGTTTATGCAAATTCTAGTTATGACGCTAATTATAGTTATAGCGGTAATATTAACGATCCTCAATTATGGCATCAGGAAAATTCCATGCGTATCAATAATTTGAACGGGACGCCTAATAATTACATCACGATCACTTCTTTTGATAGCAACACACGATTAAAAGGTGATGGCGCAAATATTTTAAGGTTGGCTAACTGTTCTTATTTAAAAATCACAGATTTAATCATTGAAGGTGAGGTAAATAATATCTCACTGAGTACCGCAAAGGCTTGCCAATTCTTATACCGTACTAACGGCAGTTCAAATACACAATATCGAGTACAGCCAGGAACGACTGATGCTCAAGTAGGTCAAATGACGTTTCCAGCCTTGGGTAATGTATCCAGACCATCTTACACAGACACGAGAGGAATGTATCTGACTGATGTACATCATATAGACATAGAACGCAATCATATACGATTAATGCCTGGCGGTGGAATGCGTGTTTCTAAATGTGATTACATCAACATAAAAGAAAACGAAGTAGAAAATTGCTCACGTAAATCCTTTTCTGGAACGCACGGACTGGTAGTTACAAATGCGCAAAATGGTACAGACACAAATGATGGATATAAGATTTTTATAGAACGCAATCGAGTGCATCATAACTATAATGAGATTTACTCTTGGGCACCTACTAAAACGATTATCACTCCAGAGATTGATGAAGGGAAAGGTATTTCTTTACAGCGCAATGATATAGATGATAATAACACACCTAATAATCCTAATGATGATACAGGATGGTTGCGTGGACGTATTTTAATAGCAAATAATATTTGTTATTATAACGGTTACAGCGGGATCCATTCTAATTCTGGAACGCGTATCGATATTATAAATAATACCTGTTATTTTAATTCTTATACAAAGTCTATTTATCTCAACCAGCCATCAAATAATGGTGGTAACATAGGAATCAGTATCCAAGGTGGAACGGACTTTAAAATTATAAATAACATTTCTATTATAGATAGCAACCAGAGTAAAAGCGCAATCGCGATAAATGTGACGGCACCTATTACCGTAAAAGATAATATTATATATGGTACGGCAGGAGCGATAAATACTAATGCTGCGACCGTTGCTGTAGAGCAAAATACAAGAATGGTAAATCCATTATTTATGGATGCGGCTAACTTTGATTTTAGACTACAAGCAAACTCGCCGGCAATTAATAGTGCAGACGCTGCGTTTGCACCTAGTGACGATTTTAATCAGTTCCAGCGTGATAGTACACCAGATTTAGGAGCCTTGGAATTTGGTACGACTGCAGGAATAGATGATGTGACGGTTTCAGTAGCGATTTACCCAAATCCTACGAGCGGTATCGTAAACTGGGAAACTACTTCAACTATAGAAAATATTCAATTGTATAATCTTGCTGGACAGGAATTGCAAGCACGTCGTTCTTCAAACAGTATGGATTTATCTGCATTGCCTCGTGGAGTGTATATTCTAGTGCTGGATAGTGCTTCTTATAAAATCATGAAAGAGTAAATCAAACTTTTTGTGCATCTCTCAGTCCTAAAAAAGCATTAATTTACCAGTATGGAATTTAAGGACTTAAAACATTTGTATTGGAGGATTGGTTTTGGCACGAGTCCATCTGTTTTCAAGCAGTTTCAGGATGCATCTCGTAAAGATGTTGTTGACTACGCTTTCGCGAAAGCAGAATCCCTACAGTCTCTATCTCTAGATTTATCGGCTTTTGAAGTGCTCAGAGAGAAAGGCGCTAAGAAGAAATTAGGTCCTGAAAAATATAGAGAATTGAACCAAATGGGTCGTAAAATGACTCGTGAGCTCAACTACAAATGGTTTAATCAAATGGCGCAACCAGATGCTGGGTTGCGTGAAAAAATGACACTTTTCTGGACTAATGTTTTTGTATGTCAGGATAATCAGGTGTGGAATACGCTGTGGTATCACAATACCTTGCGGGAAAACGCACTGGGAAATCTAGGCGATTTTTTAAAGGCTGTGGCGCGTCAACCAGCGATGTTACGTTATTTAAATAATAATAAGAATGTCAAGGAAAGTCCTAATGAGAATTTTGCTCGTGAACTCATGGAGCTGTTCACACTAGGTATAGGCAATTATACCGAGCAGGATATTCAAGAAGGCGCTCGAGCGTTTACGGGATGGTCTTATAACCGCAATAGTGAATTTATCATTAAAGAACATAAACATGATGCTGGTATCAAGACTTTTCTTGGTAAAACAGGCAACTGGAATGGTGATGATATCATAGATATTATTCTAGAGCAAAAAGTATGTGCACGATTTATTTGCGATAAAGTATATCGTTATTTTGTGAATCCGCAAGTGGATGAGTTGCGAGTTGAAGAGCTTGTTGAGGTGTTTTATGGAGATTATAATATCGAGAAACTCATGCGTCACGTATTTATGGCAGACTGGTTTTATGAAGCTCAAAACGTAGGTTCTAAAATTAAATCACCAGTAGAATTGCTGGTAGGAATGCGTCGTACGGTTCCGGTTACTTTTAAGAAAGAGAAACAATTATTGTACTTGCAAAAAATGATGGGTCAAGTGTTGTACTATCCGCCTAATGTAGCTGGATGGAAAGGTGACCGCAGTTGGATAGATGCAAATACCTTACTATTCCGTATGAACTTAGCGAGTGCATTACTTAATAAAACCGAAATCGAATTTCAAGAAAAAGCTGAGTTTGAAGACTCTTTTGAAGAATATTATAAGGCAAAATCTAAACGTAAAACCTTTCTAAAGGTAGATGTGGACTGGCAACAATTTGAAACAGCTTACGGTAACCTTACCGCTCAAGATTTAGACAACCATATTCTAGCCACAACGCTAGATGCAGATACGGCTAGTTTTGTAAACAACCTACCAAAAACGGATTTGCGCAATCGCTGCGTGCAACTCATGAGTTTACCAGAATATCAAATGTGCTAATTATGGAACGTAGAGATTTTTTAAAACGCAGTGCGCTGGCCAGTAGTGTCTTTATGATTCCTAGTTTTATGCGTGCCTTTGAAAACACACCAGCCAGTATTTCTGGGTTTAAGAAACTGGTTGTGGTACAACTATCTGGAGGTAATGATGGATTAAATTCTATCATACCTTACCGCAATGACTTGTATTACAGCAATAGGCCATCACTTGCAATTCCTAAAACTAACATCATTCAAGCAACTGACGAACTAGGTTTTAATGAAAACCTAGCGCCACTTAAAGAACTGTATGATAAAGGCTATTTAAGTATTATTAATAATGTAGGATATCCTAATCCTAATCGTTCCCATTTCCGTTCTACAGATATATGGCATACCGCAAGTGATGCAAATGAATATTTAGAATCGGGCTGGTTGGGTAGGTATATTGAGAAACAAGGTACTAAGTCTCATCTAGGAATTGAGGTAGATGAAAGTCTATCTGTGATTATGAAAGGAGCTCAAATGAATGGAATCGCGACTAAGAACGCTGGATTATTCCGTCGTAATATGGAGCAACCTTTCTTTAGCGAAGTGCTAAATCAGCAGACTGATGAGCATTTGAGCGAGCACAATCTAGGTTACCTGTATAAAACCATGATTGAAGCGAAGAGCTCTGCACGTTACCTTCATGAGAAAACAAAAACCTACACCAGTAAACAATCGTATCCTAATAATCCGTTTGCAAACCAATTAAAAACCACAGCTGAGTTTATTAATTCTGGAGTGGAGACACAAGTGTTTTACGTTTCTATGGGCGGTTTTGATACGCATGTGAATCAAGAAAATAAGCAGAAAAGACTTCTCACTACATACAGCGAGGCGATGTCCAGTTTTATTAAAGATCTTGAGAAAAACGATACCTTTAAAGACACGCTGGTGCTTACTTTTTCTGAATTTGGTCGTCGTGTGGCACAAAACGCTTCTAATGGTACTGACCATGGAACTGCAAATCAGGTTTATGTCATAGGTAAGCAATTGAAAAAAGCTGGATTCTATAATAATGCACCCGATTTATCACAACTAGACAGCAATGGTGATTTAAAACATGCGGTTGATTTCCGAAGTGTGTATGCTACTATTCTCAATAATTGGATGGAAGTAGACGATACACGCATATTGAATAAGAGTTTCAGTAAGATGGATTTTATTTAGGTTTACGCTTTCGCGAAAGCGAAATTATTACAATCACTATTACTAAGAACAAGCCTACTCATTATGCGACCACTATTCTACATTTTTTCTCTAGTCATTCTTTTAACAAGTTGCGCGAGTAAAAAAGCCAATACTAAAGAGCTTTTTTCCAAACAAAATTTGTTGCCGTGGTCTATAGTCGCTTTTGATAATAAGGAACGCACACCTGTGGAACGTGTAGATATGATAAAACGGTTGGGTTATGATCAGTATGCTTTTGGAGGTAGAAAACAGCATTTTGAAACCATGGCAACCGAGATAGAATACGCGCGCTCACAACAAATAGATATTCCAGTAGTATGGTTATATATAACTCCATTTGATCAACCAGGTAAACTACGTGAAGAAGCTGAATTGATTTTTAAAGCGCTGGAAGAGACCAATCATTCTTGTGAATTATGGGTAGGAATAAGTCCCAAAGTATTTAAAGACATGAGTGATCAAGATGCGTTTATAAAAGCACAGTCTTTAATTGAATATGTTTCTAAAAGAGCTACTGCGGTAAACTGCACAATTGCATTATATAATCATGGTGGCTGGTATGGTAAGCCTAAAAATCAGCTAGCTATATTAAAGTCCTTACCAGAGGAGTCTATAAAATTGGTGTATAATTTCCATCACGCCCATGAAGAACTAGATAATTATCAGGAAAACATGAAACTGATGTTGCCTTACTTGAGCTGTGTTAATCTAAATGGAATGCAAAAAGATGGCCCAAAAATCATGACAATAGGTTCTGGGAACCTCGAGAAAGAGATGATTTCTTATCTGTTAAAAATCGGTTATCGAGGTCGTTTTGGAATTTTAGGACATGTAAAAGGTGGCGATGCAAAGGAATTATTACAGCAAAATTTTGCAGGATTACAATCTCTTTATTAAAATTCATTTTTCTTTCTTTTATCAATACGATTGAATAAAAACTTTTGTTAAAGGCTTGTATAGCGTGCTTTCGCATAAAGTATCACGATTATCAAACCCTATCTGACATAAAGCAAACCCTATAATTATATTAAATCCACATCTTTACACCGTAAAATGTGCTAATATGCATTTACTATAACGATTGAAATTATAAATATGAAAAAATCACTGATTATTTTGGTAGTCTTTTTAGGTTTTGGTTTAGCAGCAACGGCTCAATCTCAAAAGCAAAAAGATAAGGCAATGGAACAAGTTAAGGAGTTAAATACTCAGCTTACTGACATTGACAAGACTTTAGCACTTAGCGAAGAGCAAATGGAAAAAATCATGATGCTTGAAATCAAGAAGACTAAAGACATGAGAGCCATCAAAAAGAACGATGGAACTAACGAGGACAAAAAAGAAAAGCGTAAAGAATACAGAAACGCACTCAAAGAGGTTCTTACTAAAAAGCAGAACAAAGCATTAAGAGCTGCAAAGAAAAAAAACAAAGAATAAACAACCTATCCAAACAAAATAATATAGGGAATTGACGCTAGCCCAGTTGATTCCTACTGTCAAATTTATTTGCAATACAAATTACTATGAAAAAACTTCTACTTATACCATTTTTATTTTCTTTAATGATTGCGACGGCGCAATCTTTTGATTTTCCTGGTCCCGCAGGAAATGAAGGTTTAGGATGGTCCAAAGCTCAATCGAGTGAAAGCTTCGATGCTACGTCGGCAATTATTACATGGACAGCTAGTCAAGGCAGTCCTAAATGGAGAATCATTAGTGGTGCTGGAATAGATGCTAGTACTAATATGGTGTTAGAGGTTGTTTTAAAGAATAATAGTTCTGCAACGACTTTGAGAGTCAAACATGCTAATCAATCTGATGGAGGAAGCGGTAATAGATTCACTAATCTTCCTATAGAGGCAAACTCTGACTTTAAAACATATTATCTAGATCTTACAGATGCTAAATGGTATGATGCAACAGCAACAACTCCAGTTACCATTCAAGATGCGTTTGAATTTATCGTGAGACAGTCTGCTCCTAATACAAACATGGCATCTGCTGGAAGCATAGAATTTGATAAAATTTCTTTTATTGATGCTATTCCGGCATTACAACGCACAGATTATAGTTTTCAAGTAAACGCAGACTCTGAAGGTTTCTCTGGAGTATCTGGTTCGTCTGCTGCTGTAGCAAATGGATTGCTAACTTGGACATTTTCTAATAACACAGTGCCTAAGTTAGAACAGGGAATCTATGGAATAGATGCTGCATCAAATAGATATATGCACATAAGATTGAAGAACAATTCTAATGATGATGAGTTAAGAGTATCTTTTGCAAATACTACAGGAACTCCACCACCTAATAGATGGTACCCGTCTGCTACAATCAGTGGAATGGATACTAATTATAAAACCTATACTGTTGACATGACTGATGGTGGTTCCACAACTTGGACTGCCGAAGGTGTTGTTACTGATCTAGATTTAAGAGTGAGAAGTACAACTAATAGTAATCAAAGTACAGGTGGTACGATTGATATCGAATATATATTATTTGATAACAACGCTGCTGCTCCAGATTTTAGTTATACATATAGCGCTGGTGCATGGTTGCCGTCAGATCCTCAAGGAAATTCTACAACTTCAGATAATGTAACTGTAGATGATAACACATCACTTACAGGTGACCTAGATTGTAATGATTTAACCATTACAACTGGGAATGAACTGACAGCAGGATCAAACACTGTAAATCTTGCAGGTGATCTTATTAATAATGGAGTATTAAATGCAGTAGGTTCAGTGTTTAATTTTGCTGGAACAACTGTTCAAGATGTAACAGGTAATGCTTTTTCTGTTGAAGATGTATTGTTGAATAATTCCCTAGGAATGACTCTTAATGCTGATGTGAACTTAGAAGGGAAATTAACTCTTACTAATGGTCAGTTGACCACTCAATCTGCATCTCCAGGTGTTTTAACTTTTAAAAGTTCTAACGGGAAAACAGCAATTGTTGATGAAGTGGTAAGTGGTTCCATAGATGGTGAAGTAACTATAGAGCAATTCTATCCAGCAAATCGTGCTTTTAGATTTGTATCTAGTCCAGTAAATATGACTGGAACATTATTTACAGACTGGCAACAAGCTGGTTTAAACCCAGGAGATGCTGGCTATGTAGCAAATGAAGGAACGCAAATCACAGGTGGAACTTCTGGTGATGGATATGATCAGTCAACGACCAATAATGCTTCTTTGTTCGGTTTTAACAATGCTTACACAGATATTAATAATTCATGGACTACTTTTTCTGCTCCTACAAATACTACATCTTTAAATGCAGGTGATGCAATGAGATTATTTGTAAGAGGTGATAGAAGTGTAAGTCTTACAGCTGCAGCTACAGCAACAGATACTAAATTAGTGACTCGTGGAACAATTGTTACGGGACCACAACCATTTGCACCTACAACTGTAGATGGAAACTTTATTTTTACTGGAAATCCTTATCAGGCACAAGTAGACTTAAATGCAGTACTTACTAGTAGTGAAGATATTAATACAAGCGTTTACTACGCATGGAATCCTACTATGAATAATTATGTAGGGTACAGTTTTGCAACCGGTGGAGTTCAAAGTGATGTTTCTCAGTTTATCCAACCTGGACAATCTTTCTTTGTTCTAGTTGCTGATGATGGCGACGCAAATCCACCATCTGTGAATTTTACTGAGAGTGCAAAGTCAGACGCTACGGCAACTACGGCAACTTATAGTCTGCCACAAGCATTTTTAACCATGACTCTAGAAAACAATTTAAACGTTTCTAAGGATCGTGTTACTTTATTATTTAATGATAATGGTGACAACACAATCACTGGTAAAGACGCTCCTAAGTTTAAAGGTGAAGATGAGCAGTTAATGGTTCTTACAAGTGGTGCACAGCTCACTATAGATGATCGCTCTACTCCAGTAAATCAAGAAATGATTGCATTACAATTAGAAAACCTTGTAACAGGAAACTATCAGTTTACGGTTAACGCTTCAGGATTCACAATTCCTGCATATATAGAAGATCAATTTACAGGACAATTTACACAGTTGGACGCTTCAAATCCTACAATTATTCCTTTCTCAGTAGATACGGCAAATGCTGCGAGTAATAACGTAGATCGTTTTAGAATAAGATTTTCTAATACTACATTAGGCTTGAATGATTCCGCTTTCGCGAAAGCGATATCTCTATATCCTAATCCTTCAAACGGAAATGAAGTAACATTGAATAACCTTAGTGGAGACTCAATAGTAAGCATCGTAAATTTATTAGGTCAAACAGTAATGACACAAAACGTTTCTAGTGAGCAAGTAAGACTAGATTTAAGCGATTTGAATAAAGGAACGTATATTGTAACAATAAACAGCCAAGAAAACAATCAAACTTTAAAACTAATTCTAAACTAAATTATCATGAAAAAAATTACTTTACTATTATTACTATGTATTCCAGTATTGAGCATCGCTCAAGCATGGGAATTTAATAACGATAACGGCGGTTGGTCAGGAGATTTTGGTACACTAACTGCAGGTGCAACCACATCTACTTTAACAATCACAGGAGCTGCAAATGAAAATCCTAAAGTGTTAAGTACGACAGCAGGAGTTATGGCTCCGGCAAACGAGTTTGCAATTATTACTCTTAAAAATAATAGTAATAACACTTATATGCGTGTTTCTTACCCTAAAACATCTAGCGGTAGAATCTATAAGAATCAAACTATTTCTACAAATGACACAAGTTTCCAAACTTATGTGATTGACATTAGTAATAACAATCACTTTGTAGGTACTCTAGATGATATGCAATTAATTTTCAAATTAGATGCTTCTAACAATGCTGACGGTTCTGGTGGAACTATAGAAATTGAAAGAATTGAATTTGCTGCTTCAAGACCTTTGTTTCCAAGAAACACTTATGAGTTTGATACAGCAAACGATACTGAAGGATGGGAAGGAAAAAGTGGAGTTGCTTTAACTACTACTGGTGGTAATCTTGTTCAAGATTACTCAAATGTAAGTACAAATGGTAATGGTAAAATGGCACAAGAAGGATTCTATGTAGATGCTTCTACAGCTCAGTATGTGCACGTAATATTACAAAATGGAACTACTAATGATGAGTTGAGATTTTCTTATCCTGACGCTATGGGTGGTAAAGTTTTTAGAACTGCCGCAACTACACCTAATGCAACTGCATTTGAAACAATCGATTTAGATGTTTCAAGCGCAGACTGGACAGGAAATGTAAGTGGTATTGAATTACAATTAAGAGAAACTGCATCAAGCTCTACTGTGGTAGGTGGAACTGTATTAATAGACAGAATCGTCTTTGATAACAATGCTACACTTTCAAGTGAAGAGGTACGTGCTATTGATTTCCGTATGTTTCCTAATCCAGCTAGTGATGTGTTAAAATTTGAAACAGAATTAAACATCGACAACGTGAGCATTTATAGTCTTACAGGTGCTCAAGTATTTAATGGTGTTCCTAAAGGAAGTACTATCAACGTGAGTGATATCAATGACGGTATTTATGTAATAAAAGTTACAGCTGCAAACCAAACTATGGTGCGCAAGTTGATCATCAAGTAATTTTATTTTTTTATTAAGCAAGCCCATAATTGGTTAAACAGTTATGGGCTTTTTTTATCAAATACTAAGTTGTTTTTAGTGTGTATTTTATCGCTTAATCTAAAATTTTGACATTAAAATTAATTGAATACGACTACTTAACCTAGTTTTGTGTTTTATAACCTTAAGTAACCCGAATTATGAAAAATATTATACTCTTTTTAATCATATGCTTAAGCTGTGTTATCACACAAGCACAAACTGCAGACGATCTAATAGATGAAACAATGGCTACGCATGTCGCATCCATTGATGGAGACTGGTTTACAGCTGCGATATGGAAAGATTTAGATGGTAATGCCGCAGGTGTGCCAGGTAAAGGAGCCATCGTTCATATTCCTGAAGAACGTTCTGTTACTTATGATGGTAGCTCTATGGATCACATTTTTGCCATAAGAGTAGATGGTTCTTTTAAAATTGAAGAGAATACCGCTTCAGAAACTTCAGTTCTTAGAGTAGATACTTTTTTCGGCTCAAGTTCTTCAAAGGTGATTCTCATAGGAAATACAATCGCGCATGGTAACATTGAATTAATTCTGGCACCATTTGATATAGAAGCATGGAAGCTTGATGCAGCATTTAATTGGAATAGTGTTGCTACAGCTCATTTTAAAGATGGAGAAGCTGTTGAACAAGTAACTTATACTGTTTCAGGGAAAACGAGATTTAACACATTCCAGAAAATGCTTGATGCTCAAGGAACTATTAATGAAACAATAGTAAGTGAAGACTCGCGCGATCCTTACGATGATGGTGTAGGTGTCACAGGACGTTATAGTTGGGATCCAGGTCAGCTTTCTATAGGTTTAGTTACTATGGGGAAAATCCAGATAGAAGGTCGCAAGAAAACAAACATGGTGATGCTTTCTAGTGATGCAGCTAGAAATGACACTTCATTTTCTTTAACAAGTGCTCCTACAGGTTGGGAACAAGGTGACTTATTGTTAGTTACTTCTAGTGGAAAACATGGACTGGCACAAAATGGTGAGGACGAGGTGATTCTTGATAATATTTCTGGAACTTCAGTTTCTCTTGCAAGTGGTGAGAAATTAAGAAAAAACCACGAAGGTCGACCTGCAGATGCCGTTTTTAATGAATATGTGAATTCTTATGTAGGTAATCTTACTCGTAACATTGTTATTAGATCAGAGGTTACTGGGCTTACATTACCACAAATTCATCAACGTGGTCACGTGATGTCCATGCCTAAAAACCACATGCACACTGGTGGAATGCATCCTATGAATAGCGTTTCTGATATATCTATTCAAAACGCACAATTTAAAGATCTAGGTCGTACTGATAAATCTCGTTTAAATGATGATCTTATTTGGTCTAATTATGTTGAGCCTAAGACTTTGCGTTCTAAAATATCACCATTAGGACAAGAAATAGCAGAATCTTACAGACCGGCAAATGAAGATATTACAAACAGTCGTGGAAGGTATTCTATTCACTTGCATAAAACGGGTTCAAAATTTGGTGATTCTCTTGCCGTAGTAAAAGGAAACGTAGTATGGGGAAATCCTGGATGGGGAATTACTCAGCATGACTCTTATGCAGATGTTTCTGAGAATATAGTTTACGATGTTATAGGAGCCGGAATAGTTTCAGAGTCAGGAAGTGAAACCGGATTTTGGAAAGATAATCTAGTTACTAAAATTGCTAAAGGTCATACTAATGACGTGTATCAATCTCATCTTATCTACAATGATAATCTTTTCTCAGGTCAAGGTCTAGGTATGAAAGGAAGAGCGGTAGTGTGTGATGGAAATGTCATTACAAATACAAATCAAGCGATAGGAATCATGAACATGGCTGCAAATAAAGCCTCTACCGATCGTGTGGATGCTAAACAACTTGCAACTGTAAGACCTATGCTCAAAGTAGATCAGTGGCCATTAAGTGTAAATGGTTATAGTGTAGAAGGTGATGGAGTAGTGCCTACTGAAGTTCCATTAATCATAAACAATACAAAGATTATAGATGCAAATCTAGGATTCAAATCCATAGAAAGAGATATGGGTGTAAATCATGAATCACGCTCGGTTTTTGACGGAATGATTATTTGGGGTGTGAATCAAGGAATGACTATTACCTATCAAGCAGATTATACTTTTCATGACGTATTAGTTACAGGTAAAGATTCTAATGGATCAACCATTGGAGCTTATATGTGGAAACACTCTCATAATCATGTTTTTGATGGTGTAGCTTTTGAAGATCTTGATTATGCTGTAGTTGCTTCAAAATTAGTTCTTGCGGGAACTGGGAATTATAAAACTCGTAACAATGGTTTTACACCATGGTATTTTATGGACTTAACGTCTGCTCGATTAAATCATTTATATGAAGTAGTTGATGAAGATAACAATCAAGATACAGATTACACAAATCATGCAGATAATCCTATCCATGCTAAATCTTCAGAATTTGTTTCTAGACCTACGACTTTTACCTCATTAGATAGTGTGGACTTAAAAGTGAATTACACTACGGGAGATTTTAAATTTGCTGTGGACGGAATTATAACAGATGATTTAGGAGCATATAAATTAGGTTTAAAACAAGCAGCTGCTCAAGGAAATTTAAGAGAAGGTTATCCTGCTCGTTTTTATGAATTTGCAAGTGCAGCAAAACTCGATGAATATGTACAAGAAAACGGTGTTTACATTCATCCTACAGATGGTTATAAATATTTTATCATAGATGAATATTTACCTAATCGTTTTACGGCAGTTTACACAAAGTTCCCGCAAAGAGTTGAAATTGAAAACGCCCCAACCACTGGAGTTTATGCAAATCCACTAGAGGAACCTATTTCTAACTTTTTACCTCAAAATCAAATCTTGAGTAGATTGCCAGAAACAGTGGTGAGTCAAAGTACTACTGCACCTACTTACGATATATCATTTAAAGATAATGCGCCATTACCTGTAACTCTAGGAGCAGATAAAGCCGTAGATGGAAATACAAATGGTAGAGAAAATGCTCAATTCTTGCAACAAGGACTTGTGCCGGTAGGTAGTTATATGGAAACTAACCTGCAGAATAAACCTTGGTTTGAGATGGATTTTGGAGCAAATAAAACCATTGAATTCATCGACATTTGGAATACAGTGGATATGCACGGTCAGGATATTGAGACTAATTCTACTACTTTTAATAATTTCAGAGTTATGGTATCTACCCAGCCATTTTTAAAGGCAAATGGGAATCCTATGAATTTCACTGAAGCTCAAGCAAACGCGACAGTATATAATCAATTAGTTTCTTATACAAATAACTCAGATATTCCTAGAAAAGTTTCGTTCAACAATCTTGATATTGAAGGTAGATATATTAGAATTCAGAAAACTGAAAACAGTAGCATCCTTAAACTTGCAGAGGTTGAGGTTGTAGGTAGAGGTGTGAAGCCACCTGTAGATTTTGTATATGATAATGGAGTATGGACTCCAGAGGATCCATCAGGAGTATCGACATATCAAGATAGAGCTTTTGTAATTTCAGGTATAGCGCCGCTTACAGGAACTATGGAAATAGGTGAGCTCACTATCGATGCTGGTTCAACTCTTGATTTGAGTTCGCAAGATTTATTATTTACTGGAAATATGGATAATTCTGGAACTTTACTTACTACTGGTTCCCAAGTTAAATTCATGGGAGATAAAGACGTCGCAATTACAGGAGTAGAGATGAATATTGAAGCATTTGTAATGGAAGGTGAAGGAACACTTACAGTAAATGCGCCTATTAATATTGAAAAATCCTTGAGCCTTAAGGATGGAGTTCTAGATGTAACCGCAAGCGAATTTACTTTTTTGAGCACAGCAACGAGTACTGCTATGCTAGATAAAGTAGAAAATGGAATGATTCTAGGTGAAGTTACTACAGAAAGATTTTTCCCTGCAAAAAGAGCCTACAGATTTTATTCAAGTCCTGTAAACACTACTTCATCTATAAAAGATAATTTACAGCAAGGAGTTAACAACACAGGTACAGCATTTCCATTGGATAATTTGAATCCTACTGCTGGTTACGGAACTCATATCTCGGGATCTACTACTGGTGCAAACGGTTTTGATGCGACTTTAACTGGGAATTCTTCACTATACCGTTTTGATAATATTTCTCAGACTTGGGTTGCAGCGCCTAACACAGATGTTGATGTATTAGTAGCAGGTGAGCCACTTAGATTATTTGTAAGAGGTAGCAGAGCTGTTGATCTTTCAAATAATGGAGCAACTGCTAGTGACACTAAACTAGCTCCTAAAGGTGAAGTTGTAACTGGTGACGTCATGAAGATGTTAAGCCCTACTACAGATCATTTTAATTTTGTAGGTAATCCTTATCAATCTAGTGTAGATGTAAATAGTGTATTAATTGATGCTACAAATGTTAACGAGAACTTTTACTACGTTTGGGATCCTACGAGAGGAACACGTGGTGCTTATGTCACAGTAATGTTGCCATCAGGTTCAAATACTTCTGGGTCTGCGGCAAATCAGTTCATACAGCCTGGTCAGTCCATGTTTGTTCAAACACTAGCAGATGGGATGTCTATGTTACGCTTCCGCGAAAGCGATAAAAACATCAACCAGAACACTACTACTTTTAGTGCACCACAAAATCAAGCGAGTCTTATAGCTCGATTATATCGTAATAATGGAACAACAAATCAGTCCATTCAGGATAGTTTTGGGATCTTCTTTGGTGCTTCCATGAATGATGGACTTGATAGCTTAGATGCACAGAAGTTATCTAATCAAGATGAAACAGTAGGAATTGATAAAAATGGTGTTGTTTATGCCATTGAAAGAAGATCACAGCCGCAAAGTCAAGAGGTGATTCAGTTATCACATCGAGCTTACAGAGATGTAAATTATACTTATCAAATTGAGTTGAATGGCGTTTTAAATAATTACGTCTACTTAAAAGATAATTATTTAAATACGCTTACATTATTAAATAATGGTTCAAACACTTATGATTTTCAAATAGATAACTCAATCGCAGGTTCTATCGATCCTTCTCGTTTTGAGTTACAGTTTACTCATACCACATTGAATACTCCAGGAGTTATTTTTGATGACACTATGGTGATTTATCCTAATCCCATCGCTGGAAACAATCTTACTATTCAATCTACTCAACTCAATGGAAAAGATGTAAGCTATCAACTTACAAATCTATTAGGTCAAGTAATAGTAAGTGGAAGTCAGTCTGTTAACGGTAATCAATTCCAAATCGATAACTTATCTGCACTTAGCACAGGTAATTATTTATTAAAGCTAAGCATAGATGGAAATGAGAAAACGTTTAAGGTTGTGAAATAATCGACTTTCTTGTTCTTATAAAACATGCCCTATTCATAATTTTGGATAGGGCATTTTTGATGAACGATTTTAAGCAAAATCATAATTTCTCCTCTAATTTCACGTTTAATAATTCAAATTGTAAGTCATTTCTTTTAAAAAAGGGACTTATTTAAAAGTAAAACCAAATATTAAAAAGTATTATTTGGTTGGTATTCAGCTATTATGCTTGTATTTTGTTAAGAATTAACATTGGTATAGCTTTAATAGTTCTGTTTTTTAAGAGATAAATTATATATTTACCCCTTAACTCGAAATTTCAAATAAATCAATAAATCTTAAAATGAAACGATCACTTTCAATTTTGTTCATGGCTGTAGTAATGATGTTAGGTCTATCTACAACTGCAAATGCTAGCACAACTGCAAACACGACTAGCGCAATCACAACTTTTATTTCTCAAGATGACACTGCCGCGGCAAATGTTACTGAAGAAATTACTTTCCACCAGGAGCTTAAAAAGCGTTTCATAGAAGGTGGACCAGTATTCATGTCATTTGTATTGATATGTCTTATTTTAGGTTTAGCAATCGCAATTGAAAGAATTATTTATTTAAATCTTTCTACTACTAATTCTAAGAAGCTAGCTGCACAAGTAGAAGATGCACTTAAGAGTGGTGGGATTGAAGCTGCAAAGGAAGTATGTAGAAATACAAAAGGACCTGTTGCTTCTATCTACTATCAAGGACTTGATAGAGCAGACGAGAGCGTTGAAGCTGCAGAGAAAGCTGTTGTAGCTTATGGTGGTGTTCAAATGGGACAACTGGAGAAGAATGTTTCTTGGGTATCTTTATTTATCGCACTTGCACCTATGTTAGGATTTATGGGAACGGTACTAGGTATGATTGATGCATTTGATAATATCCAGTCTGCTGGAGCTATGGAGCCTGCACTTGTTGCTGGTGGTATTAAAGTAGCACTATTGACAACTGTATTTGGTCTTATTGTAGCAATTATTCTTCAAATCTTTTATAATTATATCGTTGCAAAAATCGATAGTATTGTAAATGACATGGAAGATGCTTCTATCACGCTTATGGATATTCTTGTAGATTACAAGAACGGTAAGCTGTAATTAACCCTATAAACCAGATTTAATAATGGTAATTCATAAAGTATTTAAATATTTAGCTCTTTTGTTGTGTGTGATCGCAGCGGGCTTTTTCCTATATACCATTTCGGTAGGTGATGAAGCTATACAATCAGAAGCAGCAGATTTAACAAACACAGGTGCGTTGCAAAACGCAACACTTGCACCTATGATGTATCTAGCTTATGCTATAATGGCAATTACAGTAGGTCTCGTATTATTCTTTGTTTTAAAAGGAATTTTTAGTAGCCCAGCAGTATTAAAGCGTTCTTTAATATCAGTTGGCATACTTGTTGTGATTTGTTTAATAGCCTATTTCGGTTTTGCAGACGATTCTGTTTTTGAGCCAGGAGTTGCAGGAAATGTACCAGTTATGTTAGATGAAGGAGAACCGCTTACAGCGAGTACTTCTAAGCTCGTAGGAGCATCGATCTATACATTCTATATCGTAGCAGTTCTAGCAGTAGGTTCCATTCTATGGACTGGAGTAAGCAAACTATTAAATAGATAAATCATGGCAAAAAGAGCAGCACCTGAGGTAAATGCAGGATCAATGGCAGATATTGCCTTTCTACTTCTTATTTTCTTCTTAGTAACTACTACTATTGAAGTGGATAGTGGAATAGTAAGTAAGCTGCCGCCTAAGTTGGAAATTGAAACTCCGCCTCCACCAGTTAAGAAAAAGAATATTTTTCAAGTACTAGTGAATAAGGACAATCAATTGCTAGTGGAAGAAGAATTAATGGATATTAAAGATCTTTCTGAAGCTGCCGTTAAGTTTATAGATAATGGTGGTGGAGAAGGGAAAAATGGCTGTGCTTATTGTGAAGGTGAGAGAAGTCCTGAATCTTCAGATAATCCTAAAAAAGCCATTGTTTCTTTAGTAAACGATAGACAGGCAACATACGATTACTATATAACTGTAACAAATGAGCTTGTAAAAGCTTATACGACTTTAAGAAATCGTGCATCTATGCAGCGTTACGGTGAGAGTTATGAATCTATGTACGCTAGGTTAAAAGACACACAGGAAAAAGATAAAGAAACTCCTGAGTATCTTGAGCTAGAGAAAAGAATAGACATTATAAGAGAATTGTACCCTAGAAATCTTTCTGAGGCAGAACCACAACAAGCAGGATAATTATGTCAAAATTTAATAAGAAAAAAAGTGGTGATTTACCACCAGTATCTACAGCATCTCTACCAGATATTGTATTTATGCTTTTGTTTTTCTTCATGGTAGCTACCGTGATGAGAGATGATGAAATGCTTGTTGAGAATAAACTACCATCTGCAAATCAAGTGGAGAAGTTAGAAGACAAGAACAAATTGGTAAATATCTACATAGGTAAGCCAGGAACGAGTTATAGATCTACTTTTGGTAATAATGACGTAGTTCAATTAGGTGATAAAATTTCTCGTGTGGAAGACGTTTATAATTATGTAAATACTAAAAGAAGTGCTATGCCAGAGAATCTTCAAGATCAAATGATGGTATCTCTTAAAGTAGATAAAAATGCAAAAGTAGGTGTACTTACTGATGTGAAGCAAGAGTTAAGAGAAGCGCAAGCTTTAAAAATTACTTATACTTCTAATCAAGGAGATCCTATGAATAATATAAAAAGACGATAGTATTCACTTTTTAAAAATGTAGAAGCCGTTTCTTTTTGAAACGGCTTTTTTTATTTAACGCCGTTGCAAATTCATATCTTTACTTTATGAAAATAGTACTTTTTCTTGTTGGCTTTTTAATGACCTTGAATAGCTTTGCTCAAGGCAATCGTGATAATGGTAATGATAATGCCATACCTAGTGTTGTAGATTCACTTTATCGAGAAGATCAGTTTTACATAGGTTTATCATTTAACCTAATAAATAATGAGCCTAATGATTTTAGTCAGAATGGGTTTTCTGGAGGATTGCATTTAGGATTCATTCGGGATATGCCTATTAATAAACGCCGTAACAAGGCCATAGGAATAGGTTTAGGACTATCTACTAATACTTATAACTCTAATCTCTTCATAGGTGAAGATGAGACAGGAGCATCTATTTATTCCATCATAGATTCAGAGTTAGATTTTAAATCAAATAGATTTAATACTAACCTTATAGAAATGCCTATTCAATATCGATGGCGTACCTCTACAGCTACTAAATATAATTTTTGGCGTATCTATACTGGAATTAAATTAGGATACATCTATTACCACAAATCAAGGTTTGAACAACCAGGTAATACGGTAATTCAAACTGACATTCCTGAGCTTAATAAATTTCGCTATGCCGCGACTTTGACTTTGGGTAATGGAAGTTTTAATGCATTTGTACAATACAGTTTAAACACCTTATTTAATAAAAACGCTCGAGTGGACAGTGAATCCATAAATCTCCAGCCTATTAAATTTGGGATTGAATTCTACTATTTATAAATAGTAAACTCCAGTCATTACCTGAGCAATCAGACCTACAGAAAACCCAAAAATCAGTTCATGACCTTTATGAGCTTTCATGGATAATCTGGAAGTAGCAGTGAGTCCTGCTAATACAAATAGAATTGCGATCACAAAAACACTTGGAATTTCTACACTTGCATGCAACATCAGTGCAAAGCCTATAGCGCCGCCCATTGCCATTAAATGTAAACTCAATTTATACTTCAATATTGCGAGAATTACAGCTACTATGGTCGCTATAAGAACTCCAACAAAGAAATAGTATAATGGAGCGTGCCTGCCATCATTAAATCCACTGCGTATTAATATAAGGAGCAAGACAGCATATGATACAAGCGGTGTGATACGATCCTTAATATCTGGTAAGTGAACACTACTTACTACTCCTAGTAGTTTAAGAATTGCAAATATAAGCATGGGAATTACCGCTGTAAGAATTAAAATGAGATACATCTTTAATTCTACAACCTCACTTTCAGTAAAGGAAACAAATAGAAAATAAACTAAACTTACTAGCGCAGGAATAAATATAGGATTTGCGAGATAACTCCAAAATCTTAAAAATGCTTTCATGTTGCAAATTAAATCTCCTTGCGCAGGCGCGCCACAGGAATGTCTAGTTGTTCTCTGTATTTTGCAACAGTACGTCTAGCGATAGGATAACCTTTCTCCTTGAGTAATTCTGCAAGTTTCTGGTCGGTGAGTGGTTTGCGTTTACTTTCTTCACCTATCACGGTCTCTAGTATTTTCTTTATCTCACGAGTAGAAACCTCTTCACCGTCAGAGTTTGTCATGGATTCTGAGAAGAACTCCTTGATCAACTTAGTTCCGTATGGTGTGTCCACATATTTTGAGTTTGCTACACGAGAAACGGTAGAAACATCCATACCTATCTCGTCGGCAATATCTTTGAGAATCATAGGTCTCAAATTACGTTCATCGCCTGTTAAGAAGTACTCTTGCTGGTAATACATAATAGAAGACATAGTCATAAAAAGCGTTTCCTGACGTTGCTTAATCGCTTCTATAAACCATTTTGCCCCATCTAATTTCTGCTTGATAAACATCACAGCATCTTTTTGAGACTTACTTTTTTCCTTGGCTTCTTTATAACCTTTCAACATGTTTGAATAATCTCTAGAAACATGTAATTCTGGAGCGTTACGGCCATTTAAAGTAAGTTCTAGTTCTCCATCTTTAATGCGTATGGTAAAGTCTGGAACAACCTGTTCCACCATGCGAGTGCTTCCGCCAGCATAAGCACTACCAGGTTTAGGGTTTAAATGCTCAATTTCTTCAATTGCCTCACGCAATTCATCCTCATCGATGTTATACTTTTCGAGAATCTTCTTGTAATGCTTCTTACTGAACGCATCAAATGACTCACCTATTAATTTCATGGCGAGCTCTGTGTGGTCGTTATTACGCTTTCGCGAAAGCTGAATCATCAAACACTCCTGCAAATCACGAGCACCTACACCAGCAGGATCTAACTGCTGTACGACTTTGAGGACTTGTTCCACCTCAGTTACGTCTGTATAAATATTCATGGTAAAAGCAAGATCGTCTGCGATGTCTTCCATAGAGCGACGTATGTAACCACTGTTATCGATACTACCTACGAGATATTCTGCGATGCTGTAATGCTGGTCGCTTAGTCTTCTGGTATTTAACTGATCTTTTAAAGATTGTGTGAATGATGTTCCAGATGCGTATGGGATACTTTTCTCATCATCATCTGCGCTATAATTGTTTGCTTGCGTGCGGTATTCTGGCACATCATCATCACTCAGGTATTCATCTACATTAATGTCTGCCTCAATAGTTTCATTTTCATCTCCATACTCATCTTGATTTGAAAACTCATCATATTCATCATCATGGCTGTCTTTTATATCATCCAGCGCAGGATTTTCTTCCAGCTCTTGTTTAACACGCTGCTCAAATGCCTGAGTAGGCAACTGGATCAACTTCATCAACTGGATTTGTTGAGGAGAAAGTTTCTGTGAGAGTTTAAAATTTAACGACTGTCTAAGCATGGAATTAATGATTTCTATGTGAAGTATCGATCACATCAGTAAAAATAACAAATGCCCGATTTATTCAAGCCTTTGTAGCTATTAAATATAACTTAATACTGAGATATGAAAAGACTTAAAATAAAAAATCCCAAAATCAAATGAATGAGTTTGGGATTTTGTGTAAATCAATATTATTTAAAATTCTGCACTTCCAGGAGTACGCGGATAAGGAATTACGTCTCTCACGTTCCCCATTCCAGTCACAAACATGACTAATCTCTCAAAACCAAGACCAAATCCACTGTGAGTTACACTACCAAATTTGCGAGTTTCAAGATACCACCACAGTTCTTCCTCTGGTATTCCCATCACGTCCATTTTCTCTTTTAAAACGTCATAGCGTTCTTCACGTTGAGATCCACCTACTATTTCACCTATTCCAGGGAATAAGATATCCATGGCACGTACGGTCTTTTTATCTTCATTAAGACGCATATAGAACGCCTTTATATTTGCTGGATAGTCAAACAAGATGACTGGACACTCAAAGTGTTTTTCAACCAGGTAGCGCTCGTGCTCGCTCTGCAAGTCTGCGCCCCATTCTTCAATGATGTATTTAAATTTCTTTTTCTTGTTAGGCTTAGAGTTTTTAAGAATATCAATCGCCTCAGTATAAGAAACACGCTTGAAATTATTCTTTAAAACGAAGTCTAGTTTTTTGCGCAATTCCATAGGACTGCGATCTGCTTGCGGCTTGCTTTTATCTTCTTGAATCAATCTGTTTTCTAGGAATTCAAGATCATCTTTGCAGTTTTCAATTGCATAATTGATCACGTATTTAATGAAATCCTCAGATAGATCCATGTTTGCATCTAGATCATTAAAAGCCACCTCAGGTTCTATCATCCAGAATTCTGCAAGGTGACGTGAAGTGTTTGAGTTCTCAGCTCTAAAGGTAGGTCCAAAGGTGTAAACCTGTCCTAATCCCATCGCATAAGTCTCTGCCTCAAGCTGTCCAGAAACGGTAAGGTTAGATTCTTTTTCAAAAAAATCTTGCTTATAATCTACATTTCCTTCCTCATCCAGCGGCGTGTTTTTAGGATCCATCGTGGTAACACGGAACATTTCTCCAGCACCTTCTGCATCACTACCGGTTAAAATAGGTGTATGTGCTTGATAAAATCCATTTTCTTGGAAGTACTTGTGAATGGCAAATGATAATGCGGCACGCACTCTCATTACAGCACCAAAAGTGTTTGTGCGCACTCTCAAGTGTGCCTGCTCGCGCAATGTTTCTAGTTTGTGACGCTTAGGCGATAGAATCGTTTTTGCGACCTCTTCAGGATCTGCTTTACCTAGAATGATTACTTTTTTGGCTTGTAATTCTACGCGTTGTCCGCTTCCTTCACTTTCTACTAGAGTTCCTGTAACGGCAACTGCTGCTGCGACATTGATCTCGTCTAGTAAGGTGCGCTCGTGATTATCAGGTTCTATAACGCACTGTAAATTATGTATGGTAGAGCCATCGTTAAGAGCGATAAATCGATCGTTTCTAAAACTACGTACCCAACCTTTAACAGTAATCTCCTGCATACTTGGTTCGGCTTTCAATAGCGCGGCAATTCTTTGATGTTGCATCCTTAATTTTTTAAGAGTAGCAAATATAATTTTTATGACATGGAATGCCAATGATTATTACAGGGATTGTTGTGAATATGCTTTCGCGAAAGCGTAATTATCCATCTTGCATAATAAACACAAGTTAAACTGTTGTATAATTATCATAATGCTAGATTGAAAGTGGTTTTTAAACCACTCTAGATTTCATATATTTGAGTAAAGTAGTAGTGATGAAAAGTTATCAAATAAAAGTTCCTGAAGAAATGGTTGCTCTAGTGGAGCAGTTATTGAGAAAACTCAATATTCCGTTTGCTCTTAATGAAAACGAAATCACTGAGATTGAATTGTCTGATGACATAAAAGAGATGCTTGAACAGCGGCTCAGTGAACCCGAGTCGAGCTACTATTCTGTAGATGAAATGTTGAAGAGGCAAGATGAGCGATACAAAGTATAGTTTATTAGTTCAACCAAGATTTGAAAATGAGGTAGATGAGGCGCTAGAATATTATCAAGAAATCTCTCCTCAAGTTAGAAAGGCTTTTAATAATCAGTTACTCGCCTGTTTTCAAGCGCTATCTCAAAACCCGTTTTATCAAGTAAGGTACAAGGAAGTGAGAGCGATTCCAGTTAAGAGATTTCCTTATGTTCTGTTTTTTAAAATAGTAGAAAACTCTAGGAAAGTAATGCTGCTGTCATGTTTTCAAGCCAATCAATCACCTTTAAAAAATCCAAAAATTTAACTGTCGCTTTCATCCATATCATCTTTAGGAATGATAGGAATAGGTAGTTTTTTAAAGGTTTGCTCATTTGCAATGCTTTTTTCTAGCGATAATAACATACTAGGTAAAAGCAATAAATTAGATAACATAGCAAATAATAATGTGGCGCTCACTAGTGCTCCTAGTGCTACCGTTCCTCCAAAACTAGAAATCGTAAACGTAGAGAATCCAAAGAACAATACTATAGAGGTGTAAAACATGCTGACTCCTGTTTCTCGTAAAGCTGCATATACAGAGCGCTTAACTCGCCATTTATTTGCAATGAGTTCTTGACGGTATTTTGCGAGAAAGTGAATGGTGTCATCTACTGAGATTCCAAAAGCAATTGAAAAAACTAAAATCGTAGATGGTTTAATAGGAACGCCTAGGTAGCCCATTAATCCTGCTGTGATGATAAGCGGTAAAATATTTGGAACTAGGGATACTAAAATCATACGTAGTGATTTAAACATCCACGCCATGAATAGTGCGATTAATATAATAGCTAGTGTAAGTGATAAAACGAGATTGTTGATGAGGTAATTGGTTCCTTTTTGGAACACGAGTGCTTTACCAGTAAGAATGACTTCATATTTGTCTTCAGGAAATACCTTGGCTATTTCGGCAAGTAAGTCTTCTTCTACACGTTCCATGCGATCTGTTCCCATGTCTTTCATGAATGTTGTGATACGAGCATACTGTCCAGTACTATCTACATAACTTTTCATGAGCATGGCGTCGCCACCGCTATCATCAAGTAAACTTGAGATTCCTACTCGTTCATAAGTAGATGGCAGGTCATAAAACTCTGGATCGCCACCATAAAAGGCTTGCTTAGTGTATTTCACTATACTCACTATGGACATAGGTCTAGAAAGCTCAGGAGTTTCTATAATATGATCCTCTAGCTCGTCTAATTTTTTAAGTGTTTTTGCTTTGGAAACACCTTTTTTACTTTTAGTATTTACAACTATTTCAAGTGGCATAATCCCATCAAAGCTGTCTTCAAAGAACTTTATATCTTTATAGAACTGCATAGACTTAGGCATGTCTTCAATAAGACTTCCAGATACACGGATCTGATACATTCCTATAATAGAAATCACAAGCACGATAAGGCTACAAATGTAAATCGCTATACGGTTTTCTTTAACCATGCGCTCAGTCCAATCCACAAAGGTGCCTATCCATCGTTTTCTTAAATGCTCAAGGTGTCTGTCTTTAGGAACTGGTAAGTAGCTATAAATGATAGGAATAATCATCAAGCTAAGTAGAAATATTGAAACGATACAAATAGAAGCTACGATCCCAAACTCACTTAAAAGTTTACTATCAGTAAAAATGAAAGTTGCAAAACCACTAGCTGTAGTTAGGTTAGTCATTAAGGTTGCGTTCCCTACTTTAGTGATAACACGTTGCAAAGATTTGGCTTGATTCCCGTGTTCTTTTATCTCTTGTTGATATTTATTAATCAGGAAAATACAGTTAGGAATTCCTATCACAATAATCAGTGGAGGAATTAATGCTGTAAGAACAGTGATTTCATAATTGAGTAAGCCTAAGAATCCAAAAGCCCACATAACTCCTATAACAACAGTTACAATAGATATAAAAGTAGCTCTCCATGATCTGAAAAAGAAAAAGAAAATAGTGGAAGTCACTAATAAGGCAGCCAGTAGAAACATGCCTATCTCATCCACAATATTTTGTGAGTTAAGAGTTCTTATGTAAGGCATTCCAGATATTCTCAAATCTGTGAGTCCTTTATTTTCTTTAAAATCTTCAATAAGTGGATTGAATTTATCAAGTACAAATTCTTTTCTTATCGAGCTATTAACAATATCTTTTTTAAGATAAATAGCGGTTCTTAAAACCGAGTCTTTCTCACTAAAAATAAGATTACGGTAAAACGGTAACTCTCCAAAAAGTTTAGTTTTATAAGCTTTTAATTCATCGTCAGAAGTTAATTTTTGATCTGTTAATCGTTCAATGATAAACTTAGAGCCGTCCTCAGATTTCTTGAGAAGTGGTAGGTTAGAAGTTGAAAGGACTAACTCAACTTCGTCATATTTTTCAATGGAGTCTGCGAGTTGATTCCAGGCATTAAACGCTTGATAGTTATTAAGATCACTGTTTTTTATACCAAGTATAATGAGATTTCCTTCTTCACCAAATTTGTTGAGAAACTCTCTGTATTCTTGATTAACTGGATGATTATCTGGTAAAAGATTAGCTTCAGAATGAGTGAAGCGCATATTTCCCCATTGGGAACCTAGCCCTATGGTGATCAGAATAATAAGGCCCAGAAGAACCTCTCGATTACGCAAAATGATTCTTGCGATACCATTCCAAAACGGAAAACTAAATAACTTTTGCATAGACCTTTTACAGGACTGTAAAGGTAAGTTTTAAAGACTGCTTTTTAGTGATTTAAAATGACTTTTGAGCTTACACTATTTAGATCTCTAGATAGAAAGTAAATTTAAGAGCAAGATTATCAGAGAAATCAGGTAAGTGATAAGCTCCATAACGATAAGTTGCACTAATTCCGAAACCGTAAATCAACTTATTTAATTCAAAACCAGATTCTGTATAACCTTTATTGAGCCTGTTAAAATTAATATTCAAGTGATCTCCTGTATCATTAAAATCTCCTATAGCATATCGAGATGTAATCACTAACTCTGGATTAAGCCAGGAAGCAATATGAAAAGGAGTGAAGCTATGCCTCATTTGAAAAGTAGCAATACGATCTGAAAAGAACTCATTAAAATACATGGTTTCAAAACTATTTCTACCTGCAACAGAGAAACGCTGCAGTACTTCATCTTTAGTAGGAGAATTAGGATATGCATGGAACAAATGGCTGAGTGGAACATCTCCTCGTGCATAATGTCCTTCTAGCGATAACTCTGTTTGAGAGCCACTTATTCTATCAATAGTGTAAGTTGCTTTACCAGAAAACTTAAGGTAATTAAAGTCACTATCCAGTATTCCATTGATTCCTTTTGTGATTTGCCCACTTAAAATAGGGTAGCCCTTGTTAGTCTCTTGATAACCTTTAGGCGTTTTCATAAAATCACTACGTGGACTCCATCGTGCTGCTATCGTTGCCTCAGTAAGAACATAGTTCACGTAATCTATTCCATCAGGTGAAAATATGTAATTAGTGGTTTGTGAAATACGCTTTCGCGAAAGCGAGACCTCACTAATGACAGATGGTGATAAGCGCTGTTGTAGCGATAATCCATATTCTTTATATAAATAAAAAGTAGGGATGTTGATCAATCGAGGTTCAAAAAGAGAATAGACGCGAGCGTCAGTAAGGAATCTAGAACCGGCAAATTCATAGATATCATTTGTTTTATAAGCACTGATCCAGGTATTATTTTCAGAATTAAGTAGATATCCTAAGGTTGCATTATATTTAAACACTTTATCCTTGGTTCCATAAGCTCCGTATCCACTTATGCGCCAGTTTTTTGAGAATTTATCATTTGTAGTTCCTCCTAGTCCTACACGGAAAGCTTCGTACTCGTTGAACTTAATAAGATATTTGAGGTCTATATCAAAAAAACCTACAGGATAGTATCCTACTTTAAATTTCTCAATAACCTCTAGTTTGCGTGTCACATTTTCTGCAGTGACTATGCTGTCTAGATCCATGAAGTTTGCTAACTCCTGAGAAGTGTAGGCTTCCTTATTGCGATAATCATCCCAATAGTTGAGAGGTTTATTAATGGCGCTTTCTGGAATTTCTATAGTTACTCCTTTTTGCCCATAGTTGATTTTACGATTTGTTTTAAAGTTCTTTTGATAGCGTTTAAGAATAAGGTACAACTCATCTGTAGCTTCGTCAATTTCTTCTTGATTGCGTGTTCCTACCTCAAAACGGCCACCAAATAATTCAATTTCCTTAATGCTATTAGACTTCTTAATAAATAAATCACTGTAAGTGCAGTACCATAAATGATGGAGTTTATCGTAGGTATAGAAATGCTTAGTCTGAACATTTAAATTACCCTTTACATTATATTTTGCTTGAGCAATCGCATTGGTTTCTTTATCAATATAGACAAAGCCATTTAAAGTGGTTGAAGAGGATTCTAGAGGCTCAAACCTTAACTTATAGACAGATCTGTTTTCAATAATTGAATCGCCCACGGTCTCATAATTATAGCTATTGAGCCCAGAGTTAGAAATAGGGTTGATATAATGCTGGTCAAAAATCACATAAGTATCCTGATACAAATTGCGAGATTGAAATTCTATATTATAAATAGGATAAACTGGTTTTTCAAATCCAGGCATAAAAGCTGCGGTGATAAGTTCTTTATGACCTACTGCATTATCATTTATGATTTGAGAAGTTTTTTCAGATAAGAATACTTCGGTTTTCAAGAGTGTTCTACGTAGTTCTGTCTTTTTGTATCCAGACCCAGTAATTGCTTCGGGATTTCCAGCTATTTTGAGATTCTCATAGCTATCATATTTCAACGTATTTAAAGCCTTTAACGGATTATTATCGGGCTTTTTATCAATCGCTTTTTTAATGATTTCAAGTGCAGGAGTAAGGTCGTTCTGTCCACTCGCAATTATGCAAGCTAATAGAAATATAAATGAAATGTAAAATCTCAATTGACTCATAAATTTAATAGCAGAATAATAAGTGTTTTAATAACGCTAAAAGTACAAGAAGCATATAGCCTTTAAAGGCATATTATTATTATTTTAAGTTTTATTCAATAAAAATGCCAGCTTTACTGCTGGCAATTCTATATAAATCTTTGAAGTTTTAATTATACTTTTAAAATCTCAGCTTCTTTAACACTTATGATCTTATCGATTTTTGTGATATAAGAGTTAGTAAGTTCTTGAACTTCTTCCTCTGCAGATTTTAAAACATCTTCAGAAAGGTCGAGTTTCTTTAAATCATTCATCGCGGTCTTGCGATCGTTACGTACACCTATTTTTGCTTCTTCACCTTCAGCTTTAGATTGCTTGGCTAGATCTTTACGTCTTTCTTCAGTTAATGCAGGAACGTTAATGATTACACTTTCTCCATTATTCATAGGGTTTAAGCCTAAGTTTGCGTACATGATTCCTTTTTCAATTTCTGTAATCATTCCTTTTTCCCATGGAGTAACGGTAAGTGTGCGTGCGTCTGGTGTAGCAACATTTGCTACTTGACCTAATGGAGTCTGACTACCGTAATAATCTACATAAACACTACCTAGCATAGCAGGACTTGCTTTGCCAGCGCGTATATTTAATAATTGCTTTTCAAGGTGCACAATGGCACTGTCCATTCCTTCCTTACAGGCGTCTATAACTAAATCTAATTCTTCATTCATAACTCAAATTTTACTTAACAGTTTGCAAATATATTGCCACTTATTATAATTGTACTCTTGTTCCTATATTTTCTCCACTCAGAACCTTCATCAAGTTCCCTTTTTTATTCATATCAAAAACGATGATAGGCAACTCGTTTTCTTGACTTAAAGTAAAAGCAGTCGTGTCCATTACTTTTAAACCTTTACGCAACACATCATCAAAACTGATAAACTCAAACTTAGTTGCGCTGGAATCTTTTTCAGGATCTGCGGTGTAGATTCCGTCCACTCTTGTTCCTTTAAGAATGACATCTGCTTCAATCTCAATCGCTCTTAACACTGCGGCACTGTCTGTGGTGAAATAAGGATTACCTGTTCCGCCTCCAAAAATCACAACACGACCTTTTTCAAGATGTCTCATTGCTTTGCGACGTATAAAAGGCTCTGCTACTTCATTAATTTTAATGGCAGACTGTAATCGTGTAGGGACTCCTGCGTCTTCAAGAGCGCTCTGTAATGCAAGACCATTAATGACGGTTGCAAGCATTCCCATATGATCTCCTTGAACACGATCCATTCCAGCACTAGCTCCAGCGACACCTCTAAAGATGTTCCCGCCACCTATTACGATAGCGACTTCTATACCTTTATCTATTGCTTTTCTGATTTCTTGAGCATATTCTGAGAGACGTTCTGGGTCGATACCGTATTGTCTATTTCCCATTAATGCTTCTCCGCTTAATTTAAGAAGGACGCGATTGTATTTCATAAGGTGTGTCTGAGGTTGTGCAAATATAATGGAATTCCTTATTCAATAGGAATATGAAATGAAACTTGAAATCCTTTTTTATTTCCAGATTAATTTATACAATTCACCTTCTGTTTTTGCTTCATCATCACCCAGTTTTACATTTACTGCTTCACTAGTTAGATAATAAATCTCATTACTTGCTTTATCATTTCCATAGTAGGCGATAGCTTCTATTTGAGCACCATCTATAGGTAAATCTACTTTTTTAATAAAAGTAAAAACACCATCTTGAAACTTAAGCTCCATAACAAAAGGTTGCAAGCTCTGATTGTAACCACACAGTAGTACTCGATTACGATTGTTGAACGTAGCATCAGTCACAAGACCTTTTGAGTTGATAGTTTGATGATTATTTAAAACAGCATCGCTATTTAAAGGGAAACTATAAATAGAGGTATTGAAGTTGATCCAGTCTTTAGAAAATAAATACATGACTTTATTGATAACAACTACAGCCTCGGCATCATATGAGTGTTTTTGTGGTCGTACCGTGAAATCTTGTTGTGTTTCATAAGTAATAGTTGAGATATCCATTTCTATATCTTCAAACCACATTCCGTCTTTGATAATATTAAAGATTTTAAGATCTTTTCTATTACCACTATTATTCCCAATATCTGCAATGTGTATGGCATTATCAGATTGTGTGATAGCTTCCCAATCTCGATTAAATAAATAATTATATTTTACATAACCGGTGATTACTCCAGTAGTATCGATTTGATAGAGCACCGGCATATTACCAGAATCATTATGTGTAATTAATTTACCGTCCATGACTATCAGACCTGAGCTTTCATTAATGGCACTAGGCAAGGATACTATTTTTTCAAATTTGAAAGCCTTGCGAGCTGATTCTGTTTTAGGTAAGCTGGCACAACTCGCGAGTAGCAGTAATGGGAAGAAATATTTAATCATCTGACTAAGGTATAAATTATGTGGAAAATGTAAATACGCTTTCGCGAAAGCGTGTTTAAAAAGCATAAAAAATCCCATCTAAGCATGACCTAGATGGGATTTCAATATTCTAATTAAAGATAATTAAGCGATAGAAACTCTTTTGAATCCTACAACTTCTGCACCTTTAGATTCTACATACTGAGCAACAGTTTTACTGTCGTCCATGATGAAATCCTGGTCTAAAAGCGCTTGTTCTTTATCAAGAGAAACATTATCAGAGATAAAACGCTCTAATTTTCCTGGAATGATACGATCCCAGATAGCTTCAGGCTTTCCTTCTGCTTTTAATTCTGCTTCAAATGTTGATTTTGCCTCAGCAAGAGCAGCATCAGTAACTTGAGATCTTGAGATGAAAAGTGGAATGTTTTTCAACGGCTTCCCTAAACGTCCACGCTCGATGTTATCTTTTTCGATAGCAGCGATACGAGCTTCAGTCTCAGACTTTACAAATTCAGGATCAAAATCTTTATATGAAAGAGTAGTCGCTCCCATAGAAGCTACTTGCATAGAAACAGATTTTGCAACCTCTGCAGCATTATCAGACGCTGTAGAAAGTCCAGTTAAAGCACCGATTTTCCCACCGTGAACGTAAACGCCTACGTAAGGAGCTTCATAAGCTTCAAAACCACCTATTTCTAATTTCTCACCTATAACTCCAGTTTGCTCGATAAGCTTTTCAGCTACGGTCATTCCTCCAAAGTCTGCGGCAAGCAATTCTTCTTTTGAATTTGTATTTAAAGCTACGTCTGCAACCTGGTTAGCAAGAGCAACATAATCGTCATTCTTTGCAACAAAGTCAGTTTCACAGTTTAAAGAGATCATAACACCTCTTGTGTTATCATCATTTATTTTTGCAACTACTACACCTTCAGATGAGTCACGATCAGCACGCTTTGCAGCTACTTTCTGACCTTTCTTTCTTAGGATTTCAATTGCTTTGTCAAAATCACCTTCAGCTTCTACAAGGGCCTTTTTACAGTCCATCATACCAGCACCAGTGGTGTTTCTTAATTTTCCTACTTCAGCGGCGGTTATTTTTGCCATGTTGTAAAGGTTTAGATTCTGGTTTCCCAGAGTTTATGATTTATTCTTCTTCGTCTGCTTTTACAGCTTCTTTCTTAGCTTTTGCAGGCTTTTCAGCTTTTGCAGCTTCCTTGTCAGCTTTAGCTTTTTCTGCTTTTGCAGCTTCGTTGTTCTTTTCAGTCTTACGATCTTCAAGTCCAGCTTTAATAGCGTCAGTTGCAGAGTTTACGATAATATCGATAGATTTAGATGCATCATCATTTGATGGAATCACATAATCGATATCACGTGGATTTGCATTAGTATCTGCCATTGCAAAAATAGGAATACCTAATTTTAAAGCTTCTTTTACAGCGATGTGCTCACGTACTGTATCTACTACAAAAAGTGCTGCAGGCATGCGAGTCATCTCAACGATAGAACCTAAGTTCTTCTCAAGCTTTGCTCTCATACGGTCAACTTGTAAACGTTCTTTTTTAGAAAGAGTTTCGTAGCGACCGTCTTTTTTCATACGATCTACAAGTGCCATTTTCTTAACAGCTTTACGGATAGTTACAAAGTTAGTAAGCATTCCACCAGGCCATCTTTCTGTGATGTAAGGCATGTTTGCGTCACCAGCATGTTGTGCAACGATATCTTTTGCTTGCTTCTTAGTAGCAACAAAAAGAACCTTACGACCAGATGCAGCGATCTTGCGTAGTGCTTCGTTAGCCTCGTCTAGCTTAGCTTTAGTTTTGTAAAGATTGATAATGTGGATTCCATTACGCTCCATATAGATATACGGTGCCATGTTAGGATCCCATTTGCGTGTAAGGTGACCGAAGTGGACACCTGCGTCAAGTAGATTCTTGACTTCTGTGTTATTTGCCATGTTTAGATAGTTTACGTTCTGTCAGATAGCAATGATTGAGTGGTCATTTCTATTATAGAAAATCGCCAAAATCATTTAGATGCTAAACTAGGTCCCGACGGCAATCGGGATGACAGCAAATTAATAATTAAAAAAAATATAAGAACAAATCCCATCTCGATGTAATCGGGATGGGATGATAATATGTGTGTAATATTAACGCTTAGAGAACTGGAATTTCTTCCTTGCTTTCTTCTGACCGAATTTCTTACGTTCCACCATTCTTGGGTCACGAGTCATAAGGCCTTCTGGCTTTAATACAAGACGATTTTCTTCATCGATTTGAACAAGTGCTCTTGAAAGAGCAAGACGTATAGCCTCAGCCTGTCCAGTGATTCCACCACCATGAACGTTTACTTTAACGTCATAAGTACCAGTAGTTTCAGTTAAGGCAAACGGTTGGTTTACTTTATATTGAAGAGTACCAGTTGTGAAGTAATCTTTAAGGTCTTTATTGTTGATAGTGATATTACCTTTTCCATCGCTAAGGTAAACACGAGCTACGGCAGTTTTTCTTCTACCTATTTTGTGTAATGTTTCCATCTTACTTGATCTCGTTTAAATTGATAGTAGTAGGTTGTTGTGCATCTTGTCCATGCTCAGCACCGCTGTACACTTTTAAGTTACGATAGATTGCTGCACCTAATTTATTTTTAGGAAGCATTCCTTTCACAGCTTTTTCAACTACTCTAGTAGGGTCTTTGTCATAAAGCTCCTGAGCAGTAAGGCTGCGCTGCCCACCTGGATAACCTGTGTGGCGTATGTAAGTCTTCTCAGACCACTTATTACCAGAAAGTTTCACCTTGTCAGCATTAATCACAATTACATTGTCTCCACAATCTACATGTGGAGTGAAGTTAGGCTTGTATTTTCCTCTCAATAATTTTGCAACTATTGAAGACATACGTCCTAATGGCTGGTCTGCCGCATCTACTAGTACCCATTCTTTGTTTACCGTAGCGCTGTTTGCAGAAACTGTTTTGTAACTTAACGTATTCACTTTGAACCTGTTTTAAATTCGTAACGATTTTAATGGTTAAAATCGGGCTGCAAATGTATGATTTTATATTTGATTGACAAGCAGTGAGATTCAAAAAAAATAAAGATGTTTTTTACAACTACTATTTTTAATGTGCTTGAGGTGGTTTTTTTAACGCTTTCGCGAAAGCGAAATAACGCAAAATGCCACTAAATACAGGCTGTTACTTTCTTTAACAAATTCAAAGATAGTGGTTTACTAGAATTTATTATCTTTAACAAAAATACAATGATGAAAAAATTAATCTTACCTCTTCTTGCGGGAATTCTACTTATTACTTCTTGTTCTGATAATTCAAATCAAACGACCAATAGTAATGCAGCGCTCGTGGGGAATTACGTTTTAACGACTTTAACCAGTGATGTGGCTGTTGATTTGAATCAAGACATGGCTACAGATATGGAACTTACTAATGAGACTACATGTTTTGACAACATGGCTATAAGTTTTAATGCTGATGGAACTTTTACTTCAACTGTTGCTGAGGTCAGCTTTGACAACGCAAATGTTTTACAATGTAATACAAGCGTAGAAACTGGAACATATTCTTATGGAAACGGATTGCTTACTATTACAGTTAATATAAATGGTGGAACTGCTACTGAATCTCAACAAGTTGTTTTAACAGCTACAACACTATCTTTTAATGTAGATGATAATGATGTTGCTCAATATTTTAGTGGAGCAGTAGGTACTCCAGCGAGTAGTATTACAAGTCTAGACTTTGTTTACACAAAAATTTAAGACGGATTCCACTCATAATAGTTAGTGGAATCATTACATAATTTAAATCCAACACTAGGGTACAGTTGATTTCCTATAGTGTTGGATTTTTCTGTTTCTAGCATTATGCCACGCGCTTTTGTCATTAAGCAAAGTTCTTTTGCTTTTTCAATTAATAACTTAGAAATGCCTTTTCCTCTGTGTTCTTTAAGGACATATAAATCATTAAGTAGCCAGGCTTTCTTTAACCTTGTGGAGCTAAAAATGGGATAGAGTTGTGTAAAACCAGCGATGGATTGATCAGAATCTATGGCTATAAATATTACAGATTCTTGACCTTTAATCCTTTTCAATAAGAAATCTTTACAAGATTTTAAATCGCTAGGTTGCTTATAAAAAATGCGATAAGAGTCAAATAATTTGCTCAAATCTTCAACATGACTTGCGGTTGCTTGGATGATTTCCATTACTCGCTTATTGTCACACCTTTCCAAAATGCAACATATCCTTCAATTTCTTTGGCAGCATGTTTAGTATCTGGGTAATACCAGGCGGCATCTTTGTTTTGTGAGCCATCTACTTCTAAAGTGTAATAACTAGCTATGCCTTTCCATGGACAATTAGTTTGCGTGTTGCTTTCTTTATAGTATTCTTTTTTAATACTGCTAGGTGGGAAATAATGATTGTTTTCTATAACTTTAGTTTCATTACTCTCGGCAATAACCTGATTGTTCCAAATGGCTTTCATAATTTTAATCTTTAGTATTAAATAAATAGTCTTTGAAAAGTTTTTGATCATCTTCAAAGATATTTGCTATTTCCAGTCCACTTTCTTTGGCGAGCCACTCGACGATATCATCATCGTACTTTTGTGAAATCTCACAATGAATGGTTTCCCATTTTTTAAAGTTTACTTTTAGATTTAGCTTTTTAAGTTCTACTTCACAAGCTTCAGTGGCGATTAGGTAGCTTTTTGCAGTACCGCTTTCTGGGTCATAAGATTCCCAATGCTCAAATTGATGCACTGGAAAATCTGCTTCCATTTCTTTATTTATGCGATGTAATAAGTTACGATTGAACTCTTGTGTTACACCTTGCGAGTCTGCATAAGCGTTTTGAATCGTAAGCGGATCTTTTTTCTGGTCAAAACCCATAAAAAGATAATCCTTTGTGGACATCACTTCTTTTAATTTCTTTAAAAACTCTATAGCTTTTGGGTGTTGTAAATTCCCAATGTTTGAACCCAAAACGATAATAACTTTGGGTCTTTTATTATAGGTAGCTAATCGTTCTAGAACTTTAAAGTAAGTTCCTTGTTCACCTTGAACTTCAAGATTAGGCAATATGGTAGTTAATGAATCAGTTAGTTCTTCAATCGCGTGCTGACTTATATCAATAGGAATATAGGTGAAATCTGTCTGATTTTCTACGAGTTCTCTGAGCAGTACTTTAGTCTTTTTCCCATCTCCAGCACCTAGTTCTATTAAGTCAAATGCTCCGTGAGTACTAAAGATTTCTCTCAGGTTTTCTTTGTGAGTGTCTATAATATTAAATTCTGCCTCAGTGAGGTAATACTCGGGTAGCGCCATGATTTGCTGGAACAATTCATCACCACGATCGTCGTAAATATATTTTGAACTTAAAAACTTTGGAAAAGCGATTAAGCCTTCTTTTACGTGTTCTTCAAATTCTAACTGGAAGGTTTCTTTTTTATTCATAAAGATTGTGCGAGTCTCAAACTCGTGAATTGCCATCTCAAATAAGGATGGAAAAAGTTTCTATAAGTAGGTCTTGCATGTTGTGGTGCAGTAGCAATAGAGCTACCGCGCAGCACCTTCTGGTTGACCATAAATTTACCATTGTACTCGCCTAGAGCGCCATCTGGTTTTGTGTAATTAGGGTAAGGTAAGTAAGCGCTTTCAGTCCATTCCCATCTTTTTCCCCAATCAAATTGTGATTGTGCAGCTTCCCATTCAAACTCTGTAGGTAAGCGCATGCTTTTCCATTGAGCAAATGCAAATGCCTCATAATAGGAAATATGAGTAATGGCGCTTTCATAACTTATTTCTTGAACTCCATTTAACGTGTATTGCTTCCATAGACTTTCATCTTTAAACCAATACATAGGTGCTGTAATGTTATTTTTCTGAACCCAATCCCAACCTTCAGTATGCCACAACATGACATTATTATAGCCACCATCTTTCATAAAGTCAAGCCACTCACCACAAGTTACAAGCTCGCTTGAAATTTTATAGGCTTCAAGAAAAACTCGATGTCTAGGCAGCTCATTATCATAGCAAAACTCTTGATTTGTATGACCTATCTCATAAATCTGAGCAGGCATTTCGATATAATTAGATTCTTTATCATTGGTAAAAACTTCATCTTGAACTTCTTTATAGACTGGCAGTAAAGGATTGTTCCCTAGAATGTATTTAATATCAGTAAGCAGTAATTCTTGATGTTGTTTCTCGTGATGAATTCCTATTTCTAGGATAGGAATTAAGGAATCAGTTAGATGATTTTTAATGAGTAGCTCCATGTTTTTAGTAACATAGGAACGATATTTATAGATATCATCTACACTAGGTCTGGATAAATTCCCGCGATCCGTGCGCACTACTCGAGCGCCTATACTTTCATAGTAGCTGTTAAATACATAAGCATATTGCTCATGGAATCTTCTGTAGCCTGGAAGGTTTCCGTCGAGTAAGAACTCTTCAAAAAACCAGGTCGTGTGTCCTAAATGCCATTTGGGCGGCGATACATCTACAATAGGTTGTACTACATAATCTTCTGTTTCCAGAGGTTCACATAGTTTTTTAGTGTGTGATCTTGTAGAAATAAAAAGCTTGAGAAGTTCTTGAGGTTGATTCATCTTCTCAAAGTTAATAGGAAATATTTAAAGTCTATGAGATTAGGCGACTTTTGTGAAATAGTTAGGAATTTTCTGTTTACGCTTTCGCGAAAGCTGCCTACCGACAGGAAGGGCGCACCTCAACTAAGGTTTCCTGTTGCGACGGTCATAATCTTTAAATTCATTATCACTTTTTCCAGCAAATTTTGCAATAAGACCGATTACCAAAGCGAGAAGCCCAATTCCTCTAAGAATCCATCTCCATGGAATCTCGCTGGATGATGAATTATTATAACTGTTCCCATAGTTCTGTTGCTGCTCCATTTGTTTCATGAGCTGTTCAATATTCTTGCGTTGCTCTGCTTGGGTGGCATAATTGGATAGAGATAATGTGGTGCTCTTCGGTTTTCCCTTCATGTTAAGATGAATAGGAGCGATGGTGACACGTGCGCTTGCTGGAATTTGTATCGTTTTTTCTCTATAAATTTTACGATGAAACATGACATTAGTAGTCGGGTCATAAAGCTCCACAAGAAATTTAGTAAGAGATTTATGTGCTTCCCAACTTGCCGTCGCCATTCCAGGATCTGATGCGGTCATTTTTAAATCCACTACGTAGAAACTAGGTTGATCCTTAAATTCAGTATCATCTATTTCTTTAAAATCTGCATAAGCAGGATCACTGTCTTGAGCGATCGTGAAATTAAAACTGGTCAGTATTAAAGTAACTAGGAATAAAAAATTCTTCATATTAAATAGCAACGGCACCTTTAATAGCGGGATGCGGATTATAATTTTCTAAAGTAAAATCATCAAAAGTAAAGTTGAAAATATCTTTTACGTCAGGATTGAGTTTCATGGTCGGTAATTCAACGGGTTCTCTACTTAATTGTAGAGCAACCTGTTCCATGTGATTAGAGTAAATATGCACGTCACCAAATGTGTGGATGAAATCTCCATATTCAAATCCACAAACTTGTGCCATCATCATCGTGAATAGGGCATAGCTAGCTATGTTAAAAGGCACGCCTAGAAACACGTCTGCACTGCGCTGGTAGAGTTGACAGCTTAATTTATTGTCTGATACGTAAAATTGGAAAAACGCGTGACATGGTGGTAATGCAGCCTTGCCATTTGCAACGTTTTCTGAAAAACTCTTGCTTGTGTCGGGCATCACGCTAGGATTCCAAGCGCTTACCATCATGCGACGAGAGTTAGGATTTGATTTTAAGGTTTTAACGATTTCTTTAATTTGATCAATGTCCTCACCGTTCCAGTTGCGCCATTGATGACCATAAACTGGTCCTAAATCACCATTCTCGTTTGCCCATTCATTCCAGATACGCACACCATTATCTTGAAGGTATTTCACATTTGTATCGCCAGTTAAAAACCAGAGTAGTTCATGAACTATGGATTTAAGGTGTAACTTTTTGGTAGTCACCATAGGAAAACCTTCTTGCAAATTAAATCGCATTTGATAACCAAAAACACTTCGAGTCCCAGTACCTGTGCGGTCACCTTTATCAGTTCCTTCATCTAGTATGTGCTGGAGTAAGTCGTGGTATTGTTTCATTTGATTATCTGTAATTTAAAAATCTGCCTACGGTTTAATAGCCTACAAAATAGCAGAATTAATTATCGAAACGCTACAGGAATTAAAATAAAGTCAAATATTTTATCAACTTATTTTTAATAAGTCTAAGATGCTATAGGCTGAAAAGTAATGGCCCAAGCCACGGCACTTTCTATATTTTTAAAAAGCCCAAAGGATCCTGAGTATAAAGATTGTTCCTCTACAGCTCGTTCAATTTCGTTCTCATGTGGAGATACTATCGCAATCCCTATAAGTTTTTTAGGGTTGACTAATTTATAAACGTCTAAATCAATATCATGAGCAAATGCTCGATTTGAGATATATACGTATGGTTTTGAATGAAAGTGAGCGTTAAGATCTTTGAGAATTTGTCTTGCAATCTCAGAATTTACATTGATTCCATCATTAATGATTCCAATCACATAATTGTCAAAGCAATAAAGGTTTCCAAATTCATATTGAAAATGAAATTTTGCATTATCAATAAAAGAAGAAGAATCCATGCGCGCGACTTTGTTTTAAGAAGGCAAATTTATTAAAATTTTCTTAAAATTCTTTTCTTAGGATTCAGATAATTAAATCTAAGTAAAAAAGTCTCTCGGATTAATTGGGAAAATTAGTTCTGTTTAACCGAAAAGCATTCCAGCGATAGTTGCTGTAAGTAATGCGGCACATGTTCCACCTATCAAAGCTTTTATTCCAAATGCTGCCAGCGTTTTGCGTTGTGCAGGAGCAAGTACACCTATTCCACCTATTTGAATTCCTATAGAGGCAAAGTTTGCAAATCCGCAAAGTGCATATGTAGAGATTACTATAGAACGATAATTTGTTAAGACACCGGCTGCTTTCAACTTACTTAAAGATGCATATGCAAAGAACTCATTTAGGATTGTTTTTTCACCCAGTAATTGACCTACTGCAACTATGTCTGAAGTAGGAACACCTATAATCCATGCTACCGGAGCAAATAAATTACCGAGAATATATTGCATTGAGAACTTTTCATAGCGTCCATCTGTGGCATCTACTATTAAATCATTCAAGCCTGTAGGAGCTCCTATGATATCTCCTAAAAACCAATTAACAACTGCAATGATTGCTGTAAAAACAAGCAACATAGCACCTACATTGACTGCGAGTTTTAATCCGTCAGTGGTTCCTCTAGAAATAGCATCTAGAACGTTAGAACCTATTTTTTCTTTAGAGATATTGAGTTTGCGATCTATTTTCTCAGGATTAGTTTCTGGATATAGCATTTTTGCTATCAATATGGCAGCAGGCGCACTCATTATAGAGGCTGTAATTAAATGTCGAGCAAACTCAGCTTTTGAAACAGGATCTGTTCCACCTAGGAATTCAATGAATGCAGCGAGAACTCCACCAGCAATTGTTGCCATTCCACCTACCATAAGACATAGGATCTCTGACTTTGTCATTTTATCTAGATATGGTTTTACCACAAGTGGTGCTTCCGTTTGTCCTATAAAGATATTTGCAGCCGCCGCGAGAGATTCTGCACCGCTTAGTCTCATGGTTTTACTCATCACCCATGCAAAGCCGTAAACGATTTTTTGTAAAATCCCTAAATAGTATAATAAAGATGTAAAAGCCGAAAAGAATACAATCGTAGGTAACACTTTAAAAGCAAATATGTATCCCATACTCTGCGATGGATCTACTAAACTCCCGAAAACAAATTGTGCTCCTTCCTCGGCCACGCCTAGAAACTCTACAACCTTTTGAGCAATCCACTTAAAAACTGCTGCTACAGCATCTACTTTTAAAACAAGTAATGCAAATACGATCTGTAAACTCAGACCTATTCCCACGAGTTTCCAGTCAATTTTTTTACGATTAGAACTCAATAAATAACACAAACCTATAATGAAGATGATTCCAATAATACCTCGATAGAAGCTTTCAAAAGTAAAGCCGTAACCTTCAGTAGGATCGATGTTGAATGAAGAAACTGTTTCCTGTGCAAATCCTATTAAACTACCACCTAAAATGAATAATATGGTAAGTAAGACTCTAGAAATAGATGATGGAATCATAAAATGTAGTGTTTATCTTTTCGACATTTCGTCACGCAATCGCGCAGCTAGTTCATAATTTTCATTGGAAACCGCTTCATCCAGCATTTTATGTAACTCTTTATTGCTTAAGTGGCTATAATTATCTTCTTGAGAAGCATCTGTATTGATGAGTTCATCTATGAAATTCTCATCACTTAAATCCAGCGGATCTTCCTGTAGTTCCTTATCAGGTCTTATGTGAGATTGAACACCAGCCTCATCAAGGATGTTTTCATAAGTAAAAACTGGAGCTTTAAATCGCACGGCTAGAGCAATCGCATCGCTAGTTCTAGCATCTATGATTTCTTCAATTTTATCGCGTTCACAAATTAAACTAGAGAAAAACACGCCATCCACAAGTTTGTGAATAATAACTTGTTTCACTGTAATCCCAAATCGTTCACCAAAGGTTTTAAAAAGATCATGAGTAAGAGGTCGCGGTGGACTGATTTCTTTTTCAAGAGCAATAGCAATACTTTGCGCTTCAAATGCGCCTATGACTATAGGTAATTGTCTGTCGCCGCCTACTTCTTTGAGTACGAGTGCATAAGCACCGTTTTGTGTCTCGCTGTAAGATATCCCGCGTATGTTAAGTCGTTTTAGACTCATAGAGTTACACTTTTTTTAAATGAAAAAAGCTGTGCAAAAATGAGTGTTTTTCTCATAATGCACAGCCTTAAAGCTAACAAATTTTTAATTACTAAGCGTTTGCTGCTTTGAATGCTTTTAATTTCTCAATTAATGCAGGTACTACTTCAAATGCGTCACCTACCACACCATAGTCTGCCGCTTTGAAAAACGGTGCTTCTGGATCAGTATTGATAACAACTTTAACTTTTGAAGAGCTTACACCAGCAAGGTGTTGAATTGCTCCAGATATTCCTATCGCAATATAAAGGTTAGTGGCAACTGGCTTACCAGTTTGACCTACGTGTTCACCATGTGGTCTCCATCCCATATCACTTACAGGTTTAGAACAAGCAGTTGCTGCTCCTAGAACCTCTGCAAGTTCCTCAATCATTCCCCAGTTTTCTGGTCCTTTTAGTCCACGTCCTGCACTTACTACTACGTCAGCATCTGCTATACTCACCTTATCTGTAGCTTTATCTACAGACTGTACTTGAACTTTAAAATCGCCATCATTCAATGATGGAGTAAAATCTTCGGTAGCACAATCTGTTGGGTTTTCTTTTAAACCATAAGAGTTGTTTGCAAGTCCTACTAATCTATTTGAAGTAGAAATCTCAGTCATTGCAAATGCCTTGTTTGTAAAAACAGATCTCTTAACCGTAAATGGGCTAGTTGACGCTGGTAATTCCATCACATTTGTCGCATATCCAGCCTCTAGATGAACACTTAAAAGTGAACCTAGGTATTTTGAATTTGCACTTGAACTTATAATTACGGTTGTTGCTCCTTCAGCTTTTGCAGCTTGAGCAATCGCGTCTGCATAGGCAGCTGCGTTAAATTTTTCTAGTTTTGAATCTGTAACGTTCAGTTGTTTAGAAACTCCGTGAGTGCCTAAATCGCCTGCGCCATTTGCGTTAAAAGAGATTGCTGTAACGCTTGTTCCTAACTGGTCTGCGATACCTTTTCCGTAGCTCGCTACTTCATAAGCTGCTTTCTTGAAAGTGCCGCCTTCAGATTCTGTATATACTAATACTGACATAGTTAAAATATTTTGGGAAGAGCAATGCTCTTACTATTGTTAATGTTATTGTGAATACGCTTTCGCGAAAACGTATATTAAAAACCTTACTTAGATCGCCTTTGCCTCGTTGTGTAACAAGTCAATCAACTGATCTAGGTTGTCTGCTGCGACTAATTTTACATCTCCTTTAGGAGCTGGTTTTTCAAAAGAAACTGTTTTAGTCTCAGTTGCTGTTGCTGCAGATGGTGCTACGGTTAACGGCTTTTTGCGAGCCATCATAATTCCACGCATGTTAGGGATTCTTAAGTCGCTTTCTTCTACAAGACCTTTCTGTCCGCCGATGATAAGAGGAAGAGTTGCAGTAACGGTTTCTTTTCCACCATCGATTTCTCTCACGGCAGTTGCATTTGATCCTTCTATTTCTAGAGAAATACAAGTATTAACAAAGCTAGAACCAGTCATAGCAGCAACCATTCCAGGAACCATTCCACCATTATAATCTATGGATTCACGACCAGCAATTACTAGGTCATATCCACCATTCTTAACAACGGCAGCAAGTTCTTGAGCAACGGCATAGCCATCAAGTGCTGGAGCATCTACTCTTATAGCGCTATCTGCACCTATGGCCAGAGCTTTTCTAAGTGTAGGTTCTACCTCAGCGCCACCTACGGTAACAACTTCTACAGTTGCGCTTTGCTTTTCTTTGAACCACATGGCTCTAGTAAGACCAAATTCATCATTAGGATTAATTACAAATTGAACACCATTAGTGTCAAACTGAGTATTATTATCAGTAAAATTAATCTTAGAAGTGGTATCTGGTACGTGACTGATACAGACTAATATCTTCATATTTCACAGGGTTTTTATAAGTTTTTCAAACGTTTGCGAAAGTAAGCAAAAAAGGTCAAATAAACTATGCATGCATAATAAAATTTATTGCTTTTTTACCTTAAATCGGTTTAATGAGTTCTTTTATCTAGAGTGTAGTTGTTTTTTAACGCAATTGTAACATGGTTACGAAAACGATGGCGAAATCTCCGTGCACATATTTATAGCCTTATTAAGACATTTTTTATCTTAAAAATGTGGTGTACTACGATTGGGTAAGTTATTTTTGTTGCTCTTTTGTTATAAACAGTAGTATTTATGAAGACTATACAATTCCGTGAGGCGATTTGCGAAGCGATGAGTGAAGAAATGCGCCGCGATGAGTCCATTTACTTAATGGGTGAAGAAGTGGCAGAATATAATGGAGCTTACAAAGCTTCAAAAGGTATGCTCGATGAATTTGGTGCTAAGCGTGTTATTGACACACCTATCTCTGAATTAGGTTTTGCTGGAATCGCGATCGGTTCTACCATGACGGGTAATAGACCAATTGTGGAATACATGACGTTCAACTTCTCTCTAGTAGGAATTGATCAAATCATTAACAACGCCGCAAAAATACGCCAGATGTCTGGTGGACAATTAAAGTGTCCAATCGTTTTCCGTGGTCCTACGGGAAGTGCTGGTCAACTTGCAGCAACGCACTCACAGGCATTTGAAAACTGGTTTGCAAACACGCCAGGTCTTAAAGTAATCGTTCCTTCAAATCCTTATGATGCAAAAGGATTATTAAAAGCAGCAATACGTGATGATGATCCAGTTATTTTTATGGAATCTGAGCAAATGTATGGTGATAAAGGTGAAGTGCCAGAAGGTGAATATATCCTACCTATAGGTGTTGCAGAGATAAAAAGAGAAGGAACAGATGTAACTATCGTTTCCTTTGGTAAGATTATTAAAGAAGCTTATAAAGCGGCAGACGAGCTTGAAAAAGACGGTATTTCGTGTGAAATTATCGACTTGAGAACGGTACGTCCTTATGATAAACAAGCGATTTTAAAATCTGTTAAGAAAACCAACCGTTTAGTAATCCTAGAAGAAGCGTGGCCATTTGGTAACGTATCTACTGAGATTTCTCACATGGTACAAGCTGAGGCATTTGATTATCTAGATGCTCCTATATATAAGATCAATACGGCCGATACGCCAGCACCATATTCTCCAGTTTTACTGGCAGAGTGGTTACCTAATCACAACGATGTGGTAGAAGGCGTGAAGAAAGTGATGTATAGAAAGTAATTCTAGAACACATAAATATCCAAAGCCCAGTCTAATAGCTGGGCTTTTTTAATATTTCAAAAACAAATTACCCAAAAAGTAGTTTTATATTCGACTTCTCTTAGACTTATTGATATGATTAAATATTACGCTTTCTTGTTATTACGCTTTCGCGAAAGCGGAACAAAAAGAAGTTCATGCCACACTAGTTGCGGTACGAAAGCGAATTCTTTAAAACCATTATTGCTATTATTACTAGTAGTAAGTACGGTTGCAATGGCGCAAACTAAAGTAGGTGGAGTGGTTTATGACGAGTTTGGCGATACGGTTCCGTTTGCAAATGTTGTTTTCCCTAACTCTAGTGAAGGAACGATTACCAACGATGATGGGAGATTCTACTTGCAGTCTGACTCTAATTATGACCGCATTCAGGTTTCTTTTATAGGTTATGAAACCTTGACTTATACGCTGGAATCTAAAGTAAACTTAGAACTCAGTCTTACCTTGAAGACAGAAGCTGCAGCACTGGACGCTGTGGTAATTTATACGGGTAAAACTTCCAAAAAGAACAATCCAGCCCTAGACATACTGCGCAAAGTATGGGAAAACCGTCGTAAAAATGGTCTTTCTCAATTCAAGCAATATCAGTACGATAAGTACGAGAAACTAGAGTTTGACATGAATACCATCGATAGTCAAATGGTGAACTCTAAACTGTTCCGTGGTATGGAATTCATATTTGATTATGCAGATACCAGTGCGGTGACAGGGAAAACATACTTGCCTATTTTTATTAATGAATCTCTAGCAACTGTGTATGGTGATAATGAGATGAAAAAGGAAAAGACAAACATAAAGGCAAATAAAAACTCTGGTTTCTCTGATAATCAAACCATAATCGCGTTTGTAAAAGATCTGTATGCAGATATAGACGTGTATGAACGCTACTTAAAATTCTTTGATAAGAGTTTTACGAGTCCAGTAGGAAAGAGCGGTATTGATACTTATAATTATATATTGAGAGATACGGCGATTATCGATGGTGTAGAGGCTTATAATATTATTTATTATCCGCGTAGAAAAGGTGAGTTGACTTTTAAAGGAGATTTTTGGGTCGCTGCAGACTCTTATGCTATTAAAGAAATCAATCTACAAGCTACTAAAAGTGCCAATGTGAATTGGGTAAAAGAAATATACATCGAGCAGGAATATGAGGTTTTAAACGACAGTCTTTTCCTTATTACTCGTGACTATTTTATGAGTGATTTTGCGCTTAATAAAAAAGAAGAGTCTAAAGGAATGTATGGTAAGAGAACCACGCTCTTTAATAACTATCAATTTGATATCCCTAAAGATGAAGATTTTTACAAGCGCAGGGTAAATGATTATGATCCCGAAATCTATGATCGTGATGAGGCTTATTGGGATGAGAACAGATTAGAGAAACTCAACAAAGATGAGAAGCAAATCTATACCATGCTGGACACGCTCAAGACTAATAAGAAGTTCAAGCGTCTTTATAATATAGGTTCCATATTAGCATCTGGATATTATGAGGTAGATAATTTTGACATAGGACCTGTGTTTAGCACTTTTGGTTTTAATGAAGTAGAAGGATTGCGCTTGCGAGCTGGTGGACGTACGTTCTTTAGTTCAAACGATATGTGGCGACTAGAAGGTTATGGAGCTTATGGATTTAGAGATAACCAGTTTAAATATGGTCTGGCTGGAAAATGGATGGTGGATAAGAAAAGCAGACTTACCATTTCTGGTGGAAATAGAAGAGATATTGAACAACTAGGAGCTAGTTTAACAAATACTAATGACGTGCTAGGTCGCAGTCTTGCTTCAAGTGCTTTAATCACAGCAGGAAATAATAACAGCCTTTCCAGTATTAACTTGACCACACTTGGAATCAGTTTTGAGCCTAAATACAATCTAGAATTCCGTTTAGGAACGAGTTACAGAACCATTAAAAGTGGTGCTCCAGACGTATTTAGCCTTGATTATTTTGATGTAGACGCTCCAGGCGGCATAGAATCAGAAACTCGTCAAGCAGACGCAAGTCTTACCATGACCTACACGCCAGGTCGTAAAACATCTAATTATGGTGTAGATAGAACACTCATTAATGGTGGAGAATATCCTATCCTCTTTGCGAGTTACACACGCGGATTTGAAGGATTGCTAGAAAGCGATTTTAACTTTGATAAAGTACAATTCTATTACAGTCATCCATTTCAGTTTGGGCCTTTTGGAAGATTGACGGCTCGTGTTGAAGCTGGAAAGACCTTTGGTGAAGTACCACTTGCATTATTAAATGTAGTTCCTGGAAACCAGACTTATTTTAATATTACCGGAGCATTCAATACCATGAATTTTTATGAGTTTGTGACTGATGAATACGTAACACTTCATTTAAACCATAATTTCAATGGTAGATTGTTCTCTCGCATTCCTTACTTAAGAGACTTGAATTTAAGAGAACTAGTAGGATTACGTGCCGTTTATGGAAAGATCAGTGATGAAAACATCGCTTTAAACGCCAGCGGTTTGAATTACTTAGCACCAGAAGATATCTACTGGGAATACAGCGCAGGAATAGGGAATATCTTTAAAGTATTCCGTCTCGATGTAAGTTTTAGAGGTGGCTACAACTACTTACCAGACGCTCGATCTATGGCGATAACGGGTAGTTTTGGGTTTAGTTTCTAGAAACCCAAACCCCTTTGAACAAAGGTGTCTAGCTGGTTAGCATATCAATTTTACGATTGATCTCAATACTTGCTCTTAACGTCGTTCTACTGCATAACGATGTAGATTTTTTAATGTCATACCGCTGCAGAGCGGTATCGGTTGGTTTTATCCAGATTTATTTTACACACTTTCTTCCTAAAGATTTCCCTTACAATTCATTATTAGTTGTATTTTGTGTACTGTTTTTGAATGCTTTAGATTTTTATATATGAGAGTTTTTACGATTGTTTTTTTGTTTTTTGGATTGTTTGCGAGTGCGCAGACTCCTGATGATTTTGTGTTTGATGTAGATGTAACTAGTTCGTATAGTTTTAGACTTACATCATATACTAATGTTGCGATAGATTGGGGCGATGGAGTGACTAATTCTTACGTTTCACCTAATAATTTACAAGTGACTCATACATACTCAATTCCAGGAGTATATACAGTAATTGTAACAGGTCCACTAAATGCTATATACCTTTTTCTGAATGATGATGTAGTTATTACTCAATGGGGTAATTCTCAATTTCTAACTATGGAAGGGGCATTTAGTAGTTGTCAAAACCTATCCATAAATGCCACTGATGTACCAGATTTGAGTAATGTAACCAGCATGTCTAGAATGTTTATCGGTGCTACAAATTTTAACTCAAATATTTCAAATTGGGATGTTTCAAATGTTAGAGATATGAGTCATATGTTTAACAACACTCATACATTTAATCAATCTTTAGCGACTTGGGACGTATCCAATGTTACTAATATGGAAAGAATGTTTTATGAAACAGGTGCTTTTAATCAGCCTTTAAATAATTGGAATGTTTCTAATGTTACAAATTTAAAAGCAATGTTCAGTCGATCTATAGCTTTTAATCAACCGTTAGATAATTGGGATGTTTCTAATGTGACAGATATGTCATTTATGTTTAATTATTCAGTCGCTTTTAATGGGTCATTAAATAATTGGGACGTTTCAAACATAAATAATATGACTTCAATATTTTCCTATACGACAGCTTTTAATCAACCACTAAATAATTGGGATGTTTCAAACGTAAATTTTATGGCTCGAATGTTCTTCCATGCGACAGCTTTTAATCAACCGCTGAATGGTTGGAATGTTTCAAATGTCATGACTATGGACGAAATGTTTGGAAACGCTTTAAACTTTAATTCTGATATTTCTAATTGGGATGTGTCCAATGTTTCTGATATGGACAGAATGTTCCAGCAGGCAGGTCAGTTTAACCAGCCCTTAAATAGTTGGGATGTTTCTAATGTTCAAACGATGAATTTTATGTTTGATCGTGCCTCAGCATTCAATCAACCTTTAGATAATTGGGATATTTCTAGTTTAAGTACAGCACATAGTTTATTTAATAATGCGTTATCATTCAATCAAAATATTTCAACATGGAATTTCCCGTCAGTGGTGATTTATGATCATTTTTTGGATAATACTGCATTAGACTCAACTAACTACGACCAATTTTTAGCACGATTAGTGGAATTGAATTTAACGAATAATACATTGGGCGCACAATATTTAGAATACTGCGATAGTTTTTCACGCTCTATTTTAATCCAAAATGGATGGAGTATTTTTTTTGATTCTCAATCGACTGATTGTCCAGATAATAACTTAAACGGCTCTGTTTTCTATGATCTTGATGTGAACGGTTGTAGTGCCAGTGATGTACCATCTCAAAATGTTGCCATTAATATAGCTGATGGAACAATTGACATCACTGTTTTTACCTTTAATGGTCAGTATAGTGTCAACTTACCTGATGGAACTTACACGGTAACACCAGCTACCAGTACAAATTTGTTTTCAGGTACTCCTGCAAGTATAAATGTTACAGTTTCAAACGCAGCAACTGTAACCCAAGACTTCTGCCTAACGGCGACTTCTCCAATAGATGACTTAGAAGTAACCATTCTACCACTTCAGGAGGCACGACCAGGTTTTGATACAGACTACAAACTTATTTATAAGAACAAAGGAACTACTGTATTATCAGGCTCTGTGGATTTCACCTATGAAGATGATTATATGGATTTCTTAACCGCAACTCCTGCTGTAACCACTAGCAGTGTTGGTGCTTTAAATTGGAGCTTCTCAAATCTTAATCCTTTTGAAACACGTGAGATAGAATTTTCCATGAGCCTCAATACACCTACAGATCCTAATTTCCCTTTAAATAGTAATGACATTCTCAACTTTAATGCGACTGTAAATCCTACAGCAAGCGATGATACTCCACTAGATAATGTGTTTGATTTACAGCAAACGGTGGTCAACTCTTATGATCCTAATGATAAGACTTGTTTGCAAGGTGAAACTATTTTACCTAGTGATGTAGGTGAGTATGTTCATTACAGAATCCGTTTTGAGAATGAAGGAACGGCTAGTGCGATTACCGTAAAAATTATAGATTATATCGATACGACTAAATATGATATTTCTACCTTAATTCCATTAAGCGCCAGTCATGATTATATCACTACTATTACTGAAGGCAACAAAGTAGAATTCCTATTTGATAATATTAATTTACCATTTACAGCTCCTGCAAGTCAAGGTTACGTATTATTCAAAATTAAAACGGTAGATACACTCGTTCTAGGAGATGATTTCTCCAATCAAGCCGAGATTTTCTTTGATTTTAATGCATCCATTATTACAAATCTTGAAACAACAACAGTCGCTACAACTGCTGGTTTAAACGATAGAAATTTGTTTGCAGTTCAATTGTATCCTAATCCTGCGCAAGATGAAGTAACTCTTTCTAGCAATACTGCTTTCAATTCGTTTACCATTTATAATACGACAGGAAACGTGATTTTAAGAGAGCAGTTTGAAGAAGGAACTATTTCACAGAAGATTTCATTAGAAAATGTAGCTTCTGGATTGTACTTCATTGAAGTTTCAAATGGAGAAAATCGTTCTGTGAGAAAGTTGTTGAAGCAGTAGGTCTCTAGTCCATATTGATTTTTCTTGATGTCATACCGTTGCATAGCGGTATCGGCTAGTATTATCTAAATGCTTTTTTAGTACGCTTTCGCGTAAGCGTAATCATCTAAATCAATAGCAATGCCCCAAGAATAACCTCATGAAAACGTTGTAGTTTCGTTAACATTATTTTATTACTTTAGCGAGATTTTAAAAACCAAACAATTTATTTATGGAATCATACATGATTTATATGCCATTAGTTATGGCAGCACTAGGATTACTTTATATGTTCATCAAGAAATCTTGGGTATTAAAGCAAGATGCTGGAGATGGGAAAATGAAAGAGATTTCAGATCACATCTATGAAGGTGCTCTTGCCTTTTTAAATGCAGAATATAAACTACTAGCCATATTTGTGGTAGTAGTAAGTGTATTGCTATTTATAGTATCTCTAGTAGTTCCTTCTACGCACTGGATGATTGTTATCGCATTTATATGTGGAGCAGTATTCTCAGCTTATGCTGGAAACATAGGGATGAAAATCGCAACCAAAACAAACGTAAGAACCACCCAAGCAGCTCGTACGAGTTTGCCTAATGCTTTGAATGTATCCTTCGGTGGAGGAACCGTAATGGGATTAGGTGTTGCAGGTCTTGCTGTTCTAGGTTTAACAGGTTTCTTTCTAGTATTCTATCATTATTTTATGGGTGGAGCATGGACTGATACTGAAACGATGACCGTAGTACTTGAAACACTTGCTGGATTCTCTCTAGGTGCTGAGTCTATTGCACTTTTTGCACGTGTAGGTGGTGGGATTTATACTAAAGCTGCCGACGTAGGTGCTGACCTAGTAGGTAAAGTAGAAGCAGGAATTCCTGAAGATGATCCACGTAACCCAGCAACGATTGCCGATAATGTAGGAGATAACGTAGGTGATGTTGCCGGAATGGGTGCAGACCTCTTTGGTTCTTATGTAGCAACAGTTCTTGCGGCAATGGTTCTAGGAAATTATGTGATTAAAGATATGGGTGGAAACATCGTTAATGAAGGATTTGGCGGTATAGGACCAATCTTATTACCTATGTCTATTGCTGGTGTAGGTATTATCATCTCAGTAATCGGAACACTATTAGTAAAGATTAAAAGTAATGATGCTAAAGAATCTCAAGTTATGGGAGCTTTAAACGTAGGTAACTGGACTTCTATAGTACTGGTTGCTGCAGCGTGTTTCGGTCTTTGTAAGTGGATGCTTCCTGAAACCATGAAAATGGAATTCTTCGGTGAAGGATTGATTGAGATCTCTTCTATGAATGTATTTTATGCAACATTAGTTGGTCTAGTAGTAGGAGCAGTGATATCATCTGTTACAGAGTATTATACTGGATTAGGTAAATCACCTATTCTTAAAATCGTTCAACAATCTTCAACAGGTGCAGGAACTAATATTATAGCTGGTCTTGCCACTGGTATGATTTCTACGTTCCCATCAGTATTATTATTTGCAGGTGCGATCTGGACTTCTTATGCATTTGCAGGATTCTATGGAGTTGCTCTAGCAGCAAGTGCGATGATGGCAACTACAGCTATGCAATTAGCAATTGACGCATTCGGTCCTATAGCAGATAATGCTGGTGGAATTGCCGAGATGAGTGAACAAGAACCTATCGTACGTGAACGTACAGATATTCTAGATGCCGTAGGTAACACAACTGCAGCAACCGGAAAAGGATTTGCTATTGCGAGTGCAGCATTAACGTCACTTGCACTATTTGCAGCTTATGTGACCTTTACAGGAATAGACGGAATTAATATTTACAAAGCACCAGTACTTGCGATGTTATTTGTAGGTGGAATGGTGCCAGTAGTATTTAGTGCACTTGCCATGAATGCCGTAGGTAAAGCAGCTATGGAAATGGTAGAAGAAGTACGTCGCCAGTTCAGAGATATTCCTGGAATTATGGAAGGAACTGGAAAGCCAGAATATGATAAGTGTGTAGATATTTCTACAAGAGCGTCATTAAAAGAAATGATGTTACCAGGTTTATTAACCATAGGTTTCCCATTAGTAATTGCATTTGTTCCTATGATTTTTGGAATGGATCATCTTGCCATTGCAGAGATGTTAGGTGGATATATGGCTGGTGTCACCGTAAGTGGTGTTCTTTGGGCTATTTTCCAAAACAACGCTGGTGGAGCATGGGATAACGCAAAGAAATCTTTTGAAGCTGGTGTTGAAATCAACGGTGAGATGACTTATAAAGGCTCTGAAGCTCACAAGGCAGCAGTAACTGGAGATACTGTAGGAGATCCATTTAAAGATACATCTGGACCATCTATGAACATCTTGATTAAATTGACTTGTTTGATTGGTCTTGTGATCGCACCTATCTTGGGTGGTCATGCAGTAGATGGGCAAGTAAATACTTCTCAAGAAATTGAAAAGGAAATCGTATTGAATACTGCAGCAACAACTTCAGTAGATCAAGACTTAGATATTCAGAAATCTGTAAATGCAGAAACTGGAATAGTAACAGCTACCGTTTCTTATAAAAGATCTGCAAATGGTGCAACAATTACTAAGTCTCAAAAATTTATAGGAACTGAGGCTGAGGTTAACGCAAAAATCGCTGCTCTCGATAAAGAGATTTCAGAGTTTAAATAAGCTCTATTTCTTAATTTTAAAATCCCATTCTGGCACAGCTGGAATGGGATTTTTTATTTCATCCATTTATTGTCTATTTTCACACCATGGCTCTATTTAAACGCGATCCTTGGATACTAGATGTTTACCGCACGTACAGTGGTGATAATCATCTATACATACGTGGTCGTGCGCTTGAAGATCAACCGCTCAAGCACTATGAGCAGCAAACCTTTTATCAAACCTTGCGCAATACCTGGCGTACTTTTAAGACGGACGAGATCCGTAACGCGCTTGTGGTACTCACATTGTCAAATGGTACCCAATTTGAAACTAGAGCAGACCATGAAGGTTATTTCCTGTTTGATATAAAGGTGCATATCCCACTAGAGCAACTCACAGATGAGGAAGGTTATTTGAGTATTTCGGTAAAATTTGATGAGGATAATGCCGCTTTCGCGAAAGCGAAAAAACAAAAACGACTGACCAGAAACAACTTTAAAGGTGAAACGCTCATTCCGCCTAGCGTTGCTACGTATGGAGTGATAAGCGATATAGACGATACAATCATGCATACTGGTGTGACCAGTTTCTTAAAAATACGTGTTGCTTTTAATACCTTTTTTAAAAATTATGACCGCAGGTTGCCTTTAAAAGGAGCTGCAAATTTATATCAGTTATTACATCGAGGAATTACGGGAAAGGATCAAAACCCTATGTTTTACCTCAGTAACAGTCCGTGGAATTTATATAAATACCTCGAGAAATTTCTCGATTTCCATGGATTCCCTAAAGGTCCTATTCTTCTCAGAGATTTCCCGACACCTTGGGATAGAACACCTAAACTCAAACGACCACACAAAGCACACGAGTTGCTTAATATCTTAAAGCATTATCCAGACATGAATTTCATTCTCATAGGAGATAGCGGCGAGCATGATGTGGATTATTACAAAGACGTTGCAGAAAAGTACCCAGATCGCATCATGGCGATTTACCTAAGATCTGTCAACCATGAGAAAAAAATGGCAAGAGTACAGTCCATTGCTGACTCCTTTAATATTTGCCCTATGTTACTTGTTCAAGAATCTAAAGAAGCCGTCGCTCACGCACGCGAAATGGGATGGGTAATTTAGTAGGCAGTCTTAAATTCATGTAGCTATTAAAAGTAAAGAGATGGCATGTCAAATTTATAAAACCTGATTGAAAACAAATTTCTCGATACTAACATGCCGAGATTGAGTCTTGGCATGTTTATTTTATAAAAGTTTTATCCATTTACTGACTCCAATGACCTTTGAAATAGACTTCTTTGCCTATAAGATCATTAACTAAATCGCATTCTTCGTCACCATAAACGCTGTAGGTGAAAGTCGAAGTGTTTTGTTCTGTGTTCTGGATAAACATTGGATATTCCTCAAGAATACATGTAGACTTGCTTTTAAAGTAGATGTACATTCCACTATAGACTCCATTTTCCGTTCCTGAATCAATTTTAATATCTAAATATGTAAAGAATTCGGGATCATCAAAATCTGAGGAATAATCATCATTTTTTTCAACCCGTTGTTTAATAGAGGTAATCGATGCAGTGAACGGAACTTTAAAGATCTCTTTACGATTTTTTAGCGTTTCACTTTGGCGCATTTTTTCTAATGAAATGTCTACGCTTTTTTTCTCTGCAGTTAGAAAAAGATTGTCAAAAGAGCTATTATATTTTTTATCAACTTCCTTAGTGGTATTCAAATAATTAAAAAAAACAGATTGATCGCTCTCTAATTCGTAATCATATAAATAACTAGGATATTCTAGACGTAAAAGAATTTTAAAATTCTCAAAATCTAATATTTCATACTTTAAACTTAAGTAACTTTCTTTAGGGTCAAAATCTTTAAGTGTTGTAGATTCAATTCTTTCGATTTTGACTCGATTTTCATAAACCGTCTGACCCTTTACCACAAAGATAGTTTTTGGTTTTAAAATTAGTATGTTGTTCTCTATACTATAGTTTCCTTTATAGGTAGACGTTCCAAATTCATTTCCCTCACAACCTCTTCCATCATTAACAAATACAAAAGATTGATCATTATATAAATCCAGTTTTAAATTGGTGCCGATAGTGCGATGAATAAATGTCATTTCCTGTCCAAAGGAAAGGCAACAAAAAAACAGTAGAAATAATAATGGTCTTGTCATTCCAATCAAACGAATTTTTGATATGTAATATTTTGAAGTAAAGGAATAGACCAAAAAATTAAGCAAAAAGCCCAGTCATTTCAGCATCAATCTTATTGATAATATCTCCTAAGTCCTCAGGATTATTTACAAAGTCGATGTTATCTACATCTATAATGAGAAGATTACCTTTATCATAACCATGAATCCATCCTTCATAGCGCTCATTCAAGCGACTTAAATAATCAATAGAAATGGTGTTTTCATAATCACGTCCACGTTTGTGGATTTGGTTCACAAGATTAGGAATAGAACTGCGCAGGTAGATCAGTAAATCTGGTGCTGCGACAAGTTTTTCCATCAAATCAAAAAGGGAAGAATAGTTATCAAAATCACGTTGCGATAATAATCCCATCGCATGAAGGTTAGGCGCAAAAATGCTCGCATCTTCATAAATCGTACGATCCTGAATAATCTTTTTACCACTTTCACGTATTTCAAGTACCTGGCGGAAACGGCTGTTCAAGAAATATACCTGCAAATTAAAAGACCAGCGCTCCATGTCAGTATAAAAATCCTCTAGGTAAGGATTCTCAAGGACGTCTTCAAATTGTGGAGTCCAGCGGTAATGTTTTGCGAGTAATTTAGTAAGAGTGGTTTTCCCAGCTCCTATGTTTCCAGCGACAGCGATATGCATATTATAATTTCTTCAGGTTGATTGTAGAAACGTATAAACGCTTCTGGCTGTAAATATAAAGTTTTCCACCCTTTAGATAAAGAGATTCTGGTGTGTTTTCTTGAGAAATAGGTGTTGTTAACTCGGTTTCGCGCAAGCGGAATTCCCGATCAAATCGATACCATTTCCAACCATGATCTGTTTTAAATCCCAATTGCTCAAAATCAAACGCAACTGGAAGTGAAACATCTTCTTTAATGCGACTGGTTTCACTAGCATAAGAATTAAAAGTGACGATTCCTTTTTCTGTAATCACATGGCAAAAGTTGTAATCACTTTGCATAGCAATTGCATTTGAGGATAGAGGTGTGGTACTATTAATGACTTTATTGTTTACATAATCATAAAGCTCCACTCGCGACATGTCAAGATTATATAACCATAATCGGCGTTCTCCAGCCAGTCGAGCATGTTCAATAAAACGCTGAGGTTTGAGCGTATTAAAATTAATGCGTAATTGCTCATTGAGTCGATTATCTAGGAAAACTAAGGTTTGCGTATCGCGATAAAATACAAGAATCTTCAACGGATTGATAATATCCACACTCGCGATGTCGCCTAATTGAATATCATAAAACTGAAACTCATCTTTTACAGAGTTTTTATACAATACGTTGTCTGTGCTATAATAGATGTTTACAAAATCATCAATCCCATAAAAATTATCACACTCCAGTGGAATACCTTCGGTAGATGTGATTTGAGCTTGTGAGAAACAAGCGCTTAAAATAAAGAATAGAAATATCCATTTCATGGTTGTAAAATACGACCAATTTTTTTTAAGTTTTCAGTTTTCAGTCCTTAGTCCTTAGTCTTAGATTAGTAATTCAAGTAGAAACTTAGATTTCCTTCACTTACAATTACTTCGTCGTTGTACTCCTAGAAATGAAAGTTTGAAACCGTCATTGCGAGCGACTACGCATTGTCATAGTTGGAGCGACGCAATCTTTAGGAATAGCTTACTGCACTTTGAATAAGATATTATCATCGCAGCTCCTTTCCTCAGATGAGGAAAGGTGAGCAAAATGCAGCGCAGCATAATTTTGGTCGGAAAGGTTGAAAATACAGATGTTGATTAAGTATCGAGGTTCGTTGTTGCAGCAATGGCAAAAATGAATAATGCTAGTTCATTATGCGATCACCTTAAGGCGCAATCAATTTATACCCATAACCACGTACATTCACAATTTCTATTTGTGAGTCTTTGGCAAGTTTTTTACGCAACTTTGAGATAAAAACGTCCATGCTACGTCCAGAGAAAAAGTCATCATTTCCCCAAAGCTTATTAAGGATAAAAGAGCGATCTAGAACGGCGTTTTTCTTTTGTAATAAATGATACAATAAATGCGCCTCGCGATGAGTCAATTTCACGGGTTCTTGTGAATCGTAACTCAACTTTTGCTGTGGGAAATTAAAAGTATAGTCACCTACTTGAAAACTTGCAGCGGTTTGTTGGGTTTGTTGTCGCGATAGTAAGTTATTAATACGTACAATCAGTTCTTCCATGGAGAAAGGCTTCTTGAGGTAATCATTCCCACCTACATGGAAACCTTCCAGAACGTCTTCAGTCTGTGATTTTGCGGTGAGAAAAATGATAGGCATTTCTTCGTTGACTAATCTTATTTTTTTTGCCAGTGAAAAACCGTCTAACTCTGGCATCATCACGTCGAGAACCGCTATTTGCGGAATTTCGTTTTCAAAGGACTGATAAGCCTGCACACCATTCACGCAATGAGTTACTTTAAAACCTCTGGTTTCTAAGCTTTCCTTGATGATAAGTCCCAGCGCAGGCTCGTCCTCGGCTAATAATATATGTGTCTTTTCTTTATTCATAAGGCAAGACTATTTTGAATTGAGTGCTTGGTTGAATATTCACGGTTATAGAACCACCATGTTTTTCAATAATTGATTTTGTGTAATATAATCCTATCCCAAATCCTTTAACGTCGTGCACGTTTCCTTTAGGTACTCTGTAGAATTGGTTGAAAATGTTTTTAGATTCCTTAGCAGTTAAACCGGTTCCTGAATCAGTTACTAAAATTTCAAAGTGTTCTTTAGTTTTAAAAAGCTCTAGTTTGATTTCATGACCGCCATATTTAATGGCGTTATCAATAAGGTTGTTAATGGAGTTTTCTAGATGAAACCCATCTCCCATAAAAATAGATTCACTGGAATGATTGATAAATTGAATCTCTTTAGAAGTTTGTGGTTGAAACTTTGTTACCAGATTAGAAATCATTGTTGCAAGTTCTATTTCACCTTTTTGTAGCGCTAGTTCTTTACCATCTAGACTGGCTGTTTCTAGTAGTTTTTCTACCATATTGTTGAGCTTCTCTAGTTGCTCACGTCCCATATTGAGATATCGGTTAGTCTTTTCAGTATCTCCACTATTAGTAAAACTTTGTACACCTTCTAGTGCTGCGCTTGTGGTAGCAATAGGTGTTTTAAACTCGTGCGTGATGTTTGAAATAAGATCATTTTTCATCGCGTTGAGATCCTTTTGTCTCTTAATAATGTTTAATAAGTAGAATAAACACAATATTATACTGGCTATTAATAAAGTAGAAAGCAAGATTCCAGTAAGGTTGCGCTTTAATACATTTGTATTTAAACCACTATAAATTAATTCTAGTTGATTCTCTTCATTGATAAGTTCTGATAGACTGGTAAGTGCTTCACCCGAGAAAGAGTTTGCGACAGTTTGAAAAGTAGAGTCTGGTGTTTTGTAAACCAGTTGATGATTAATAGAGATGTCCTTTGCGGTCAGTTGATTTTTAAAAAGACTATCTACTTTTTCCACATGCAACTTATCAGATTTTATGGAGAAAACAATCCTATTAGTGAGCTCTTGAATTTCAGTAATAGACTCCTCGTCTGAGAAAGTAACATTGGATAGCTTTATAGAGCTGGAGTCGGCACCTTTAAAGTCTTTAAATATCATATCAGGTAATCGATCTTTTGAATCTATTTGAAACTGCGGTAGTGTGTCGGCATGAATCCCTTTAAGGATAGTGATGCCTTTGATATCTACACTGTCAGGAAAACGTAATTCATCATTTTCGTCAAGATTCTTGAAGTCAAATTGCTCAAAAACTTCAGTGATACCAAATCCTTGATTACCATCATTTATAAAACTGATGGTGTTGCTTTTGGCTCTCAAAGTAAAATAATCTTCCACGCTTTGATCCAGTGCCGTCTGTAAGTCTGTCTTTAACTGGCGTTCACTTTCCTTATAGTTTTTATAGTTCCAGTACACTTGTATGGCAAGTGTCACGGCTATTACAGCGCTTATTAAATATAGTAAGTATCGATAGGATTTCTCATTCATAATATCAAAGGTGCGACATTAAAGCCTTGTAAAAAAGCAGGTTAACACTCGTTAACGTTGGTTAACGCTGTATTTGAGTTAATAGATGCATCTTTGAACTATCAAAATAAATATTATGAAAAAGATACACATTACACTGATCAGTTTTTTGATTCTCGCTTTCGCGAAAGCGTACACAGCAAAAGCTCAACAAGACTTTAAAGCCAAAGCAACTTATGTAGCTCTTACAAAATTTGATATGCCCGATGATTCAACAATGACTAAAAAGGCAGAAAGTGACCCTATTATGAAGCAAGTCATGGAGCAATTAAAAAAAGGAAGTAAGCAAGAATATACACTTGAATTTACGAGAACAGAATCTTCTTATGATAAAGTACAAGAATTGGCTACTCCAGGTGGACCTAGTAATGGATTCTCAATGTCCTTTTCTACAGACAGTGGAGTAGGAAGTACGATCTATAAAAATCTTAACGAGAAAACCTTTATTAAGCAAGGAAATATAATGGGTAAGGAGTTTGTCATCAAGGATGAGTTACCTACTTATGAATGGCAGTTGCTCAATGAGACCAAAAAAATAGGACAATACAATTGCTTTAAAGCGATTTATGTTCCTGTAGTAGAGGAGATTGAAGAAGAAGATGAAAAAGCGGAAGAAGAAGAGAATTCTAGTATGATTGCAATGATAGATAATTATGACCCTACTATTACTGCATGGTACACGCCAGATATTCCAGTGAGTAATGGTCCTGGTGAATATCATGGTTTACCGGGATTAATCATAGAAGTGCAGCAAAGTGAAACTACTATTTTATTAAAAGAAATAGAGATGAATCCTAAAGAAAAATTAGAACTTAAAAAGCCTAAATCTGGAAAGGAAATCAATCAGGAAGACTTTGATGAACTTCAAGAGAAAAAAATGAAAGAAATGATGAAGAATCGTGGTAGAGGTAATGGAGGAATTTTTATACAAACCATAGGCGGATAATTAAACCTTAATACTTTTTGATAGTCTTAACTTATAAAAGAAAGCATCTGCCTAATTTTAGGCAGATTAAAAGAAACAAGACTATGAAAAAAATACTATTCGTAATTACCTTATTACTAGGTGTTCATGTGGTTAATGCACAAGAAATGTATGGTGAAGCTACCTACATGTCTAAGGTGAAAACTGACATGAGTTGGGCCGAAGGGAATCGTGATATGACTCCTGAACGTCGCAAGCGTATTGAAGAGAACATGAAAAAGATGAATGAAAAAATCTATATTCTCAAATTCAATCGCACAGAATCTACTTATAAAGAAGAAGTAGCACTTGAAGCTCCTGGACAAGGTCGCGGTTGGGGCGGCATGATGGGAACGATGATGGCAGGAGATAAGTACAAGAACATCACTGATGGAACTTATACAGAGCAGCGCGATATGATGGGTAAGACTTTTTTAATCCAAGATTCTTTACCTCAGCTAGAATGGAAAATCACAGGTGAATCTAGAAAAATAGGTAACTACACGGCTATGAGAGCTACAGCTACCATTCCAAGTGGAGAATTTGACTGGACTAACTGGAGAAGAAGACGTGGTGGTAATGAAGAAGAAAAAGCAGCGCAAAAGAAAAAAGATAGTATCGCTCAAGCCAGTGGTGATCTTACAGCGATGTTTGATAAGCCAGACGAAATTGAAGTGGTGGCGTGGTTCACACCTGAGATTCCAGTGCAACATGGCCCAGGAATTTATGGAGGTTTGCCAGGATTAATTCTAGAAGTAAATGCTGGAAATACCACTTTACTTTGTTCTAAGATTACTATTAATCCTGAAGAAAGAGAAGAAATAAAAGCTGCAAAGAAAGGTGACGTGGTAACTCAAAAAGAGTATGACGCTACTTTAAAACAAAAAATGGAAGAAATGAGACAGCGCTGGGGCGGCGGTCGTGGCCGTGGTCGTGGCCGAGATTAATTCTCAATTCTTTTCTAATTACAATTAATGCGAGACCAACCATCTCGCATTTCTTCAACCAAAAAAATGAATTTCTTCAACAGAAGAATTATTTAAAGACTATGAAAAAGAATATACTCTTACTAGCTGTTGCATTGCTATGTTTAACCACAGCAGTAGCGCAAAATATTACCATTACTGGAACTGTAGTGGACAGTTTAGGGACACCGCTTCAAATGGCAAACGTGATTGCTTATCAACAAGATAAGAATTTAGGAGCTTTTGGTATTACTAACCAGAATGGAAAATATAAACTTGAAGGACTTAAAAAAGATAGTACTTATACGGTGAAGGTTTCATTTTTAGGCTTGAAACAAATCGAGGAAAAGGTAGAAAATGTACAAACAGATCTAGTGAAAAACTTCATCATGTTTGCTGGTGCAGACGAGCTGGATGCGGTAAACCTTACTTATCAAATGCCTGTTTCCATAAAAGGTGATACCATAGTCTATGATGCAGATAGTTTTACAAATGGTACTGAAGATAAACTAGGTGACGTTCTTAAAAAGTTGCCAGGTGTTGAGGTGAATGATGATGGTGATATAACCGTTGAAGGTCAAGTAGTAGAGAAAGTCCAAGTAGAAGGAAAAGATTTCTTTGAAGGAGATTCCAGACTGGCTACAAAAAACATTCCTGCAGACGCTGTAAGTAAAGTACAAGTACTTAAAAATTACAACAATCAAAGTCAGTTAAAAGGACTAGGTAACGATCAGGATCGCTATGTGATTAATATAAAACTGAAAGAAGGAAAGAAGAAATTCTGGTTTGGTGAGGCTACAGTAGGTGCAGGTTATGGTGGTAATGCAGAGCGTTATCTCATACAGCCCAAAGCCTTTTATTACAGTGAAGATTTCTCAGTAAATATCTTAACTGATTTTAATAACCTAGGTGTTCCTGCATTTACGGGAAGAGATTTTAGAAGGTTTACCGGTTTTGGCCGTAGAGATACCCGACAGAATAATGCTTCTATAAATGTAAGTCAGGCGAGCTCATTTAATGGATCATCAACTAACAATGCTCTTTCAATAGACAGTAAATTTTTAGCTGGTAATGCATCATGGAAAGTGAGCGATAAATTAGATATGAGCGCATTTGCCATTCTTTCTAGTACAGATACACGTACACGACAATTGAGAAGCAATACTTTTATAGATAGTGGACTTGTAGAAAACACTGACAATCAATCTGAAGAGCGCAGTGAAATAGGTTTGTTCAAATTAGGTGCAGAGTATAATCCTAATTCTGATTTATCTATAAATTACGACGGTCGCTTTAACATCACAAATGAAGGTGAGCTTACAGACTTTACATCGAGCCGTTCAGGACTAGTAGAAGATATAGCACAAGAGAATAAGCAGAGTCCAGTATCTTATAATCAATCTTTAAATGCATATTATACCGCTGGAGAAAAACACATTTTCGCGTTTGAATCGCAATTTTTAAATCAAACAGAAGATCCATTTTACAATGCGATACGAAATATAAGAGGACAACAAGATCCAGAGCCTTTTAACGGTGCGCTAGGTCTGGACGTGGCAGATCCTTATGACATCAATCAAGAACGTTTTATAAATACTAATAAGATAGATGCTAAGCTAGATTACTTTTATGTATTGAATAAAAAAAGTAATATCAACTTCACAGTAGGAACTACCGTTTCTCAACAAAATTTTGACTCTGATATTTTTCAAATTACAAATGATGGATTGAGAAATGAATTACAAGATCCTACTTTTAGAAATGACGATGTTCAATATAACTTTACAGACGTATTTGCTGCTGTTCATTATAAGTTCATTACTGGTAAATTCACTATTACTCCAGGTGTGACTGCGCACAATTTTAGAACTTTAGATCTTCAAAATGATGTAGAAAATATAATTGAAACACAAAGAATAGTGCCAGATCTTGAGGTGCGTTATGAAATTAAAAGCTCCCAAAATTTAAGATTGAACTACTCTCAAAACGTAACTTTTGCTGATATTAATAGTTATGCCGAAGGTTTAATCTTTAGAAACTACAATAGTTTAAATGGTGGTAACAATCAACTAGAAGGAGCGACAAATGATAACCTGAGATTATCCTACAGCAATTTTAATATGTTTAGCCGTACTACTATGTTTGGTAATGTATCTTATACTAAAAGACGTGATGCTATTCAATCTCAAGTACAACTTGATGGAATCAACCAGATCAGTGCACCTATCAACTCCTTATTACCTAATGAGTCTGTAAATGCATTCTTTAGATATGGAAAAGAAATAAAAAACATTCAGTTTAGTGTAGATGGAAATGGATTCTGGACCAGTAATAATAACATCATTAATGGGGTGGAGCAAGAATCAACCAACCTTAACTACAGTTACGGTATATCTGCTCGATCAAATTTCCAAAAAGGAATCAACTTTGATCTAGGTTACAATCGCAGTATTAACAATAGTGATAACGGAGCTTTTGAAGTTAACGGAACGACAAATCGTTATAATGCTGGAATCGACTGGCAACTAGGTAAAAGATGGTTATTAAGAGCAGACTATGATTTTAATGATTTTTCTAGTGACAATGGACAAGAAAACACCTTTGAATTTTTTGACGCATCCATCCGCTATCAAAAGCCTGATTCAAGATGGCAGTATTCTTTAATTGCAACGAACCTGTTAAATGCAGACGTTAATGTAAATAACAGCTTCGGTCAGATAGCAACGTCTACAACACAAACTTTTGTATTACCACGTTACATCTATTTCCAGATGAGATTTGACTTGTAAGAATTCGATAGTTACATAAGTAATATTCAAAAGGCTTCTCCGCTACCATGCGTGGAAGCCTTTTTTTCAATTAAATGATTTGGAAGTTTTCCATTCCTTTTGATTTTGATTTTGTTTTTAGTTTTAAGTTTGTTTCATGAGCGGTATTTATATCCACATTCCTTTTTGCAAACAAGCCTGTCATTACTGCGATTTTCACTTCAGTACAAACATGAAGTATAAAGATGATATCGTAGCAGCGCTGTGTGAAGAAATCCGCTTACGCAAAAACGAATACGAAACAACCACTGTGCAAACCATTTACTTCGGTGGTGGAACACCTAGTGTGCTCGAGCTCGACCAGATCAATAAAATTATCGATGCTGTTTACGAGCATTATCAAGTCACCGAAGATCCAGAAATCACGCTAGAAGCAAATCCAGATGATTTAACGAGAGAGAAGTTGGAGCAATTGAATGAAACACCTATAAACAGATTAAGTATAGGAATACAATCGTTCTTTGAAGAAGATTTAAAGTTGATGAACCGTGCTCATAATGCTCAAGAAGCACTTTCTTGTATCGTACAAGCGCAAACCTATTTTGATAATATCTCTATAGACTTAATTTATGGGATTCCTGGAATGTCCACAGATCGCTGGAGAGAGAATATTTATAAAGCTATAGATTTAAAAATACCACATATATCTAGTTATGCTTTAACTGTGGAAGATAATACCGCACTTAAATCATTTATAGAAAAAGGACTCATTCCTAAAGTAGATGATGAGCTTGCTCAAGAACATTTTCATATTCTACTAGATGCGATGCAATTGCACAGTTATAGCAATTACGAGTTTTCAAACTTTGGAAAAGAAGGCTACTTTTCACAAAACAATACAGCATACTGGACCGGTAAAAGTTATATAGGAATAGGACCCAGCGCACACAGTTTTGATGGGAAACGTCGTGGCTGGAATATTAATAATAACGTAAAGTATCTCAAAGCAATTCAAGCAGGTGAATTACCTATGGAAGTAGAAGAGTTAACCACCGTGGACCGGTATAATGAATACATCATGACCGGTTTGCGCACTATTTACGGAGTTTCTTTGGAGAAAATTGAAAACGATTATGGGGCTCATTTTAAAACCTATGTTTTAGATCAAGCCGCTGAGTATTTAAAAGACCATTTATTATATTTAGATGGTGATCAACTATTTGTTACTCGCAAAGGAAAGTTTTTAAGTGATGGAATTGCCAGTGAATTATTTATGTTGAATTTAAATTCAGATTAAGAATCAAACTATGAAAATATATCAATTACTTCTTATCATTTGCGTGACATTATTCATGAGCAGTTGTAAAAAACAACCAGAACTCACAGCTATATCCTACGATCAAATGGTAGAGATGTTAGAAAATCGTGATATCACCATTCCTAAGGACGTTCCTTATTATAGTCTTGAAGGAAAACAACTAAGTGGAAAAGAAAAAATCGACCTCGCAAACGATTTACCTTTTGCAGACTGGTTTATTAATAAAGACAGTGTGCTCGTTAAAGTCCAATTGCAAGACTCAGAAAAAGTCCGTATTGCACAAAAAACAACACCATTACTTGAGAACGGATCTCGAGACATCGATTGTAAAAGGTTAGATAAGTTATTAAGAAAGGTTTACGTGAGAGATCAAGATGCCAGAGCAGACAATCTCAAAATTGCCGAAATAGACGAAAGCAATCTTACTATCATCGAGCAAGTTCTAGAAAAATGTGGAATGCCCACTAAAGAAAGTGCTGGAGAACTAGGCCATAGCGCTATATGGTTAGTTATTCAACACGCCAGCGCAGAGAAGCGCAAACAGTATTTTCCAATGCTTCTAGAAGCTGCCGAAAATGGATTGCTAGAACCACAAGATGTTGCGCTCATGCAGGACCGCATGCTCATGGATGACGGGAAACCACAACTTTATGGATCACAAGTAATGATGAATGATGATGGTACTTATGAGCTATATGAGCTACAAGAACCAGAACGAGTAGATGCACGACGCAAGAAAATGGGAATGGGAGAACTCAACGATTACTTAAGTTTCTTTAAGATAAAATTTGACGTTCTTCAAAAGGATTAATATGAAAAAGCTATTTATATTAACCATATTTATCATCATTTCTTGCACCACAAAGCCCACTTTTATGCAAACTACCATACAACTAGAAAACGAAACAGTAACCATAGATTTATCGCAACCAGAGGACATCAGTCTAGCGGTGCAAAATGAGGCTGGAGTAGGCGCATGGTACATCGATCAGCCACAAATTAAGCACGTTGAGGTAGATGGATACGTGGGAAATGTGAAACTAGGTGGCTCTACAAATTTTAATAACGTGCATTTTAATCCGCATAGTCATGGGACGCATACTGAGTGCATCGGACATATTACTGAAGAATTCCATAGCGTTAATAAAGCACTAGAAAAAACCTTTTTTAAAGCACAATTATTTACGGTAAAACCAGATAAGCAAGGAGAAGATCAAGTGATAACACCACAGCATTTTCAGGACTTGAATACTGGAGTTGAGGCTGTCATCATCCGCACGTTGCCTAACGGAGAGCAAAAAAGCTCTAAGAATTATTCTAACACAAATCCACCATTTATACTAGAAGAAACGATGATACGCTTTCGCGAAAGCGGAATCAAACACGTCCTCATTGATCTACCTAGCGTGGATAAAGAAAAAGATAATGGTGCGTTACTGGCGCATAAAGCGTTTTGGGATTTTAATGGAACCCAGCGACTGGACGCAACAATTACTGAGTTGATTTATGTTCCCGATACCACTGCAGATGGATTGTACATGATGGATTTACAAGTCGCACCACTGGAAAATGATGCTGCGCCGTCGAGACCGATTCTGTATCAAATATTGTAAATTTGAATTATGGAATTATTATTTATAGGACTTGCTGCTGGAGCTGTGATTGCTTTTTTTATTTTCAGAGCAGTGATGGGCAAAATGGGCAAAAAGGAAAACACTAAGGAACAAAGTGTGGTTCTCATGGAAAAAATACGCTCCGTGTGTAAATTTATCACTGTAGAAGGAGATTTTGCAGAAATTTATCATTACGAGAACGTAAAAGAGAAATTAATGAGTTTGCTGCTGGGAAAAAAGAAAGCTATTATTCTTATTAATGCCAAAGCACATATAGGTTTTGATCTCACAAAAATTGTCATGGATAGCGACCCAAAGGCAAAAACCATAAGGCTGACTAACTTCCCGCAACCACAAGTATTGAGCATAGAAACGGACTTTAATTATTATGATAAAACCGAAGGCTGGGCAAACTATTTTACAAGTGATGATTTAACTGAGATTTCTAGAAATGCAAAACAGCACATCATAGATAAAATTCCAGAAAGTGGTTTAATGCAACAGGCAAGTAAAGAGGCATTGCAAACTATTCAAATGATGGAAGGACTCGCAGCAACCATAGGCTGGAAACTAGATTATTCTTCACTTATTCTTAATGAAGCGCCAGCTCCTAAGAAAATAGAGGCCTAATGCACATCGACGAGCTTAGAGATTATTGTCTTTCTAAAAAAGCCGTGACTGAGGAGTTTCCTTTTGATGAGGTAACACTAGTCTTTAAAGTTATGGGTAAGATGTTTTGCCTTGCAGGACTGGAACGCTGGGAACGTGGAGAACCTAGTGTGAATTTAAAATGTGATCCACAAACAGCACTGGAACTAAGAGAACAATATGACGGAACGGTTATAGGTGGTTTCCATAGCAATAAAAAGCACTGGAATACCATATTCACAGATCGCGATATGGATACTCAGGAACTTAAAAAATGGATAGACCACAGCTATGATTTAGTGGTGGCAAAATTAACAAGAGCTCAAAAAGAGGACCTTAAAAACTTATAATTGAAAACCGACTTACATTCATTTTATACCGAGCGCGCAGAGCGATTCAAGCAACAAAGAGATACGATTAAAAATCAGTTGCGATTATCTAGCACGATACGATTAGTGTTATTTCTAGCTGGAGCAGCAGGAATTTATTTTTTATGGTCGCAATGGCAGGTTGCCGCTATGATTGCAGTGGGTACTTTTGCAGGGTTTTTATTTCTAGTTTCTAGACACGAGAATTTACGCAGAAAAAGGGATTTTCAACAAGCCTTACTCGATCGCAATGAGTTGGAATTGAAAATGATTCATAGAGATTTTCACGATAGACCACACGGCTCAGAATTTTTAGAGGATGATCATGAGTATAGCAGAGATATTGATTTATTTGGTGCTGGTTCTTTCTTTCAATATGTGAATCGTAGTGTGACTAAAGATGGTGTTTCTACACTTGCAAATCAGTTCTTATCAAATGATTTTAAGAACATTACTGAAAAGCAAGAAGCTATAAAAGAACTGTCTCAAAAAGTAGATTTCAGACATAACTACGGAGCAACGGCAACCTTGCTTAATAATGAAAAGAATCCTAAAGCTATGCTCGCTTGGGTTAAAGGTTATGAAACTTTTGTTCCTCAATTATTCTCATGGTTACCTTGGGTTTGGTTTATAGCTTCTATACTTCTAGGAGTTGCATATTTCAATGATGTTGTGAATGGTTATGTATTTGCTGCATCGTTTTTTGGTGGACTGGCGATTACTGGAAAGTATGTAAAACGCATTACTTCTTTTAGTGCAAACATTTCAACCTTGGAACTATTTTTCCAGCAATACAGCCAGTTGATTCTCGCTATTGAAAATGAGAGTTTTGAAAGTGAACTACTTAAAGAATTCAAATCTAGAATCATGGTAGGTGATGATCCAGCGTCACAACGTTTTCAAGAATTAGCTCGTGCCATAGGAAGATTGGACCAGCGCAATAATATGTTGTTTGGAGTACTGGCAAACGGTTTTGGGCTTTGGGATTTAAAACAAGTTCATACTATTGAGAAATGGTTGCAACATAATGCGGCACATATTGAAAACTGGCTTGAAGCAGTAGCGCAAATAGATGCTATGAATTCGCTTGGGAATTTTGCCTACAATCATGCCGATTATATCTATCCGACGATTGAATCTGGCGATTTTAAAATGAACGTTGTAGATGCAAAACACCCATTACTCGATCCAGTAAAAGCAGTAGGAAACGATATCAACATCTCAAGTGGAGAATTCTTTATTATTACAGGAGCAAACATGGCTGGAAAAAGTACGTTCTTGAGAACAGTTTCTATGAACATAGTCATGGCAAATGCTGGTTTGCCAGTCTGGGCGCAATCTATGGTGTATAGTCCTATTAAGCTCATCACCAGCATGCGTACCAGCGACTCACTAACAGATGATGAGAGTTACTTTTTCAGTGAATTAAAGCGCTTAAAATACATCGTAGATAAAATAGAAACCGAACGCTATTTCATAGTACTCGACGAAATCTTAAAAGGAACAAACAGTCAAGATAAAGCAAATGGTTCTAGAAAACTCATCGAGAAACTTTCTAGAAAACATGCCACAGGAATTATCGCCACACACGATTTAAGCCTCACTGAAGTGGCCAATGAATACGACAGCATCTCTAACTACTTCTTTGATGCAGACATCACAAACGACGAGCTTACCTTTGACTACACATTTAAAAACGGAATCGCTACTAATATGAACGCGAGCTTCCTATTAAGAAAAATGGGTATTGTGGATGAGTAAGCTATCCAAGCAAATTTAAATTTAAGCTTAAATTTAAGTTTAAATTTTTCTACCCCAAAATCCCTTTCTGTTTTTTATAAAATGCATCAGCTTGTTGTTGCATGAGTTCTCGGGCCATTTTTTTCTTGTAGGCATAGAGTGCTTCTTCCTCGGCAATATCGGCATAGACTCGGTTATTGAGTGTTTTGTCTGTTTGAACTAGAATTTCTTGTTGTGCTTTTTGTTGCGTCACCCATGATTTTACAAGGTCTTCACGCTCAGCAAGTTTGAAGTCGTACTCGCCTCGTGGTGCAAGAACTTTGGCGATGATAGGTGAAGTTTCTACGGCCAGAAATAGTAAGAAAATAAAGAAAGAGGTGAGAAACGGTAGTTTGTTCAAGGCCTCAATGCGTGCCATGAGTCCATCAAAGTTGTCTATAATAGGTTGTGATGCTGCTAGTTGTGTGGCCTCATTTTGTTGCAAAGCTGCGATTTGCGATTCTATGCCTGCGATTTTTTCGGCATTTGTGGCTTTTAAAGTATTGAGGTCAGCTAGTGCGGCGTCGTGTTTGTCGCGTTTCTCTTTATATACGGGACCTTTTCCTAGTTTGTTGGTTCCTGAGGTTCCTTCGGCTTCGGTAATGTAAGTGTTGTAGAGTTGGTTGACTTCGGCTTCTTTGGTTTGGACTTCTGTTTTTAGTTCTTGTATCGCTTTCGCGAAAGCGTTCTCCTCAACCGCATACAGCTGTGCTACCTGTTCCTGATTCTCAAGTGTTAACTGGTTCTTTTCCTCTAGTAAAACTTGATCAATTTCCTTCTCAAAAATCTTTAATTCGAGTGGTTTAGAAATCACTACAGCAATGATGATAGCAAGAATAATACGTGGTGTTGCTTGCCAGATTTCGTTGATTTTACGGTCACTTTTCTTGAGCGTAGAAACGATGTAACGGTCCAGATTAAAGATTAATAAACCCCAAACAAAACCAAATGCTGTAGCAATCAAATAACTATCAAAAACCGTGTATAACGCATAACTAGCGGCAAAAAAAGCCATAAGTGCTGTAAAGAAAACCGTGGCGCCTATACCAGCATATTTAGTGCGCTCACCAGCGCTACAATTATCGAGTATATCTGTGTCTGCACCGCTGCAGGTTATGAAGAAGGATTGCATATGGATTGAGTTAGGTTCTTTCTAATAACGCAATAATTCTCAGATTGTTACGGGATGGACTAGATTTTAATTCTTAATCGTTGCCGGTGGCGGCGGTGGCGGTAAATCACTTTGTTCTACTTGAATAACTTTTTTGCCTTTAATATCAATTATATTTCCATCGTGATCATAAAAATTATGATCATCTTCTTTGGTTGTATAGGAATATACTCTTCCATCTACTTGCATATAACCTTTAGCCATTAGAGGTGCTGGCGGCGGTGGCGGTGGCAAGGTTTCTTTGTTTTCTTCAGTTTCTATAATTTTAATGGACATAATACCTTTGTCATCTGGGCTGATCTCAACACCGTTTTGTCCATATTTTTCTATGATGTGGATTGCAGTGCTTGCCGCAATTTGATCTTCTCTTAAGTAGTAGTTGAGTTCATCCTTATGAGCGTTTATATATTCAATCGCACTTGTTGCTGATTCAAATTCTTCTACAATTTCAGTTTCTTCTTCTGTTACTGCAAACACTACATATCCTTGACTTTCAAAATCTTGTAATTTCCCGAAACGATTAAAAATCTGAACTTGATCTCCTTTTACCGTATAAGCATAAGTAGAATCTTTAATGGTAATGTATCCTTTTTCAGTACTACCGTCTACGATGATTTGTTTTTGATTAGTAGGTTCTTCAACAACTTCTATAATCTCTTCTATTTCTTGAAATTCTGTTTCCTCCTTACCACAACTTATTATAAGTAGTGCAAGAACTGGAATAAGGGCAAGGCTTCTTAAAAGCAAACTGGTGTGCGAGGTTTGAGTTTTCATAATGCGGAATCTTTTTTTGATGATAGGAAAATTAAAAGTGTTTGCCAGTGCAGTGCTATGGCTTTGTTGCGTGTAATTGAGTAGAGTTTCTTGATACGCTATGGTGTCCATTCCTTGCTCAATCACTGCTTTATCTGCCAGGAACTCGTGATTGAGTTTAATGGAATAACGGATAATATAAAGTAAGGGATTAAACCAAAAGATGATTAACAACAGCTCAATAAATAGAATGTCCAAAGAGTGCTTCTGATCCAAATGAGCTTTCTCATGCTCCAGAACAGCACTAGGAATTTGATCATTTTCAAATTCTTTACGAGCCACAAAAATGCGTTGTAAGAAAGAATGTGGAACAGTAAATACTTTGCGCAATACGAGCTGGTAGTTGCTGTATGAACTCACTTCGTCTTCATCCTGTAAGCGGAATGCCGTTAGATTTTTAATAAATCGCCAAAGCATAACGAGCAAGCCCATTACATAAACTACCCAAAAAATATTGGTCCAATCCAATTGAAATTTTTGCTGGTTCATTATGTCTGTTACTATTGGTGAACTCGCAAAAGCAACCATAGGACTATTTTCTACAGGAATAACTATGGTCTCCACCACTATAAAAGGAATGACAATAGATATAACTATGGCTACAAGTAAATAATATCTTTTCCAGTGGTGCCATGAAGTGTTTTCAAGCGCTATTTTGTAGAACAACCAAAGCACAAATAGACAGGCAGAGCTGTTGATTAAGAAATGTTCCATGGCTATTTCTTTTTAATTTGTTGATCGATGATAGCGCGTAATTCTTCCAGTTCTTTTTTGCTTAAATCTGTTTCTTTAGTAAAAAAGGAAGCAAACTGTGAGGAACTGTCATTGAAGAAATTCTTAATCAAACCGTTCACATGTTTTGAGAAATAAGCTGTTTTTTCAACAAGTGGGAAATACTGTCTACTCTTACCAAAAAGCTCATAACCTACAAAACCTTTATCGGTCATGCGTTTTAATAGAGTTGCTATGGTTGTGGTGGCAGGTTTAGGTTCTGGATACTCATCTAGTAAATCTTTCATAAAAGCTTTTTCCAGCTTCCATAAGTGACTCATGAGTTCTTCTTCGGTTTTAGACAGTTTCATGCTCTACAATATTAGAATTGACTCTACAAATGTAGAACAATAATTGAATTCTACAAGTGTAGAGGTGAATAAATTGAAAAATAAAGCTAAAATAAAATGAAAGAGGTATCCGGTTTTTAATTTTGCGTACTGCCTACTTATTGAACGGACTCTCATTTACCCAATGAAATCCTCGGTTAGTGAGTGTAAAATCTTTAAGGTCTTTGGCTTTTAAATGAATCTCGAGACTATCAGATTCTAGAATTCCTTTAAAATGTAATTGAAGACTGTCTTTTTTAATGAACTTAAAGTTGTCAATTACTTCATCATCATTTCGTTTGTAAATAGAAATGTTAGTTCTCAAACTATCAACTTTAAAATGGTATGCTGCGATACTATCATTCATGTATTTAACGTTGGATCGATCTTTAGTCTCCATGACTATATAACGCCATCGTTGTGAAGCGGTTGTTAACGGTGGAATGGTATCACCATTTTTAATGAAGGTTTCCACTTCCCATATTCCGTAGAATTCGTCTTTAAAATTGTCTTTAGATTGTTCTAAATAAATAGCGCCGCGTAATACGCTTACACCCAAAACGATGATGATTAGGCTTACTATTTTAATAATACGTATTGCTCTATCATATTCTGGTTTTATGGGTCTATAATCCTCTGGAAGTAAATTTTTAGATCTACTAAAAAAGGCAAATAAAATGCGTTTTCCATCACTTAAAAAAAGCACTAATCCCATAATAGCAAGATGAATAGAAAAAATTTTTACAGGAATATCAAAACTCAAATTCATAACGGCCACATGCGTCATAATACCTATAACCATTAAAGCTCCCAGAGATTGTGTGCGTCTCGATACTAATAATATTCCAGCAAGAACTTCTAGAATACCAGTAAATACCTGAAACCATGGATTGAATCCCATATAAGTCCACGCCAGTCCCATAGGAGACATATCGCCCAATGGTTGCATCAACTCAAGTAAGGAAGGTTCATTAAATTGTACTAGAAAAACTTTGGCAAATCCATAGACCATCATAAAGAAGGCGAGGAATATGCGTAAAATAATGCGAAACCAATAGAACAACTTATTATAAGAAACACGTTTGCGATCAACTACTGACCAAATTAAAGTGCCCACAACAGCCATAAACAATTGCAACACCACTGAAAGCCACGACATCGTATCATCTCCACTACCCGTGGACTCCAGTGATAATCTTCCCGTAGATTCAAAGATGTTTTCTCCCATCCACACAAGTAATGGGCTGAATAGAAACCGCGTAGGCATCAAGAATATAAAACCTACGAGGAATAAGAAGATAAATCTAAACGTAATCCTTCTTCCTAGTGACCATTGAGGTACATGTTCTTGAGTGAATAGCATATGAGTCGGTTAGTAATTTATTAGACTATAAAGCTATTGAAAAGTTACAAGATGGTGTAATCACGCTTTCGCGAAAGCGGAAACAAAAAAATCCCACTCGGTAAAGAATGGGATGATTGTGGTATAGATGCTGAAATAAATTCAGCATGACAAACTTAATTATTACTTACTCATCGCTGTATAGTGCTTGTAAAAATGAGGAATGGTTTCAATTCCTTTCAAGTAATTCCAGATTCCGAAATGCTCGTTAGGCGAGTGGATCGCGTCGCTGTCCAAACCGAATCCCATTAAAATAGATTTAGAATTCAATTCCTTTTCAAAAAGAGCAACAATAGGAATGGAGCCACCACTGCGCTGCGGAATAGGTGTTTTACCAAAGGTGTCCTCATAAGCCGCACTTGCCGCTTTGTAACCCAAACTGTCGATAGGAGTGACATAAGCCGTTCCACCATGATGAGGTTTCACCTTGACTTTTACACTTGGTGGAGCGATGCTTTCAAAATGTTTCTGGAACAATTCTGTGATTTCATGCCAGTTTTGATCAGGAACGAGACGCATAGATATTTTTGCAAATGCTTTACTAGCGATCACAGTTTTAGCTCCTTCACCTGTATATCCACCCCAAATTCCGTTTACGTCCAGTGTAGGACGTATGCTGTTGCGCTCATTTGTTGTATATCCTTTTTCGCCGTGTTCTTGAGCAATGTCAAGAGCTTTATTATATGCTTCTTGGGAGAAAGGCGCTTTGGCCATTTCGGCACGTTCTGCAGTGCTTAGTTCTTCTACCTTATCATAGAAACCTGGAATAGTAATATGATTATTCTCATCGTGCAGTTGTGCAATCATATCACATAAAATATTGATAGGGTTTGCCACGGCACCACCGTAAAGACCAGAATGTAAATCGCGATTAGGTCCAGTAACTTCTACTTCTACGTAGCTCAAGCCGCGCAGTCCTGTAGTGATGCTAGGTACATCTTTAGCAATCATTCCTGTGTCTGATATAAGAATTACATCGTTAGCTAGTTTTTCACGGTTACGTTCTAGGAACCAGCCTAGAGACTCGCTTCCTACTTCTTCTTCACCTTCAATCATGAATTTCACGTTACAAGGCAAATCATTATTTGCGGTCATGTATTCCATCGCTTTCACGTGCATGTACATCTGTCCTTTATCATCACAGGCGCCACGAGCAAAAATCGCTCCGTCGGGATGCAAATCAGTTTTCTTAATAACTGGCTCAAATGGTGGGCTGTCCCAAAGCTCTACAGGATCTGGCGGCTGGACGTCATAATGTCCGTAAACCAGTACGGTAGGTAGATTAGGGTCAATGATTTTTTCTCCGTAGACAATAGGGTAACCTGGCGTTTCACAAATTTCTACGTGATCGCATCCGGCATCTTCTAGAGATTTTTTAATAACCTCACTGGTTTTAATCACATCATTTTTATAGGCAGGATCTGCGCTTATGGAAGGGATTTTGAGTAGGTCTATGAGTTCATTTATGAAGCGATCTTTATGTTGATCGACATATGCTTTGGTGTTCATTTTAAAAGTATTTAAGGTAAAGATAAGAAAGGAGTATTTTTTATTTGATAAAGAATTTGTAATATCTCAAAAGTATGTATATTTGCCGTCCCAAATAGGGATTACTAGTTACGCGGATGTGATGGAACTGGTAGACATGCTAGACTTAGGATCTAGTGCTTCACGGCGTGCAGGTTCGATTCCTGTCATCCGCACAAAAAAAGCTCTTCAGAAATGAAGGGCTTTTTTGTTATTATCATTTTTTCTTAAAATAACCTCTCAACTTATTATAAATAAAAGCATTGGTCTTGATACCATAGAGTGCTATCAAGCAAACAATTATAATAAACAGAATGGCTCCTATAGCCGCGGGATAAGGATTGAGTGTTTTACCTATAAGCTGAGATAACCCAAAACCAGTTAGACTTCCATAAATGATAACAAAGTGAACTACATAAATAGAAAGTGTTTTTTGCCCTATTTTGAAAATCATTTGGTTAGTCATCAATTGTTCTAGCGCATAAAATATACCTAGTAAGATTAGTACATTTCCTAAACGGGTGTATAGATAATTGTAATAAGCTACTTCTTTAAAAACAACCACATCACTCCATCGATACATCCACATAAAGAAGTGTGAAGAGTTATAAATGAGTAATGTTCCTATGATTAAAAGTCCTGAGACTAAAATAGGTTTGAACTTTTCTTTTCCTACATAACGGTAGAACAGTGAAGCGATAAATGCACCAATAGACATATAACCTAGCCAAGGTAATATGGTGAAAATGGAGCCGTTTGATTTTGTAAGGTAATTTGCAAATATTAATGGGATATCTGTTGTGTCCAGTTCACGATACCACGGTTCCAACGTGAAAATCGCTATTCCTAAAACGAGCATAAGAATAGAAAACAGTAAGGACTTTTTAAATGTCAGATAATACAAGCCAACTGTGATAATAATAGAGAGACCTATAATTTGTAACACATCTATGACTAGAAAATAATTTCTAAAAGTTCCTGTGAGCCATTCAAAAATGGGTGCTCTAAGTCCGTAACCTATAGCGATTAATAATAAACCTCTTGTTAATCCTTTCCTTATACGTTCTGGTGCCTGTCCTTTTTTCTTAGATTTCATCAATAGGTAAGTAAAGATGATTCCAGAAATAGTAAAAAAGGTAGGAGCTGTAATACCTCTAAAGTAGCTCCAGATTTGAAATATGATACTATCTGGATCTCTATATTCTGGAGCGAGAAGTGTATCAATAAAGTGACCTTGCAACATCATAAGAATTGCAAAGGCACGAACAGCATCAATAAAGAAAAGTCGGTTAGTTTTCAAAAGGTCATTTCCTAATGTAAAACTAGGGTTAATTTTATAAAAAAAGCAGCCGTTAAAGCTGCTTTTAAATTATGCGTTGACTATTAAACTAGTCATCAGTTTTTACTTTCTCGACATTGCCGTTTTCATCATATTTTATTTTGGTCTCGCTACCGTCCGCATTTTCAATTTTCACTTTATCTTCTTTAACTTTAACTTCATCAGCATTCTCTATCATTTCTTGTGCTTTCTCTTCAGCAGTTTCTGCTTCATTTCTGCAAGCTGTTAGAGATAATGCAAAAATTGATACTAAAAAGATTTTCTGAATTACATTTTTCATAATGGTAGGTTTTGAAATTATAGATGGAATATAAGTTTATCAAGTAAATTATATTACAATATTTCGTTAAAAACATCTTTACTCAAGATAAGTACAATCGGGAAATGTAAAAGCAAATTTTTAAAGAATATTCAGAAGATTGAAACTTCTATAAAACAAAAAAGCCTCTCCGTTTGGAAAAGCTTCTCAAAAAGTGTCTTGTGACACCTTCTCAAATCCTCAATTATTTTAGAGGATACACAACTTGAATTGTATTTGGTTTCTTTATTAAACCAAAAAAGCGGTCTGGACGAGACTCGAACTCGCGACCCTCTGCGTGACAGGCAGATATTCTAACCAACTGAACTACCAGACCGTGTTCTTTAATGAACGTTGCTATCACATTTCTGCGTTAGCGGTTGCAAATATACTTTTCATTTTAATATCTGCAAGTACTTTTTAAAAATAATTCAAAATATTTTTGCCTTTGATTTAATTGGAACGATTTACATTTGTTTTTTATCTCGAAATACATGATTCAACTCCTCGCCACAGACATAGACGGCACTTTACTCGATGAACACCGATTTCTTTCGGCTCAGACATTGAAAGCGTTTCAAAAAGTAAATTACTTGCCGTTAATATTGATTTCGGCTCGCATGCCACAGGCTATGTACTATTTGCAAGACGCTTTGCAAAAAAAGGAAATGCCTATTATTTGTTATAATGGCGCGCTCGTTTTGAATCAACAAAAACAATTACACAGCACTACAATTCCTTTCAAAGACATCGAGGCCATCGCTCAGATTGCTCTTGAAAACAATTTGCATTGTAGTATTTATAGAGGCGCAGAGTGGTTTGTACCAGAACTGGATTATTGGGCACAGCGCGAGGAAAATAATACTCGAGTTACACCACAAGTACAGGCTTTGGAGACTACATTAGCTTATTTTAAGGAAACGCAGCAACAAGGTGGTGCTCATAAAATTATGTTGATGGGTGATCGAGATGCTATGGATCACGCTTTCGCGAAAGCGGGAAAATTACAATCCCAACTACATCTATATCGATCTAAAGACACCTATACTGAAATATCGCCTATGGACATCTCAAAAAAAACAGCCCTAGAATTATTAATTAAAGAGTGTTTTCCGGAAGTGCAGATGCAACATGTCGCTGCTTTTGGAGATAATTATAACGATGTGGAAATGATTGCAGGAGTAGGTCATGGAGTGGCTGTTGATAACGCAAGAGATGAGGTAAAAGCAGTGGCTGCTTATCAAACCGCACATCACAAAGAGCATGGAGTTGCTCAATGGATTGAAATGTATTTATAAAAGAAAAGGCGAAACTCTCTAAAGAGTAACGCCTTCTCCACCTCAAATGTCATCATTTGATTCCCTGAGCGAGATGTTATTTTTATTCAATCGTAATGATGTCTTGCGAGTTCAATCCTGCAAGATTCATAACGGAGTTGTAATCTGTAATGTCTAGTAATGGATTTGAAGCCAAATCAACCGGTAGAATAACTATTCTGAAAGTTTGATTATCTAAATCTCCAGGAGCTAAGTCGTTAAAATCAAAAGTACTCGGTGCATCTAGAAAAATAGTCGCATCACCGTTGGTAGCGTCATAGTTGTATTGGAATTCACCAAAGTCTGTATAAACCGTTTGTGGTAATAATCTCCACACATCTACAGTACCGCCATTATTCCCAGGAACTTCATCCCATAAAATGTAAATAAGCGTCATGTCAGTATCAAATACCTCAATATTATTTGGGTAAATAACAAGTTGAGAGTAATCTGGAGCACTGAAACTCTCTGTGACTTCAAAAGATTGAGCAACAATATTAGTTCCATTGGTACCATTAAATCCTGGTGGACCTTGTGGACCTTCACAAGAAATAAATACTACGGCTAGTGTTAAAAGTAGAGCTAGTTTTTTCATAATACATGTAATTTCTTTTGATTCTTCAATAACCTTGCCTAATTTTAGGAAATGAAGAAAAAAGTTGTTTTTTTAATAGCAGTGTTGGTTTCTTGGGGTACCTTTTCACAATTAGATGCTGGTGATGAACTAGCTCAAACTGGCAACTGGAAAGAAGCTATAAAAGAATATCAAAAAGCACCACAAAATGCCGTACGAGAATTTAAGCTGGCTCAGGCATATTCACAATTGGGAAATAATTCCAAAGCTATTTCCTATTATAGAAAAGGTTTTTTACAAGACAGTACTACCCTTAAACCTATGTACGAATATGGAAAGTTATTGATTAACAGTCAACAATTTGTAGATGCAATTCCGGTATTTGAATCATTAAAAGAACGACAAGTTGAAAATGCAAGCTTTCATTACTACCTAGGTGAAGCATGGTCTGGATTGAATCAAATTGATAATGCTATTAAAGCCTATAACAGCGCATTAACTATAGATGAGGATTACCGTGCCGCACGATTAGAATTAATTAAAAACTTGATTCAAAACAGAGATTTTATTGTAGCTGTTCAGTTTGCAAAACAAGGCATCAAAATGGATTCTACAGATGTAAAGATGAATAGTTACCTGGCTCAAGCTTATATGAATGCTAAGTGGTATAGTAAAGCTGTCCCAGTTTTTGAACGTTTGTTTACCTTAGGTAATAATACTGAGTATAATCGTAATGGACTCGCTTTCTCCTATTTTCAAGAGAAACAATTTGAAAAGGCAATTGATCAGTATCTCATATACATGGAGGATTATGATGATAAAAAGCCTGGTATATATTTCAATCTTAGCATTGCTTATATGAAATTAGAGCGCTTTGATGAAGCTATTGATGCTATTGAAACTGCTATTGCGTTAAAGCGACCTTTACTAGATAGAGAATATGTGCAACTAGCAGCTGTTCATGCTCGTAATCAAGATATTAAAAATGCTTTTTTTGCGCTTAAAATGGCTCAAAAAGAGCGTACTGATGATGCGTTAATTAATTACCAGCTGGCAGTGGCGGCAGACCGCTACTTTGAAGATAAAAAAACCATCATTCCATACTATGAAAAGTACTTAGAACTTCATGGAGAGAAAAGCGATTATGGCACTCTAGCCGCAGAACGTCTCTCAGATTTAAAGGAAGCGGTTTTCATGAATGGCGACGATTAGAAAAATGGTATTTTTACAGCCATGATGCGATTTACTATCTTACTGGTAATCATGATGTGTGCGATGGCATCATCTTGTCGCACGCAAGAACAAAATGAAACCGAAGCCAATCAAATCGCCCAGCAGCGACTGCAAGAAATAGATTTATCGCAACCTGATACCTATCCGCTGTTTGAAGGTTGTGGTGAGCTTGAAAATGCGACCACTTGTTTCTATGAGAAACTTCAAGAACAAGTTGCTTTAAAATTAAAAGACCATCAACTCCAGTTTGAGATTACACAACGTGATAGTGTCATGGCAGTTCTATTAGTAAATAAAAAAGGAACGATCAGTTATCAAGGACTGCAAGTTCCTCCTGTAAATAGCAGAGAAAAAATGGTGGATTCTTTACTTCAATCGAGATTACATGACATTTGTAAAATAGATCCGGCGACTAAAAATGGAATACCAGTTAGTGCTTCTTTTCTTTTACCAGTCGTCATTAAACCAGCTATACATTAACTTCTCGCTCTTTCCATCTCGGTTTTCTTAAACTTTTTAATGCGATAAGAATAACTACCATAGGATATATAATTAACTGTGGTATCAAATGAAGAGGCCACTTCCTATTATTAAAAAACCGATTCCCAACAAATAAAACAATCACATCTACTAAAATTTTTACAGCCAAAATCGCAATTAATTGAGGAGTGCTTATCCAATTAAAAATCTTTAAAATAGGTGATACGATAAATAATAAACTCATTAACAATACTTGGAAACTGACTAGTTTATTCAATCCACTTTTGGTCGCGGTTCCTTTTTGAGCCCAGCGCACACGTTGATCAATCATGGAATTCCAGTTCATTTTAGGATATGTAGTAACTATGGCTTCTTGAGATTTGAGATAAGAACATTTCAGCACATCTTCTGCAACAAGTTTTTCCAGGAGAAAAATGTCGTCACCACTAGATATGTGATTATTTCCCTCATATCCATTCACGTCATGAAAGGCTTGTTGAGTAAATGACATGTTAGCGCCATTGCACATAAATGGTTGTCGTATGGAAAAACCGCCTATGGTAGTCATTTGTAGCGCAGTCATTTCGCTATGTTGTAGCTGTGTTAGCAAATTATCAGCCAGCTTAATTTCAACTGGTGCCGCTATAAAATGTGAATCGGGTAGGAGTTGGTATTGTTTATTATAAGCATGCAACCATTTTTTAGGTAGAATTACATCTGCATCTGTGCAAATGATATGCTGGTGTTGAGCTACTTTTAATGCTTGAGAAATCCCATCTTTTTTGGCGCTTTTAGAAATGGGAACTCTATTCAGTAGCATTGTGGAAATGTGACTATTTTGGGCAGAGAAATTTTCTAGAATTGTTAAACTCTCATCACTAGAGCTATCATTGATAAAGATGAATTCGACGCGTGTAAAATCATATTCTAGTTGTGAAATACTATGAAGTAAAGCTTTTAAGTTTTGAGCTTCGTTTCTATAGTTAATGATGACACTAAAGCTGAAGTCTGCAGTGACACTCGGTGGACTTGCTCGATGTGGTCGTGCTTTATAAGTTAAACCTTCTAGAACTAGTCCTAGAACGACAAATAAATATCCAAACGATATAACAATCACCCAAAACATCATACAGTTTTAAGCTTTTTAAAAGGCAATAACACGCAGCCTAGTAAGGTTGGGAAAAGTGTGTTTGTTCCCCAGACTATAGTGGTTGCAATTAAAATATGTCCATCATCATAAGTGCTACCATTAAAAATATAACTGGCAGTAGTCCACCTTACAGGAATATCAAAAATTTGAAACATAGGAATGACGGATACCGCAAAATAGTTTACAGCAATATTATCAATCCAAGAAATAAGTGCTGTCTCACTTTTAACAGTCCATAAAATAAGCAACCAGTTACTTGCAAACAGTACATATCTTAAAAGTGAGAACATCATAACCGTGCTCCAGGTTTTAAGGCTCACTTCTTTAATTTCCCACTTTTTTTGTATCCATAGAAATAATATGTAAATCAAACAGCATAAAGTAATCACGATAAAGCTGATGAAAAAAACGCCGTTTAAATCTTTGTTGAGGAATACGAGAAGCCCTAGAATTCCTAAAATAATAGTGATTATAAGTTGGCTTAAATTCCCCACAAAAACTCTGCTCAAAATCTTTCTGTGTTGCGGCTTTTCAAAATATAATGCCTTGAATGCAAATTCGCCAGCACGTAATGGAGTAATAAAACTTGCGGCTTGAGCAGTGAGACTTTGCGTTACGCTTTCGCGAAAGCGTATTTCTTCAACATCTCGTACTAACAACTGCCATTTTTTACTTTCCACTAGCCAGCTGGCAAGACTCAACAAAAGCATCAAAACAATAGAGTAGAGCGGAATGTCCTGCAGGTAGTCAAGTGCCATATCCATTCTTAATGGCCTGTCTTTCCATTGAAAATACAGCACAATAACGCATGCAATGAGCACCAAAATCTTGAGAGATGGAGCGAGGAATTGCTTAGCTTTGTGCCAGGTGCTAGTCATAGCCCGAAAAATACAACAATTGGCAACAGAAAAAATCATTCTCGGTATAGATCCTGGAACAGCTCTTATGGGTTTTGGGATTATTAAAGTCGTGGGAAAAACGATGACTTTTGTACAAATGAACGAGCTCGATTTGCGCAAATACAGCGATCATTACGTGAAGTTGCGCAAGATTTTTGAACGTACCATTGAGCTCATAGATTCTCATCATCCAGATGAGATTGCGCTGGAGGCACCGTTTTTTGGTAAAAATGTGCAGTCCATGCTCAAGCTAGGTCGCGCACAAGGAGTTGCCATGGCAGCTGGACTTTCTAGAGATATTCCTGTAACTGAATATGCGCCACGTAAAATCAAGCAATCTATCACTGGAAAAGGAACAGCAAGTAAAGAGCAAGTCGCAAAAATGCTTCAAAGCCTGCTCGGTTTCAAAGAATTGCCTAAAAACCTAGACATGACTGACGGTCTTGCCGCAGCCGTGTGCCATTTTTATAATAGCGGTAGAGTTGAGGTAGGGAAAAGCTATACCGGCTGGGCAGCCTTTGTGAAGCAAAATGAAAAACGTGTGAAGAAATAATCGTGTCTTAAAAGTCTCCCTTTGAAGGGAGATTTAGAGGGATGTTGCGTTGCATAACTTTAAGAAGTGGATTTCCATTACCGTTCACTTAAATTTTCCCATTTCCATAACATAATTGTGATAAAGGAATTGCATTTTTGATATTCAAATAAATTTATGTCTTCATCAAACGCACTTATTATTTTTACACGTAATCCCGAATTAGGAAAAGGGAAAAGACGTCTTGCCGCAACGGTAGGAGATGAAGCTGCATTTGAGATTTATAAATTCCTTCTTCATCATACTAGAGAGATTACCAAAACCGTTAACGCGCAACCGCAAGTCTGGTACTCAGAGAAAGTTCATGAAAACGATGATTGGGATAATAATCGTTATAAGAAATTCCAGCAGCAAGGACAAGACCTGGGAATACGCATGCAACACGCCTTTGAAACTGCTTTTCAATCACATGATAAAGTCATTATCATAGGTAGTGACATGCATGATTTGACTACTGAAGATTTGAATCGAGCTTTTGAATTATTAGATACAAAAGATGCGGTAATAGGTCCAGCGATAGATGGTGGTTATTACCTACTCGGATTTAAAAATAAAGTACCTGATAATGTCTTCTCAAACAAAGTTTGGGGAACAGAAACCGTACTTGAAGAAACTTTAAAAGACTTAAAAACTATAAATTACACCATGCTAGAGCCGCGCAACGATGTCGATTTTTATGAGGATATCAAAGACGTTCCAGCATTTCAACCTTTTTTAAAACACATACATGCTTAGTAAAAAACAACTCGCAGACTCTATAGAATATTTAGTGAATCAAGGTTTTGACGCTCCAGAAGTAGGAATCGTTCTAGGAACAGGTTTAGGTCAACTGGTCAATAGCATTGAGAACCAAAAAGTCGCACATTACAACAACATTCCTTCCTTTCCACTAGCAACGGTAGAATTCCATACTGGAAAATTGATTTATGGAGATCTAGGCGGTAAAAAAGTAGTGGTGATGCAAGGTCGTTTTCACTTGTATGAAGGTTATGATTTTATAGACATTACTTACCCTATACGTGTGATGCATGGATTAGGAATTAAAAATCTATTAGTTTCAAATGCCGCTGGAGCAGTTAATCTAGACATGAAAAAAGGAGACATGATGGTTATAGACGACCACATCAATCTTCAGGGTGGTAGTCCGCTGGCGTTTAAAAACGTGAGTGAGTTTGGAGAACGATTTACAGACATGAGCGCTCCATATGATGCAAACATGAATGAGTTACTTTTAAAACTAGCCAAGGATCAAGGAACTACGATTCACAAAGGAGTTTATGCTAGTGTAGTAGGACCCCAATTAGAAACCAGAGCAGAATATAGAATGCTCAAACTCATGGGAGCAGATGCAGTAGGAATGAGTACCGTTCCAGAAATCATAGTCGCAAATCACTTGAACCTACCAGTTTGTGCCGTTTCTGTCCTTACAGATGAGTGCGATCCAGATGATTTAAAACCAGTTGACATCGCAGAGATTATTGCCATCGCTGGAGAGGCAGAGCCTAAAATGGTGCGTTTGTTCCAGAGTCTTATTAAGCAATTGTAGAAAATTCCCTTTAACTTATAGATGTTTAACAAGCTCTAGATGTTGTGATTTTATTGTGATGTATTGAAACTACTTTTGATTATTATTAGAGATAGACATAAGGTTTTTTTAAAACTCTAAGTACCACATTTACGTACATCTTTTAACTCATATAAATCACAATTCATGAAATACATGTATATCACCTTTTTAATAATCCTATTCACATCATGTGTAGGAGGAAAAGATTTAACTTATAATACCTTAGCAAGTGATCAAGAACTAGTAGACGCTACAAATGATGTTATGGACCATTCCATTTGGGATGGATTGTTGAAAAAGCACGTAAATGATAAAGGCTTTGTTAACTATACAGCCTTTAAAAAAGATCAAGCAATGCTTAAAGAATATTTGCAATATCTTAATGATAATGCACCGGTAAAAACGACAAGCATTAATGAACAATTTGCATATTATATCAATCTGTATAATGCTGCTACGGTAAATTTGATACTAGAAAACGATATGCCAGCAAGTATCAAGGATATAAGTGGACCACTGGGTCAGGTATGGTTAGTAGAACATGTAATGATTAATGATAAGGCATATTCACTTGCTGCTGTAGAGAAAAATGTACTACAAAAAATGGGTGATCCACGCATACACTTTGCTATTAATTGTGCTAGTTTTTCTTGTCCTAAACTGCAAAACACTGCTTTTACAGCGACTAATTTAAATAGCCTCATGGATAAATCTGCTCGTGAGTTTATCAACTCAGATAAAAATGATTTATCAAATACGGCAGCACCTCAATTGAGTAAAATATTTGATTGGTATAAAAGCGATTTTACAGATACTGGAGTTTCCATAATTGCATACATTAATAAATATGCAACAACTCCTTTAGATAGTGAAGCGACTATCTCTTATAAGGACTATGACTGGTCATTAAATAAGCAGTAAATGCAAAACTATTCACCTAGTTATATCGTACTTATTTTATGATAAGTATTATTATTCCAGTCCTCAATGAGGAACTCACTATACATAATCTATTAACTCATTTAGTTGATAAGGCTGGTGATAGCAATTCTTTAGAGATTATTATTGTAGATGGTGGTAGTGTAGATGACACTGGCGCTGTTGTTCACGCTTTCGCGAAAGCGTATCCACAAACATCTTTACAGTTCCTCACCGCCGGAAAAGGACGTGGAACACAAATGCACGCAGGTTCTCAAATAGCAAAAGGAGAAATCCTTTACTTCCTTCATGCCGATTCTTATCCGCCAAAAAATTATGATCAGCATATTATAAAAGCTGTTGAAAATGGAAATCCAGCGGGATGTTTCAGGATGCGATTTATGAGCTGGAACTGGTGGTTGATTATCATAGGTTGGTTCACTAGGTTCTCATGGCGAGCAAGTCGTGGTGGCGATCAATCACAGTATATTACTAGAGGATTATATGATAAGTTAGGTGGTTATAATACCAGTATTCCTATCTATGAAGATTATGAATTGATTCATAGATTATATGATAATGGGACATATCACGTAATTCCTAAATGGCTCAAAACCAGTGCGCGACGCTATGAAGAAATAGGTGTTTATAAACTGCAATGGTTTTATATCACAATCTACTGGAAGAAGCGCAACGGCGCCACTATTGATGAGATTTATGAATATTATTTAGACTGGTGCCAGCCAGAAAAAGTCATACAAACTAACAGCCGTAATTAATTTTTGAACGATTCTTTAAGGAAAATATTCTTGCTCATTAAGAAATACAATTTCCTCATTCATCAACCATAAAGTTTATTTAGATTTGCACCTCTTAAAAATGGTCAAATGAAGAAGAGTATTCAGTTATTTATCTTAATAGGTTTTGCAAACCTCATGTTTTCTCAAACTCTAGATTCTAGTTTTGGTAATGGAGGAAAAGTGATTCAGTCGGTGAACTCTGGTGAGGATAAAGCGTTCAGTGTTTTACAACAAACTGATGGAAAGTTAATCGTGAGTGGTTATACGTTTAGTTCGGTTTTTGGCTATGATTTTCTATGTTTAAGATATAATATTGATGGAACATTAGATTCCACGTTTGGTAATAATGGAGTGGTTACTATAGACGTACAGCCAGGTGCAGATGATAGAAGTTACTCGTCAGACTTGCAGTTAGATGGTAAAATTGTACTTGCTGGATATTCAGATGATGGAACTGATAGAGATGGAGCAGTTGTAAGATTAAATACTGACGGTTCTCTGGACACTAGTTTTGGAGTAGGAGGAAAGGCTATTACAAATGTGAGGTTTGAGGATATATATAATGCCGTAAAAGTGCATTTAGTGACTGGAAATATAGTTGTAGGTGGAGCATCTTATTCTAGTACAAACAGAGCAAGACCTATTTTTGCTCGATATACTTCAACAGGAGTATTAGACACCACATTTAACGGTACAGGATTTATAGACTCTATGCCTAGTCCTATTAACACGAGTGCAGTTGAACTTGTCGTTGAGGACATAGCTTTAAAATCAAATGGAAGAATTACCGCTGTAGGATGGGTTGCTGGTGGCTCCTTTGGTGATGAGCACTATCATTGTAGAATTAATACAGACGGTAGTTTAGATACCACCTTTGATACAAATGGATATGATTTCTCTGTAATTACAACAGGAAATGATAGAACTTACTCTATACTCTTAAACGCAGATGATAGCTTTGTTTTCAGTGGTTACACACCATGGACATCTTCTGACTATCGCACTTATATTTCTACTACGCCATCATCAGGAACTTCTACTTCACTGCAGAGTTGGTTGACACAAGGAGCAAATTCAAAAGAAGTAGGTTTTGGTCTTGAAAGAGATCAACAAGGAAAAGTCCTGGTTGCTGGATTTAGCGTTGATGCACAGGATGTATCTTCATTTTTATTAACTCGTAATAATGCAGATTATTCTAACGATACCACTTTTGGGAATGCAGGTTATGTGACAACTGCTTTTGGAGCTTATGCAGGAGCTTATGATTTACTAGTACAACAAGATGGTAAAATAGTACTTGTAGGTTATACAGATGATGATCTTGCCATCGCACGATATACAGATGACAGTCTTTCTCTTACTGAGAGCAACCTATTAAACATAACGCTATATCCTAATCCTGCGAAAGATTTTATATCATTAAATAACTTACAGGCAGATCATAATTTCCAAATTATAGATCTTAATGGAAAGCTTATTTCTCAAGGAAACGTTTCTAGTGTGGAGAATAGAATAAACGTGAAATCGCTAAGTAATGGGTTCTACTTTCTAGTAGTAAAGGATGGAGAACAAAGTAAAACTTTTAAGTTCTCTAAGAATTAGATTTTAGAGCGTTCCATTCCACTCAGCATAGAACTGATTTAAAAAATTTTCCATGTATTCATGGCGCTTTTGAGCCAGTTCTTTACCAGTTTGCGTATTCATACGATCTTTTAAAAGCAATAATTTCTCATAAAAATGATTGATGGTAGGAGCTGTACTTTTTTTGTATTGCTCTACGGTCATATTTAAATCGGGTTTGATCTCAGGATTATAAATCGCTCGGTTTTTAAAACCACCATAATTGAAAGTGCGTGCGATTCCTATGGCACCTAGAGCATCTAATCGATCAGCATCTTGAATGATGTCAAGTTCTTTACTTTTAAAACTCTGATCTTGATGACCACCTTTAAAAGAAATGTATTTGATAATGTTCTCTACGTGCTCAATTATTGATTCATCAAGTCGTTGTTTTTCTAGAAATTCACGAGCCACTTTAGGTCCTATAGTATCATCGCCGTCATGGAATTTTGAATCGGCTATATCATGGAGTAGGGCACCTAGTTCTATGATAAATAAATCTACGTTTGATTCACTCGCTGCGATCAGTTTTGCGTTTTTCCACACACGTTCTATATGAAACCAGTCGTGTCCGCCTTCGGCATTATGGAGTTGTTGTTTTACAAAGGTGATGGTTTTATCTATTACTGCTTGCTGGGACATTAGGTTGTTTTATTACGCTTTCGCGAAAGCAAAACTATAACAAAGAATATAAAATGAAGTTTAAAGTTGCAGCGGCACTTTAAATCTGGATAAATGGTTCACCAGCGGCGCTTGATAGAGTTCCTCAGTCGCGTCAAGAACATATAGATACGACTCTAATAATTCATACTCCAATTTCACCAGCTCGATTTTATTTTTATGCTGTATGATTTCCAGTTTTAAAATGCGCATAGCAGGAACGTCTGGACTGTTTTTATAAAGTTCCAGTAGTTTTGTAATACTGCTGTTTTCAAGCTGTGATGAGCGATTTAAGTATTGCTTTTTTAAATTCTCAAATTTTTGAAATTGATGGATTTGATTGAATTGAAATTCCTCTTTTGCTGCTATAAGAGATTGCTGTTCATCTAATTTCTTAAGCTGATATTCGTTTTTTTTCTGTCTTTGATTCCCGAAAAATGGCAAGTTAATCCCAATACCTATAGAGAAATTTTCATCAAAGAATGTATTTTTTTTACCTCCATATTTTGCCTGTACAAAATCTATGAGCTGTCGATCTTCTGCAAGATCTACCTTTAACTCTTGTTCTAAAACAGAGAGTTTTTTCTGTACATAATTTACTTTTTGAGACGTAATTGTGGCTTGTTCAAATTTGAGTGCTATAACATCTTGTGCATCGATAAGATCTTTAAAATCATTTAAATAAACAGGTTGGTCTAATTGCAGCTCATACGCACTGTGGAGTGCGAGCTCCTGGATTTTTTCTTTTGCTTGAGTAATTTTTAAAGTGGCGTCTTTTATTTGAGCCTCAGTATGAATGAGGTCTTCAACATTAAAATCTGTATCATAAACTTTAAGTTCAAGGAGTTGCATCTTTTTTTCAAGTTGCTCTTTTCTTTTTTGGTACAGTGTTACTAAATCAAGTTGTGCAGCATGTTGAAGAATTATAGTGTATCTACCTTTCAATATTTTATTAAAACGTAGTTGATTCTCTGCCTGCTGTTTATCTATTTTACTTTGCTGTAAAGCTTTTTGCTTAAATAGCGCGTTAAAAGAATTAGGCTTTGCTCGTACGGCATACTCTTGTCTGTTCAACAGGAAATCTCTAGATTCTGATCTTAACTGAATGTTTTTAAATAATGGCAACCTGTAATTTGCGGTATTTAAAAATTCGCTTTTTGCCTCATCCAGCTGTACGTAGGATGACTGACTTACCGATTGTAAAAATTCTGTACTCGTAATTTGAGCAAACATAGTACTACTGGACATGCATACTAATAGAATTGCTATATTTTTAACTGCTTTATATGTGATTAATAATTTGTGCATTTGATAGAACTAGTTTTTTAAATTGAGGACTACTTTTTCTTTTTGCAAGAAAGGATTGTCTGCAGGTATTTCAATGATGACTTCTCTACCATAAGTTTTCAAGTCTTTTATTTTGCGCAGTCTAGGCGGGATTTCAACAATTCTAGAGCCTAAGGTTTTTACAATACCTGTATTTTGAATATTGGGTCTTGAACCTGAGGTAACAATCACTTCATCATTAATATTCACTTTAAGTAATAACTCTTCATGAATAAAACCCACGATTTGGGTAGGACTTTCTTCATAGAAACTGAGCATATTATTAAAAGCCTCAAGTTTTTCATCTTCTTTACAATGAATATTACCTATTAATCCATCAGTTGGAGCAACGATTGTTTGTTCTACGAGTCTTGTATCATAGTGCTTGAGTTGTTCTTCTAGACTTTTAATTCTAGATAGCATAGGGTTATTTACAGCATAGCGCTCACTTTTAAGTCTTTTTATCTCAGTAGATAAAAGATTAGTAGTAATTTCTTTTTGTTCTTTTAAACTCTCAATTTTTATGAGTACTGGACTTTCAATAGCATCTTGAGAGGTTACTTTTTGATCATTTGATATTATGGAATACAGCTTATTATTGTTTTTTATAGTAGTGAGCTGTTCTTGTATTTCGGTATTTATTTTTGCTGTTTTTTCTTCAAGGGCAATAGTTTGTGTGTTTATTTTCCAGTCTAGATCTGTTTTCCATTGCAAGTATTTGGTTTTTAACTCTTCAATTTCATAGTTTGCCTTACTTATGTCCATAGGTAAGCTAGAGGAAACAACTTCCATGAGTACCGTTCCTTTCTGCACCTTTTCACCTACAGTCACGTTGATTTTTTGAATGGTAACATCGTGTTCCATGTTAATTTCAGTTTCTTGATTTTCAGCAAAGCCATAGAAGGTCACTGTATTATGACCCGAAAATGAAAAAACAATCACGAGAAACATCGCGCTTAAAAAAGCAAGAATGTATATGGTGCTATATTTTATCGTTTTCATCTTTGAAATTTATCTTTATGTTATTTACTGGTGTTTTACTCATGAGCTCTTTTAGAAAGTCTTGAGTATCATCTTTTACTTTTACTTTCAGCTTATATTCATAGGTGGTTAATGTGAAAGGAACTTCAGCATTCTTTTTAGTAATGATGTTGTGTTTTATTAGCGATTTTTGAGAACAATAAAGATTGATAACTTGATTTATTAATTCTTTCGTTTGAGGACTAGAATCTGTTAGCAGTAAGTCAAATTGTAGCATAGCAACCGTATCAACTTTCTTACTTAATGGTGATGCATATATGGCAAAAACTATGGTGCAAAATGCTACAGTTCCTACTATGGCAATGGTTATTCCATATACTCCAGCTGCAATACCTATAGCGATAGAAGTGAACATGAACACCATATTTCTAGGATTTCTCAATGTGGTTCTAAATCTTATAATAGCAAGAGCGCCTAGCATTCCTAAGCCTCTAGCAACACTATCTCCTATAGCTTGAATAACCGTTGCTACAGGTACAGAAATTAAAATTAACGACTGTATAAAATAACGAGGTGTCTCCATCTCTCTAGAGGTTTTCTGATATACCAGTGCAATAAGAGATGACAGAACAAAAGCGGTTACCGCGATGATAATGACATTGCTCAGACTCGAACCTTCTAGGTTGTTAGTCATGTTATTAAGATCAAACATAAGTGGTGTTATTTTAAATTTTCTACATAAAAAAACAGCTAGAATTTAAAACCCTAGCTGTTTGAAAATGGGCTGTTTTCTATTTATTTGACGATCACTTTTTCTACATCAGTGTTGCCATCTTGTTCCACATGAATTAAGTAAATTCCTGATCTCCAATCTGAGACATTAATACTTGTATTCTGGTTACTTTCTGATTGTCGGAATGTGGTTCTACCTAGCATGTCCGTAACCGTAATGTTTTTATCTCCAGCATTTGAGAATCTAAGATTTACTACATCATAAGCAGGATTAGGAAATACTTTAAATAACACTTCACTACTTAGATCATTGATGCCTAAAGTGTTTGAGTTTGTAGCGTTAAACGTTATATCTACTTCTTGGAAGGTTCCAGTTCCGTTAGGAAAACGAGACCAACTCTTATCTTCGGCAATCAGGTTATCCCAGTCCACACTATCGACGATGGTACCATCTAAGTATGATAAGTATAACTCGTCACCATTTTTATCTAGGTTGAACTTGGTGTGCAAACCATTTTGTTGCACATCTTTATCTGTCCATACTATTAAAAATGAGTTTGCCGGTATCACTGTGTTCTCTGGGAATTCCCATTTGTGAATAAACGATCTGCTATCACTTAAAAAGTAATTTGTTAAATCTATAGGACTATTTGTATTATTATACAATTCTACCCAATCATCGTGATCTCCATCTTGATCTGACCATATACTAGTATCGCTGTTGGCTGGCATGAATTCGTTGATAACTACATCACCTATGGCAATTGATCCTGGTAGAGTAGCGCAGTTATGATTTTCTGTGCTTAAAGCACTTCTCAAACTTGCAGTACGACCGCCTATATAAGCTTTCATTCCTTGACCTTCAGTCCATGTAGGTGCATTAATATGCCCTAATGCCTCAGCCTCAGAATAAATTTGATTAGAAGATGTCCAGTTACCTTGTATGAGAGCAAGGTGACTATCCATTAATGGATCCAGTCTAGAATTAATCATATTGAATTGTAATAATTCACACATATAATCTAGATACTTAGTCTTAAACCTAGGTACTCCTAAGATCTTATCAATTAATATTTTTGCATTAGTGGCATTAAGAATATGTAAATCGTTTGATCCATTTACCTCTCTATCAAATGAAAAATTATAATCCCATGGAATCCAGTGTATTTTGTTGGTTTTTGGGTTGTGGTATAAATACCAGTTCCTACCATGTTCTAAATAAGAATCCCAATTATTTGTAGCCACATCAATTGCAAGTATTCTTAAGTATTCATCAACATCAAAATGACTTTCAATTCCAGCCTCAAAACTTGAGCCGTTTATATTATTTATAAATTGGACAAAATCATTAAGTTTAGTAAAATCATTTGCTGTTTCATTGGTTTGTAATTCAAATATGGTTTCTAGTGGAAATGGTGGCCCAACTCCAGAAAAGCTGGTATTACCTCTATTTTTCCAAAGATTTCCATCGTTAGACGCATAATTACGTTTTAAAAAACGCTTGTCTACTTGCTCGATCATGGCATATATTCCCCAAAACACACCTTGCACATATACTTTTGCATGAGCGACACGAGGAGCTGGGATTCCATGAAATCTAAACATGTCATAGACTAATTTGTCTTTTATAATAGATGGATCTCCAAAACCATTAGTTAAGTTAAGTTTACGTACATCATCATACTCTCGATCTGCAACAAACTTTCCGAAATTTAGTTTTAAGGGTTTTTTATTTGAAGGAATAGCATCGACGAAAAAATTTGAAGAAAAACCTTTTTGTCTCACACCTACATCGAGCATAACCACACCATCTATTTCTACCGTAGCTTGCCTGTACGGTATAGAAGTATGTAATGACTGTCCACCACCGTTTGAAGCATTGTTATAATCTGAATCAAGATTTGCCCAAAAATTAGGATCTGTAGAGGTGATTTTTATTTCATGTATTACCGTGTCATCAAACAGTTTGACGGTAGGTATTTGACTGTAAACGGTGCTGCCATAAAACAGAAAACTTATGATTATATATAATGACTTTTTCATGTTATGTGATTTTAAGTAATGGAACTTAATTTATTGAACTACTAATTTTATAGAATTGTGATATGAGATTTCCTTAATGGTTAAGGATAAAATGTACGTGCCTGTAACTAAGTTTTCTCTTTCAAGAACAAGCTGGTCGCTGTATCCCTTTTCATATCTCACCATTCTACCAGTAATATCATAAAGACGCATTTCCACCGGTAAACGTTCTGTATGGGATAGCTGGATATTTACTTGATCCACCATAGGATTGGGATACATAGTAAATTGAATCAGTGCTACGCTTTCTTCAGATAGTGTACAATTGTTATTTGCCGCACCAGGAGTTCCATTAGGAAACGCCGTTGTAGCACAGGCACTCCAGTTTCCAGCGACACTATTATCAAGTGTAGGACTGTTTAATTCTAGGGTAGGACCATTACCATCTGCGGCGACAGGCCATGGAGCTACATCATCATAATCTACATCATCTACTAAATTCCCATTTGCATCAAACAAACGGATCAGCTCGCCGCCACCGCTTAGTCCAAAAGTGAAGTCACCTAACACTGGATTGACATTAGGATATTTAGTACGGAATACTGCGAGTTCTTGAGCGATGACTAGATAGCCGCTAGCTGGTATAGTTGTACCTGTGGGAAAAGTAAAAGCATGTGAGTCATCACTATCTTTAAAGACCCAGTTAGACACATCAACAGCAGCCGTGCTTGAGTTGAAAAACTCCACCCAATCTTTAGTTTCAAAACTAGGAGAATCCTTATAGTTGATTTCATTAATGACAATTTGAGCCTCAGCAAAGTTGCTGGCTATTGAAAATATTGCGGTCGCGATTAAGAGGGAAAATGTTCTCATGATATTGGTTCTTTGTAATAGAACAACTTAAAAGCACAAATTCCTACCTGTTTAGTAGAGTTTTTTTGAAACACTTGGTATCAGTGCTATTTAAGCTGTTTTTTACGCTTTCGCGAAAGCGTATCCATCACAATCTAAACACATTTTAACCATCCATCGGGTAGTAAAAATTAACTACCATTTATAATTGTGTATCAGAAATGATATCTTTTTTTCAATCTAGAATAGTAAAGATTAAAATTAAAAGAAAGAATAAAAATAGTGTCATTTAAAAATAACTCAAATGGGTTTATAACTTATTCAAAATTAAACTTTCAATAATTATTGAAAGTTTAAAATATTAGTATATATTTGTCTTATGAAATTAGAAGAAGGAAAATATCAATTTATACAAGCTTGGGGCTCACTAGGTAGTTCTTGGGGAATCTCAAAGTCTATGGCGCAAATTCATGCGCTATTACTTTCTTCTCCTACTGGATTAAGCTCTGACGAGATCATGGAGCAAGTGCAACTTTCTAGAGGAAATGTGAACACAAATGTACGTGAGCTCATCAACTGGAGACTGGTACGTAAGGAAACAGTACTTGGAGAGCGCAAAGAGTTTTTTATCGCTCTACATGATGTGCATACCATTGCACAAAACATTATGGAAGAACGCAAAAGACGCGAGCTGGAACCTGTAAGAAGACTGCTGAATCAGCTTATGGCAACTGAACTGGATGGCGGTGAAAAAGAAGTGAAGCATTTCAAAACGCTCATCTCAGACCTAGCCGACTTTGTTCACCAAATGGAGAACTTAACCAACTTAATGACTAAAATCAATAACAATAATTACATGAAAAAATTAATCAAGGCGATATCCTAGCCTTTTTTATTTTAATAAAACTTTCAGTTTTTTCTGAAAGTTTAAAAACTATACTACTATGAAAACTATGTATCGAGTAAACCTGGTCTTTTTATTAATTAACGCACTTCTTTTTTTAGTGCCTATGTTGGGAATGTTGTTTATGATTCCGCTAGGAATTCTACAATTGGTATGCAGTGTGTGGTTGTTGACTCAGCAAGAAAGAACTTCTAGATCAGTACAATGGATGACTGTTTTACATCTATTCCTGTCGATTTTAGTTCTTTTTACAATGTTTTTTTTGGCAAACGATAATCATAGTTTGAATTACGATATGGTAGAAACAACATTTCTGATAGGAATGATAATTTCAGGTCTACTAGCTCTGTTTTTTATGTTTATCTCATATACCTGTCATATCGAATATCAAAAATATATAAGTAATCAGTAAATAAATAGTCATGATAACAAACCACAAATTACTCATCGATAAAAATTGCCCTATGTGCAACATATACGGCAAGACATTTAAAAAGTTGAATATGGTAGATCAAGACACCATAAGTCCTTATCAGCTTATAGGAGAAGATCTAACTTGTAACATTGATATGGATCGCGCACAAAATGAAGTCGCTTTACACGATACCATTACTGGTACAACTATTTATGGACTAGATTCTATGATTGCAATTTTCTCTCAAGGAAAAAACTGGATCAGTAAGTCATTGCATTTTCCGTTGATTTATGTACCACTTAAACAACTCTATAAATTTATAACCTATAATAGGAAAGTCATTGCAGGTAATAGCCTTAGTCCAGTAGAAGATAGAATTTGTGAACCAGATTTTAATTACTTCTATCGCACGCTATTTATACTTTTTACTGCAGTTTTTACAGGACTTGTCCTCAATGCTTATACCAGTAATATCACAAGCTATTTTGGTTTTGAAACACCTTGGTATGTAGAGTATATGATTTGTTTTGGACAGGTGTTATGGCAAGGAATTATGATCACCTTGTGGTCCCGCAAATACAGTTGGGATTATTTAGGAAATATGAGTGCGGTTTCTACATTAGGAGGAATATTGTTATTGCCTGTTTTATTGCTACAGCAATTTATAGATCTGCACAGTTTCTTCTACATAGGATATTTTATGCTCGTAGTAGGAATCATGCTTTTTGAACATATAAGAAGATGTGGGAACATGAAGCTAGGTTGGCTTCCTACTATATCTTGGCTTACATTTAGAAATGTAGTTTTAGGAATCATTATACTTGTGTTCTCATGAAAAAAATAGTTATAGCAGGTGGAACTGGCTTTTTAGGAATCGCACTCAAGGATTATTTTGAGGCAAAAGGAATTGTTGTTGTTACGCTTTCAAGGAGTGCAACGACGAAGAAGTCTACACTGAGCGCAGTCGAAGTGCGAAAACGTCACTCTCAAACCACCTACTGGAACGGTAAGGACTTAGGAGAATGGAAAGAACATCTAGAAGATGCAGACGTACTAATTAACCTCGCAGGAAAGTCCGTGGATTGCAGATATACCGATGTCAATAAGAAAGCGATTTTAAGTTCACGCATAGAAAGCACACGGGTTTTAAATGAAGCGATGTCGCAATGTGAAACACCACCTAAAGTGTTTTTAAACGCAAGTACAGCAACCATTTATGTGCATTCCGAAACGCAAATTAATACCGAAGAAAATGGAATCATAGGAGATGATTTCTCTATGGGAATAGGTAAAGCATGGGAAAAAGAATTCTTCTCTACAACCATTAATAAAGTGCGCAAAGTAGCGTTGCGTACTTCTATCGTGTTAGGAAATGATGGTGGTGCATTACCTAAAATGAAAGCCATTACCAGAATAGGAATGGGCGGTAAAAATGGTCGAGGTAATCAGTTTGTAAGCTGGATTCATATCGATGATTTTTGTAAATCAATTGATTATGTAATCACTTCAGAACTTAGTGGTGTGGTCAATATCACAGCTCCACAACCAGAAACAAATACAGATTTCATGCAACAGCTGCGCAAGTCTATGAAAGTACCTTTTGGAATTTCACAGCCTACATGGTTACTAGAACTAGGCACTGCAATCATAGGTACAGAAACAGAGCTACTTTTAAAAAGTCGTAATGTGTATCCACAACGATTGCTCGATGCTGGATTTACTTTTGAATATGAAAACCTAGAAAGGTGCTTGAACGACCTTATTTGAGGTTGTAAGTCACAAAGTAATTCACATCAGTCTCTACAGTAGATTTTTCAGAAGGCAACTTTATTTCTTGTGTGTCACTAGTAGGTCTTAATAAAATAGACTCGCCATCTACTGTGATTCTTATAGGTAAATTAAAATCGGACACCGTGTTTTTCCAGCGGTAGGAGAGTTTATTCTTTTTCTGGCTCAAGACTAGTTGAGGAATTTTAGTACCTCTTAAGTATTGATTAAAAAAGCCATTTAAATCTTCACCTATCGAACTAGACAAAAAGTTTTCAATGTCTTGTGTAGTAACTGTTTTGTGATAAAATGTCTTATTCATATTTCTAAGAATGGAACGCCATTTTTCATCATCATTTACAATCTGGCGTAAGGTGTGAATCATGTTTGCGCCTTTATAATACATATCTCCAGAGCCTTCATGATTCACATCATATATTCCTATAATAGGTCTGTTATTTGATATGCTGCGACGGGTTCCTATAACATATTCATTACTAGCTTGAGTTCCATAATGATAATCTAGGAATAGGTTTTCGCTATAAGCGGTAAAACTCTCATGAATCCACATGTCTGCGATATCCTTATTTGTAATATTATTTGCAAACCACTCATGACCAGATTCGTGTATAATGATAAAGTCAAACTTCATTCCCCAACCGGTACCTGATAAATCACGACCTAAGTAGCCGTTTCTATATTTATTTCCATAAGTCACGGAGCTCTGGTGTTCCATGCCTAAATACGGAACTTCTACCAGTTTATAACTATCTTCATAAAAAGGATATGGACCAAACCAGTGTTCAAAAGCTTCCATCATTCTAGGAACATCTTTAAAATGTTTGCGAGCTTTTTCTAGGTTGTCACGCAATACATAATAATTGAGGTCTAGAGCTCCGTTTTCTCCTCCATAAACCTCGCTGAAGTTCACATAATCACCTATGTTTATGTTCACACCATAATTATTAATTGGGTTTTTTACAAACCAGTGATAGGTAGTAGTGTTGTCCTCTTTAGGTTCGGTTTTTATCAAGCGACCGTTAGAAACATTCATTAATGGATTAGGGACATTTATACGTATGGCCATGCTGTCCACCTCTTGATACATGTGATCTTTATTAGGCCACCACACGCTAGCACCTAAACCTTGACAAGAGGTCGCAACAAAGTCGTTTCCGTTTTTATCTTTTTTCCATGACACGCCACCATCCCACGGTGCATTTTTTGCTTCACGAGGATTTCCCTCGTAGAAAACTTGTACTTGATTAATCGTGCCAGGAAGTTGCTCTTTAGTAAGTGTTATAAAATGAGCGTTTCCTTCATGTTTGATTTTGAGCTCGCGTCCATCTTGAACGGCTTTAGTCATTATAAGTGGTTCTTGTAAATCCACTTGCATCACGTTATGAGGTTTCAGTACTTTATAATGAATGGTGTTTGAACCAGCAAGGAACTTTGTGGATGGCGTTACTTTAATGTCTAGATCGTAGTAATTGAGATCCCACCATGCACGTTCTGGAGTAATGGATCCACGCAAACTGTCTTGTCTAGTGAATTCTTTTTTATGCTGTCCCAATTGTGCATGGCCTATATTCCCTAAGCCCATCAATAAAATTATGGTAACTATAAATCTCATATTATTTTTTTAAATGTCCTTCTACACTTGATACAGAATCTTCTGTATTTTAAAAACGATTGTTTATTTAACTTATTTCAATCACTATTTATTCTTTGCTGGCAGACTGAAGTCTGCCACTGTGAACAGATTCTGTCGCCTGCGGCGTTTCTTTTATTGCGCCGACTCAAGTCGGCTTTTTAGATAGAACTGTAAATAGGCCTTGTAGAAAAAAACCTATTCTCGACTGCGCTCGAACTGACATTTCATTTCTTTTAACTCACCAACTCACCAACTAATTACTAAATTTCAAATAATTTTTTGCCACCACTTTTTGCGCCTCTTTTCCTTGCGTTGTGAATCGCTTCTCAAAGCCTCGCCACCTGCTTTCTTCTGCATGATGTTTCCAAATAAATCCGCCAGCAAACCATTCTTTATCCCACACGGCATCATATAACCCTTGAAATAGAACCGCTTGTGCTTTTTCATTCACTAATCGGTCTTCTCTAGCATTTTTCCATGGTTCTAGACCAGCATAGTCTGCACTTATATAACCGTATTCGGTAAAAAGGATTTTTTTATCCAGCTTTCGCGAAAGCGTACTCATTTCAAGCACCCATTTTTTCCATGATTCTTGAATTATTAAGGAAGTAGGAGTTTTTTCTTCACTCAACGGGAAATATGCATCTACTCCTATAAAGTCAAGTTGTTTCCAAAAGTGAACGTGTTTATAGCTGTCCCAATTACCGGCATAAGTTAGTTTTCCTTTATAAATTTTACGAATTTCTACGATGAGGTTATCCCAGTATTTAGGTCTTAATTCTACAAAAGAATCCAGTTCAGTACCTATACAAAACATGCCCACATTTTTACTAGCTGCAATATGTACAAATCTCATGATGTACTCTGTATAACTATCTTCTAGAATTTTCCAATGAGCCTCATCTTTAAGAGCGATATTCCCTGTATAATCTCCACGTCCTATCCATAATTGAGGTTTGAGCAATACTTCTAGATTTTGCTCTTTCATAAGGTCTATGGTGATATTAACGCCTTTAGGTTTCTCGCCCCAATCGCCGCGTTCTTCATCATAATGTACCTGTGGTTCTTCAAGACTCTTCATCCATGCATAAGGGACGATTACAGCATAATTTGCATTATACTCAGTAAGTTGCTTTATACCAGTTGCGTCTATAGGATTGTGAGTAGCAACTAGGGTAATACCATTAATTTTCTCCTCTTTTTGCACCTCTTGAGCAGCGCAAGAATTAAAACAAATGAATATGAATAGGTAGAAAAGAAATCTCATATAGGAAGATAAACGGTTGAATTGTAAATATAATGTCTACTGTTGATTAAGATTCCAGTTATAAACCTTAAAATTTAAGGCAAAGCCATCAGGGATTTTTTTATCTGAATATTTATTGATGAATACAATAGCATTTCCTTTTTTATTAAAATCTGTTTTATACCATTCAAACAGTTTTGAGACCGTAGCTGTTTTTTCATGCATATCAATACTCACAAACTCAGAATCGTTCAATGTAGCTCTAGTTAATTTTTCAAGCCTAGTCTCGGTATTTTGGGAATTAAAAGGAGTTCCTTTTAATGGCGGACAAGAAATAGCTCCACAGACCAATGCAAAATGTAATCGTGCATCTGGGAATTTTTTAAAAAGCCAGTCTTTTTCAAGTTCGTTTAAAGTCACTAATCTTTCAGCAACTTGATGTTTTTTCTTATCAAAGAATCCATCAATATCCATGACTGAAGTGGTAGGGTAATTTTCTGTAATTGAAACAATTACCGTCATGTTGTAAGCATTTATCAAAAAAGCTTTAAGTTCTTGAGGCGTTAAATCAGTACTTTTAGTATGAGCAATACTTTCTTTAAGAATGGTAATACTTTTTGAGTCTTGCTTCAAACTTTGATAATCTACTAAGCCGTTTTTTACATATAAGTTTAATACAGCTTGAGTACGCTGGTTAAACACATCTATTTGTGCTACCACTGAAGACGTAATCAATATTAGTACTACTGTGATAATTATGTGAGCTCTTTTATGCATAATTGTTTTAACTTAGAAGCAGGTTTAATATTTTAAAGTTAAACTTAATTCAATAATCAAACCATATTCTTAAGTCGTAATAATAATTAAAAACATTATTTAACCTAAAGGAATAATATAACATCATTAAGGTTAAATCGATAGGGTAAAAACCTACTGCAATACCTTAATTTGTAAACATCAATTAATTTAAACTACATGGAACATATAGTCATTATAGGAAATGGTATTGCTGGTGTGACTGCGGCAAGACATATTAGAAAAAATTCTGATAAGCGCATCACAATCATTTCTGGTGAGACCGATTATTTTTTCTCTCGTACCGCATTAATGTATGTTTATATGGGTCACATGAAGTTTGAACACACACAACCCTATGAGAATTGGTTTTGGGAAAAGAATAGAATTGAACTCAAAAGTGCTTGGGTAGAAAAAATATCTGATTCTAGTAAAACACTGGAGTTGTCTGGTGGAGGATCTATGACTTATGATAAACTTATAATTGCTACTGGCAGTGTCCCTAACAAATTTGGCTGGCCAGGACAAGATCTCGATGGAGTACAAGGGTTGTATCACAAACAAGATCTTGAAAAGTTAGAAAAAAATGCTCCAGATAATAAAACCTGTAAACGCGCAGTAATCGTTGGTGGTGGATTGATAGGAATTGAAATGGCCGAGATGTTACACTCACGTCACATTCCTGTCACTTTTTTAGTGAGAGAAAACAGTTTTTGGAACGGTGTTTTACCTGCAGGAGAAAGCGCTCTTGTAAATGAGGAGATCCTTGCAAATGGAATTGATTTAAGATTAAGTACTAATCTAGAAGAAATCATAGATGACGGCACTGGCAAGTGTAAAGCTATCAAGATAAAAGAAACTGGTGAAGTCATAGAGTGTGACGTAGTAGGTCTTACTGCTGGTGTAACGCCTAATGTTAGTTTTCTCAAAGATTCTAATATTGAGTTAGGTCGCGGTATTAAAGTGAATAGACTACTAGAAACTAGTGTGAAAGATATTTATGCAATAGGCGATTGTGCAGAGCAACGCGAGGCAATAGGAAGACGCAGGCCTATTGAAGCAGTATGGTACACAGGTCGTATGATGGGAGAAACGATTGCACAAACTCTTTGCGGCAACACTACAGAGTATAAACCTGGTCACTGGTTCAATAGTGCCAAATTCATGGATGTAGAATATCAAACCTACGGTTGGGTTAGTGGTAGAGAACTACCAGATTTTGAGAAGCAATTCCACTGGCGACATGAAAAAGAAATGATTTGCGTGACTATCGCTTATCATAAAGATACAGATGAGTTTTTAGGGATCAACACCTTTGGAATCAGAATGAGGCATGAGATTTTTGATCGCTGGCTTACAGAAGGTCGCAAAATAGATGAGGTAATGGAATATCTAAAAGATGCCAACTTTGATCCTGAATTCTATAAGCTCCATGAAAATGCCATTATATCTCATTATAATCAAGAACGCGGTAAACAAATCAAACCAGTGAAAAAGAGCTGGAAACGCATTTTTGCTTAATCAATTACAACTTAAAATAATACACGCTTTATGAAAGCAATTCAGCATATAGGAATAGTCATTTTCTTAATAGGTTTTGGGATTTTTGTGAGTTTGCCATTTTTGGGAAATTTCAAATTAGATCAAAAAGAATTTGATGACCTCATTGAGCAACAAGGTATAAAAAGTGAGATTTTTATAGAAGATCTTCAGTCACAAATAGTAGGTAAAGATTTTGCTGGTTACACACCACTATCTTCCATAGTTGCAGGTAGTATTGAAAAGGCAAATACTGTTCATACTAAAAATAAAGAATGGGATAAAAAAGTTTATGCTAGTGATGATGACCTTGCTACGAGTATAAGAAAGCAATCTGGTTATGGATTCATTCCAGATAATAAAGGATTGATGTGGTTGCTTACTTTTGGTCTCGGTATTTTAGGAGCATTGATGTTTATAATTCCGCAAGTAATTACCTTGGGAAGAAAAGGAATTAAAAACAATGGTATTTATCATCAAAGTTCTACAAATCGTGGCTGGATCGCATGGTTAGTTTTTATATTCTTAGTTAGCTTCTATCTAGTTCTTTACTTTCAGTCAGAGTATGCGGTAAACTGGACGTATTTAGTTGATCCTATCAGTAAAAGCCTAAGTGGTAATCCTGCCGGTCACTGGTTTGTTTACGGTTTTATGTACTGTACCGTCATGACCGTTATGGCTATAAGAATGTATATAAAGTACCGCCATAATAAGTATCAAATTTTAAGAACAACCTCGGTTTTATTCTTTCAAATAGTATTTGCCTTTTTGATTCCTGAAATCATGGTGCGTTTACAACTTTCTTATAGTAAGGGATATGATTTTAAAAATGCATTCCCATTAGATTACGATTTTTTCTTTAGTTGGAATCTTACAGAACTCATTTCTAGTGGTGGTTTAGGACTATTTATATTGGTTTGGGGAATTGTACTTACCGTTGTGATTGTTCCCGTTATGGTTTATTTCTTTGGTAAAAGATGGTATTGTAGCTGGGTTTGCGGTTGCGGTGGACTTGCAGAGACTTTAGGAGATCCTTATCGTCAGCATTCTAATAAATCACTATTTGCATGGAAAATAGAACGCTGGTTGATTCATGGAGTATTACTTTTTGCATTAGTCATGACTGCTTTTACCCTTTACGGATTTTTTACTGAGGCGAGTACCGTTTTAGGTATCGAGGTGCAAAGTATTATGAATGTTTACAGCTTTTTAATAGGAGCTATTTTTGCAGGAGTTATAGGAACTGGTTTCTATCCTATTTTTGGAAACCGAGTATGGTGCCGCTTTGGCTGTCCACTTGCTGCTTATTTAGGGTTTGTGCAGCGATTTAAATCTCGTTTCAGAATTACAACTAACGGCGGTCAGTGCATTTCCTGCGGTAATTGTTCGACGTATTGTGAACAAGGTATTGATGTACGTGCCTATGCGCAAAAAGGAGAAAACATCGTGCGTTCTAGTTGTGTAGGTTGTGGAATTTGTAGTGCCGTGTGTCCTCGTGGTGTTTTGAAACTTGAAAACGGACCACTAGAAGGACGTATTAATCCTACTGAAATTTTATTAGGTAATGACGTGGATTTAATGGACTTATTGAATAAGAAATAATGCGTTGATGATTACGCTTTCGCGAAAGCGTTTTTTAATTATCTAAGAGCAACATTAAATCATTGAAATAAAAAAGACGGAATAGGATCCTAGACATAGGATCCTATTCCGTCTTTTTAATAAACTTACAATCTATGAATTCACCAACTTTTTCAATCCAGCAATAGTAGCTTCTTGATCGCTCGATTTAAAGACATAACTTCCTGCTACGAGCACATCTGCACCAGCGTTTACCAGTTGCTTTGCGTTTTTATCAGTCACTCCACCATCAATTTCTATGAGTGTATCGCAACCCTTAAAATCGATGATTTTTTTAAGTTGAGTTATTTTATCATAGGTATTCTCGATAAAACTTTGCCCACCGAAACCAGGATTCACACTCATCAAACACACCATATCAATATCTTGAATCGTGTCGGTTAATAAATGAACACTCGTATGTGGATTTAAAGCTACGCCAGCTTTCATACCATGAGATTTTATGAGCTGTAACGTTCTGTGTAAATGCGTGCACGCTTCATAATGAACGGTAAGAATATCACAACCTAGCTTTGCAAACGTCTCTACATAACGATCTGGATCTACTATCATTAAGTGACAGTCTATTGTTTTTGTAGCATGTTTTACAATATCACGCAATACCGGCATCCCAAATGAAATATTAGGAACAAAAACACCATCCATAATATCGATGTGAAACCAGTCAGCATCAGAGCGATTGATCATTTCTACATCACGTTGTAGGTTAGCAAAATCTGCGGCAAGTACTGATGGAGCGATAAGTTTAGACATTCTGTGTTTTTTAAAAGTTTTACAAATTTAGGTTTTTGAATTCGCTTTCGCGAAAGCGAATAAATTAAAATCCATAAAATAAGATACAGAATATGATTTTAAATTGCTAAATTGGTCAACCAATTTTTACAAACTGTTTAAAATGAAGCATATAATTTCAAGAAATCTACTTCTATCATTGTTGTTTTTTGCTGTTCTAAGTTCCTTAGAATCTGCGGCTACAGACTATACGGTGAGCTCAGCAAGTCAATTCAATGCACTAGCCCTACAACCATGTGATGTGGTCACATGGACAGATGGTACTTATTCAAATCAAGATGTAGTTTTTAATGCTACAGGAACTCAAGGAAATCCCATTGTTTTAAAAGCTCAAACTCCTGGTGGCGTTATTTTCACTGGTAGTTCTGAAATGAATGTTTATGGTGATTACCTAATTATAGACGGTTTTTACTGGAATGGTGGAACTGGCACTAATAATCACGTAGAATTCAGACGCAGTGGTTCTAATACAGACTTTGCTAACAACACGATTATTAGGAATTGTGCCTTTAATGATTTAGTGACAGCTGGAGATAGTAAAAGTAGATGGATCGTACTTTATGGGGTGAATAATACCGTTGAGAATTGTTCTTTTTTAAATAAAAACAGTACTGGTGTATGTATTCTAGTGGAACTTGCTTTCCAAACTGCTGGAGTCGCAGGACACATTTTGCGCGATAATTATTTCTTTAATGTGACTAATAAAGATGGACGTACTAATTCAGGTGATTCTGAAGGAATAAGAATAGGGGAAAGTGCTTTCCAGTCGGTAAATGCTGGAGTTTTAGTAGAGCGTAATTATTTCCATGACGTTGATGGAGAAGCAGAGATTATATCAAATAAAAGTCGCGGCAATATGTATCGCAATAACACTTTTAGAAGTTGTCGTGGTTCATTAGTAATGCGTCATGGATCTGGAGCTTTAATAGAAGGAAATTATTTTATAGGTGAAGGAAAAGCAAGTTCTGGCGGGATACGTATATCTGATAAAGACCATGTGATCATCAATAATTATATTCAAGGTGTTGATAATTCTAGCAGTCCGTTTAATAATGGAATTACTATCATGGCTGGAGACGCAGCATCTGGTGGAACGAGCAATGGCTATCAAAATGTAAGTAACGTACTAATAGCTTTTAATACGATCTATAATTCTGACGATCCTATTTATTTCAATGATTTAAGAGCTAGTAATGTACCGCAGGGAACTATAGCAAATAACCTTATTTATAGTACAAATGGAACAATAGTCTCTGGTTCTGTAGCTGCTATAGGTGGTCAAATGACTTATATAGGTAATGTTTTTGGTGGTTCTCCTATCGGCATTACAAATGCTGGAATCACAAATGCAAATGGGAATTTTAGCCAGAGCGGTGAGATTTTCAAACCTAGTACCACTGGTCCTGCTGCAGACGCTGCAACTGGAAATTATCCTCAAGTGTTTATAGATATAGAAGGATTAACAAGACCATCTACCAGCAAAGATGTAGGTGCTCATGAAATTGTAGGTGCTACAGGAACTATCACAAATGCAGCACCTATTGTAGACGCAGCTGTCGGGAATGGTACTGGAGCTTGCTATTTAGACGCAGCCGGAATGAGTTCTTCAAGTGCATGTGTGCCATTTGACTATAGTACCGTTTGTGCTCCAGTGGCAGTTACTGGTGTTATGGTAAGTCCACCTATGAGTATTTTAGCACTGGCAGGAACACAACAGTTAACAGCGACTGTTCAGCCTAATAATGCAAGTAATAATCAGGTGACATGGACTACATCAGACACTACAATTGCTACTGTAGATGTTAATGGATTAGTAACAGCAACTGGTGGCGGAATTGCAACCATTACCGCTACTACTGTAGACGGTTCATTTACAGATACGGCAAGTATAGAAGTATTAACAGCGCCAGATTGTGTGCAAGGAACTAACCTAGCGTTAAGTGGAACCGTAGCTAGTTTTACAGATGAACAAGCAGGTAATCCAGCAAGTAATGTGATCGATGGAGATGCAAGCAATAGATGGAGCGCGATGAATTTCCCGCAATCTATGGTCATCGATTTAGGAGCTGGATTAAATATTAATGCGGTGAATTTATTCCCTTATCAAAATCGCGATTATCAATATTTAATTGAAGGTTCTGCAACTAGCGCCACTAGCGGTTTCACAACTCTTGTTGATCGACAAAGCAATACGACTCAAGCAACTTCTATCAATGATACATTTAATGATACCGTAATAAGATATGTGAGATTTACAGTAACTGGAGCAGCAACTTATACAGGTCCTTGGGTTTCTATTGCTGATTTACAAGTGATTTGTGCTGGAGCAGTGTTGAGTGCAGACTCAAATCTTCTTTCCACTCAAATAAAAATGTATCCTAGCCCATTTAAGGAACAACTCACTATAGATATTTCGGACTCTTTAATAAGTGAGATAACAACATTGAGAATCGTTGATGTAATGGGTAAAGTAGTTTATAAAACAGAAAACGTGGCCTCAAAGAATCAAATAACTTTAAGCTCCACAATTTCTCCTGGAATGTATTTTGTTCAATTTATAGGGAATAACCGTGAGGTAATATCCACTGAGAAATTGATTAAGGAATAACCTTTTTTAAATATTCCATTAAAAAATCCCTGTAACAATGATGTTACAGGGATTTTTGTATGATCAATTTTCGCAAGAGCGAAACTTAAAATCTAATTACTCTGATTTATTATCAGAAGAACTATCGTTATCATTACTTGGAGGATAGTATATATGCTATTATAATCACATGGTGTTTCTTAAAAAGTAAGAATTACCTTTCTTAGTTATCTAAGTTGCAAAATATCTTTTTACTGGAATTTTAATATGTATTAGGTTTAATGTAATTATTAAGTTCATAATTTATTTACTTCTCATTGTTAAACTATATTTCTTATCAAGAATTCAACAATTAGTTAATTAAATCTAAACGTGATTTTCAATTTAAAATTTAAAATTTTATTTACATCGTCTTACAAGCCGATTTTGTAAGCAACGACCTAAGCCGAAAAGCGTTACGAGTAGGCAATAACTTTAAATTAAACATAATGAAAAAACAAATTAAATTTTTACCTTTTTTATTTTTTGGAGTTTGTATGGTTTTCAATTCTTGTAGCGAGCAAGAAGAATTAATCATTGAAGAGCAAAATATTTAATTTAAAGAGTTTGCTCAGGAATTAGCAAAATCAGGAAATAACATGTATGTTGATACCGAAATGGTTCTAGAAAATGCCGAAGCTTTTAATGAGGCGCTAGCAAATAATACTTTATTTAGTAGTTCTGAAGAGATTTCTTTTGAAGAGTTTGGATTTGTTTTTGAAGAATATTTTGGCATTGAGCAATCTCAGACCGTACTGTTCTTGGAAACAATTTATACTCATAAGCACTTACTTGAAGAAGAAAATGGAAGAGAATTACTTGAGCAAGCTTTATACGATGAAGTATTAAATACTTCAGAAAATCAACAAAAATGGTTGTTTAGATCTATTTTAGCTATAGCAGGAGGAGAACATAGTTGCGGGACTAGAATTTTAGCTTCATTTTTAGACACTGCAATTCTTGCAACAGCTACAGTAGTTACTGCTCCTACTGGAGTAGGTGCTGTTGTTGGTGGCATAGCAACAGCTTCATCTTATGCGTTGTTAGTTACTGAGGTTGCAAGATGCTCTTAATCAGATGGAACTTCCTCTTTATCTATCGGTTGTATTTGGACTATTCACGCTAGTTACTGTTGCTTTGATGATTTATAATAGTAAGAATGTAACAGATAAGTCAGAAAGTAGAAAAAGCGTAGTCAAAATGTTAATCTTAATTGGAGTTTCAATTCCAATATGTTACCTTTTAATATCGAATTTAACAGACTCTAAAAACTGGGAATTAATCGCATTTCAGGTATTGGCTATTATTTGGGGTTTGTTACTGATATATTATTTGTATGATTCATTTAAATCTAAATCAGATATTTTCAATAATTAAAAACCTAGTTTATTTTATTAGCAATGCAACTTGAACATTATTCTAAATAGAGTTATGTGATATCTTTTTTTAAAATTAATAAACGAGTAAATCAAAAAAATAATTTATATGAAAAGACATATCGATTTCGTTAAAACCGGAGCTATATTATACTTAATTGCATCAATTATTACTGGAACAATTTTCAATGCCAAAACGCATTTAAACGGTACTCCAGCGGACTGGAAATATTATTTTTCTCTTACTGGATTTATAATTTTTTTAAGTATGTTAATATTGAGTATTATCGCAAATATATTTTTTGAGAGCTGTATAAAAAATAAGTTGCCAGAATAATATTACTACAAAAATGCCTCTTGAAATTTCAAGAGGCATTTTAGATTTATAAAAAATCAATGAGAATAAAACTATCAGACTCTGAAATAAATTCAGAGTGACAGTTTAAGATTATTCTTCAGATTTAGTTTCAGAAGAAGAATCATTATCACGACGTGAACGGTCATCTCTCTTACGATCATCACGACGTGGCGCTCTACGATCATTTGAACGGCGGTCATCACGCTGGCGTGGTGGACGTTCTACCCAACCTTCAGGTTTAGGTAAACATTCTTTACGAGATACTTTTTGCTTCTTAGTACGTGGATCTACACCCATGTATTTCACATCAAGTACATCTCCTACTTTAAGAACGGTAGATGGATCTTCTATACGCTTGTAATCAAACTCACTTACGTGAAGTAGCGTTTCTTTACCTGGACGTAATTCCACAACTGCACCAAAGTCAAGCATCTTCACAACCTTTACCTCATAAACTTCACCTACAGTAGGTTCAAAAATGATGTTTCTGATTTTCTCAAGAGCAGCTTCAATCTTAGCACGATCTGTACCTGCAATTTCGATGATTCCCATATCACCATCTTCTTTGATGTTGATTACAGTCTCTGTTTCTTTTTGCATTTCTTGAATTACTTTTCCACCAGGTCCTATTACAGCACCAATGAATTTACCTTCAATCTCAAGAGATTCCATCTTAGGAGCATGAGGCTTCACGTCTGCAGCTGGTGCAGCGATAGTGTCAGTAAGTTTTCCTAATATGTGTAAACGACCATCTCTAGCCTGCATTAAAGCATTTGTAAGGATTTCATAAGAAAGACCTTTTACTTTAATATCCATTTGACATGCAGTGATACCATCTTCAGTACCAGTTACTTTAAAGTCCATATCTCCTAAGTGATCTTCATCACCTAAAATATCAGAAAGAACTGCGTAGTTACTACCATCAGTAATTAATCCCATTGCGATACCAGATACTGGTTTCTTCATAGGTAAACCTGCATCCATCATAGCCATCGTACCAGCACAAACTGTTGCCATAGAAGAAGAACCGTTAGATTCAAGTACTTCAGATACGATTCTTACCGTATAAGGAAGATCTTCTGGAAGCATTCTTTTAAGCGCACGTTGTGCAAGATTTCCATGTCCTATTTCACGACGAGAAGTTCCACGTAGTGGACGAGCTTCTCCAGTACAGAAAGGTGGGAAGTTGTAATGTAAATAGAAACGCTCTTCTCCTTCTTGAGAAGCCATGTCTATTATGTTTGCATCTCTAGAAGTTCCTAAAGTTACTGTTGCCAGTGCTTGAGTTTCTCCACGAGTAAATACAGCACTACCGTGAGTAGATGGAAGGTAATCTACTTCACACCATATATCACGTATGTCTGTAGTCTTACGACCATCTAGACGTATTCCTTCATTAAGTAGTACATCACGTACTGCTTTTTTATGTGATTTGTTGAAATACTTGCTGATTAGTTTTCCTTTTTCAGCAGCTGTTTCTTCATCAAAGGTCGCTATTAAGGCATCTTTAATTTCGCCAAAAGCAGCAGAACGCTCATGCTTTCCACTTCCTTTTTTAGCTACTTCATATACTTTATCATAAGTAAATGCAGCAACAGTAGCTTCGATGTCAGCATCTTCATCTTCACCATCATATTCACGTACTTCTTTTTTACCTACTTGCTCTGCAAGGGCAACTTGAGCAGCACATTGTTCTTTAATAGCTTCGTGAGCGGTTTTAATCGCAGCGATCATTTCTTCTTCAGAAACTTCGCTCATTTCACCTTCAACCATCATTACAGAGTCAGCACTTGCACCTATCATCATCTCAAGGTCAGCTTCTGCTAACTGAGTATAACTTGGGTTTACTACAAACTCACCGTTCACACGTGCTACACGTACTTCAGAGATAGGACATTCAAATGGTATGTCTGATAATTGAATAGCAGCACTTGCAGCAAGACCAGCCATAGCGTCTGGCATAACTTCTGGGTCATGAGACATTAATTGGATCATTACCTGAACCTCTGCATGGTAATCTTTAGGGAATAATGGACGCAATACACGGTCTACTAGACGCATAGTAAGTACTTCTCCATCATTAGGACGTGCTTCACGCTTGAAGAATCCACCTGGATATTTACCGGCAGCGGCAAATTTCTCACGGTAATCTACAGTAAGTGGAAGAAAATCTAGACCGGTTGATTTGTAGCCGGACACTACGGTTCCTAGAAGCATTGCTTTTCCACATGTGATCACAACAGATCCATGTGCTTGTTTTGCAAGCGCTCCAGTTTCGATAGTGATATCTGGCCCATTGGCCATTTTAATCACTTGTTTAAAAACTTGTGGTTTCATAAATATAGTTAAACGTTAATCTCAAGTTGTGTGTGGTAGAGAAGGCGTTATGCTTAATTGGAAATCGGTCTTCGAGAGCCTCAGACCTCGCGCATCTTGAGCACTGAGGCTCTCGAAGTGCGATTTATTTCCTTTCAAGCTACTTTATGAGAAACCAGCTTTGATTTGCAGCGCAATGATTGCGCTGTGTTGCGATGGATATTTTTATTACGCTTTCGCGAAAGCGTAAACAGGAATACCTGTATTTATATAAAATAAAATAGGGGACACGAAGTCCCCATTTTATTACTTTCTAATTCCTAAGTCCTTAATCAACTCACGATAAGCAACGATATCTTTCTTCATTTTATAATCAAGAAGTGAACGTCTTTTACCTACGAGCTTCACTAGGCTACGCTCAGTGTTAAAGTCGTGACGGTTGTTTTTAAGGTGTCCTGTTAAATAGTTGATACGGTATGTGAACAGTGCGATTTGCGCGTCTGTGTTACCGGTGTCGTTTGCGTCTTTTCCGTACTTTGCGAAAATCTCTGCTTTTTTTTCTGGTGCTAAATACATGCCAAAATTATTTAATAATGAATATTATGTACGTCAGGTTTTCTGACTTCACACTAAGACTCGTTCTCAATGCGGCTGCAAAGATACAATTTTAATTAATTCAACTGTTTTAACTTGAGTTATTTTAATAAATTGATTGCGATTCTATTTCAAACCTTTTAAAATCATTTCTGACTTATTTAATTATAAGAAGCTATCGACATAATAAAGCTAAACACCTATTCTAAATTAAGTTAAACAAGTATTAAACACCTACTAACGAGTTCTTAAAGCCTTGCATAAAGATCGTTTTATCAGTATATTGTTTTGTTAGATTCTAGAATCGGAGGATGGTTGTACTAGTTATGAATGGTTCTTATGTGCAACTGCAACTGCTGGTTTGGTTATTGCCACTGCTGCTATGATCGCTGCAACGGTAACAGTTATTGGTGCGATTTTACTTTTTGCCGGTTATGTTACAGCTGCTATCGGTTGGTGGGCTGCTTGTGATCCTTGTCTTAGTGGTCGTGGATATAATTAAAATTTAAAATTATGAGAAATATAAATTTTTTAAAAACTATTTTATTAATTGCAGTATTCTTGCTTATTGGAAATATTTATTATTTGATTAAATATTATGAAGATATTGGTTTGGGTGTGTGGATGGGAATAGTTTCAGGTATTCTCTTAATTGTAGGATGCGGCTATGAAATAGTAATCCAAACAAAGGCTAAATAGAAAAAAGCTTTTAAAAACAATAAAATTTATGAAAACGACTGCTCTTAAAATGTCAATTTTAAGAGCAGTTTTGTTTTATAAAATCATATTATACTTTAAGAACTTCACGATTCAAAATAAGGTTTAAGTACGGTTTTGCTTTTCTTTAAACTCTTGATGAAAAAAACTTAAAAATCTTTTTTCTAATAAAAACGATTCCTATTATGAAAATCAGTATTGGGTCTTTTAGGATCTGGACCGTATTGATTAGGTCCTATTTTTCCTTCTATACAACCCATCACAATCATTACTAATCCGTTAGTACAAAAGATATCTAGTAAGATAAGCCAGCCAGAGTTTCCAGTATCATGCAATCTCCTGACTGAAGATGCTAACGATGGTAAAATAGTCCCAATAGCAAAAATGATTATAAGAATAATGGGTAATACTATCAATCTCTCTTCAATTACCGCTAGCGGTACACATAAAAATGCGAGTCCTAAAACAACAATAATTTGAAAAAGCCTGAAATACCAGAACTCAGTACGTCGTGCTCTACCTTCAAAGTCTGCATATTTTTCAAAACTCACCTTAACAGCTTCCATAAAACCCATTTCTGGTATAGGTTCCATCCAGTTTTCAGATCGAGGTGGCGACTGGTGCTGCCCGTAATTATTTTCTAGCATTTATACTATAGGTACTTCTCTGTTTAAAATAAGGTTTAAGTAAAGATTTACTTTCTCCTTTAATTCATGACGTGGAACGATAAAGTCTAGGAATCCTTTTTCAAGTAAGAACTCTGCCGTTTGAAAGCCTTCTGGAAGTTCTTTTCCAGTGGTGTCCCTTACTACACGTGGTCCTGCAAATGCGATTAATGCACCAGGTTCTCCTATGTTAATGTCACCTAACATCGCAAATGATGCAGTAGTTCCACCAGTGGTAGGATCTGTACATAGTGATACGTAAGGTATTCCAGCATCTGCTAGTTGGGCTAGTTTTGCACTTGTTTTTGCGAGTTGCATTAAGGATAACGCTGCTTCCATCATACGAGCACCACCAGACTTAGAGATGATCATTAAAGGAATGTTGTGTTTTAAAGAATGGTCTGCAGCACGAGCGATTTTTTCTCCTACCACACTACCCATAGAACCACCTATAAAAGCAAAATCCATACAGGCAACAACTAGGTCATTACCATTTGATTTACCTACCGCAGTTCTCACAGCATCAGTTAATCCAGATTTTTTCTTTGCCTCAACAAGACGATCTACATATTTTTTTGAATCCTCAAATTTTAATGGATCCTTAGAACTCATATTTGCATCGAGTTCCTTGAATTTATTATCGTCAAAAAGGATTTCAAAATACTCATTACTTCCTACACGTACATGATATCCATCTTCTGGACTCACGTAGAAATTATTTTTCAACTGCTCAGCATCTACAATTTTACCAGTAGGTGACTTGTACCACAGTCCTTTAGGAGTATCTTTTTTTGCCTCAGTAGGCGTAGTAATTCCTTTTTTATCTCTTTTAAACCAAGCCATATTCTAGTTATGAGTTATGAGTTAAGAGTTATGAGTTAAGAGTTTTATTCTGTTCTCGATAACTTTAGATTTCAAAAATATAAAGTTTCCACCCTTTAGGGTTGGGGAAAGAAACGATTATTCTATAATGTGTTGATATTGTTTAAGTCTTCAAATGCCGCTTTCAAGCGAGCTTTGAAAGTTTCTTCACCTACGCGCAACCATTTGCGAGGATCGTAATATTTCTTATTTGGAGAGTCTGCACCAGTAGGGTTTCCTATTTGAGATAATAAAAAGTCATTATTATCATCCATGTAGGTTTTAATACCGTTTGCAAATGCCCATTGCAGGTCTGTATCGATGTTCATTTTAATAACACCATAACCTATTGCTTCTCTTATTTCTTCTACAGTAGAACCAGATCCACCATGGAATACAAAATCGATGTGGTTGTGCTCAACTCCGTATTTATTAGTGATAAATTCTTGAGAGTTTTTCAAGATTTTAGGAGTCAGTTTTACGTTTCCTGGCTTGTAAACACCATGCACGTTTCCAAAGGCTGCTGCAATAGTAAAACGATCGCTTACCTTTTTTAATTCTTCATAAGCATAAGCTACTTCTTCTGGTTGCGTGTAAAGTTTAGATTCATCTACATCGCTGTTATCCACACCATCTTCCTCACCACCAGTAATTCCTAGCTCGATTTCTAGAGTCATATCCATTTTAGACATGCGCTCTAAGTATCTTTTACAAATTTCAATATTCTCCTCAAGTGGTTCTTCACTAAGGTCTATCATGTGTGAAGAGTATAGTGATTTCCCGCTTTCGCGAAAGCGTGCTTCACTAGCATCTAGCAAACCATCTATCCAAGGTAATAATTTCTTAGCACAGTGGTCTGTATGAAGTATAACACTTGCGCCATAAGCTTCGGCAAGTCTGTGAACATGCTCAGCTCCAGCTATTCCACCTAGAATGGCAGCGCGCTGTCCATCATTATTTAATCCTTTTCCAGCATTAAAAACAGATCCACCGTTAGAATACTGAATGATTACTGGTGAATTGAGCTCTGCAGCAGTTTCCATCACAGCATTAACTGTGTTTGAACCTACCACGTTTACCGCTGGTAATGCATAGCCGTTAGCTTTTGCATGATTAAATATTTCTTGAACTTGGTTACCGGTAGCAACACCTGGTTTTATATTATGACTCATGTTGTTTTTATTAGATTGGGTTACAAAAGTAAGGAAAATATAGGCTCGATAAACTCGATCCTAGAATGGATAATTAATACCTACGTTAAATACGGCTTTGGGAATTTTTATTTCTTTAAACCATCTGCGACCATCTTCCAGCGCAGGATTAAATGTCTTAAAACCAGTATCTAAACGCAGTACAAAGAATCCAAAATCATAACGAATCCCAAATCCAGAGCCTACTGATATTGTTGATAAGTCTGCGATGCCTTTAAATTGAGCGTCTGGATTTTCTTCGTTATCTAGAACGTTCCATATATTTCCTGCATCTACAAAAAAGGCTCCTTTAAAACTGCCAGCTAGAGTAAATCTATACTCGCCGTTAAAAGCGAGTTTCATGTTTGCTTCATTAAAATCATTAATTCCTCCAGTACTTCCTGGTCCTAATTCATAGGCTTGCCAAGCTCTGTTATCATTAGGTCCACCACCAAAAAAGGATCTCGTAAATGGTATGTTATCTGAATTACCATATGGTATCGCAATCCCACCAAAAGCTCTTATAGCAAAAACATTATTACTGAAGAGTTTCCAGTGTTTCACATAATTGATTTCTGTTTTAATGTACTGAGTGTATTCAACGCCAAATGCATTTCGGTTTCCTGATTCGTTCTCAGTATCTCCTATTAATGAGGTGATTCCTGCAAGTACATTTCCAGCAGACTCTAGACGAGCGCTAAATAATGAGTAGTCATCATCATAGATTCCTTTTTGCGTATTTCTAGTCCAGCTGTAACTACTGGCAACTATTAAGTTGTTTTGAGTCAGTCGATCCCTACGTTCTTCAATATTACGGACGGTTTCTCTTTGCTCAGTAGTAACTGGTATAGTACCGTTCAACACATCGGCAGTGAAAAGGGCAGTTCCTTCTGGAATACTTAAGTTGTTATTATCGTTAACATATATAGGATCCGTAATATTCAAATTACTTGCAACTCTATCTAAACTTTTATAGGTACTATTATATACATTAAAAAAGTCATCGGGATCTAAATTGCGCACGTATTGAGCATTTATTAAATCAAATCTGCTGCTGGTAGTAGGTTTAGGTTTCCATCGATAACTTAAAACACTATTGAAACTGGTTTTATCGAGTCCTATATTAGTCTGACTTAAAAATCCTAAAGATAGATTAGTGCTAGGTGACATGTATTTAGGAATGAGCTTAGTAGTTTTGATAGGGAAGAACATTCTCGGGAATACTAGTCTCGCGTCTGCTCCATATTCTTGTAGATCAAAAAATCTTGAATCACCACTGGCACCATCAGCACTGGCGCCTATACTTCCTCTAAAGTTGATGTCTAGCAATTCACTTCCTTGAAATAAATTTCTGATTACAAGCGATGAATTCAAACCTATTCCCAATGCTTGAATGTTACTATGTGTAGTTTCGGCACTGTTTTTAAGGAAAAACTTTTTCTTTGAAGTGAGTAATATGTTTGCAATAAGATTGACTCCAGTAGAATCTGCAGGATCTGGTTCAAAACGAATGCTAGGTGTGTAAAAACTTTTTAATTCTGTAATTCTATTAAAAGTACGATCACGGTCTATGTCTCTATAAACATCACCTTCATGAAAGAAAACAGCATCTACTAGCACAAAGTTTCTAAACTTGCGCTCGCCATATCTTATAATGTTTACATCTTTATATCTTGTAGTATCTGCCACGCTAGTGGAAAGGCTTTCTTGATAATCTGGATAGATGTTTACTTTACTAATTTTATGAATTAAGAAAGGAGTTTTAATGATAGAGTCTGCAACTTTAATTTCACGATCACCTATAAGTAGCGCTACGTTTGCCTTATGATTTGTGTTAACGGTATCACCTTCAAATTTTATAAATTCCTTTTCCATATGAAACACTCCATTATTACGGAAAAGTGTCATCAAGCGATCACGTTCAGCATTAAAATCTGGCGTGAAGTATTGCTTGCCAGATTTAACAAGCCTACCTTTTAAATTTGCCTTATATAAAGAATCTACTAGTGGTGATGTGATTCGAGAGGTTATGCTGTCCACTACATAAGGTTTGTGTTTGTTTACCTTATAGATTACTTCGGCTCTTTGTTTTTTATCACTATCTACTATTTCATGTGTTACCTCAGCATTGAACCAGCCTTGATTCCAGTACCATGCTTTAAGACGTTCCTCAGACTTTGCGATATCATCTGTTTCTATAATTGCTGGTGCTTCACCAGTACGTTTGATCCAGTTGTTGAAATCAACTAAACTTTGTCCTAATTGTATGGTTTGTTTTTCAGATAGTAGGTTATTGCGTCGTTCTAGTTTTTCAGGATTTTCTTGCATCCATTTGAGATAAATAGAATCTCTATGTGGTCTAGCCAAGTTATAAAAATGAAGTCCTAGAGGAATAGTAAATAAACGACTGTTAGGCTGTTGAACGAGAAGATTTTTAACTCTAGGATCCTTAGGTTTCACACTATCTATTAAAATAGTATTATCAACCAATAGTTTTTTCCCTTCAGGAACACGTTTTATCGCATTACAAGAAGCTAATAAAAGGATAAGCGTTATAAATAAACCTATTTTTGCAAGTAGACTCTTTTTCTTCATAAGTAGTTCTCAAAAATACAATTATAAATGGTTACAAGAAGCAGATTAAAGCTCATCAAAAGTCTTTCACGTAAAAAGAATCGTGATGATCACCAGCTATTTCTAGTAGAAGGATACAAGTCTATTCAAGAACTATCCCAAACTACTTTAAAATGTCAACAAATTCTTGTGACTGAAGGTCATCACGCACTTCAAGATTTACCTACAGACATGATTTCCAAAAAAGATATGGAAAACATTTCTACCTTGAAAACGCCTCCAGGATACCTTGCAGTATTTGAAATGCCGCAAAAAAGAGAAGTAAGCACTGAAGGTTTAATCGTAGCACTTGATGATGTAAAAGATCCTGGGAATCTAGGAACTATTATAAGACTGTGCGACTGGTTTGACATTTCACAGATTATATGTTCTCAGGAAACAGTAGATGTTTTTAATCCTAAGTGTGTACAAGCCTCTATGGCATCACTAGGAAGAGTTCAAGTTGATTACATGGAGTTAGATGAGTACTTAACAGCTTCTCAACTCGATATATTCCCTACGGCGATGGATGGTACTTCTATTTATGAAATGCAATTACCAGCGAGCGGTATTATAGTCATGGGAAATGAAAGTGCTGGAATCTCAGAACAAATAATGGCTCATGGAACTAAAATAAGTATCCCGCAATACGGTGCTCCACCAGCCACTGAAAGTTTAAATGTCGCAATGGCTACAGCAGTAATTTTGGGAGAATGGAAACGCTCTACTGGAAGGTAAAGTTTAAGAAGATACCTCTAGTTAACATGCTAGAAACATTTCCTGTATAAGGACTACTAGGATCTGCGTCTCTTACTAGTTCATCATTTATCGCAAACACACCTCTTATAGATGGAGTGAATTTAAAATAATACAGGTAAAAGTCAATCCCAAAACCGAGTTCATAATTAAAAACATTAGTCACCTGGCGGAACTGTCCAGCGCTATTATCATTAGGATTATCCTCATTACTCGATAAGTTGCGCGACCACGATGCGCCACCTACTACAAATGGTTTCCAGTTGTTCAATCGCTTAGTAGAAAATTTTACTAAAAGCGGTACATTAATATAAGTAGATGTAACTTCTCTTTCAAAATCTGCAGGAGTAGTAAAAGATGGATCTTCAAAATTTAAGGTACGTGTGACAAAGCTTATTCCTGGCTCCAGCCTTAAGTTGATGTAATTATTAATCTTAACATCACCTACAAGACCTACATTAAAACCCATGGAAGTCTCTACAAAAATATCATCAGTAACTTCATTATAGTCAAACTTATAATCATAAGAATTAAGACCTAGATAATAACCCCAAGTATATCTTTTTTCATCAATTTGACCTTGCCCACCAGTGGCGTCGTTTGATATTTTTTCCTTGACAGATTGTGCGCTAGCGATTTGAAAACCCAAAACTAGACTTATAAGGATAAGAAGTGACCTCATATAATTATTTAACTGCTTTATAAATTGTTGATGCGCCGTGGAATTGTAATGTGTGTTCCACATTATTAAACCCAACTTTCTTTAAAATATTGTTGAAACGTTCTCCATAAGGAAAAGAAGAAGCGCTTTCCTGTAAATAGCCATAGGCCGTTTTATCTTTCGAAAACAGTTTCCCTATAGTAGGAACCACTAGTTTAGAAAACACATAATAACCTTGCTTAAACGGGAACTTAGTAGGAACACTGGTTTCAAGAATCACTAGAATTCCTTGAGGTTTTAAAACTCTTCTTATTTCAGACAGGCCTTTTTCAAGATCTTCAAAATTGCGAACACCATAAGAAACCGTTACTGCATCAATCGAGTTCTCTTCAAAAGGTAAGTTCTCAGAATCTCCTAGCACCATATCTATACGATCATCGAGTTGCTCTTTTTTAACTTTAACCTTTCCTACTTCAAGCATACCACTAGAAATGTCCAGCCCTATAAGTTTTGAAGCGTTAGTTTTTTGAGCCATTTGTATGACGAGATCACCAGTTCCAGTAGCGATATCCATAATGATATCTGGATTTGTAGCAGCGATCATTTCAACCACGTTTGCACGCCATTTTTGATCCAGTCCTAGCGATATCATACGATTTAAACCATCATACTCGCCACTTATCGTGTCAAACATTTTGGTTACCTGTTCCTTTTTACTGCTGTTTTCCTCTTTATAAGGTTTTACCTCTTGAGCCACTTTTCTCGTCATTTACTGCAAAGATAAGGTAGAGCAGTGAGGTTTGAGTTATTACGCTTTCGCGAAAGCAAAATATTAACAACACAATGCTAAAAAGCACCTTATGTTATTGAATTATATAGCTTTCTAGTATCTTTGAATCATAGATTAGATTTTATGAAGATCATTATCGCAGGAGCTGGTGAAGTAGGATTTCATCTTGCAAAACTACTCTCTTATGAGTCGCAGGATATTACTTTAATAGACCCAGTAAAAGAAAACCTGCATTATGCAGATACGCATCTGGACATAAGAGCATTAAGAGGTGATGCGACATCTATTAAGATTTTACAAGATGCAAATATTAACGATGCAGATCTAGTTATCTCTGTAACGAGTAGTGAGACTACTAATATTACGGTTTGTGTACTTGCTAAACAACTAGGAGCAAAACGTACCATTGCTCGTATTACAAATACAGAATTTCTCGATTATCAAGATGAAATAGGCTTTGCCCAGTTCGGTATCGATGAATTGATCTCACCTGAGTCACTAGCGAGTAAAGAAATTGAATTATTGCTCAATCAGAGTGCTTTTAACGATAGTTACGAGTTTGAAAACGGAGCACTTACTATGGTAGGTGTGAGTTTGCAACGTACCGCACAATTTGTCGGGAAAACAGTTCAAGAAGCAGGTAAAATTTTTCCCGAGATTCACTTTATGCCTATCGCGATACAGCGTTTTGGTACTCAATATACTTTAATTCCTCGTGGTGATACTCAGTTTAAAGAAGGCGATCAAGTATATTTTATTACTACAAGTGATGGAGTAGAAGAACTTTATAAGCTTACTGGTAAAGTAAAGCACATCATGAAGAATGTGATGATTCTAGGTGGTAGCAACATAGGTAAACAGACGGCTAAACATCTGTCTGCAAACGGTGTGAATGTGAAATTAATTGAGCAAGATGCCGAGAAAGCATTTGACCTTGCTGATGAATTATCTGAAACACTCGTTATTAATGGTGATGGTCGCAATGTAGAATTATTACAGGAAGAAAGTATTCATGAAATGGATGCTTTTATAGCTGTAACAGGAAATAGTGAAACTAACATTATTTCTTGCTTGATGGCGCGCTCCAAGAGTGTGAATAAAACTATTTCGCTGGTGGAGAATATGGATTACTTCCAGCTTTCTCATAGTATAGGAATAGATACTTTAATAAATAAGAAGTTACTAGCAGCAAATAATATTTTCAGGTTTATAAGAAAAGGAGATGTAGTCGCTATGACTAAACTCAATAACATGAATGCAGAACTTCTCGAATTTATCGTGAAATCTGGAAGTCCTATTTGTAATAAATTAATAAAGGACGTAGATATTCCTCGCAGTGCTATTATAGGTGGAGTTATTAGAGATGGAATAGGAAATATAGTTCTGGGAAGTTTCCGTGTGCAGGCTGGAGATAGAGTAGTGGTGTGTTCTTTACCACGATCTATTAATAAAGTAGAAAAGCTCTTTTTATAGATGACTAAACTTAATTATAAGATTATAATTCACATCATGGGACTATTGTTGTTATTCAACGGTGGTTTTATGTTGATTTGTGCTCTAGTAAGTGCGATTTATGGGGAGCAAGAAGGATATGCGATACTTGCTGCAAGTGGTGTAGCATTGCTGTCTGGCGCGATGACCATGTACTTAACTCGTAATCACGTTAAGGTTCTTAATAAAAAGGAAGGTTATCTCATCGTTACATTAGGATGGTTGATCATGGCGTTTGCTGGAACCATGCCTTATATTTTTACAGGATCCATAAGTAATTATACTGATGCTTTTTTTGAAACCATGAGTGGTTTTACAACTACCGGAGCTAGTATTATGAATGACATTGAGGCGATGCCTAAGGGAATTCTCTTTTGGCGTAGTCTTACACACTGGATAGGCGGAATGGGAATTATCGTTCTTGCCGTTGCTATCTTGCCATTATTAGGAATAGGTGGAATGCAACTCTTTGCTGCTGAGGCGCCAGGTCCAAGTGCAGATAAACTCCATCCACGTATTACAGATACTGCAAAAAGATTATGGTTGATTTACGTAGGTTTCACAGCAATAGAGGCTGTTTTATTGCGTATTGCAGGAATGGGCTGGTTTGATGCTGTAAATCATGCATTGAGCACCTTGTCCACAGGTGGTTTCTCAACTAAAAATGCAAGTGTTGCATACTGGAATGATGCTCCTATGATTCAATGGATCATTATCATTTTTATGTTCATTGCAGGAACTAACTTTGTCTTGAGTTATTTTGCCTTTAAAGGTAGATTCAGTAAAATTATAAAAGATACTGAGTTTAAATGGTACTCTAGTTTTGTACTAGGATTCAGTCTTATCGCAGGTATATTAATCTACTTCCAGGCAGACGTAAGTCTATCTACCATCGATCACCCTATGGTATGGGGAGAATTTGAAAGCGGTATGCGACATGCTACTTTTCAAGTACTAGCTATCATCACAACTACCGGATTTGTAAGTGCAGATTATACGCTGTGGACTCCATTTTTAACGATTATGTTTTTTGGACTGTTCTTTTTAGGTGGTAGTGCTGGATCAACATCTGGTGGAGTGAAGGTGATGCGACATATTATATTAATACGTAATGGTATTATGGAATTCAAGCGCACGCTGCATCCCAATGCTATCTTGCCAGTACGTTATAGCGGTAAAGCACTTCAAAGTGGTATTGTTTTCAATATTCTAGGATTCTTTATTCTTTATATGTTATCCTTTATCATAGGTGCGACAGTTCTTGCAGCGCTAGGTCTAGATTTTGAAACGGCTATCGGTGGAGCGTTGAGCTCGCTAGGAAATGTAGGTCCAGCTTTTGGGTCTTTATCACCAGTAGATAATTTTGCAGGATTACCAGCACTAGGTAAATGGTGGTGTGCTTTCTTAATGTTGATAGGAAGACTGGAGTTATTTACGGTATTGATTTTATTGACTCCATTCTTTTGGAGGAATAGGTAACCTTTTAATTAAGTTATTTCTTAATTATCAATTGTCTTTTTTCCTTTACCAAAAATCAAGCTATAATAAATCGAAATCAATATTGTGAGAGGTATCCATAATACCCTAATACCTTTGGATAATTCTAATGAATCTCTAGAGTATAAACTATTCAATGAAAAAGTTATTAAAAGAGTAAGTAATGTCAAAATCGTAAATAAAAGCACCTTAAAAAGAATGCTCTGACTTCTTATTTTTTCCTTTAAAAGTTTCATCTAGCTCAAAACCTTCTCAATCCTCTTAATCGCCTCAGTGATTTGTTCTTCACTTGCAGCATAAGAAATTCTAATACAATTAGGTGCTCCAAAAGCATCACCAGTAACCGTTGCAACAAGTGCTTCTTCTAGCAAGAGTAAAGAGAAATCTGTTGCGTTTTCAATCTTGTGACCTTTTATAGTCTTACCAAAAAACGAAGAAACATCTGGGAACACATAAAATGCACCTTCAGGAACATCAGTTATAAAACCTGGAATCTTTGATAATAAATCTAGAATTAAATCACGACGCTTGTGAAAAGCATCTACCATATATTGAATCTTAGAAACTGGAGCTTCTAGGGCAGTGATTACTGCACGTTGAGCAATACAGTTAGTACCGCTAGTGATTTGACCTTGCATTTTATTACAAGCACGAGCAATCCATGCTGGTCCACCTATATATCCTACACGCCAGCCTGTCATTGCAAACGCCTTACTTACACCATTGATCGTAACCGTGCGGTCATACATTCCATCTACACTTGCCATGCTTGCGTGACCACTTCCATAATTAATATGCTCGTAAATCTCATCACTCACCACTATGATTTGAGGATGATCCTTTAATACTGCAGCAAGTCCTTCCAGTTCTTTCTGGCTGTAAACACTTCCACTAGGATTATTAGGAGAAGAAAAAAGAATCATTTTAGTACGTGGTGTGATGGCAGCACGCAATTGCTCAGGAGTAATTTTAAAATTTTGCTCAACACCAGCACGTACTTCTACGGGAATTCCTTGGGCAAGTTGAACTATGGCAGCATAACTAACCCAGTAAGGTGCTGGTAAAATGCACTCATCACCTTTATTAAGTAGAACCATTGCAACATTTGCGATGGATTGTTTTGCTCCAGTAGAAACTACTATTTGGTCTCTTGTATATTCAAGATTGTTATCTCTTTTAAATTTAAGAATTACTGCGTCCTTCAATTCTACATAGCCATCCACAGGTGTGTAACTATTGTAGTTATCATTAATCGCTTGAATAGCAGCATCTTTTACAAAGTCTGGAGTGTTGAAATCTGGTTCTCCTAGACTCAACCCTATGATGTCTTTTCCTTGTTCACGCAGTTCGCGGGCTTTGGCGGCCATAGCTAGTGTCGCGCTTACAGGTAAATTATTGATACGGTTTGATAATTGATCATTCATAGGACAAGTATTAGTTTTACAAAAATATCATTTCATTAATTCATGGCTTTCATTTCGCAAGATTATTAATGCGTTATTTTTGCACAAAATATTGACAGTGCATCAAATTATAAAAACATACTTTCCACACCTCACAGATCATCAAATGGAGCAATTTGCTCAGCTAGGTGATTTATACGCAGAATGGAATGCGCAGATCAACGTGATCTCGAGAAAAGATATCGATCAACTTTATATAAGACATGTTCTTCATTCTATGGGTATTGCTTGTGTGGTACGCTTTCGCGAAAGCTTACCCAACACACCAGGTGGAACCAGAGTTATGGACGTAGGGACTGGTGGAGGATTTCCTGGAATTCCACTGGCAATCATGTTTCCTAAAACTAATTTCCACCTTATAGACGCAATAGGTAAAAAGATTAAGGTTGTAGATGCAGTAGTGGAAGCATTACAGTTAAAAAATGTAACTACACAACACGGTAGAGCTGAGAAAGTAAAAGGAAAGTTTGACTTTATAGTAAGCCGTGCCGTGACTAATATGCCAGAATTTGTAAGTTGGACACGTAATAAGATAAGAAAAGATAGTTATCACGAGATAGAAAACGGAATCTTATATCTTAAAGGAGGCGATTTAACTGAGGAGTTAAAACCATTTCCTCATGCAGATATCTACGAGCTTCCAGACTATTTTGAAGAGGAATTCTTTGAGACTAAGAAAGTAGTCCACTTACCACTTTAAACCATAAAAAAAGACCTCATCGCTGAGGTCTTTTTTTATAATTGACTTTTCTAAGAGTTTAGAAGTTAGTCGATATGTTTAGGGTAAGTCCTGTGTTTTCTGGTACAAATCTACATACACCACCTACACAAACTAATCCACCACGCTGGCGACCATAGTTCATTGCAACACGAGTTCTTCCTTTTGTATAGCTACCACCTATAGAATAATAATGAATATCAGTCTCGTCGTAGTTGTACAAATCAGTTACATACATAGAAAGGTATGGGCTGAAAGCATATTCTGCAGTAGCAGCTGCCCAGTTACCACGATCAGCGTCAGCACTAAGATGTTGTAAATCTAGTCTCACACTACGTCCATTATCTAGTTTATAAAGTCCGTCAAAAACAAATGAATTCCCTTTCAGGAAATCTCCACTTCCTTCTATAATAGTGGTGTTGTATTGAGTGTGCACTGCTGTAAATATTGTTGAGAATCTTTTACTAAAACGTTTCTTAATAGCGATACTACCTTCTTCAAAGTATTTTTCTCCTCGAGAAAGAAGTGATGCTTGATAAGTGTTATTAGGAACATCAAATGTAGCGTCTAAACCACTCCAGTTTGCATAATTAAGTTCAAACTTAGTTCCGTATTTACCACCTAACGTGGTTCCTTTTTTAGCAGTGTAATAAAGATCAATTTGAGCTCCTATTTCTCCAGCTTTTCCTTCACCAGGAGAAACAAATGGTTGTGGAGCATAAACATAAATATTTGTTACCGCATAATCTTGTTGTTTGGTATATCCAGGAACGTAGTTGATTGTATTCGTTAAAAAGGCATTGGCAGTCGCTTCTCTATCAGAATAGAATCCCATATTTTCAACTGCTCTAAAGGTGGCATTAATTCCTAGTCCTTTTGTAGCATAACCCGAATTAATTAAAAGAGCTCTACCATCTTGATAGTTATTGTTTTGCACAAATCCATCAAGTACAAATGCATCTTGTTCCTTATAAACATATTCTGCTCCTATAAAAAATTGACTAAAAGTCAAATCTGCTCGAGCACTATATGCACCTACTGTTGCAGGGAAATTTAAATCTGGACTTGTTGAAGCTTGGTAACGGTTTACATAACTCGCTCCTATTTGAACTCCAGTTTCTAAATCTAGAGCGTTTGATAAATCTAATTCTGTATTTAGACCAGTTACGGTTCCTTCAGATACTTCAAAACCTACACGCTGGTTTCCTGTAAAAGCTGTTGCAACTAGATAATCTGTGAATTCATAATTCACACGTACACCTCTAATAGAGTTGTCGATACCTAATTGTCTATCTTCCCAAGAACGGTAAATTAATCCACTACCAAACTGGTCATAGAAATGTCCACCAGTAATATCTAATCCTTTATGCTTAAAATTTAAATAATATGTTCCGACACCGTTACCTTGAAATCCTTCAAAATATCCTAGTAAAGGATTAGGTGCAAATAATTCATACTGGATACCAGCAGTGAATTTATCATAGGAATAACGTAATGAGAAGTAGTTGTTAGATCTTAATTGATCTTGAGGAGCAAATGTTCCTAAACCTTCATCATTTTGATACCATTGCGTGTTTGATTCAAATCCTCCAGAAAAGGTTCCATTGTCATCTTGAGCAAAAGTGAGTTGCGTAGTAGTTAGAGCTACTAGAGCTAGTATGAGTTTTTTCATTGTAAGTTAGTTGATTGTTATGGCTGTTGAATGGGCTTATTCTCCTGAAAGTTCTTTGAATTTATCAAATAATTCATCTTCAGCACCTGGAGTAAAACTAGAGTGACGATAAACGATTTCACCATTCTTTATAATAAGAGTAAGTGGTACGTTAGGGTTTCCTAAATGTCTTCTTACATCATTATTAGGATCAAGTAAAACTGTGTATTCCCATCCTTTACCCATTACTGCTGGCTTTACTCTACGAGTAGAACGAGAATCATCAACAGAAATAGCGATCAATTCAAAATTAATTTCTTCCTGCATGTCCTCATAAACCTCAGCTATAGTGTCTAGTTCTCTCATACAAGGAACACACCATGTCGCCCATAGAGAAACGACTACTGTTTTGTCTTCACTAATTGATGCTAGGGATACTTCTTTACCGTTAAGGTCTTTTAAAGAGATTTCAGGTAATGATGTTTGCGCTTTTGCAAAAGCGAAACTAAATACTAGGGCAATAAATAATAATTTTTTCATAATAATTAAGTGTAGTTATGGTTTACAATGATATAAAGAATAATAGTAATTATCATGCCAAACTATAATTTCTAAGAAATACTACAAATTTAACATCAGAATTAACTATTATCATTAGGATAATATAATGAAAGCATTATATTTGACTTTCCATAAATTAATGTTAAAAACAATTAAACAAATGAAAACAGCAAACTTTTTAAAAATTATGATGTTATTCCTAGCTATAGGAGTTGCTTCTTGTTCATCTAACTCTACAGACGACGGTACCGGTGGTGGTAGCGGTGGCGGTGGAACAACTGGACTTACTATCGAATCTGATAAAAGTCAAGTTTACACAAATACTTTAGTGAATTTTACAGTACGTGATGCATCAGGTGCTGTGGTAACATCAACAGCAGTTATTACTGTGGACGGTACTCCTATCGCAGGTAGTTCTGCTCTATTAAGTGGTGTAGGTGTGAAAAATGCAGTTGCAACAGTTGGTACAGAAACTTCAAACACTTTAGCTGTTGAGGTAATCGCTCCATCTTTTACAACTAAAGCACTTATCGAGGATTACACAGGAGCATGGTGTGGATGGTGTCCACGTATCTCTCAAGGGATCATCGATGTACATAATTCTTCAAATGGTGATGATGTAATAGCAGTAGCAGTTCACAATGGTGACTCTATGGCTTTCCCATTAGAAGGACAAATGAGATCTCAATTTGGTGTTAACGGTTTCCCTACAGGAATTCTTAACAGAGCTGACCGTTGGTCATCTGTAAGTGGTGATGCTATGAATATTCAACAACCATTACAATTATTGAATGCAGTTAAGCCAGTAGGTCTTGCAATCAATTCTTCTGTTTCTGGTTCTACAGTTAATGCAACTGTAAAAGTTGGATTTGATATTGAGCAATCTAACTTAAAGTTAGTTGCAGTATTGTTACAAAATGGAGTTGTTGCTTCACAAACTAACTATACTTCAAACTTTGGTGGTGGTAGTTCACTTCCTAACTTCGTTCACAACGACATCTTAAAAGCTGCTTTTACAGATATCTTTGGAGATGCTATTCCAGCTGCTGAGCAAGTAGGTGGTGGTGTTTATAGTGTAGATTTATCTGCAACTTCTTCAGGAGTTAATTCTTCTGATTGGGATATTGTTGCTTTTGTTGTTAATGCTTCTGGTGAAGTAGTAAACGTACAGAAAGCTTCAGTAGGATCTAACAAAGATTTTGACTAGTAGTTATCTAATATAAATTATAAAAGCGCTCTTATGAGCGCTTTTTTTTGCTTAAAATTTAACCTATCCTATATGCGTGCTGTTTAGTTAACAAGGTTCTTAGGTGCACTGAATAATCAATTTAAAGCAGATTGTAAGTTCCTATTTAAAGAATCTAATATTTACAATCCCTTTATTATCCATACGCGTATAATTGTGAATCGTTACATGTAAATAACGGTTAAGTTTAAACGTAAAAAAGCCACATCAATTGATGTGGCTTTTACATTATACGTAAATGAATGATTACCTATTCATCTAAGAAAGGATATCTATAATCTGTAGGAGTTACAAAGGTTTCTTTAATCATACGTGGAGAAACCCATCGTAGTAAGTTCAGTTTAGAACCTGCTTTATCGTTAGTACCTGAAGCACGAGCACCACCAAATGGTTGCTGTCCTACCACTGCTCCAGTACACTTGTCATTGATATAGAAGTTTCCAGCACAGTTTTCTAGGGCTTTAGTAGCTTGGTCTACCGCATAACGATCTTGACCTAGGATAGCTCCTGTAAGTGCATATTCACTTGTGGTGTCTACTAGATGAAGCATCTCTGCATACTTATCATCTTCATACACATAAATAGTAATCACAGGACCGAATAATTCAGTTTCCATAGTTACATATTTAGGATCTGTAGTTACGATAACGGTTGGGTCTATAAACCATCCTTTAGATTTATCATAGTTACCACCTATTACGACTTCAGCATTTGAATCACTCTTTGCACCATCGATGTACTTTGCTAATTTGTCAAAAGAACCTTCATGAATCACAGCAGTAATGAAATTACTCATGTCTTCAGGAGAACCCATTTTGAAACTATCTACATCTCTTCTTATTAGTTTCTCAACTTCTGACCACATACTTTTAGGTATGTATGCACGTGAAGCAGCACTACATTTCTGACCTTGGAATTCAAAAGCTCCTCTCACTATTGCAGTAGCTACTTGAGCAGGAATAGCACTAGAGTGCGCGACTATAAAGTCTTTACCACCAGTTTCTCCTACTATTTTTGGATACGTTTTATAAGTGTTTATATTCTCACCTACTTTAGTCCACAAGCTCTTGAACACAGAAGTTGAACCAGTAAAGTGAACACCAGCAAAATCTGGGTGAGTCATCACCTCGTTAGTCATCATCACTGGATCTGCATTTACCATGTTAATTACTCCATCTGGAACACCAGCTTCTTTGAAGATTTCTACGATAACTTGTGCACTCAGCATTTGGTGATCACTAGGTTTCCATACACATACATTACCCATTAAAGCTGCACTAGCTGGTAAATTACCAGCAATTGCTGTAAAGTTAAAAGGTGAGATACAGTAAACAAATCCTTCTAGCGGTCTGTATTCTAATCTATTCCATGCGTCAGATGTTGATGCTGGTTGTTCTGCATAAATCTCTGTCATGTATTGTACATTGAATCTTAAAAAGTCAACGAGTTCACATGCCGCATCTATCTCAGCTTGAAAGATAGTCTTAGACTGATTGATCATAGTAGCTGCGTTAATACGAGCTCTGTATGGTCCAGCAACAAGTTCTGCTGCCTTTAGAAAGATTCCTGCTCTATGTTCCCAAGGTAATTGAGACCATTTTTTGCGAGCTTCTATGGCTGTTGCGATAGCGTCTTGAACTTCTTTTTTTCCACCTCTGTGGTACTTTCCAACTACGTTCTTGTGATCGTGTGGTGGTCTTATAGGTGCGGTGTCACCAGTTTTTACTTCTTTACCGTTGATGTATAAAGGTACTTCTGTGTTTGCATTCCACAATTCTTTGTAAGCAGCTAGCACTTGATCTCTTTCTACAGTTCCTGGAGCATAAGTTTTAATAGGCTCGTTTACAGCAACTGGGACTTTAAAAAATCCTTTTCCCATGGTGTGTTTAGTTTTATAATTTGCGCGTGAATTTACAAATAATACCTTGCTTTATGGGTGTAGATTACCCTAAAGAATTCTTAATCTAGTGAAGTGGTGGTTTATGTACGCTTTCGCGAAAGCGTAATTAAAGATCTAATTAAGTGCAAATGGAGCACTCAGTTTAAATGCCGGAATAATCACGTCAAATTTCTTAGTTGTGGTAAAGTCAACCATAGAATAAGATCCACTCATGTTTCCAAAAGGAGAGGAAAGTAAACAGCCGCTCTGATAAGTGTGAGATTCTCCAGGTTTAATAACCGGTTTTTTTCCAATGACTCCTTCACCTTCCACATATTCAGTTTTACTTAAACTGTCCTTAATTTTCCATTGTCGAGAAGTGAGTTGGACAGAATTTTTACTTTGGTTTTCAATAGTTATGATGTACCCAAAGGCAAAGTGCATTTTATAATTTTTATAAAATGTGCCTTCAAAACTGGTCTGAACAGAGATTTTAATACCTCTTGTAACTTGCTGGATCATAATTAAAAAAATGCGATACCGACTATTAATAAAAGTGCCATGCCCAATATTAGACCTATGGAATATACAAAACTAATTAATAAAAACTTTATTATCGTCTTGAAACGTTTCTGACCATAGAAATTACGCATGGCTTTGTACAAATAAAATGGACCTATAAAACCAAAAAATATTCCCGTTAAAACTATGTATCCAAATGATATCCATTTAATGAATAACATCAAAATCATAGAAAGAAATATAAAAGTGAGCACATTAAATGAAAAAATCAAATGCTCCATGTAAGTAAACTTTCTACGCACGTAAAGTAGCCATAGGAACAAAGTGATGAATGGTGTGAATAGAAAAAAGAATATAGGCAGTTTAGGTAATATGATATCCACAAGTTTCCCTGGGTTGTCTTCTATATTATGGTAAAGTATTCCTCGTTCATAGATGGTTCTATTGAGTTTAGAATCATCATGACCTAATGTTGCTAGTGCTTCTTGAGCTTTATGTGTGTTATTCTGACTATAGAATCTTTTATATTGATCCAGTTGAATAAATATTCTAGGAATTACAGAAAGGCTGTCTAGTGCTGCTTGTGTCATGTAAGTAGTGTCTACTTTCTGGGATCTCAGTTTTTTTGCCATGAGAACCTCTTGAGATATAGAGTCCGTAGCTGCGTTTTGAGGTGATTTTCTTTGAAAGGATAGACCGTTTTCTGTCTCTTCAAGGTCATAGTCAGATTCACTTATGCGCTCTAATCTTAGCCCGTCACCATCTAATTTCATTTCATAAGATGCGTTTTCTTCGTCTTCTAGGTCTGGGTTTGTAAAGTCCTCTGTAGATGTGTTTAAAAAAGGTTCTACAAAATTCTCGATTTGAATTAAAACAAAATATATGATACAAACACTCAGGAAAAAACGGAAAGGATTTGCAAAATTTTGTCGTTGACCTTCTATATATGATTTGCTTACATAACCTGGCTTGAATAATAAACTCTTAATGGTTTTCCATAAACGACTGTCATAGGAAAAAGCATTTGAGAAAAATTCATTAAAAAAATCCTTAAGAGCTAATCGTTTGACGGTATTGAGTTGTCCACATTGGTGGCAGTATTTGTCGAGTATATCTAGCGGCACCTCACAATTGAGGCAAGTATTACCTCTGTATTTAGTTTGTGATCTTAATGATTTACCCATAGTTACTCGGTTACTCGTCAGTTGGGTTCAAATATATAACTATTGAGTGTTTCTAGAGTATTTACGTGCTTAGTCTATTACTATGAACTAATTATGTCTAGTTTGAGATGTTTGCACTACCTGCAGCACCTATCCCAATGAGTCTATCATAGCGACCACCTGGCTCTTTGTAGTATGCTAGTACGGTATAGATATTCTCTGTTTGCCATAAATTTCCAGATATGAATCCAGGATCTTGCTCACCGTTATTATAGACCACAGTGTAGCGGTAATTGTAAAATCCTTGCTTTAAAAGAATGGTCGCTTCATACATACCACGTTTTTTATTGAAAACGAGTTTGTTTTCTGGTTGCAATTGAAATGCATTATAATTCCCCATAACATATATACTAGCGTCTGGTGGTAAGTTAAATGTAGGTAGTAAAGAGAAATGAATATTTACATACTCTGCCTGTACGGCGTTATCTTCATTTGTTAAGGTAGTGACTAGGAAATTTCCATTAATATCAGGGAAAAAGGTGTATTCTTCACCAAAGCGTGGTTTATCTACAAAAAGATGAGCTTCATATAAATCTCTTTTACGTACGTAATCTATGTTTTGATTAGGCGATCTAAAGTCTCTATTCTCAAAATTTAAATATTCATTCCCAGCCCAAAAAGAGGTCTCTTTATCGTAACGATACTCTTGTTTATTTCCTAAATTAAATTGTGGCTTCACATCATAAATAGCAGAGTATAAATCTGCATTTTGTATGATGACTGTTTTTAGGTTTTCAGCTGGATTCAAAAACAGAATTTCTTGAGAATCTATATTGAATTGTACACGTTGTTGTGTGTTAATGAATTTGATGTCTCTAGCTCTCCTTATGGCAACGCCTACTTGAGCCTTTTCTTCAATGACTAGAAATTTACGCGAAAAAACCAATTCACGGTTGTCATTATATATATGAATCATGTAATTACCACTGACCTTAAAACCGCGAGTAAATTGATTAGGTATCGATAAAGTGTAATGTGAAAACGATTGTAAAGTAGTAAATGAGTTGCGATAATCAAAGATGCGCATGTCATCAATACCGTCTAGAAATTCATTTTTAAATAAACGACTAGGTTTCCAATCGTAGTCATAGTGCTCGAACTGATAATAATAGTCTGCCTCATCACCTATGACATCGTCAAATTCTATGGCGACTGGTTCACCCATTTTAAAAACGGGTAGCATGTTTTCTGGATCCTTGTTGAATGTTACCGACTTAATATAGTCTGGATCATTAACGAGTTCATCCAAGGTTTGTGCCTCACTATAAAAAGTTATGGCTAGTACTGTAAAGATTGAAATTAAAAACGACTTCATATGTGGTTAAATACGTGCTAAATATAAGATTTATTGTGCTTGTTGATACTACTTTCGCGAAAGCGATGCCAAACTCACTAATTAAATCTATTAAGAATTATTCTAAATAAAACCAGCATCAGATAATCTGCGCATTATGGCGTAAATTTGCACGATTTTTAAAAGGACTAAATCCATCATCCTATGTCAAAAGACATTAGAATTAAAAAAGGACTAGACATAAAACTAGTAGGAGCTGCTCAAAAAGAGCTTGATAACGCTGCTGCATCTGAGTTTTATTATGTAAGACCTGAAGATTTTCACAGTATTATTCCTAAGCTTATCGCTAGAGAAGGTACTCGAGTTAAAGCCGGCGAAACTTTGTTTTATAACAAGTCAATCGAGGCAATGAAATTTGTTTCTCCAGTATCAGGTGAGATTGTAGAAGTGCAACGTGGTCCCAAAAGACGTATCGATGCCTTTAAAATCAAAGCAGATGCCAACCAAGATTTTGTAGATCACGGTTCATTCAGCTTATCTGGTAAAAAGGCCGCAGACGTAAAAAACCATTTGCTAGCATCTGGTTGTTGGGCTTTTATCAAGCAACGTCCTTATGACGTGATTGCAAATCCAGAGAATGCTCCTAAGGCTATTTTTATTTCTGGTTATGCGAGCGCACCGCTTGCTGCAGATCTTGATTTTACACTAGCTGGTAAAGAAAAAGAACTTCAAGCCGCGGTTACTGCACTTGGAATGCTTACTGATGGTAAGGTTCATGTGAGTGTAAGTAAGGATTCAAACTCAGTTTTTAATGGACTGAATGGTGTTGAACTTCACAAGGTATCTGGACCGCACCCAAGTGGTAATGTAGGGACAATGATTAATAAAATCGATCCTATAAACAAAGGTGAAACTGTTTACACAGTAGCTGCACAAGATCTTGTGATCATAGGAGAGTTACTACTTACAGGTCGTTTTAACGCTGAGCGCGTAGTTGCTCTTGCAGGATCTTCAGTAGATATTCCTAGATATTTCAAGACTAAAATAGGTGCTTCTTTAAGTAGTTTTATTTATAAAAACGGAATTGAAAAAGGAGCAAATCACCGCGTGATTTCTGGAAACGTACTTTCTGGAAAGCAAGTGAGTGAAGATGGTGTTCTGGATTACTATTCTGATATTGTTACGGTGATTCCTGAAGGTGATGATTATGAGTTATTTGGGTGGAATAAGCCAGTATTTGATAAGATTTCGCCATCGAGAGCACTTACTTTTTCTTGGTTAACGCCTAAGAAAAAATACGATTTAGATACTAATACAAACGGTGAGCACAGAGCATTTGTGGTTACTGGAAATTATGAAGAGGTTTTCCCACTTGATATTTACCCTATGCAAATCTTAAAGGCTTGTATGTATAAAGATCTTGATGAAATGGAAGCTTTAGGTATGTATGAAGTAGCGCCAGAGGATTTTGCAGTGACAGAATTTATTTGTGTTTCTAAACAACCACACCAAAAGATAATCAGAGAAGGATTAGACCTAATGCTTAAAGAGATAGGATAATGAGTTTAAAAAGCAAATTACACGACTTAAAGGAAAAGTACAAAGGAAAGAAAATGGCGCCTGCATTTAATGCGCTCCATACGTTCTTGTACTTGCCTAATGAAGTGACTCACAATGGGACACACATTAAGGCTGCCGACGATTTAAAACGTACCATGAATACAGTTATCATGGCACTTGTACCATGTTTGATTTTTGGTATGTATAATGCTGGTTACCAGCACTACCTTGCTCAAGAAATGATTGAGAAAGCAGATGGGTTCTTAGGAGCCTCTTTCTGGACTATCGACAATTTATTGATCGGAGCATGGACTATTTTACCACTTGTGGCTGTTTCTTATGGAGTAGGACTTGCGGTAGAATTCTTTTTTGCAGTAATTAAAGGACATGAAGTTGAAGAAGGATACCTTGTAACAGGTATGCTTGTACCATTGATCGTTCCTGTAGATATTCCATTATGGATGCTAGCTGTAGCAGTAATATTTGGAGTTGTAATAGGTAAAGAAGTTTTTGGTGGAACAGGAATGAATATTTTGAATCCAGCATTAACGATAAGAGCTTTCTTATTCTTTGCTTATCCTACATGGATGTCTGGAGATAAAGTATGGGTTCATGGAGCTGTAGAGCGTGATCAGGCGATTGCGGCTGGTTCTTCTAACCTTGATGCTATGTCTGGTGAAACGATTCTAGGAGCTTATGCACAGAATGCTGAATTTGCTGGAAATCTAACTAATGTGGATTACTGGGATATGTTCTGGGGATTAATTCCAGGCTCAGTAGGAGAGACTTCTAAGTTCTTGATCGTCATAGGAGCATTATTCTTGATCTTTACTAAGATAGGAAGTTGGAGAATTATGTTAAGTACTGTTCTAGGTGCTCTAGCTATGGGACTTGTGTTCCAATACGGAATTATAGAAACGGGAATTATTGAAAGTACTTCTAAGTTTTATGGTTTAATGAGTATTCCTTTTTACGAGCATTTATTGATAGGTTCTATCCTTTTTGGAGCGGTTTATATGGCTACAGATCCAGTAACGGCATCACAAACTAATAAAGGAAAATGGATATATGGATTCTTAATTGGTTTTATAGCGATTATGATACGTGTATTTAATCCAGCATATCCAGAAGGAGTATTCCTTGCGATATTATTAATGAACGTTTTTGCACCTACTATCGACCATTACGTGGTTCAAGGAAATGTGAAGAAAAGAATGAAGCGTTTAAAAGTTAAAGCAGCCTAATTATGGAAAGTAGAACTGATAAAAATTCATATACTATCCTTTTTGCGATAGGAATGGTAGTAGTTGTAGGTGGAATTCTGGCCTTTTTAGCATCAAGCTTAAAGCCAGCGATTACACAAAATGAAAAAATCGAAAAGCAACAAAACATCTTGTATGCTCTAGGGATCAATAATAATGAAGGTAATTCTGCAACGTTTGTTGATGCAAAGCTTGCTCCAGAGGAGTTTAAGAAGAACGTTACTGAGCAAATGGTGCTAACTTTTAAGGATGGAGCTATCGTTAAAAAGCAAACTCGCCAGGAATATATGGATGAGACTAGCCAGGAGCCTTATTTAATTGACGTAAAAAAACAACAGAATCTTCAGAAAACTGAAGGAACTCGTTTGTTACCATTATTTATAGGTAAAAATGAAGATGGCAAAACGCTATACGTTGCTCCTATAAGAGGTAAAGGTTTATGGGATGCTATATGGGGTTATGTTGCGGTAGATGAGGATATGGTTGTTCAAGGTGCTTATTTTGATCATAAAGGTGAAACTCCAGGTCTAGGTGCAAACATTAAGCAAACTTATTTTATGGATGATTTTAAAGGAGAACATTTACTTAACGACGCTGGAGTATTTAAAGGTATCACAGTTGCAAAAGGTAATGCAGACCCTAAGAATGATGATAAAACTGATTACGAGGTAGATGCAATCGCTGGTGCTACCATCACAGGTGATGGTGTGACTGCGATGATTAAAAAAGATTTAGGTCTTTATGTACCTTATTTTAAAACTTTAAAGAAATAGATCTATGGGACTTTTATCAAAAAAAGATACGAAGCTAATTACAGATCCATTATTGGATAATAACCCTATTACCATTCAGGTATTAGGAATATGTTCAGCACTTGCGATTACTGCAGAGCTTAAGGCATCTATCGTTATGTCCATTTCTGTACTATTTGTATTAGGAGTAGGTAACGTTGTGATTTCTCTTATGAGAAATATCATTCCATCTAAAATTAGAATCATTGTTCAACTAGTTGTAGTTGCTGCATTAGTAATTATAGTGGATTTAGTTCTTAAGGCATTTGCTTATGAATTGAGTAAAACACTTTCTGTTTTTGTAGGATTGATAATTACTAATTGTATCATTATGGGGCGTTTTGAAGCTTTTGCTTTAGGAAATGGACCATGGAGATCATTCTTGGACGGTATAGGAAACGCTGCAGGATATGGATTCATCTTGATTCTAGTAGGTTTCTTTAGAGAGCTTTTAGGTTCAGGAACCTTATTAGGTATTGCAGTATTAGGAGATCCTATTGAAAAGACTGGATTATATGCAATAGGTTATGAGAACAACGGTTTTATGCTGTTATCTCCTATGGCATTGATCGTAGTAGGATTGATTATATGGGTGCAACGTAGTAGAAACGCATCTTTAATAGAAGACTAGATTTAGATTATTACGCTTTCGCGAAAGCGTAATCCAAAAAACATCATATGGAACATATAGAATTATTTTTCAAATCAATCTTTATAGATAATATGGTATTTGCCACTTTCTTAGGAATGTGTTCATACCTCGCAGTATCTAAGAAAGTTGCAACAGCCGTAGGTTTAGGAGCAGCAGTAATTTTTGTACTTGCGATCACAGTGCCATTAAACTGGATGCTGGATCAATATATTTTACAACCTGGAGCGTTAAAATGGCTAGGCGCAGAGTATGCAGCTTATGACTTAAGCTTCTTATCATTTATCATGTTCATTGCAACTATTGCAACCATGGTACAATTAGTTGAAATCATTGTAGAGAAATTTTCTCCTTCATTGTATAATTCGCTAGGTATATTTTTACCACTTATCGCCGTGAATTGTGCGATTCTAGGTGGATCATTATTTATGCAATCTAGAGAAATCGCTACACTAGGACTTGCGACTACCTATGGTATAGGTTCAGGAATAGGTTGGTTTCTTGCGATACTTGCAATTGCAGCTATACGTGAGAAGATACGTTACTCTTCAGTTCCTGCACCATTAAGAGGTTTAGGAATTACATTTATTATTACTGGATTAATGGCGATCGGCTTTATGAGTTTTGGTGGTATGTTAACTGGTGGTGATGAGGAAAAGGAGTCTGACACCAACGAATTATCTATTAAGGCAGTTCAAGAAAGTAATGAGTTGACCCTACAAGCGACTTCATTAGAAGATAAACTAACACAAGTAAATCAATAGTCCTATGATATTAATAGCAGCAGGAACTACAGGAACAATTATAGCTACAGTAGCAGCGTTTTTACTGATCACTTTAATATTAGTATCTCTATTATTATTTGTGAAGCAGAAGTTATCTCCATCTGGACCAGTTACCATTAGTGTTAACGGTGAGAGAGATATTACTACTGGATCAGGAAGTACTTTATTAACTACGCTTAGTTCAAATAAGCTCTTCTTACCATCTGCATGTGGTGGTGGTGGAACTTGTGTTCAATGTAAATGTATCGTTACTGAAGGTGGTGGAGGAATCCTTCCTACTGAGGAACCACATTTCTCTCGTAAAGAAATTGCCGAAGGATGGAGACTAGGTTGCCAGGTTAAAGTAAAGCAAGACATGGTAATTGAGATTCCAGAAGAAGTTTTTGGTATCAAGAAATGGGAAGCAGAAGTTGTGCGTAACTATAACGTGGCATCATTCATTAAAGAATTTGTAGTGCGTCTTCCTGAAGACATGCATTATGAAGCTGGTGGATATATTCAAATTGAAATTCCAGAATGTACTGTGAATTTTAAAGATATGGATATCACAGCTCACCCAGAAGAGCACGATACACCAGATAAATTTCAAGCAGAATGGGATAAGTTCAACTTATGGCCACTAGTAATGAAAAATGATGAAACGGTAGAGAGAGCATACTCAATGGCTTCTTTCCCGGCTGAAGGTCGTGATATCATGCTTAACGTACGTATTGCTACGCCGCCATGGGATAGAGCAAAAAGCGGATGGATGGATGTAAATCCAGGTGTTGCAAGTTCTTATATTTTCAATCAGAAGCCAGGAGATAAAGTAGTCGTTTCAGGACCATATGGAGAATTCTTCATTAATGAATCTGAGGCAGAGATGCTGTATGTAGGTGGTGGAGCAGGAATGGCGCCTATGCGCTCTCATTTATATGAGTTGTTCCGTACGATTAAAACAGGTAGAAAAGTAACTTACTGGTACGGTGGACGTTCTAAGCGTGAGTTATTTTACATAGATCACTTTAAAGCATTAGAAAAAGATTTTCCAAATTTTAAATTCTACATGGCACTTTCTGAGCCTATGGAAGAAGATAACTGGCAAGTTAAAGATGGTATAGATGGTGAAGGAGACGGTTTTGTAGGTTTCATACACAATTGTGTAATTGATAACTACTTAAATCACCACGAGACTCCTGAAGATATAGAACTATACTTTTGTGGTCCACCATTAATGAACCAAGCAGTTCAAAAAATGGGAGAAGATTTCGGTATTCCAGACGAGAACATACGTTTTGATGATTTCGGTGGATAGAAATTCACTTATTATGTATACTAAACCCGACTTTTTAAGTCGGGTTTTTTTGTAAAACATTTTAAATTTTTAATTGAATTTTAGTTGTAATCTTTTTCATATTTAACAATGTTAAATCTTTGAGTTAGATTTACGGGTAATTATGAAATTTAGTTTTAGGGAACTTACATTGATTAGTGTTTGGATTACATGCATTTTTTCCAGCACTAATTTAATAGCACAAGGAAAGGTGTATCATGAAGTCTTCACATCTCGTGATGGACTCGTCATTGATAATATTCAGGACATCATCCAAGACAAGAATGGGTTCTTATGGGTTGCCGGTAACACACTAGATAATAGAGAAATTATTTCAAAGCCTAGCTTAGTTACACTTCAAAGATTTGACGGCAAGAATTTCCATAATATAAATCCAGACTTTAAATCAAAGTACACGTATATAAGTAAACTACTTAAATACTCTGATTCTAATTTTGTGGTTCATTCCAAAAATGTCGAATCAAATCATATCCTAACAACATTCAACACATCAACCTGCATATTTGCAGATTTAGAACCTAAAGGTTTTGATAATGTATCAGACATTAGATTCATAGATGGCAAGTATTATTTACTCAATGCCATAGGAACCACTGTTCAGGTTTGGCTAAGAGATGATCGTGGAGAATGGATTGAATTATTCTCTTTTAAAAATGATGTGACTTCCATTGAAGTGGACAGAAATTCTATATTCTTATCAGTAGGAGATTATTATATTTTTAGTGACAATAATTTCCCTATAACCATCACAGATAAGCAAGGTCAACTTATTAAAAAATTCTCTTATAGTGGTTTTAATAGAGAGAGAGATCTCGTTGCAAAAAAAATATGGATAGAAGAAGCGTTTGTTTTTAATGACAGTTTATACGCTTTTATGAATAATGATGATGTTCTTTACGTGTTTGATGAAAAAGAACTTGATTTTATCCCATTCAATGTAACCTATTTTAATGGTAAGAAGAATATAAAAACTTTTGTTGATTCTAATGGGAAGGTACTCATCGCATCTAATAAAGAAAATACGCTACAGTTAACCACTCTAAATGATCAAGGCTTAATAGTGCCCATTTTTAATCATAACTTTAAAGACGTAGCTTCTATTCAATTATGGTCTCGAGATATTAAAAATGAATTATGGTTAGCTGCCGGAGGAAATATCCATTATTATAGATTTCCTAACAGTCAGTTTGATAAATACTTAATGCAAGAGCAATTAAGGGCAATCAAACATATAGGAGATCAAGATTACATTATAGCTACTGAAAATGGAGGATGGTTTAAATACAATCATGAATTTAAAAAAATCAAACCATTTCCACTTTATGAGAAAGAGGTTCCCATCAAGCTAGAATCATCCAGAAACATCTTTGTAGAAAAAGACACCTTATGGACGCAAACTATGGGCTATATAGTTGCTATAAATAAAAATAACGGTGATGCAAAATCCTATAGACATTATCCTTCTCAATGTATCGAGCAGCTCAATGACTCTACGCTAGTTTATGGAACTAGACAGTATCACTTGATGGCTTTTAATAAAAAATCTAGAACACATGAATCCATTGTTAAAACAGATTCATTAAATATTTTAGATATTGCAGTAGATAAAGACCGCAATTGGATTGTAAGTGCTACTACTACTGGAGTATTTGTGTATGACATAAATACTAAAGAAAACCGATTCTATCAAAATGAACTACAAGACAGCTATCTGTTAGTTGCAGATTACTATGAGAAATATGGATTCTTGCTAGGATCTCGTAATGGTATTGTAACACGATTTGATCCACGAGAGGAAACTTTTGAAGTGATTTATAGGGATAATCTAAAGGCAGGAATAGCCACCATTACTCCATATGAAGAAGATTTATGGCTCAACACATTTAATGGATTAGTACATTACAATCCACAAAATGAAGTTAGTGTAAGATACTCGGTTAAAGATGGGCTTTCACATAAAGAAGGAAATCGTTACAGTGCATCCCGTACATCAGATGGAATCTTATTGGGTAGTCTTGTAGGGTTGAATCATTTTATACCAGAGCAACTTATAGCGCAAGAAAGTAGTGATTCTTTACAATTTCTTAAAATCAGAACTTTTGATCCTGATTTAAATAAATTCAAGGATTTGTTTGATAAGTCCGCTTTCGCGAAAGCGAAAAACATAAGCCTACCAGTAGAAAATAAGCTCCTAGAACTCGACTTTTCTCTAACGGGACTCGATGTTTTGCGTAATGAATCTTATGAATACAAATTGAATAATGAAGACTGGATTTCACTAGGTGAAATTAAAAAGTTGCAGTTTTTAAATCTTGCGGCAGGAAACTACAATTTAAAAGTACGAGCAAAAGATTTCTCCGGTACATTAATAGGCAAACCACTTGAAATAGATATAGTTTCAGAAGATTTTTTCTATAACAAATGGTGGTTTTATGCATTAATAGGTTTACTAAGTATCACCGTGTTCTTCTATTTTTTATACCAGGAAAGAATTAAGAGTTTGATGCAGGTTAAGTTTTCTCAAGATTTACTTCAAAATCAAGAAAAAGAAAGGTCTCGTATTGCAAAAGAATTGCACGATAGTGTAGGTCAACAACTAACATTAATCAAGCAAAAAGCCCAATCTCAAGAACTAGATTCCATTGCCGAATTAACAAATACCACACTAGAAGAAGTGCGTAGTATCTCAAGAAATCTATATCCGGTAATTATAAAACAATTGGGACTTAAAGGTGCAATAGAGCATCTTTTATTACAAATTGATGAAGAAACAGATTTATTTGTCTCTGTTATTGTTGATGATATTGATGACCTTTTTAATATCGAGGAGTCTGTAAACATTTACCGGTTTATTCAAGAATGTGTTTCAAATGTGCTTAAACATGCAGCGGCTACAACTATAGATATTTCCATAGACAAGAAAAAAGATAATGTAGTAATGGAAATAAGGGATAATGGAACTGGATTTAAAGTCACAGAAAAAGAAGGCAATAACAGCCTAGGATTAAAAACGCTTAAAGAGCGTATAAGAATATTAAATGGATTACTCTCTATAGAAAGTGAACCTAATAAAGGTAGCTTTATCACTGCCACAATTCCCCTAAAATAATGGATTCCACTCTACAATTGCTCATCGCAGACGATCACCCAATTTTGCTTAAAGGACTAGCAGATAGTCTTAAAAGTATAGGCTATGAGCAAGTAATTACAGCTATTAATGGAGCTCAAGCACTGGATATGATCATCGAGCAAGTACCTACTATTGCTATACTGGACATAGAAATGCCCATGCTGGACGGTTTTGAAGTTATTGCCAAAGCAAAAGATCTAGGCTCTACCACTAAGTTTATAATTTTGACTTCTTATAAAGAAAAAGCATTTGTCTTACAGGCTCAAAAATTCAATATTCAAGGTTATCTATTAAAAGATGAAGGTATCGATGTTATAGATAATTGTATTAAAGAAGTTGCAAAAGGAAACCAGTGTTTTAGTCCGTCATTTAATGAGGTTATTGATATTGAAATCACACCACAATTAGAAAAAATTAAATTCCTTTCACCATCTGAGCGTACCATTGTGCGTTATATAGCTCAAGAAAAAACGAGTAAAGAAATTGCTGTGATTTTAAGTATTTCTCATAGAACGGTTCAAAAACATCGCACAAATATTATTCAAAAACTTAATCTCACTCCTGGAGCAGACTCATTAACTCTGTGGGCGCAAGAGCATCGAGAATTCATCGATATGATGTAGGAATTGTCTTTTAAATAACTAATATTCAGATAAATAAACACTACGTAGCCCTACGTAAAATTTGACATACATACGTATTTCATTTAGTTATGCTTATGGATACTTTTGGTTAATAATGTGAATGGACTTTTGCTGGCTCTCAACAGCTCAACAGCTTAAGTTTCCTCCTAATAATCAAATTATGAAAAGAGTATTACTTATTGCGTTGTTAATTTTTACAAGTGCTTTGCTCAAAGCACAGTGTAATGTGGTTTATGTTAATCAAAATGCTACTGGTCTTAATGATGGTTCTAGCTGGTCAGATGCCTATATCAGCTTGCAAGACGCTATTGTTGACGCAAATTCTTGTACTGGTAATTCTCAAATTTGGGTAGCCTCAGGAACTTATAAACCTAGTTCAACTAGTGGATTACAACCCAATGGAAATGCACTAACTTCAAGGAATAATACCTTTCTAATTACTGGAGAAATAGAAGTATATGGTAGTTTTACTGGAACAGAAACCGATATTAATCAACGTGTTATAGCTGTAAATCGTACGGTTTTATCTGGTGATATAGGAACACAAAATGATAACGCTGATAATACTTATCACGTGCTTACAGCAATTGCACACGCTGGTTCACCTATCATTATTGACGGATTCTCAATTGAAAATGGGCATGCAAATACATTTTCAACTAGTCAATTTTTATATGGCTCAAATTTATTTAGCTTAATAAGTAACAATTTTGGTGCTGGAGTTTTTACAGAAGGAGAAATTATATATAAGAATACCGTTTTTAGAAATAATATAGCAGACTATGGTGGTGCTATAGGCTCAAGTCATTTTAGTAGTGCAACAGTAGAAAATTGTGTTTTTGAAAATAATATGGGTACGGCTATGTTTGTTACAAATGGTAATGCATATGTTACAAACTCAGTTTTTAAAGATAATTCAACAGGAGATATAGGAATATTTACCAGCTCAAATGCTTTTATGGAAGTTACGAACTGCACTTTCTTTCAATCTGTTGCTGGATCAACAACAAATGGTTATAGAATTAACATCGAGGAAGAATTTGGTGCTGATTTAAGTAATAATATAACTGTAAACAACTCTTTATTATACAACACCAATGATGTAATACTAGCTTTTAATGGCAGTTCTATAAGTTCTCAAGATCCTTTTATAGATTCCTCAGATCCAGACGGTCCCGATAATCTATGGGGAACCGCAGATGATGGTTTGCGTCTCGCTTTTAATTCAGGATTGTTTGATGTAGGAACAAATGGGTTGACTTATCAACTAGCTACTGATATTAAAGGAGATCCTAGAGTGTTTAATAACACTATTGATTATGGTGCTTATGAAGAGCAAGTTGCACAAGCACCTTGTGTAGCAGGTTTTGTATCTTGTTCTACTACTGTTTCAATATCTGTGGATGCTGCTGGTTGTACATTTGATAGCAGTCAGCTTGTTGCTCCTGTTTCAAATAATTGTTTTCAATCCATAGTTACAAATGACGCGCCTGCTACTTTGCCTTTAGGAGACACAACCGTGATTTGGACTATAGATGATCAAGGCGTAATTGACACCTGTACACAAGTTGTTACAATAATAGATGCTGTTGCTCCTTCCGCTTTCGCGAAAGCGGTAACCCTACAATTAGATAACACCGGTAATGCCACTCTAGATCCTAACCTTGTAAACGACAATTCTATCGATAATTGTGGAATAGCTAGTATGACGGTAATTCCAAATACTTTTGATTGTACAACTGCAGGAGATCAAACGGTGACTCTAACTGTTACTGATGCAGCTGGAAACACAGACACTGCTACAGCAGTTGTGAATGTGCAAACAGGAGGACAAGTAGAGATTGCTTTTTCAGATAATCAACATTCCATAATAGGTTTAAATACTGCGTTTGGTGATATCCAAATTCAAAAACAAATCAATGAAGATTTAAATGGAGATGGAAAGGTCGATTTTATAGTTAATGGGTACTCACAGAGTGCTGGACAATATGTGACCAAAACAATTTTAAATAACGGACCACAATCCTACATAGTAGTGACTGGAAATTCATTTCCTGTCGGGAGTTCTATTTCGATAGATTTAGGAGATGTTAATGGAGATGGTTATTCAGATCTAGTCATGTCTGGATATGGAAATACTACCAATGCACCTTTTACAAATGTCTATTTAAACGATGGGAATGGAGTTTTTACTATTACCGCAAATACAGCTATCGTTGCTTCTTATGCTGGTAATGTAAAGTTTGCTAACTTAAATGGAGATAGCTACTTAGATCTTGTGACTATAGGTTATAGTACTGCTATTAACAGTTGGATATCAAAGAGTTATAGTAATGATGGGACTGGAGCTTTTACTGAGATTTTAAATCCTAATATTCCTATTTTATCAAATGGTGCGCTGGTGTTGAAAGATGTCACGGGCGACGGAGTTGATGATATGTTTATTTCTGGTAGTTTAAATGTAGCTCCATACGGTTCAACATCTGCTTTGTATTTTAATGATGGAAATGGTGTATTTACGTTAAATCAAACCCTTGAAAATTACTATTCAGCATTTGATACTATGAAAGATATCAATGGAGATGGGTACGAGGATATTTTTACATATGGTTACAATAACAGCATCAATTCAAATGAAGCAAAAATATATCTGAATGATGGGCAAAATAACTTTGTTTCTTCAAGTATTTTGATGGATATGCAAAATATCAATGATCTTAAGTTTCTGGATACAGACGGTGACTCAGATCTAGATGTATTTCTTACTGGTTATGATGGGTCAGAAACTATAGCAGATATTTATTCTAATGAGAATCTTGTTTTCAATCGTTTAAACTTAGAGGATTTTGATGGATTAACTTCATTTAGTAATCTTCAAGTAGTTGATATTAATGGAGATGATTCAGAAGATTTGCTTTTCAGAGCATATACTAATCCGGGATTCATAGAAGTTCAATCTGTTCTTTTTAATGATTCAGGACTGGTTACTGTATTTCCAGCAACACAGGATATCACAGTAATGCTAGACTCATCTGGAGTCGCTAGCATTACGCCTCAACAAATAGATAATGCATCGATTGCAAGTTGTGGTATCGCAAGTTTATCACTAGATCAAACTACTTTTGACTGTGCAGATGCAGCATTTGATAATAATCAGGGACTTGCTTTTAACGGTATTGATGAACGTGTTGAAATCACAAATAACAACGCCAACAAAATTTTAGGTCCCTATACAATGTCTGCTTGGGTAAATTGGGATGATACAGGAAATTCAAATATTCAATATCCAGTGTCAAAACCTAGTAATTTTAATGGTACAGGTAATTCTATTGTAATTAGAACTTCTGATAATACAGTAGGTATGACATATGTCTCTTCAACTAATAACGCTCCTGCTAGTGTAACATCGCCTGCAAATGCAATCACAACTGGTTCATGGACTCATATTGCTGTAAGCTATGATGGGACAAATGGTAACGTTTATGTAAACGGTGTTTTAGTAGTGTCTCAAGCTATTTCCATGTCTAATAATAATAGTAATGAAGCTTTGTATATAGGAGTGGAAGGAAGAGGTTCCATACTAGAACAACGCGATTTTAAAGGTGAGATAGATGAGGTAAGATTATGGGATGAAGCAAGAACAGAAGCGCAAATAGCTGCAGATATGAATCAGCAAATTCAACCTCAATCGGGATTAGTTGCTTTGTACCGTTTTAATGAAGGCTCAGGAACAGTTGTAGAAGATGCTTCTCAATCAAATGTGTCTGGAACTCTCATTAATATGGATGATACAAATAGGGGCGCTGGAGCACCTGCTCAAAGTTTGCAAGGAGTAAATGAAGTGACCTTAACAGTCACTAATAATTCTGGTGAAAGTAGAACTGCAACAGCATTAATTACCGTTCAAGAAGCAATTCCAGTAGTGTTGACACAAGATATTACCGTAAACTTAGATGCTACTGGTAATGCAGTTATCACTCCTCAAGACATAGATAACGGTAGTGCAGCAGGATGTAATGCCATCACAAGTTTAACACTAGATAGGGACACCTTTACTTGTGCAGATACTGCCACACCTGTTACAGTAACACTTTTCATGCAGGATGATGCAGGTGTCACCACTACAGGAACAGCACAGGTTACTGTTGTTGATCCAGCCTTACCTACAGCCATAGCTCAAGATATCACCGTTTCACTTGATGAAAATGGTAATGTTGTTTTAGATGCTATCGATTTAGATAATGGTAGTGCAGCTGGTTGTTCCATAATTGTAAATAGGACAGTGACACCAGCATCTTTAGATTGTACAAATATTGGTGCAAATATGGTTACTTTAACAGTAACTGATGGTAATGGAAACACTGATTCCACAAACGCAATTGTAACGGTTATTGATGATTTAGGTCCACAGATTAATATTCCCGCCACTTATAATGTCCAGCTAGATCCTCAAACAGGAATAGGGCAACTCACAGCCCAAGATTTAGATTTAGGTACCGTAGATAATTGTGGCGGCGCGCTAACAAATACCTTATCTCAAACGCAATTTACTTGTAATATACCGCAGGATGAATTTGCTTATAATATGGGTAGTCAATCTTTTAACCTAGAAGTCACTTCATTTCATGCAAAATTTGACACTAATTTTTCTGGACCTTTATTCTTTCGACCAGAAACGAGTAGTTCTCTTCACAACAGTAGAAGCGCTGTTATAACTCAATCTGGAATTTCTTATGGATCAGAATTTGGTAGCGCCTTAGTTGCGTTTCCTTTTCAGTCTGGGACTTGGTATAAAATTCAATTGAGTACTAGTGAATCTTTTATTCAAGATGCAAACCCTCAATCGGGTACTGTAGTAATGGAGATTTACCTAGATCTTACGGTAGATGATGTATACATAGGTAGATCGACTCATAGATTTACCCAAGGTCTTTTTGGTTATAACAATGGCGGTATGCAGTTTAGACCTATAAAGGGTCTTGTTGATAATCTTTCAACTGCTAGTGAAACTTTTACTTTTGATGAAGGCACAGGAAATATTGCAACGAGTACAGCTGGGAATACATTACCTGTAGATTCTAATAATTTTGTTCCTGCAGAATTAAATCTTATCCCAGATGGAATAATGGTAGATTTTATTTCTACAGATGGTTCTGGGAATCAGTCCATACAACAAGTAGAGGTCATAACAGATGATTTAGGTGCAGTTGCTGTTAGTCAGGATATAACAGTTAACTTAGATTCTGGAGGTAACATCACCTTAGCAGGAGAAGATGTAGATGGTGGTTCTTATTCCGGTTGTAATCAGGATGTGCCTATTGCCTCTTATTCAGTTAGTCCTAATAGTTTTGATTGCACAAATTTAGGGCCTAATACTGTAACACTTACGGTTACAGATAACAACGGAAATACTAATACGACATCAGCTATAGTGACGGTTGAACTTAATGATAGTAGTCCTTCAACATTTTCACAGCTCAACCTGACGGGAATCAATGCAAGCGCTGTTACTGGTATCGATACAGGAGATATTAATAACGATGGTTTAATGGATGTGTTCCTTACAGATTCCACAATTGGTAATATTAAGGTTTACATACAACAACCTGATGGTTCTTATGTTTTAGAAACTACAACAATATCGAATTATAGTAGTATTCTTACTGATTTTAGGAACCCTAGATTATTAGATTTTAATGGTGACGGATTTTTGGATATTTTACTAAGTGGAATTGATAATTCACTAGCCCAATTTGGTACTTTATTACTATTACGAGATAATTCTAATGGGTCTTATAATGCTTCATGGGAAACTTCTGGACTTCAACAAATTATTAATATACTTGACATAGATAATAATGGAGTAGATGATTTATTAGTTTTTACTCGCACTACTGCTAGTACTAGTGCAAGAACCTTTACCTATGATCCTGTTAATGGAGGGATTAACATATCTTCCACAGGTCTATTAGTATCATATGCTGATGATATCATTCAAGTAGTAGATATAGATAATGATGGAGATGATGATGTTATAACTAAAGATACAACTATAGGTAGTGCATTTTCACTTTTAAATGATGGTTCAGGTAATTTTTCATCTGGACCTATTTTGGGCCCTATTTTTAATAGCGATTTTCTTGTCGGAGATTTTAATGGTGATGGTATTTTAGATCAAATTAATTCTGCAGCATTAAATCAAGGGGCTAATGTTACTTATAATATTGCGATGAGTAATAATGGTGGTTTTAATATTTTTAATTACGATTCTTTAATAGCTGGAACTCCAGTTCAATCTGAGGCTTATGATTTTAACAATGATGGTAAAGATGAATTAGTTTTAAATGGGTACAACGGTAATCTAACTCAATTTATTTTAGAGTGGGATGAGTTTAATGGTTTTCAAGATGTTACTTCTTCATTTCCTCCTTATGGAGCTTATGATGTAAACGATTTTGATGGTGATGGAGATCTTGATATGTTTAGAACTAATAGTGGAGCCTTTCAATATTATGAGAATAATCCACCATCGAGTATTAACATTTTATTACAAGATATTAATGTTTCTCTAGACAGTACAGGTACGGCTACAATTACTGCAGATGATGTAGATAACGGCTCTACGACTGTGTGTGGCTTTGCATCGAGAACTCTTTCTCAAGATACATTCTCTTGTGCTGATCTAGGAGTTCCAGTACCAGTTACAGTAACTTTTACTACTCTTTCTGGTATTACAGACTCTGCGATAGCGATGGTTACCGTTGTCGATGATACAGCACCAGTAATTACACTTAACGGTAATGCTACTGAAACTGTGCCTCAAAGCCCTACCTATACAGATCCAGGCGCAACGGCCTTAGACAATTGTACTGACCCTATTACAGTAGTTGTTAGCGGTGATACCGTAGATCCTAATGTCATAGGAGTTTACACCATTACTTACACAGCAACAGACGCTTCAGGAAATACAGTATCAGTTGATCGCATAGTGACTGTAGAAGATAGTATACCACCATCTACTACGGCTGTTTCTATCCAGAGTGATAATGTGAATTCCGCTTTCGCGAAAGCAGGTGACCTACTAACTCTTACATTCACAACTAGTGAAGAGGTGCAAACTCCTATTGTGACTCTAGCCATGGTAAATGCCGCGGTTAGTGCTACAGCTAACCCTAATGAATGGATCGCAACTACATTTGTGCCTAACACGATGAGCATAGATATGACGGCATTACCAGATGGAGTAGCACCATTTGTAATAAGCCTACAGGATTTAAATGGTAATTATAACCTTGTGCCTCAAACAGCTACTACAAACGGTAGCGAGGTCATTTTAGATAGAACCGCTCCAGTTGTGAATGCAATGAATGATTTTATATCATTAGATATTTCAGGTAATGGTATTTTTGATATCAATGCAATTACTGCTTCTATAGCAGATGCACACAACTTTACTACTTCAACTGATGTCACAACTATAGATTGTTCTCTTTTAGGGGCAAATGCATTTACTCTATATGCTACAGATGAAGCTGGAAACGTAGGTCAGGATTTATTCATCCTTACGGTCCTGGATGGACTAGCTCCAGTGATGACGCGTAATGGTAATACAACGGTAACTATAGATAGAGGACTTACTTATACAGACGCAGGAGTAACCATCACAGATAATTGTTCAAGTGGATTAACACCAGTAATAGGCGGAGATGTAGTAGATACAAACATCTCAGGAACTTATGAAGTTACTTATGATGTAAGTGATGCGAGTGGTAATGCTGCTCCACAACTTGTAAGAACAGTAATAGTAGAAAATCCAGATTTTATCTATGAAAATAGTGCCTGGACACCTAATGATCCTAGTGATATAAATAATCCAGCAGGTTTAGATGATACTGTAATTGTTAGACAAGATGTAATGGTTTCAGGAGATTTTAGAGCTCACGACTTGTTGATAGATTCAGGAGTTACTTTATCTCTTGCCACAGACGTAGAGGTAATCATAGATAATGATTGTGACGGTGATATAAACGGACCTAATGCTATTATTATAGCTTATGGACAGACCATAGCAAATACTTGGAACGGTGGTAGTGGTTCAATTATAGGTAGACTACATCTTGCAAATGCAAACTTAGTTCTCACAGGAACCTATCGCATTATCGATAGATTGTCAAATGATGATACCAGTTCCACATCAATCATAGATGCAAGTACGGCCGACTTCACATTTGTAAGTACAGCTACACAAACAGCTGTTGTAGATGGAGCAAATATTACTGTGTTAGGAGAAGTAACAGTAGAACAATATTATGCAGATAGACGCGCCTTTAGATTTGTGAGTAGTCCACTTACATCTACAAGTACGATTTTTGATAACTGGCAAGAAGGAGGATTAAATCCTGGAGATGCTGGTTATGAAGCTGGTTATGGAACACACATTACAGGATCTGGTGGAGCAGCAAACGGATTTGACCCAACAGCAAGTAATAACGGGTCTATTTATGGCTGGGATAACGTGAATCAATCATGGACAACGATCTCAAGTACTAATAATCCAACAGATGTATTAATACCAGGTAATTACAGCCGCTTATTTATACGTGGAGATAGAAATATAGATTTAACACAAAACTCAAGTCATTCTTCTACAACATTAAGAATGAAAGGATCCTTGTTAAATACTTCCTATAGTTTACCTGCAATTGCAGCAAATGTTGATGAATTTATCATAGTCGGAAATCCTTATCAAATGGAGGTTCCTTTAGGTCAAGCGATGGAAGATTTATTTAACTTAAATAGTAGCGACATAAGTGCAGTGTTGCCAAATTTCTATTACATGTGGGAACCTATGGCAAACACTAGAGGTGCGTATCGCATATATGATAGACAGACTAATTCTATTATAGGTCCGCAAGTCAGTAATTCCCGATATATTCCAGGTGTTTTAAAACCAGGTCAATCTGTATTCTTTGCGTCATCTGGTGTATCAAATGGTTCATTCATTTTAAATAGACCTGATAATGCTACAGGACCACCTATTTTCACACCTTCAATCGCTAATTTTAATGCTACACTTGCGTTAAAATTATATAAATCAACTGATTATAATCAGGGATTAAATGAGCTAGATGCGTTACTAATAAGATTTAATGTAGGTTCAAATAATTTAGTAGACCAGTTTGATGCTATTAAGTTTAATAATATAGATGAGACTTTAGGACGACAGCATATAAGTGGTGACCGCTTGAGTATTGAGAATAGAGATATTCCATTAAATGGAGATGCTCTCGAGATTCATACCTCACAGTATAGACATGCTAACTACACATTTGAAATTCCGGCTATCGGTTTCAGTACTAAGAAAGCTATATTAGAAGACACATTTACTGGGACACTCACAGAATTAAGCAATAGTACAAGTACGGTTTATAATTTTATAGTTGATGTAAATAATGCGCAAAGTAGCGCACTAGATCGATTCAGAATTGTATTTGAAGATATAACTCTAAGCACTGCACAAGCTGAATTTAATCAAGCTGTTGAGGTTTATCCTAATCCAGTGGTAGATGATAAATTTTTCATTAACATGGCTGGGATAACAGGAGAAAAGCAAATCAAGATTACCAACCTAGTCGGTCAAGAAATTATGAAATTTAAAACTGATGAATTAGGAGTTGTTGAAGTAATCACTAAAGATTTTGCAACAGCAATGTACATCGTCCATATTTCAAATGGAAACAGATTTAAAACAGTCAAGTTAATTGTGGAATAATGAGTTAAGAGATTAATACTATGGTTAATTCATACTATTAAAAACACTACGTAGCTCTACGTAATAATAGACATACGTACGTATTTCAATACAGTTCTATAAGTAATACATTTGAGTATAATTGTGAAGAGAGAATGTTGTGAAGCTTGACGTTTTAAATGAACTAGGCTATTGAGCTTTTATCTCATGAGAATGATTCAAGTATGGATTTGAAGAGTGGAAATACTAGAATAAGTAAGTATTAGATTATCGTGTCAAAATGTTGTAGGGGATATTTTGACAATTAAAAAAGCCCAGTGACGCGTCACTGGGCTTTTATTATATTAAATTTTTAGCCTCCTGAAATATTATACATTCCTTTTAGTAGACCCAAAAAATGCGATGTAACCGTAACACAATACTAAACAAAGAAATGCAATACTCAACCCTTTACCAGTTGACATGCCGCTTTCATCTGTTCCAAAAGCATCCGCAATAGTTCCGATGATCTTTGGTATAAATGCGCCACCTACTATTGCCATAACTAATAATCCAGATGCTTGAGCTTTAAGATTATCAAGTCCGTCTAGTGCAAGACTAAAGATAGTTGGGAACATGATAGAGTTGAATAAACCTACTGCTAGTATCGCAAACATAGCTGTTGTTCCTGCTGTACTCACAGAAAGTATAATCATAGTAATTGCTAGTAATCCAAAAATCATAAGTAATCGACCACTGCTTATAAATTTCATTAAAAATGCTCCTAAGAATCTACCTAACATTGCGCCACCCCAATAAAGTGTAACAAATGAACCTAGAATTGCCTTAGCATCTACTTCAGTGATATCTTTGCCTATTAATAGGAATGAGGATAATCCACTTAAAAAGTCGCTGTTTTTAATAGTGTCTATTACTTGAAGTTCTTGGAAATAGTTCACTAAAAAACTTCCTATAGATACTTCAGCACCTACGTACATAAAGATTCCTAAAACACCTAGTAGGAATTTTTTATGCTTGAATAATTGTGCATATCCATCTTTAGGAGCTTGTTTTATTAATGATGGTAATTTTTTAAATCCAAAGACCGCCGCTAGACCGAATAATACAATTGCAATTATTAGAAAAGGTTGTTGAACTGACAGTGCCTCACTTGCATAGTAATCTACACGTGCAGCTTCATTTAATTTCTCGATACTTGCACCATCAAGTACAGAATCACTCAAAAGAAAAAGGGCTCCAACGATAGGTGCTATTAACGTTCCAAAACTATTAAAGGCCTGAGAAAGATTCAATCGACTAGATGCTGTTTTTTCATCACCCAATAGTGTTACATAAGGATTTGCAGCTACTTGCAGTAATGTAATACCTGCGGCCAATGTAAAAAAGGCTGTTATAAAAATCCAAAATTCTCTGATACTTGCAGCCGGATAGAAAAGTAAACAGGCAATTCCCATAATCGAAAGACCCAAAACTATTCCACGTTGATATCCGATTTTTTCAAGTAAGATACTTGAAGGAATGGCAAAACAGAAAAACGCTCCAAAAAACGCAAATTGTACCATAATAGATTGGCCATAGCTTAATTCAAATACGTCTTTAAGCCTAGGTACAAGTGCATCTACTAATACGGTTATAAAACCCCACATAAAGAAGAGTGTCGTTAAAAATGCAAATGCTGATTTGTAATTATTTTTTGATTCCATTAAATTGGTAGATAAAGGTTAGTTATGATTTTAATACTGCTTTTGATTCAATTCTATTGTTGATTCCGTTTTTATATTCCATCATGGCAAATCCGGGATGGATACAAAAACTTCCTGTTTCTCCTTTTTTATTGAGCGCAATATAAGCTACTTGAAAGTTTTCTATATTATTATTTTTTGCAACGATACGTTGTACCGCTTCTTCACAGGCTTCTTGAGGTGATTTTCCTTGTCTCATTAACTCGACAATTAGAAAACTACCTACGGTTTTCATGATTTCTTCGCCCATTCCAGTTGCTGCTGCGCCTCCTATTTCATTATCGATAAACAGACCAGATCCTATTATAGGAGAATCGCCTACACGACCTTTCATTTTATAAGATAGACCCGATGTAGTGCATGCTCCTGCAATGTCTCCGTTGCCATCCATACACAACATTCCTATAGTGTCATGGTTTTCGATGTTTATGATAGGTTTGTACTCGCTAGTCTTAAGCCATTCTCTGTATGCGTTTTCTGAAGAATCTGTGAGGAGTTTTTCTGCTTTAAAACCTTTTTTATAGGCTAACTCTTCAGCGCCTTTTCCTGCAAGCATCACGTGAGGAGTTTCTTCCATAACTACTCTGGCTAGCGCGGCTACGTTTGTTATATTTTCTACACAAACTACCGCACCACAATCTCCACTTGAATCCATTACACAGGCATCTAGTGTCACATTTCCTTCACGATCTGGAGCGCCACCTTTTCCTACTGTGGTGTTTTTTAAATTTTCTTCTTCTACAGCAACACCTTTTATAGCAGCATCAAGAGCAGTCATTCCTCCATCTAGTGCTTTTCCAGCTGTAGCGTTTGCATCTATAAAACCCCAAGTGCAAATTGATATAGGTGAGACGTTTTTCATAGTAATTGTTTTTTTATCAGTATCCAGGCATGATAATAATGTTGTACCTAAAGTTAGGGCAACACCACCTTGAGCAGACTTAATTATAAATTCTCTTCTTTTCAATGCTTTTAGTTTATGCTTATTTCATCTACAAAAATCCATGCTGTGCCATCAAATGGATGGCCTAAATGCCATTCAGGCAACTTACCATAAGTAGTCGCTTTCATTTTTACATACCTAGCCTCTTTAGTTTCAGTTTTCCAGAGTACGTTGTAAATTTTTGATTCTTCAAGCTTTCCAGTTTTTGGTAGATTGAGCAGATTTGTCCCAATCACTTTTTTATTCTCATCTAGAATTTCAAACTGGACTGTTGTAGGCCAGAAAATCCAACTACGTTGATCTTTTAAAAAGTTGACTTCTACGGTAGATACTGTTTTGACAGCCCCTAAATCTATGAGCGCCTCGAGGTCTTCGTTTTGAGTTCCTTGCCATGCTCCAGATCTAAAATCTTCAGTGCCTTGCATACCGTCAATTAATGCATCATTACCTCCAGCGCTGTACTCGTTTGCATAAGAATGCCCGAGCGTCACTTTCATATTCTTATCATATTTATAAAAAGCGGTTGTAACCACTGGACTTTTTTCGTCGCCTTTACGAGCGATTACAGATAATGTTCCAGCATTATACAAGGTAATAGGTTCTTTATATTCTTGCCATGCAGACTCATCTCTGGCATAATATATTACTGCTCCATCATTAACTTGGTTGAAATGTACAACAGTAGAGTCTGAAAACGCGATTCTACCTTTTTCTATAAACGGTGGTGACACAATAAGTTCATCTTTAATGGATGAAACCGGCCAGTTTCCTTGAGCTGTTCCCCAATCACTAGGCTTGTCGCTCATTTCAAATTCTAGCGTTCCACCATTCATTATTAAATCATGAGTGATGTAGGAGTTGTTGTGTGGTTGAGAATTCGCTTTCGCGGAAGCGATATACTTACCATCACCGTTCTTCACAATAGTAAATTGCTTCCCATTTTCTAGGTTGATCGTTGCCTTGTCAGAAAGTGGTGTTCCTATAATGTACTCATTGGAACCTGGAGTTACTGGATAAAACCCTAGCGAACTCAGCACGTACCAGGCGCTCATTTGACCACAGTCCTCGTTTCCTGACACACCATCGGGTTGATTGTGATATAATGTGGTAAGAATTTCATGAACTTTTTCTTGAGTTTTATGCGGTTTACCTACATAATTATAGAGGTAAGCCATGTGGTGCGATGGTTCATTACCATGAGCATATTGTCCTATAAGTCCAGTGATATCTGCCTGATGGCGACCAGAGGTTTCCATAGTCGCACTGAACATATTATCTAGATGTTTTTCATAAGCCTTATTACCACCCATTAATTGAATATGTCCAGTAATATCTTGAGGCGTGTAAAGGCTATACTGCCATGCATTTGCCTCAGTATAATTAAAGTTGACCTCTTCAGGTTTAAAAGGAGCAAACCATGTGTTGCGAGATCGACCTTGAAGAAAACCAGTGGCAGGATTATAAAGATTCTTATAATACTGAGCTCGTTGGATGTAAGTTTTATAATCCTCAGTGCGGTTTAATTCCTGCGCCATTTGAGCTATGGTCCAGTCATCATAAGCATATTCTAGCGTTTTAGAAACCGATTCACTTTCTAATTCTACAGGAATAAACCCTAGTGTTTTATAGGAGTCTAATCCTAGTTTATCTCTAGTTGCACTGTGTTTCATAGCTTCAAAAGCTAGGTCCACATCATAACCACGTATTCCTTTCATATAAGCATCGGCAATCACGGGAACGGCATGATAGCCAATCATACAGCCGGTGTAATTTCCACTTAAATCCCAAATGGGCATGATGCCGCCTTCTTGATATTTTGCGGTAAAGGTATTGATGAAATCGTTAGTGCGCTCTTGCTCGATAATCGTGTATAGAGGATGAGCAGCGCGATACGTATCCCATAAAGAAAATACAGTGTAGTAATCAAAATCTTGAGTTTCGTGAATTTCTAGATCCATTCCTCTGTAGCGTCCATCTACATCTTGATAGATATTTGGGGCAATCATAGTGTGATATAAAGCACTGTAGAAGTTGACTTTGTTATCGTGATTTTCATCTTCAATAACGATTTTATTCAACTGCTTTTCCCAAGTATCGTTAGCTTGTTTTTTAATCGTTTCAAAATCTTTATCGCCTATTTCGGTTTCAAGATTGCGTTTTGCTCCATCTTCATCTACAGGACTGATTCCTATTTTAATTGTGACTGGTTCGTTATTTGGGTTGTCAAATTCTAAAGCCACTACCTCTGGAACTGATTCATACTTAACAGTCCAGTTTTTAATAGGATGAGATGTTTTAAAATAAAAGAATAACATCTGATTAGTCGCCCAGGCACTAGAAAATCGTTTTCCTTGAATTTCTGTTGGAGATAAAAACTGTAAGTCGTGTTCTAATAACTTATCACGATGATTGAGATCCAAAATGACGAATTGATTCTCGCTTTCGCTGTAGCGATATTCATGAATTCCCGCTCGCTCAGTAACCGTTAATCTCACATCAATATCTGTGTCATCCAGATGAACTTCATAATATCCTGGACTTGCTTTTTCATTGTCATGAGAGAACTTTGAAGAGTAGCCTTCTTCACCATCAGCGCCATTATTAACGATTGCTTTGTTAGTAGGCATTAAAAGAATGTCGCCGTAATCACTTACTCCAGTACCGCTTAGATGAGTATGCGAGAATCCATAGATTACATTATCACTATAATGATAACCGCTACAGCCATCCCATCCATCCAGCCTCGTGTCAGGACTTAACTGCATCATTCCATAAGGCATGGTAGCTCCAGGATAAGTATGTCCATGTCCACCAGTTCCTATAAAGGTATTTACATAAGTGGTAAGCGATTGATCTGCAGTTGCAGGTGATAAATTTTGTTGAGATTCTTTACAGGAGTTTAAAATGAGTACTACTAGAGCTAGTAAATGAAAGAGCTGTTTGTTCATCGAGTAAAGATTATAGATGTTAAATATAAGGATATGATTTCATTAATATTTCATCCTCAATTTGTAGTTCCTTTTTCTCGATATCATTCACGTATCTTTGCGCAAATTTTGATTATGAAACATTTGTTAACGGTCTGTTTTTTATGCTTTTGCAGCAGTGTTCTATTTGCTCAAAGCACCTTAGTACGCATTAATTTATATGATCAAACGAGATTCAATAATGGACAGTCTGCAGCTGACGGATTAATTCTAGTGTTTGAAGCTGGAAATAATAATGGTGTAGATGTCTTTGATGCTCCTAAACTGTTTAATATCGATGAGTCTTTTGCAAGGCAAAATGGGACAGATTATTTAAGTATTGAACGTAGGGATATTCCACAGGATAATGAACGACTCTTGTTTTTCAATAATAGATATAGAACTTTAAGTTACGTGTTTACGGTACAGGCATTTCAATTAAATAATTTAGTTACTTATTACAAGGATACTTATACCGGAGAAATTTTTGAAATAGGAAATGGTATAGATGGAGTGATTCCATTTACAATCGATAATAGCATTCCAGAAAGTCTAGATGCCAACCGATTTGAAATGACTTTTATTGAAAAGTCCAATTTTATATATGATAATACATGGACTAATCTTGATCCTTGTTTAAACACCATAACAGCAACAGATAATCTCAACATCATCTCTGGTGATGCGGTTATAGACTGTGATATGGATTTAAAAAATATCACTATCGCTGCTGGTTCTACTTTACAAATTGCAAGTGGTAGAACAGTAACAGTAAACGGTGATATAAATAATCTGGGAACACTTATGGCTCAAGATGCGACTGTGATTATCAATAACAATAGCTCTTTTTACTCCAGTGATAGCCAGTTAGGAAACTTAATCGTTGCAGATAATAATTCTCTGGAACTTGCTGGTAAAATAGATATCTACGCAGATCTAAAACATACAGGAACTGGTGCAACTATCATCGATAATAAAAATGCTTCCTTAACTCTTAAAAGCACAGCAACTCAAACGGCTTATTATTTACCTACAGATTTGCAGCTCACATCACCAGTAACGACTGAAGTATATATGAGTGCTCACAGAGCATTTAGATTTGTGAGTAGTCCTGTAACAACTACCGGTACTATTTATGAAAACTGGCAAGAAAATGGTGATGAAGCCATCGTAGGTTTTGGAACCGACATTACAGGTGCAAATGGAGCCGCAAACGGATTTGACATTACAGCTACTAACAATCCTTCCATGTATAGTTGGGATAACGCAAATCAAGCTTGGGTTGCTCAAAGCAGCACTAATACCACAACTGATGTTATAGAAAATGGTAAACCGTATCGATTATTTGTAAGAGGTGATCGCCAAGTTGACCTTACTACAAATGCAAATGCACAACGTGAGACAGTACTTAGAGCTACTGGAACTTTAATTTCTGGTGATTTCAGTCCTACAGTAATTAATAATACAGTTGGTAATTTTAATTTGATAGGAAATCCGTATGCTGCGCCGTTTAATCTTGATGGATTATTGAGCAATCTAGATATGAATGGAAGACCTGTGGACGCTACAGGAACTAGACCTACTTTTTTCTTCGTTTGGGATCCTAATTTACAATCTCGTGGTGCTTATGTAACTTATGATACTTCCCTGGATCTTTCATTAAATTCTTCCAGCCAGATAAATGGTTATTTACAACCATACCAGGCAGCATTTATCATTGCAAATGGTGATGCAGGTGACTTTACCTTTAAAGAATCTTATTTAAACGTAGATCAATCTCATGTTCAAGTTACTGCCGTTCCAGATGTGATGCGCATAGAATTAACTCAAAACCAGACTGTAAAAGATGGTGTGATTGTAAAGTTTGACACAACATTCACAAACGCAATCGATCAAAATGATGCACCCAAAATCACAAACTTAGAAGAAAATTTATCGTTACTAGATGCTCAAAATAAGTTAAGTATTGCTGCAAGAAAAATACCTATTCACGGTGAAATGATTCAGTTGCACACCTCTCAATTACAAACGGGTACTTATGAATTTCAAATATCACCACTGGCATTGAATGGCGTGGATGCTTATTTAAAAGATTATTTCACGGGAAATTCAACTTTGCTAGACACCACTGCGGTTACTAGCTATTCATTTTCTATAGATAACAGCAATGCACAGAGCAGCGATGTCGCTCGTTTTCAAATTGAGTTTGTAAATAGCACGTTGAGTGTTAATGAGTCCGCTTTCGCGAAAGCGATATCCTTATATCCTAATCCATCTAACGACGGAATTATTACTATTCAAATGCCTAGTGAAATGATTCTTGAGACTGTTGAGATTTACAACACGCTAGGACAACGTTTGATGACTGTGGAAATTTCAAAAAATGAGCATCAAATCGATTTGAGTAAGCTATCAAAAGGTGTATATCTCTTAAAGTTGAATGATGGTGCAAATAGTATTTCCAAAAAAGTGATTCTCGAGTAAGTTTTAAGTTTCATTTAAAGGCATTAAAAACTATACATACTATTTTTACAACATGAATCCACTAACAGAACAGGAGCTGCATCAACTAGCCATGAATATAGTAGGTAAAGAAATGGAAGAACTAGGATTTGAGTTTCTATCTATCAATTCTAAGCCTAAGAAAGATCCGCAATTTGTAGCGCTCAAGGATAAATACCTTCATTTTGTAGTAGTTCGTGCTGTGCGATATCCTGCAAATCCTGTGCAGTATGATCAAGCATTCATGAATAAAATGAGAGATCATGCTGTAAAGTATAAAGCTCGTGCATATTATGCTGGAGTAGGAATTGCAAATTCTAAGAATTATGAAATCCCAGTGCATCACGACGAAGATTATACCGTGAATTTTGCAGGTTTAATAGAAATCAAATGAAAAAATTAATACTTCTACTTTTACTGGTTGCCGTTTCTTGCGCGCCTAAACAAGATCCAACTATACCACAAGTTTTTGTAGGTGACGCTGTAGGAACTACCTACGGAATCAAGATTTATCACGATGAGAAAATAGAAATTAAACCAGACGTGAGTGACATCATCGATATGTTTAATCAGAGCATGTCCACATGGGTTCCAGATTCTAAAATTAATAAGATTAACGCTGGCGACACCACAGTAGTGGTAGGGAAAGCGTTTAAAGAAGTATTTGACGCAGCACAAGAAATCTACCGTAAAACCGATGGTTATTTTGACCCTACAGTCGGTAACTTGGTAAATGCATACGGTTTTGGGTCTCAAGGAGAACAAGATAAGATCCCTTCACAGCAAGAAATAGATAGTCTATTGCAATATGTAGGGTTTTATAAAATGGACATACGCGATACATCTACAGCAAACGAGTATAAAGTTACGAGCCAGCAACCAGGAATGTACTTAGAATATAACGCCATTGCAAAAGGTACGCTCGTTGATTATATCGCTAGAATGCTGGATTCAAAAGGTGTGAAAAACTACATTGTTGAAGTAGGTGGCGAGGTAATCACTAAAGGAATGAATCTTGAAAATAACGCGAAGTTTTTAGTTGGTATTAACGACCCTAAAAGTGGTCCTCAAGATACTAAACCGCTCATGGCAATTAACTTACAAGATAAAGCGATGGCAGGAAGCGGAAACTATCGAAAGTTTAAAGTAGATAAAACAACAGGAGTGGAGTATGTACATACTGTAAACCCTATTTCAGGTCAAGCACAACCTTCTCAAGTGATAGGAGTAAATGTTATCGCAAATAGCTGCACACTTGCAGATGGTTATGCGACGGCAATCATGGCCATGCCTTTAAATAAATCGAGAACTTTACTCAAGAATATTCCTGAGATAGAAGTACTTATCATGTACATAGATGAGAACGGAATGTTGAGGTTTGAATTAACTCCAGGTTTCAACCAGTATATTAATTCGCCGGTTTTGTAACTACAGGAATAAGTTCGCCTTTTGCGAGTCTGTAACGATCGACATCTTCTGGAGATAATTGTGCGGTATAATCCACAGCTTGTACTTGAAAACCTATAGATTCTAGTCGTTTAAAATAATCCATTCCATAAACACGCACGTGGTCATACTGTCCAAAAATGCGAGCGCGTTCCACCTTATCTGTAATAGAATCATCCTCAAACGTAACGGTTCTATCGTTCTCTAGCGGAATTTGCAAAATCGCCTTTCCACCAGGTTTTAAAACTCTATACAATTCTTTCATGGCGGTTTCATCGTCTGGAATGTGTTCTAGGACATGATTGCATAGAATGAAATCATAACTGTCATTTTCAAACGGCAGGTTGCAAATATCTGCTTTAACATCTGCAAGTGGAGAAAGTAGGTCTGTGGTCGTGTATTGAATGATATCGCTATTGCGAAAACGTTTATAAAAACACTGCTCTGGTGCAAAGTGCAATAGTTTTTGAGAACGAGTCAGTAAGTCTGTTTCTCTATTTAGGTACAACCATAAAAGCCTGTGGCGTTCCAGAGAAAGTGTAGAAGGAGAAAGCACATTTTCTCTCACGTTTCCATAACCATAAGGTAAAAAGCTCTTAAAAGATTTCCCATCAATAGGATCTGTATATCGCTCTCCACGATACCACCATGCCATTAAAGGACGTACCCAGTAACTCATGCTGATGAGCCAAGGTCTAGGGATGAGGTTGAGAAAGAATTTAAAGAGTTTTTTCAAGGTGGTTTTAATTCAGAATTCAGAATTTAGAATTCTGAATTAATTTTCTGGCCAGCGATAAGGATCTTCTTCATTTGAGGTGATTCCTAAAACTTCATAGATGTAATCAAACGTACTTAATAAACGAGGCTCGCCGTCTACTATTGCCACGTCGTGCTCAAAGTGTGCACTAGGTTTCATGTCTCTTGTCTTTATAGTCCAGCCATCAGGATAGTGCTTGATATCTTTAGTTCCAAGATTAATCATAGGTTCTATAGCAACCGTCATTCCTTCTACAAACTTTTTTCCACGTCCTCGTTTCCCATAATTAGGCATTTGAGGATCTTCATGCATGGTACGACCTAGTCCATGACCTACAAGTTCACGTACTACACCATAACCAAATCCTTCACAATAATTCTGTATCGCGTAACCTACATCGCCCACACGATTTCCTTTACGGAATTGCTCAATACCTAAGTAAAGAGAGTTTTTAGTACGATCCAATAAATCTTGAGTCTCTTGAGGAATCTCACCTACGGCAAATGTATAAGCATGATCTCCATAGAAACCATCTACTATAGCTCCACAATCTACAGAAAGTACATCACCATCTTTTATGGCGACATCTTTAGGGATACCGTGAACCACTTCTTCGTTAGGAGAAATAAGTAAAGTACTCGGGCAATCGTACAAACCTTTGAAGCCTGGAATAGCTCCATGGTCACGGATAAACTCCTCAGCCATAGTGTCTAGCTTTAATGTAGTGACACCAGGTTTGATCTCGGCAGCGACCATAGCAAGTGTTTTACTTACCATGTGCGCCGCACGACGCATGATTTCTAATTCTTCGGCGGTTTTAATAATTATCATAGATTGTAATAAAGTGCAAAAATAGGAATTCCCTAGGCGATGGCTTTAAAAAATCAAAATCAAAATCAAAAAGAAAACCAAGTAGCGATTTCAGTTCGAGTGCAGCCTGCTCGTAGGCATAGGCATTTCGAGAACAGTTTAATATAAAAATGACTTTTATAAAAATAAAAGTAAAATGAAGATTAAGAAAAATGGGAAATATCCTGGAAATTGTATTTTCCAATAACCCAATAACTATATCCAGTCCAGCTTATCCTTGGTCAATTCATGTTCTACATCACCGGTATGAGCTATTGTTGCAGGTTCAAAAAGCATTACATGTACTTCTTCACGGGCGATAGGTTTGTGTTCTACTCCACGAGGTACGATATACATTTCACCTTCATTAAGTGTAATTGTTTTATCTCGTAATTCAATGATTAATTGACCTTTTACCACATAGAATAGTTCATCTTCATTTTCATGTTGGTGCCATACAAACTCGCCTTGTAGTTTTGCTAGTTTCACTTGTTGTCCGTTGAGTTCACCTATAATTTTGGGCGTCCACGTTTCTTGAAATAGACTGAGTTTTTGTTTGAGATTGATAGCACTCATAGTTATGGCAGTTCGTTTTTAAATTTCTTATAACTTTCTAGATGCAACTGATTTGTTGACGAGTACTTTTCGCGGAAGCGGGAAAACACTTTTTCATAATATACAACCTCAGGATTAAAACCTATTCCTCTTTCCTCTAAGGATAACTGCATTAAAAAAATGACCATATAGGTCTTCTTAGGTTGTGCGTCCATCGATTCAAATTGGGGCACTTTTTCTGTGAAACTTATGTAACCAGGAATGGTTTTCCCAGAGTATAATTTCATTGATATGTTTTCTGGGACATAGAAAAATTGTGAATATCCAGGAATAATCCAAATTACCATTGCAAGTCCTATAAAAACAGAACGTCCCGAGCCTATTTTAAATCTTAATTTATTAGATTGTTGAAATATGTAAAAAAGGCTTGACATCATTATCAAGTTCCATGGAATTACTATGTAATTCCAGCCATGTTTCCATGGGCTAAGCTTCCACATGATTACTAAGTGCATAACGATAAGTATCACCGTAATAGGTTTTCTGGTTTTTTTAAAAAATAATAGAATACCAAGTAAAACCTCAATAGCCGCCATGAAAAAACCCATTCTTATATCATAAGAAATAGGCAAAGAATGGAAGTAAAATCGAGGAGCAACGTCTGTTATAAAAGTAGTATTGAATTTATGTAAACCACTGAAAATATAAATTCCGCTAATAGTAAATAACAGTGCGGTGTAGAATATGTGCCTATCTTGTTTAAGAAATGTAAAACAAGCAAATAAAGAAAAGTAAGCAATCATGTAAGGCGTAATTCTATGCACATCACCTATACATATAATACCATAGGTAATGACACCAAGTGCAAATAGATATTTACCTGTAACTGGTTTAGTAAGAACGGCAATTATAGGCGAGAGAAACATTACAATGGCGCTTAAGAATATGAAACTCTCTGGAATTTTAATGTTGAAGAGTGATACAGTTAAAAGCTCATGATCTTCAAAAAATCCATGATAGCCAACAACAGCCGTGATTAACCAGCAAATTATTAATGCGTATTTAAGAAAGTTGTTATGGTTAATAGATGCCGTCATTAATACAAATGTCTTCTTTTATTTTTTAACATAGGTTGATCTCAAAAAAAAATCGGGAAGCAAAGGCTTCCCGATTTTTAAAATAAAATATGCTTTTTTAATTATCGTAAGAATGCTTATAAGGCTGTCCAGTGACGATTTTTAAAATATCTTGCTCTAGACTCTCACGTGGACGTTCTACATAACGACCTATTTCTTTACCATCACGGTAAAATATAAAAGTAGGTACACGTCTAATGTCATATCCAGACACTAAATCTACTGGTTTACTCTTAGAGCGATCCACAGTAATCATGGTAAGATTCTTTTCTTTAAATCCTATCTCATCTAGTAATCTGTAAAATTTAGGAGTTTCACGTTTAGAATCTCCACACCACGTACCCATATAAGCTCTTATTTCAACATCTTTCATCGCTTTCTTAAGATCTTTCTTTGTGTCGTCGTCTAGTGTGTAAGCTTCATATCTTGAAGTAAACCAACTGTCAAATGGAGCTTGCATAAAAGCTTCTTTGGTTTGGATTCCTGATAGATTACCATCAACTAAAACTGGCGTTTTAGGTGGAGTAGGAGTTGCTGGAACATCTGTGGTTGTAGTTGTTGTGGTCGTAGTGGTCGTCTTTTTTTGCGTTCCGCAAGAAGCCATTACTATAACGGTTAATAGGAGTAGGATCTTTTTCATGAGGTTAAATTAAGGAATTTTGAGTCATTTCTTTAGGTTGTTGAACACCTATTAACTTTAAAATGGTAGGAGCGATGTCACCTAAGATTCCATCTTTTACTTCTTTTAAGTCTTTATCTACCATTATTATAGGCACAGGATTAGTCGTGTGTGCTGTGTTTACAGATCCATCTGGATTGAGCATGACTTCACAGTTTCCATGGTCTGCGATTACGATAATGGTGTAGTCTTGTTCAATGGCTGCAGTAATTACATCATGAGCCGCTTGATCTACGGCTTCACAAGCTTTAACGGCTGCTTCCATAGAACCTGTATGACCTACCATGTCTGGATTTGCAAAGTTGAGACATATAAAATCAGCAGATTGATTGTTGATTTCTGGAATGATACTTCCAGAGACGCATTCTATAGACATCTCTGGTTGCAAGTCATAAGTCGCTACTTTAGGTGAATTACACATAATGCGTTCTTCTCCTTTGAATGGTGTTTCTTGTCCGCCATTAAAGAAAAACGTCACGTGTGGATATTTCTCTGTTTCGGCGATACGTATTTGCGTTTTACCAGCTTCAGAAAGTACTTGACCTAGTGTGTTCACTAGATTATCTTTTTCAAAAATGACCTTTACATTTTTATAGCTGTCATCATACTTAGTTATGGTCACGTAATATAGATCGAGTGCGTGTGTGTTTTGCTCGTGGTAGTCTTGTTGAGATAACATTTGAGTTAATTCACGACCTCTATCAGTACGGTAATTAAAAAATATAATTACGTCTCCATCTTCTATGGTTGCTACCGGTTCTGTACCGTTAAGAACCACTATAGGTTCAATAAATTCATCTGTAACTCCTTGATTGTAAAAATCTTCTACAGATTTTACAGCGTCGTGTGATGGTTGTCCTATTCCGTGAACCATTACATCATATGCCTTTTTAACACGTTCCCAGCGCTGGTCTCTATCCATGGCAAAATAACGTCCTGTAACCGTAGCCAGTTGTGCATTTGTTCCCGCAATGTGCTGTTCTAGATCTGCAATATGTCCAGCTCCAGACTTAGGATCTACGTCACGTCCGTCTGTGAAAGCGTGGATAAAAACATTTTCTAATTCTTGACTTTCGGCTACATCTAGCAACGATTTTAAATGATCGATATGTGCATGAACACCACCATCAGATAATAATCCTAGGAAATGTACTTTTCTGGAATTCGCTTTCGCGAAAGCGAGTGCATCAACAAGAACTTGCTCATCTTTAAGCGTATCATCTTTAATAGCTTTATTGATTTTTGCTAGGTCTTGATAAACAATTCTTCCAGCTCCTAGATTCATGTGGCCTACCTCGCTGTTTCCCATTTGTCCGTCTGGTAATCCTACATGTTCACCATCAGTACGCAAAGTCGCATGCGGATAGTTCTCATATAAACTGTCTATGAATGGAGTTTGAGCTTGTGCTATAGCACTTACTTTAGGGTCTTGTGTGATTCCCCAGCCGTCGAGAATCATGAGTATGGTTTTCTTATTCAATGTAAAAAGTTTGAAAGCTAAAGTTAAGAAATGCTGCCTTTTTAAAGCCGATTTTATAAATAAGATTACGCAATCGGTTGCGGTGTGGTGTTATCTAGAAGTTACAGAATCGTTATAATAGGTGATTTTGCGATCCCATTTGAAGGTAGGTTTTCCGTTTATGGATTTGATCTGTTGTGTCCAGTTTCCAGTACTGTCATAAGTGTATGCAATTGTTATCACAGACTCTACCGGTACTCGATTTGATAAATCATATTGAAATGATTTTATTTCTATGATGTCACCACGCTCATTATATGTAAAAAGATATTTTTCAAGTATAGTATTATATAAATCACTGTAAGAGTTGAATTCAATCATTCTACCTTGAGCATCTTTTATGACGCTATCAGTAAAAGTTTTTTGCTCCTCTAGACTAGTTGATTTTGTGAGTTGGTTTTTTTTATCTGTTGATTGATTAGATAGTTTTTTCTTGAATTCATATTCAAACATAGAAACTGGTAGGTTGAACCAGTACTCGTTTCCTAAAACGAAACCGTTCTTATCTTTTTGAATCACTTTTTTAGAACGTGGTCTTTTATACAGACTACCTTTAGGAATGGTACTGTATTCTAGCTCTACTATGTGATCTTCAGGTACTCGTGTTTCTTTTTCTATGAGAAAAGGAAATCGTTTAACATTGAGGAAAAGAAAAGTTAGTGATGTATTCTCACCTTCATACTCATGATCTTCAGACCATAACCACTGACCATTCTGGAAATACTTGATTAATGATGGTCTACCATTGAGGTCATACTCATGATAGAATTTACCCATTTGAAAAAAGTCGTCTTGACTCATTTCAAAGGTCATATCATTTGAATCGTTATATTCAAAATATGCTTTACGGTTATAATCATTACTAAACCTTAAAAATGGTTTTATCTCATCATTACTGGTCTTTATAGTATGAACAAATGGAACATTCTTTACCTCATAAAACTGAAGCACGTCCTTTTCATAATAAACAAAGTTCTCTTTAAACTTATACTCGAGTACATGATCATACCATTCCCGATGGAGTACAGATTTATCACGATCATAAGTAGTAACAGATTGTCTATAAGGACTTGTTGCGGTGAGCAACCACTGTCTATGAAATAAGCTATCTACTCGTTGCGAAGAGTTGTAATGATGGTAATCATTATCATGAAATCGCTGCCAAGAATTAAGTAAGTTATTATCAATAGTAGTCACAGAATCCCTAATCATTTTCACGTTCCCTTGAGGAATTTCCATAGGTAAACTCTGCCCTAGAGCAATACTGCCTAAAAGTAAATTACATATGATGTGAAAATAATTTTTCATAGTTTACGGGAACTACAAAATGCTTTTTCAAACAAACACATAAGTGAATTTGTTAGAATTAACATTTGTGTAAAGATATTAAATATCTAACTATCAGCTATTAATAGATTGGGCAATCATCCATCCACCGGTCCATGCGTTTTGGAAATTGAAGCCACCAGTGATAGCGTCTATGTTAAGGATTTCTCCAGCGAGAAATAGGTTTTCTTGCTTACGCGAGCTAAATGATTTAAAGTTGATTTCCTTCAAATCTACACCACCGGCAGTCACAAACTCTTCTTTAAAAGTGCTTTTTCCGTTTATAGAAAATGAGCTTGCAGTTAGAATAGTAGCAAGGTTTTGTAAGTCCTTATTAGAGCAGTCTGCCCAATTTTTATCACTAAGGTTGATGCTTTCTACAAGAAACTTCCAAAGCCTTTTAGGAACATCAAATAACCATTCATTGCCAACTTGTCTTTTGCTAGAACGCTGCGCCACTAAGGTTTCAAAACATTCTTGAGTAGAAATATAATTCAACCAATTGATCACCACATCAAATTTATAATCCGAGTCATTTAATTCTCGTGCGCCCCAAGCGCTCATTTTTAAAATCGCTGGGCCAGAAAATCCCCAATGCGTAATTAATAATGGTCCTTGAGATTCTAGTTTTAATTGTGGTATTTCAACACGAGCTTCAAGAGCAATTCCCGCAAGTTCCGTGATTTTCTTGTCTATGATATTAAAGGTAAATAGAGAAGGAACAGCTCTAACAATCGAGTGACCTAAACCACGCATCATTTCCCAAACCTTAGGGCTACTTCCTGCAGTAACGACTAGGTTTTTACAAGTGAATTGTTCTTCTTTAGTATAAACGTTCCAGTCTTCTTCTATATGTATAGAAGTTACGTTATGACTAGTGAGAATATCTATATGGTGTTTCTGGGTAAGTTCTAGAAAACAGTTGATAATGGTCTGCGAAGAATCTGTAGTAGGGAACATGCGTCCATCATCTTCAATTTTCAACGACACGCCACGTTCTTCAAACCAGGCTATGGTATCACCTGTCATAAAACTATGGAACGGACCTAACAATTCTTTTTCACCACGCGGATAATTCAAAGACAATTCTTTAGGGATAAACTCGGCATGAGTGACATTACAGCGTCCACCACCAGAAACGCGTACTTTTTGAAGCACCTCTTTCCCGCGTTCTAGAATAGCGATTCTTGCATCAGGTAATCGTTCAGATAAGTTAATTGCTGTAAAAAACCCTGCAGCGCCGCCGCCTATGATAATGGTGTGGTAGTTAATCAATGCTATGGTTTATAATCTGGATTACGAGAAGTATGGAATACTGATTGAATAATAACTTCATTTTCAATAATAGAATAAATTAATAAAAAGGGGAAGTTGCCGAGGTAAATTTCGCGATAAGGTTCGGTTGACTTTTTGAAAATATGAGGATCTCGATTTAAATATTTAAGATTCACTTTCACTTCTATCTCAAATTTTACCGCTGTTGGGATACTCTTTTCCTTATAATATAAATAGGCTTTGCTTAACTCTTTTACTGCCCTTTTAGAAAAGGTAATCTTGAATGCCATTTTAATCGCCAAAAATTAGACCCATCGCTGTCTCTTGATCAATTCCTTTACTCGGGTCATCTATAATTTCTTGACGTTCTATATCTAGTTGCTGGAAATAAGCAGCATCGGGTCTAACAGAATTATTTCCTATTGAATAGGTTGCTGTAACATCACTCACTACGTGAGAATTAGATTCACTTTCGTTAAGTCGTTCTAGCATTTCTACAAGAAGTGTTTTATCTTCTTGAGATTCAATAAGTCTAATGATTTTAATTTTTAATTCTGAAAGTTGCATGTTTAAAAATACAATAGATATTTTAATTAATACTCAATGCAAACATTTTTAGCTTCTGTAAAAAAGTTTAAAGCTTCAAATCCGCCTTCACGGCCTACACCGCTGTCTTTTACACCGCCAAAAGGTGTGCGTAAATCACGATTTAACCACGTGTTTACCCAAACTATTCCTGCTTCTAGCTCGTTGCTCATTCTCATGGTACGACTCAGATCGCTAGTCCATAAAGTAGCGCTCAATCCGTAACGAGTACCATTTGCAAGTTCTAGTGCATGTAATTCATCTTTAAAAGGCATGATGGTTACGACTGGTCCAAAAATCTCTTCTTGGTTCAATTTGCAATCATTGGACTGGACTTCTATGACAGTAGGCTCAAGATAATAACCACCTTCGTGACCTTCTATGAGTAACGAGTTTCCGCCAGATAGTATATTGTATTCTTCGGGATTCGCTTTCGCGAAAGCGATATAATCCAAAATCTTATCTCTATGAGCAGCACTAACCACAGCACCTAGTTTAGAGTCGGCAGCATCTGGATGGCCAACTTTGAGTTGTTTTACACGAGCAACAAAGTCTTTTTTGAATTTCTCATAAAGTGATTGTTCCACTAAAATACGACTTCCACAAAGACAGATTTGCCCTTGATTTGCAAAGGAAGACCGTAGGGTAGTGGCGAGCATTTTATCATAATCACAGTCGGCAAAAATGATGTTAGGATTTTTACCACCTAGTTCTAGCGATAATTTTTTAAACATAGGCGCAGCCGTTCTAGCGATGTGCTCGCCAGTCGTGGTTCCACCAGTAAAACTAATAGCTTTAATGCCTGGATGCGCTACAATCGCTTGACCACAACTGCCACCTAAACCGTGTACTATATTAAGAACACCAGCTGGTAATCCTGCTTTTTTAACGATTTCGCCTAGTAAAAAAGCAGTTGCTGGAGTGACTTCGCTAGGTTTTGCCACGACACAATTTCCAGCTGCAATCGCCGGAGCAATTTTCCAGCTGAATAAATACAAAGGTAAATTCCAAGGCGAGATGCATCCTACTACGCCTATAGGTTTACGCATAGTAAAATTCATCGTGTTTTTACCTACGCTTTCATGAGCATCGCTTGAATATTGAGTAATTGCGTTTCCATAAAAACGAAAGTTTGAAGAAGCACGCGGTATATCTACTGCAGTAGCAAGCCATAATGGTTTTCCATTATCACGAGATTCTGCTGCGGCGAGTTCTTCAAGATTCTCTTCAATCAAGTCTGCGATGCGCAACATGATTCTAGAACGTTCATCAATACTGGTATTGGACCAACCTTTAAAAGCAGCGTTTGCAGCTTGATATGCTTTTTCAATATCATCTTCGTTTGAGTTAGGGATTTGCCCATAAACGATACCGCTTGCTGGTTCATAATTATCGAGCCATAATCCACTTAGTGGGATATACTCGTCGTTATTGATGAAGTTTTTAATGTCCATTTTGAGATGTTTTATTTATCATTTCGAATTTCAGTCATTACATAATCTTCTTTTTCTTTAGAAAATGTAGAAATATAAATAGTGTCTTTAGCTTTATTTTTGAGTATGAATGGTGGATACTTGTCTGTAAAAAGTATATCAAAACCATTATGTTGAAATCTATGATAATTAAAATTGTTATCGCTGCCATTTGCCCAAGAACTACTAGTGTAAATAGAGTCATTTAAAAAATGAACTGTGTCTTTATATGATTCATACTGTCTGATATAATTTTTATGAACCAATGAAAAATCAATAGCATTATGTTTTAACGAGTCAGCTATGCGTCTATACGTTTCGATATAATTATGTCCAACATTACTGGTTGAATGAATTTCTATAATGTTTGAGTTTTTCTGCTTCAGTTCTGAACTGTCTTCAGAACCGTCGAAGAGAAAACGGTTGTTTTTAACTTGCATTGTTCCTTGAAATTGTTCCGGAATAACTCCGAAGCCAGAGTAAAGAAGCTGGAAATTCCCATTTTCGAAAGAAAGAATTTTGTTTCCAGGTGGTGCACCTACTTCATAAGTATCGGCTTTCTCTTGATATTCAAATTTTGTATCGACTACAATCCAACTTCCGTTTAAATCATTGACATCTTTGCAAGAAAAGACAGAGCAAACTATTAATATGTAAAGAGATGTTTTTTTCAATTGAATCTGATTACAATGGTTTATAAGCCATCGCTTTAATTTCAATCAGTAAATGAGGATGAGGTAATTGATGTACGGCAACGGTTGTTCTGGTAGGTCCGTCAAAGTCAAAGAACTGACCGTAGGTTTCATTATAACCACCAAAATCGTTCATATTTACTAAGAACGTAGTTACATCAACAACATCTTTAATAGAAGCGCCTTCTGTTTGTAGAATGGAATCTATGTTTTCTAGAACTGCTGCGGTTTGTGCTTTAATATCAAGGTTGGTAGTTCCCATCTCGTCCACTTCTACGCCTGCAAATGTATTATCTGCTCTACGGCTGCTGGTTCCTGAAACAAATAAGAAATCGCCCACGCGCTTGATATGTGGATACTTCCCTCTAGGTCTTGCTTTATCTTTTAATACTGCCATTGTTGTTTTATTATTAAGTAGCCAACCTCACAGGTCTTGGAGACCTTTGAGGTTGGCTGCTTCTCGTATTTTAAATTATCCTCGCAACCACAACACCTCTTCGGTTTTTTGCTGGATGGTTTTTAATAAATCGTTTAAATCGTCTTCTACTTTAATCTTATCGTTTTCTAGCAACCATAAAATTGCTTTGTCTTGTGCACGTCCTCGTAGCATGGCTTCTCTATAGCTTATTCCATCTTGTGGGAAAGTTACAAGGGAATATTTTGATTGGTATTCCGCTTTCGCGAAAGCTGCTTCTAAACGCATCTCGATTTGCCTTTTCAATTGAAAGTTAGGATTTGCCACGCTATCTCGCATCTCGACAAAATTGTCCAAAGCAAGATCTGCAATAGCATCGGCATCTGGTTTTCTAAGTTTAGAGAACGCATTGAATGCGTCAGCCCAAATTTCGTACTGGTCAAGCATCTCATCAAACACTACCACATCTTCAAAACTGGCATTCATTCCTTGACCATAAAACGGTACGATGGCGTGAGCAGCGTCGCCCATAATCAAACTAGTGCCATATGCGGTCCATGGAGAACAACGCACCGTTCCTAGCGGTGGAGCAGGATTAGTCTTGTATTGCTCCACAAGATCTGGAATGTGTTCCATCACATCGTTGAAATATGTCGTGAAGAAATCGGTTATTTCTTGGTCTGTCTTAATCTTGTTAAACGCTGGTCCATCGCCATTATATTGCATGAATAAAGTCAGTGTGAAACTACCGTCTAGATTAGGTAAAGCAATGAGCATAAAACCACCACGTGGCCATATGTGCAAGAAGTTTTTCTCGATGCGCCATTTTCCATCTTCAGTAGGCGGAATGCTGAGTTCTTTATAACCGTGCGGCAACCAGTTCATACTGTGCGAGAATAAGAAGTCACGCTGTTTCATCATCGCTTTGCGCACTACAGATCCAGCTCCATCAGTTCCTAAAACGATATCTGCTTTCCATTCTTTCTCGGTATCGGTTTCAGAATCGTGGTAGGTTACCGATGCGTTTTTTAAATCTACCGCAGTAACGGCATCGTTAAAATCTATTTGAACATCTTCGTATTTATCTGCTTCGTCGAGTAACAACTTGTTGAGTTCTTCTCGCGAAATCGAATTGATATATTCTCCATCACGACCACTATAGTTAGAGGCAAAGGTGTTTCCTTCTACATCATGAATCAAACGACCATTCATAGGAATACACAGCTCGCGTACTTTTTCTTCTAGACCTACCAGTTTTAATCCTGCCAGTCCACGATCAGATAATGCCAAATTTATAGAGCGTCCACCATCCACAATAGCTTTGCGCATGTCTGGTCGTTTTTCAAGTATATCTACATGATAGCCTCGTTGTGCCAGTCGCAGTCCAAGTAGTGAACCACATAGCCCAGCGCCAGTGATAAGGATGTTTGTTTTTTTGTTAGTTGTTTTCATTAAGTGCTGAGTATGCAGTAAATAGAATTAATAATTTGAGATTATAGAAATGAAGACACCAGTCCTTGCATAGGTCTAATATTGTTAATAGTGCTTTCAAATTATTTTAATTATTAGATAAATCAGACATCCAAAGGATAATCCAAATGACAATAAAGATAGTAGGTTTTGACTATTTACTTTCTTTCCATAATTTTCTCTTTCTATAACGGTCCATTCTTTTTCGTGAGCCGTAAATCGATGGATTCCCATTTGTCGTATTTCTAAACAAATTAGGAAAATCAGATTAGCGATGGGGAAGCAAACTGTCCAAAGGTTTATTATAGGTAATTCACTTGGAAAAGTTCCAAGAACCATAAAAGCTCCAATTAAAATATTGTTGAAATTAAATACTTTGTCGTGAATCCTATCAAAGCTATTTTGAATTTGATTTGTAGAATGTTCAACGCGCCTATCTACTTTTTCAATTATTTTATTTGTTTCGAGAAATTCTTCGTCAATTTTCTGTCGGATATTAATTTCCTTTAAAGATTGATTGATTTCCTCTAATATTTTTAAATTTTTGTCTTCCAAGTTATCTTGAATTTACAATGTGAATAGTTTTTTTGATTGAGCATTTTATTAATTATGAGAATTAAACCTGTTCTCGACCTGCCTTTGCCGGCAGGCAGGCTGCGCTCGAACTGATATTTCGTTTTTTACATTATTCCTAAAATCACATCTCACTCTTCAACACATCCACAAATCTCCAGCAATCTTCATAGTTATTATATAAAGGAACTGGTGCGATACGTATCACGTCTGGTTCACGCCAGTCTGCAATAACACCTTTTGCGGTAATGGCTTCAAATAATGATTTGTCAGCATTATTTACGGCTAGCGATAATTGACAACCGCGATCTTTTGGGTTCTCTGGAGTTATAATAGAGATGCGGTCGCCATCTAATTCACCTACTAGATATTCTAAATAGTTGGTGAGTTGGAGGGATTTCTTTCTTAGATTATCAAATCCTGCCTGAGCAAATAAGTCTAAACTTGATCTTATCGCTACCATACTTAATATAGGTGGATTGGACAGTTGCCAGCCTTCGGCACCGTGCATAGGTTCAAAGTCATCACGCATTTTAAAACGTGTGTCTTTATTGTGTCCCCACCAACCTGTGAATCGTGGTAAGTCTGAATTACTGGCATGACGTTCATGCACAAAACAACCACCTAAACTACCAGGTCCTGAATTCATATACTTATAAGTACACCACACGGCAAAGTCGGCTCCAGAGTTGTGCAATTGTAAATCTACATTACCAGCACCGTGAGCACAGTCAAATCCTACCATGGCTCCAACGGCATGTCCTAGCTCTGTGATTTTTTTCAAGTCAAAAAACTGACCTGTATAATAATTAACCGCACCGACCATGATTAGTGCAATGGTATCACCTTGTTCTTTTAAAATGGTTTCTAAGTCTTCTAATCTAGGTGTGTGTTCGCCAGCTCTAGGTGACCACTCGATAATGTTTTCTTTATCATTATAGCCATGAAATTGCACCTGAGAGGCAACTGCATAACGATCACTAGGAAAAGCATCTGCCTCTATGATGATTTTAGTGCGCTTGCCTTTAGGTTGGTAAAAACTGACCATCATCAAATGAAGGTTAGTTGTGAGCGTATTCATAATCACGACTTCATGCGGTTTTGCTCCTACGATTTGTGCTGTAGTCTCTGCAAGAAACTCGTGATACGGCATCCATGGATGTGCTGCGTGAAAGTGTCCTTCTACACCTAGTCGTGCCCAATCATCTAGTTCTTGATTTAAGAATGTTTTGGTCTGGCGTGGTTGCAATCCCAACGAATTTCCACATAAATAGATAGAGTCTGTTCCGTCTGTATGCTTTGGTATGTGGAAGCTTTCGCGAAAGCGAGATAAAACATCTTCCTGGTCTAATTGTAAAGCGTAATCTCTAGAAGTATTGAATTCCATTATTTATTGAATTCTATGTTAGTTAAATGTATGCGAGTCATGCGGTCTGGCGTGCGGTGATCTGTTGCTACCTTAATACCGTTAATGGTCTCAAATTTTTCAAATGTGGTCATCATCCCTATTACCGTATCGTTTTGCTGCCTGTAAACCCATTCACGCAAATTGTGCTCTTGATCATAATAGACATCATAAGCATCTCCTGGAGTGTAACCACCATCATTACTATAAATTATGGTGAACATGTCGAGACTGTCTTTAGAAATAGGAGCAAGTGCGCCTGTTTTTTCTATGATTCTAGTTCCCTTATCGCTCATAAATTTAAGCTCGGGAATCAACCAATAAATATCATTTACAAAAGCACGATCTGCACTGGTTTGAATCGTGTCCTTAGGTTTGTTGATATTATATCTCACTGTATCTGGTGGTGCAATAAGTGTCACGTCGCCAGTTGTGCGATTCCATGTCCAATTACGAGCGTATAAAGTTTGGCCCATTTTACCTACTGAAAAAGTGAATTTCACTTCTTTTATGGCATCCCAATTCTCCATTCCAGCGGTTTGGGCGATTTGCTCAGTGGTAGAAAGAATGACGTTGTCATTTGTTTTGGCTGTGTTTTTACAGCTATAGATTCCAATAGCTAGCAATGCGATAGCAATAGTCTTTTTCATGTTTATCAACTTTGGCTTAAAAGTACAATATATCTTGAGCTTATAAAATTGTAAACCTTTCCTAATTGTGTGTGGTAACCTTGTTTAAAAAAGTAATTTTGCGCCGTGAAAACAGTGGATAGAAATAACGTAAGTAAAGGGAGAAAGACCAGCATTATTATAGTGCTAGGAACACTTATAGCTATAGGACCATTTTCTATAGATGCTTACTTACCTGCTTTTAAACAAATTGCTGGAGATTTTCAAGTAGATACCAGTGCTATAGGGTTCACACTTACTACTTACTTTATAGGAATAGGACTAGGCCAGCTGGCTTATGGTCCACTTATGGATCGCTATGGTAGACGTAAACCACTGATTGCAGGATTAATTCTTTATATACTTACTAGTTTTTTAAGTGCTTATGCATGGGATGTTTCATCGCTTGCGACCTTACGATTCTTTTCGGCCTTAGGCGCTTGTGCTGGAATGGTGGCGAGTAAAGCGATAGTGAGAGATCTATTTGAAGATGAAAAAGTAGCTGAGGTGTTGAGCACACTCATGCTTATTATGGGTGTGGCACCTATTATCGCACCTACCATAGGTGGATTTATTATAGAGCATTATCACTGGGACATGATCTTTTATGGACTTGCAGGATTTGCAGCGCTCATGCTATTCAATGTCTTATTTATACTACCTGAGAGTTCAAAGCCTAATCGTGCGACCAGTTTGCATCCCATTCCTGTGTTAAGAGAATACATTACTATATATAAGGACAAAGCTTTTTTCCTGTTTTCTACTGCTCGCGGTTTTGTAATAGGCGCGTTGCTGGGTTATGTTGCCGCTGCACCTTTTATATTTCTGGATTATTTTGAGATGGAGCAAAGTGATTTTGCTATCATCTTTGGTAGTAATGCCGCTGGGCTTATTGCTGGTAGTCAATTTAATCGCTTTTTTCTCAGGCGTTTTACCACTTTTCAAATCACCTATGTGGTGAGTGTGCTACTGGTGATGACTACTTTATTCCTATTAACCCATGTGTTCTTTTTTACTCCTGAGTTTTGGGTAGTATATCCTTCATTGTTCTTAATGATGACTTTTATAGGTTTTCAAAATCCCAACGTTACGGCATTGGCGCTACAACCTTTTACGGTGCGTGCAGGAAGTGCGAGTGCATTTGTAGGTGCTGTGAGTATGATTTTTGGTTCTTTTGCGAGCTGGTTTGTTTCCAGTTATGTGACGGTTTCTTTATTACCGCTGGCTATTATGCTCGCTGGTTGTGCGATATTAGGTTATGTTGCTATAGAGACGTTTAGAATCAAGTATGCTCGTGGTTACGCTTTCGCGAAAGCGTATCTCAAACATCCTTACATAAGTCTCAAGAGAGAAAATAACATATAAAAGAAATGCCTCACAGAATCAATAGATTCGAGAGGCACTTCAAACTAACCAACCAAAGTTGTCTTTTATTTCTTATCTGCTTACACTTCCAGTAGGGAAAGAGTTTGCTACATTGTTATTGAATGATTGTGAGTTAGGAGCAGTGTCTGTTCCTGCAATCGAAGCTAATGGCTTTAATGTAAATGGTGCTGGTGAGTTGTCAGGTACAGGTTCTACGGTTATTACTACATTACGACCTACGACACTAAATGGTAACGATTCACCAGCTGGAAGATTATTAAAGAAATCTTCACCTGGTACTGGTGGTCCCACATTATTTTGAGTTCCTGAGAAACCGTTTCCAGAATCTTGAGTTGAGAAATCACTAAACGTTCCTGTCGAAAGTGGACCAGCATCACCGACAACCCAACCTTCATAAACCCATCCTGCTGGTAGTGTAGGTAGATTAAAGTCTGCAGTAGGTGGCATCCCAGGAAGACCGAACCATACACCGTTAGTGTCATTTCCGTTATTCATACCAGTCTCGTCAGTAGGAGTTCTTAAGAAATAACTACCACTAGCATTGGTGAAATCTCCTGGTGCTGGGCCAAAATCAGTCGTTAAACTTGCAGTGTCATTTGTAAATTCTCCAGCAATGTATTTAGAATCTGCTGGTGCTGGGTCTGTATCTGGGCTAGGTTCAATAGTTAGAATAAATGCAGTTGCTGCATCTAGTGTTGCTGCGTCAACGGCAAAAGTGGTTTGGCTTAAATTACCAGAATCATCAACTGTAAATACACCAGTTGTTACCGGAGAACCGTTCACCATTATCCAGCCTTCATAAGCAAAACCGTTTCCTAGGTCTTCAAGACCTTGTAGGTCAATTGTCAAATTTCTAGTGGTCGTGTTGCCACTGTTGTCATCATCGTTACTACAGCTGGTAAATGTTAATGTTGCAGCTGCAATTAGTGCTAAGTACTTTTTCATGTTTGTGTGTTTGATTATTTTACAATACAAACTAATGATTATCTTGTCCCATCAAGGTCACGTAGTTATCAACTTTTATCCCAATGTGTGTGATGTTTTTGTGATAAACTTTGCGCATTTTTATCTTATGGCAAATCAAATACTTATAGTAGAGGACGATCTAGAGATTGTAGATCTACTAGAAATACATATGAAAGACCTCAATGCTGAGGTTGAAAGTGTGAATGATGGTTTAAGTGCTCTTGAAAAGGCACAGAATAAGGACTATGATTTAATACTACTCGATTTATCTATTCCTAAATTAAATGGAGTAGAAGTGTGTCGGGAACTACGTAAAACTAAAAACACTCCTATTATAATGGTTACTGCAAGGACTGAAGAGATTGATAAGGTCCTAGGTCTGGAAATAGGAGCCGATGATTATATCACGAAACCTTTTTCCATACGTGAATTAAAAGCTCGTGCTAAAGCGGTAATGAGAAGAGGTGATGCCGCAAAACAACAAAGCAATGATTCTAAAACAGCTGAATTGGATTTTGGTAATCTAAAAGTGAATGTTGAAATGCGACGTGTTACGTTAGAGGATAAGAAAGTTGAATTATCTCCTAAAGAGTTTGACTTATTAGTTTTACTCGCAAATTATCCAGGACGTAGTTATAGCCGTTCTGAGTTACTGGATATGATTTGGGGTTACAATTTCTCTGGATATGAGCATACCGTTAATTCACATATTAATAGACTGCGAGCTAAAATAGAACCAGATATGGGGAATCCTATTTATATATTGACTACTTGGGGAATTGGATATCGATTTAATGAAGAGATATAGATATGAGTAAGCAATCTACATTAACGCCTAAGTTGGTTTTTAAACTATGGTTAGGACTTTCCTTATTAATATTAGGAATGGCCGCTTGTTACATATTAGTAACTGGTTATTTTTCAAACCAGCATCACCTAGCCACACAGCAAGAGATTAATGGACCACTTGCACAACATCTCATCGATGAGAAATTTGCTGATGCGTCACCGTTTTTAGAGGATGGAAGTGTGAATAAAGAAGTTTTTGGAGATTTGATGCACGATATGATGGCGGTAAATCGAAGCATTGAAGTTTACTTACTGGGAATTGATGGTGAAGTTTTACATTCAGTAGTGTTGGACCACGACCCTAAAGACCCATCAGAGTTTGTAGATACAAAACCCATTACAGATTTTATAGCCTCAGACTATAAGGGGTTTTGTTTAGGTGATGATCCACGAGATCGCTCAGAGAGAAAAATTTTCTCAGTTGCTCCGTTTGAAAATAATGGAAGAAACGGTTACATATATATCATACTCTCTGGAGAAGCTTATCAACTTGCAAGTAGTAATATATTTAATAAATATATAAAAAGTTTTGGATTAGGAGCAATTGCTTTAACCACATTCTTTACCTTATTAATAGGTTTCGTCTTGATATGGTTTATTACTAAGAATTTGAGAACTATAACTCAAGTTGCTCGTAGATTTAAAGATGGTGATCTCAAAGCAAGAATTGAAGAACCTGAGAAAACTGATGTCGCTGTTTTTGCGCATACCTTTAATGATATGGCAGATACTATTAACGCTAACCTAGAAGAAATAAAATCTGTTGACGAATTGCGCAGGCAGTTAATTGCAAATGTCTCCCATGATTTAAGAACACCGCTAGCTGTATTAAAGGGATATGCAGATACGCTTCAAGAAAAATCTGATATACTCACTAAAGAAGAAACTCATAAATATCTTGGTGTGATAAGTTCTAATAGTGATAAACTAACTAATCTCGTTGAACAACTATTTGAATATTCTAAACTAGAAGCTAAGCAAATAGAACCACTTATGGAGCAATTTTCCATAACAGATTTGTGTTTGGACTTAGTTTCTAAATATGATATACTCGCAAAGAAAAAGAACATAGAATTAAGCTTGGTAGTCCAAAATAATGAGAACATATTAGTATATGCTGATTTAAGCTTGATAGAACGAGCTTTACAAAATCTAATTGATAATGCGTTGAAGTTTACACCTCAAAATGGATCTATAAAATTAGAGCTGGAAAAATCTGGTCAAGAGTGCTATATTATGGTTAATGATTCTGGAATAGGAATTCCACCAGAAATGCAATCAAGTATTTTTGAACGTTTCAAACAGTCCAGTGAGAGTTTTGCAAAAAGCGGTGCCGGTTTAGGTCTTGCGATTGTAAAGAAAATATTGGACTTACATAAATCTACGATTACAGTGATCAGTAGACAGGATACGGGAAGCACATTTACATTTAATCTTCCAGTTGCTTAGTGTTGTTTCGATTACGAGAAAGCCGCTTAGGCTATTAACAGTTTTATTAATAATGAGGTTTTTAATTTAGCACTTTTTACATGAGCATTATTAATTAGACTAAGTTATTTCCAAGTCAAATTGTAGGTTAATCTAGTATTGACATAAATTAAACTAGTACGTTGATTAAATTTTTATTCTTCAAAAACATCTTTGTTAATAGTCGTTTTTATTATTCTCCAAATAATCCAGATTTTTTTCAGGGTGTAAGTAATTGTTAATATGGTTGTTGCGATTTTTTTCTATTTTTTTTCTATTTTTTATTGAAATAAGTTTGG